>JAGZJZ010000007.1 GCA_018365455.1 Clostridiales bacterium
GACGACGAGGTAGATAGGTTAGAGGTGGAAGTGCAGTAATGTATGGAGCTGACTAATACTAATAGGTCGAAGGCTTATCCATTAGGTTTAGGAGAAGGTTAACGTAGTTAACCTTGGTCAACACGGTTGACCTTGCAAGTTAGAACGGATGATATTTGATGAATTTCTGTGTGTGGTTTTGAAGGTATATGTGTGTGAGGCAGCTAATAGTAGCTGCTTTTTTGTTTTTTATAATTTATTTAGTTTTTTTAGAAAGGAGTACCAAATAATATGACAGAACGGGAAAAAATGTTGGCAGGTTTACTATATGATTGCGGAGACCAGGAATTAATTACCCAGTGGCATAAAGCAAAAAACCTGATTCGCAATTACAACAATTTAGATTCAGAAGACATGGAAGGAAAAGATAAGATATTAAATGAGCTATTAGGAAGCAGAGGACGGAATTTATGGATAACGTCACCTTTTTACGTTGACTATGGTAATAATATTTATTTTGGGAATAATTGTGAAGTGAATATGAACTGTACGTTTTTGGATGACAACCGAATCGTGATCGGGGACAATGCATTAATAGCACCAAACGTACAGATTTATACTGCATTTCACCCTGCAAATGCAACAGAACGGTTTGGAGTTGTGAAAGAAGAAGGCTTTGAATTCTGTAAAACTATGACTGCTCCTGTTACGATTGGGAACAATGTCTGGATTGGAGGGGGAGCTATTATTTTACCAGGAGTAAAAATCGGTGACAACGTCGTTATCGGCGCCGGAAGTGTGGTAACGAAATCAATTCCGGACAATTCAGTGGCTTTTGGCTGTCCCTGCAGAGTGGTTCGGGAAAATAATTAACCAGCCATCAATTGCTGTCATTCTCAAAAAGGTTCATAATTAGAGAAAAATTTAAATATGAATTGGCACAGCAGAAAGGATTAACATGATAAATACAATTTTCGATAAAATACAAAAAGCAGACCTTATTTTGATTGGAATCGGAACAGATTTTACAGGTAGTAACAAAAAAGAAGATATCAAAAGAGCATATAATAAGTTAAAGGAAATGGTTGGAAGCAAGTCTTATTTTGTAGTCACCTTAAATACAGATGATTTTATTTATGAATCCGATTTGGACAAAGAGCGTATTGTGGCACCCTGCGGAAGTGATGCGGCTGGGAATGTGGTTACCAATGAAAATTATGATGAATCCATCTATCTTCCACAATGGGAAGCATATACCAGGTGGCTTCAGAATACGTTAAACAAAAAGCTCTGTATTCTGGAACTGGGGGTGGGATTCCAGTATCCATCCGTTATTCGCTGGCCTTTTGAGAAAACGGCTTATTTTAATCAGAAATCCAGTTTTATCAGGGTGCATGAGAAGCTTGCGCAGTTGACACCGGAGATAAAGGAGAGAAGTATTTCCATTAGTCAAAACCCGGTTCATGTTTTGATTGAAAAATAAATAGATCTATCTTGTCAAGGATTAAAGTGAGATTTGGTGATAATAATTGGGAAAGATCATTATGTTTTGAAAATAGGTTGAAAATATAGACAAGATATACGGAATTATCTTTCTAATACAGGATAATTATGGTAAAATGATACTGAAGAATGTGTTTGTAAATTCGTTACAATAATCGGCATAACAATTTATGACATGCTTCTGATCACTCATTTAGGAACACGTATTGGATAAGGAGGATTGCGTATGGAAACTCGTGCAGTAAAGATCAAGTCAAAAGCAAATTCAATGGTAGCGATTAAGGTCATCCAGGGACATTTTGCAACGAATCATTCTCACATTAATTATTATATCGACATGACTACTTTAAAAGCGAGGCAGAGCGAAGCGGCTGCGGCGGCAGAACTTCTGGCGCGGAAGTATGAGATGACAACTTTTGTAGATACGATTGTCTGTATGGATGGATGTGAAGTAATTGGCTCTTATTTGGCACAGCAGCTTAGCCAGGCTGGCATTATGTCTATGAACCAGCATAAAACGATCTATATCGTCACACCGGAACTGCATACAGGGGGACAGTTAATTTTCCGTGATAATATGCAGATGATGATCCGAGGCAAACATATAGTCCTTCTTCTGTCCTCAATTACAACCGGAAAAAGCATAAGCAAAAGTCTGGAGTGTATTCGATATTACGGCGGGCAGGTTGCAGGGATTTCGGCAGTTTTCAGCGCATACCATCCAAAAGAAGTGGAGATCAATTCCATTTTTACGGAGAAGGACATTCCGGATTATAAGACTTATGATTTTTCTGTCTGTCCTATGTGTGCCGATAAGGTTCCGGTAGATGCAATAGTAAACAGTTATGGATACTCTAAGATATAATGGAAATACAAAAAGGTACAGAATAAGCATATCAAACATATAAATCCGAAAATAAATAAAAATACAAAGTATAATACGAAGCAAAAGAGGATGCAAAATACCATTTCATATATATATGGATTAAAAACAGTCTTGTTTCAATGGTGCGCAGTGCGAAATTCGTCGATTTGGAATTGTATCTTCAAAATAAATATGATAAACTGTAAAGGAATGTTGCAAATTCAGGCAGCATTCCTTTTTCAATGGATATAGGAGTTGTTAGAGTATGTTTGAAAAACCCCGCTGCAAGCAACGAGGCATTTGTTCTCCGCTTCCGCTCCGGTCGTTGCTAAACGAATGTCCACTGGACGTTCAGCAACCCTCGCGGCAGTCGCCAAATCTACGCGCCAGCGTGTCCGTTTGGTTCGTGGCTCGCGGGAATAAAATCAACCCGGATAAGGAAGTGACAACATGATAGCAATTATTGATTATGATGCAGGCAATTTGAAAAGTGTAGAGAAGGCTTTGATACATCTCGGAGAAAATCCGGTGGTATCCAGGGACCCGGAGGTTATTCTGAAGGCAGATAAGGTGATTCTGCCCGGTGTTGGCTCTTTTAAGGAGGCAATGGAAAGATTAAAGGAATATAAACTAGTTGACGTGATTCATGAAGTGGTAAAGATGCAGAAACCCTTTCTGGGAATCTGTCTGGGACTGCAGCTTTTGTTTGAAAGCAGTGAAGAAAGTCCGGGTGTGGAAGGGCTTGGCATTTTGAAAGGCAAGATTGTGCGGATTCCAGATTATGAGCAGTTGAAAATCCCCCATATTGGCTGGAATTCGTTAAGATTTCCCCATAAGGGTAAGCTCTTTGCAGGACTTGAGGAGGAGCCGTATGTTTATTTCGTACACTCTTATTACCTGCAGGCAGAAGAACCGGAAATTGTGGTGGCTTCAACCTGGTACGGGACGGACATCCATGCATCTGTGGAAAAGGGAAATGTATTTGCCTGTCAGTTCCATCCAGAGAAGAGCAGCGATACAGGACTAAAAATACTGAAAAATTTTGCAGGGTTATAGGAGGAAAGTGAGATGTTTACAAAGAGAATTATACCCTGTCTGGATGTACATAATGGACGAGTGGTAAAAGGTGTCAATTTTGTTAACCTGAGGGATGCCGGGGATCCGGTTCAGATTGCTGCGGCATATGATAAGGCAGGTGCTGACGAGGTCGTATTTCTGGATATAACAGCTTCTTCCGATGCAAGGGAGACTGTTGTGGACATGGTCCGGAAAGTGGCTGAGAATGTCTTTATTCCCTTCACAGTGGGTGGCGGAATCCGTACAGTAGAAGATTTTAAGATATTGCTTCGGGAAGGGGCAGATAAGATATCCATCAACTCGTCGGCAATTAATAATCCCAGTCTGATCAGTGAGGCGGCAGACAAGTTTGGCAGTCAGTGTGTTGTGGTAGCAATTGATGCCAGGAAGCGGGAAGACGGTTCAGGATGGAATATTTATAAAAATGGCGGCAGAATTGATGTGGGAATGGATGCCGTGGAGTGGGCAATGCAGGCAGACCGGATGGGGGCAGGTGAAATTCTGTTGACCAGCATGGACTGTGACGGGACAAAAGCCGGATATGATATAGAGCTTACCAGAACAATTGCGGAAAATGTATCTATCCCGGTGATTGCCTCAGGTGGTGCAGGAACCATGGAGCATTTTTATGAAGCACTGACAGATGGGAAGGCGGATGCAGTTCTGGCAGCGTCCCTGTTTCACTACAAAGAACTTGAGATAAAAGAATTAAAGAAATACCTGGCAGGAAAAAATGTGCCGGTAAGATTGTAAGGAGGAGTGAGTATGCCACCAATCAGTAACGACTGGTTAGTACCTTTAAAACCGGAATTTAAGAAACCCTATTATGCGAATCTCTATAAAAAAGTAATGGAAGAGTATCAGACAAGATTGATATTTCCTGCAGCAGATGATATATTTAACGCTTTTGCATTTACCCCTTTGGAACAGGTGAAGGTGGTTATTTTAGGACAGGATCCTTATCATGGGGACGGGCAGGCGCATGGGCTGTGCTTTTCGGTAAAACCGGATGTGGAGATTCCGCCGTCTCTGGTGAATATTTATCAGGAACTGAGGGATGATGTGGGCTGTTATATCCCCAATAACGGACACCTGACGAAATGGGCAAAACAGGGAGTGTTGCTTTTGAATACGGTTCTGACTGTAAGAGCACATCAGGCAAATTCCCACAGAGGTATTGGTTGGGAGGAATTCACCGATGCGGCGATCCGTATCTTAAATCAGCAGGATCGGCCAATTGTGTATATCCTGTGGGGACGTCCTGCCCAAATGAAAAAGTCCATGCTGAATAATCCGAAACATCTCATTCTGGAAGCGCCCCATCCAAGCCCCCTGTCTTCTTACCGGGGATTTTTTGGAAGCAGGCCATTTAGCAAGACTAATGACTTCCTTAAAAACAACGGATTGGAACCCATCGACTGGCAGATTGAAAATATCTGATTACAGGTGCACCAGAGCAAGCCCCATCGCCAGAGGCGATTTTCATGGGCTTGCATCGTAACTGTTCATAGTTCGGAGCAGCTACGATCAATCAAAAAAGATCAATCAAAAAAGATCAATCAAAAAAGATCAATCAAAAAAGATCAATTAAGAAAGAGAAGGAATTCCGGCAGTTTGCGGTTTTCCTTCTCTTTTGTATAATATGAAAAATGTGACAGATGGATGCTTTACGTTAAGCTTCCATCTCTTTTTTTAGATTCTTCTGAGCGGTGGAAAGCATCAGTTTAATACGGTTTAACTGGTTTACTTCACTTGCTCCCGGATCGTAATCAATTGCCACGATGTTAGACAAGGGGTATCTGTGCCGCAGTTCTTTGATAACACCCTTTCCAACCACGTGGTTAGGCAGGCATCCAAATGGCTGGGTACATACGATATTATTGGTACCGCTGTGTATCAGCTCCAGCATTTCCCCGGTCAGGAACCAGCCTTCACCCGTCTGATTTCCAATGGAAACGATAGGATTGGCAAATTCAGCCAGATCTTCAATTTTAGCAGGTGCATGGAAATGCACACTTTTTTCCAGTTCCTTGGATGCGGCACTTCTTGCAAATTCCAGTGCCTTGATTCCTGCGTTGGCAATTCCGGCAGAAGATTTCTTCATACCCAGATTCTCTGCTTTAAAATTATTGTTGTAGAAGCAGTAGAGCAGGAAGTCCATCAGATCCGGAACCACCGCCTCAGCGCCTTCTGCTTCTAATAGTTCTACCAGGTGGTTGTTGGCAGCAGGCAGGAACTTAACCAGAATCTCACCTACAACCCCTACTTTCGGCTTTTTAATATCCAGGATCGGCAAAGCGTCAAAATCTCTGATTAATTGACGGCATAACTTTTTAAATTCCCGGAAAGACGGATGGCGCTGTGAGATAAATCGAATGCAGCGCTCTTCCCATTTCTGATGGAGTGCATTTGCGCTTCCCTTTACTTTTTCATACGGCCGCATACGATAGAGGCAGCGCATGAAAAGGTCACCGAAAATCACGGCATAGAGGCCTTTTGTTACCAGTGAATAATTAATCTTAAATCCCGGGTTTTTTTCCAGACCGCTTAAGTTGATGGAAATAACCGGAATGTTTGGATAACCTGCTTTTTCCAGGGCACGGCGGATGAAACCAATGTAGTTGCTTGCCCGGCATCCGCCCCCCGTCTGTGAAATCAGAACGGCTGTCTTGTCCAGATTGTATTTACCGGAATGTACAGCGTCCATGATCTGTCCCACGACGATCAGGGAAGGGAAGCAGGCATCGTTATTTACGTATTTCAGTCCCATGTCAACGGCTGCTTTATCGTCTGTATTTAATACTTCCAGCCGGTAGCCGGAGGTGTTAAATGCAGCTTCCACAAGGCCGAAATGAATGGGTGACATCTGGGGGCAGAGGATGGTGTAATCTTTTTTCATCTGCTCCGTGAAAACCACACGTTTTATATTAGAGGGCTGAATACAGCGGCACATTTTACGCTCTTCCCTTACCCGGATGGCGGAGAGCAGAGAGCGGACACGGATTCTTGCAGCGCCCAGGTTGTTTACTTCATCAATTTTCAGGCAGGTATAAATTTTACCTGAATTGGCGAGTATGTCGTTCACCGAGTCGGTGGTAACGGCGTCCAGACCGCATCCGAAGGAATTCAGCTGGATAAGATCCAGATTATCCGTCGTCTTAACGTAGTTTGCAGCAGCATAAAGCCTGCTGTGGTACATCCACTGGTCCATTACAATTAATGGGCGTTCCGGCTGGTTTAAATGTGAAACGCTGTCTTCCGTCAGAACGGCTACCCCATAGGAATTAATCAGTTCCGGAATTCCGTGGTTGATTTCCGAATCAATGTGGTAAGGACGTCCGGCAAGTACAATTCCGTGCCTTCCGGTTTCCTTTAAGTAGGCAATGGTTTCTTCCCCTTTGCGGTACATCTCCTTACGGATGCGGTCCAGTTCGTCCCAGCCAGCCTGTACAGCGGCTTTCACTTCTTCTGCCGGAATACGGGGGAAAGTTTTGTATAACTGGGAGCATATGGTTTCCACGCTGGTAAATGACAGAAACGGATTGGAGAAATTAATTTTTTCTGTTTTAATTTCTTCGATATTATTTTTAATATTCTCTGCATAAGAGGTTACAATCGGGCAGTTGTAATGGTTATTGGCTTCCGGGAATTCATTTCTTTCGTAAGGAATACATGGGTAAAAAATGAAATTAATTCCCTGCCGGATCAGCCAGGTCACGTGACCGTGGGCCAGCTTCGCCGGATAACATTCCGATTCACTTGGTATGGATTCTATGCCAAGTTCATAAATCTTATGGGTGGAAGGCGGAGACAGCACCACTTTGTATTTCAACTGGTTAAAAAATGTGAACCAGAACGGGTAATTATCATACATGTTTAAAACCCTTGGAATACCTACTGTGCCGCGGACTGCTTCATCCTCTTCCAGCGGTGTATAGGAAAACATCAATTTGTTTTTGAAATCAAATAAGTTCGGGATATTATCTTTATTTTTCTCTTTTCCAAGACCCCGCTCACAACGGTTGCCGCTAACGAACTGGCGTCCACCGGTAAAACGGTTAACAGTCAGACGGCAGTGGTTGGTACAGCCTTTACACTTTGCCATAGTAGTGGTGAACTGCAGCTTATTGATCTTGTCAATGGAGAGCATAGTTGTCTCTGTATTTTCATTATACCGTTCCCTGGCAATCAGGGCAGCACCAAATGCTCCCATAATTCCGGCGATATCCGGGCGGATTGCTTCACATTCTGCGATTTTTTCAAAGCTTCTAAGGACCGCATCGTTGTAGAAGGTTCCACCCTGGACTACAATATGGCGTCCCAGTTCAGAAGCATCCGAGACTTTGATTACTTTGTAAAGTGCATTTTTTATGACAGAATAAGCAAGGCCTGCAGAGATATCGGAGACTTCTGCGCCTTCTTTTTGTGCCTGCTTAACCTTGGAGTTCATAAATACAGTACATCTGGTACCAAGGTCGATGGGATGCTTTGCAAAAAGTGCAGCTTTGGCAAAATCCTGTACGCTGTAGTTCAGGGACTTGGCAAAGGTTTCAATAAAAGATCCGCATCCCGATGAGCATGCTTCATTTAACTGCACGCTGTCTACGGTGTTATTTTTGATTTTAATGCACTTCATATCCTGACCGCCGATGTCCAGAATACAATCTACTTCCGGATCAAAGAAAGCCGCGGCATAATAGTGGGAAACCGTTTCCACTTCCCCCTCATCCAGCATGAGCGCTGCTTTGATCAAAGCCTCCCCGTATCCCGTAGAACAGGAGTAGGCTATGGTTGCACTATCCGGCATCAGTGCATAAATTTCCTTAATTGCGGAAATGGTAGTGTTTAAAGGACTTCCGTTGTTGCTGCTGTAAAACGAATACAGAAGAGAGCCGTCTTCTCCTACGAGAGCAGCTTTTGTTGTAGTGGAACCGGCATCAATACCAAGGAAACAGAGTCCTTCATAGGAACTCAGATCTGCGGTTACGACATTGTACTTACTCTGTCGTTCGTTAAATGCTGCATAATCTTCATTTGATGCAAACAAAGGTTCCATACGGGCTACTTCAAACTCCATTTTGATGGCGGAGGACAGCTTTGCAATCAAAGCTTCCAAAGAGGTTGTCACCTCCGGATCATGATTTAGAGCAGACCCAATTGCTGCAAACAGATGAGAATTATTTGGAGTAATAGCATGTTCCTCATCCAATTTTAAAGTACGGATAAATGCCTGTTTTAACTCAGAGAGGAAGTGAAGTGGTCCTCCCAGAAAGGCTACGTGGCCGCGGATTGGTTTTCCGCAGGCAAGCCCGCTGATGGTCTGGTTAACCACTGCCTGGAAAATGGATGCGGATAAATCTTCTTTTGTTGCCCCTTCATTGATCAAAGGCTGGATATCTGATTTTGCAAATACTCCGCAGCGGGCAGCTATCGTATAGAGTGAACTGTAGTTTTTTGCATATTCATTCAATCCGGAAGCGTCTGTCTGCAGCAGGGATGCCATCTGATCGATGAAAGAACCGGTACCACCGGCGCATATGCCATTCATACGCTGTTCCACGCTGCCCCCTTCAAAATAAATAATCTTCGCATCTTCGCCGCCAAGTTCAATGGCAACATCGGTCTGAGGTGCATAATCCTGGAGCGCCGCAGAAACGGCGATTACTTCCTGGACAAAGGGAACACCCAGATGCTTGGCAAGAGTAAGTCCGCCTGAACCGGTAATCATAGGAGCCAGGGAAAATTCCCCCAGCTGGTTATAAGCTTTTTTTAATAAAGAAGACAAGGTCTCCTGAATATTGGCATAATGTCTTTCATAGTCAGAAAACAGAAGATTTTGTTCGTGATCCAGAATTGCAATCTTAACTGTGGTTGAACCAATGTCGATTCCCAGACTATGTAAGGCATTTTTATTTATATCGTTTTGCATTTATGTGCCTCCAATCTATGTGAGAGTTACGTTGCAGCAGGCCTGGAGCGTGTTTGAAAAATCATTCCCGCCGCTGCACGCTCTAATCAAATTATATGAAAAGAGCCTGTTGGTATACTATATCTTGTATGGCATTGAATACCACGCTACATTATACGACAAATCAGTTTAAAATACAATCCTAAAATATAGAAATGATTTCCTATTAAAAGATGAATGGAAGAAGTAAATTCCGTTACTATTCACGGTCAGGAATGCGCTGAACTGCGCATTCCGTGAGAACATGATTCAGGAGTGAGGGGCGATTTTTGTGTAGCAAAACTTTAAATATCGCCCCGAATTGTTACTATGAGCAGCCTCTTTGGCCGTGAATAGTAACAATTTTCCAAAACTTGTACTTTAAGGAAAGATATGATAAAATACACACGAGTGTGTTTGAAGATTGCTCAAACTATAAAAATAAACATAAAGCAGGTAATATGAATGTACAGACTTATAAAACAAGACGGAAAAGCAAAAAGAGGCGAACTGCATACGGTGCATGGTGTCATTCAGACTCCGGTATTCATGAATGTGGGTACCGCAGCGGCGATTAAAGGGGCAGTGTCCACCGCAGATCTTCAGGAGATCAAAACCCAGGTAGAGCTTTCCAATACCTATCATCTCCATGTGCGTCCAGGTGACGATGTGGTCAGAAAAATGGGCGGACTGCATAAATTTATGGTTTGGGACAAGCCTATATTAACGGATTCCGGCGGTTTCCAGGTGTTTTCCCTGGCAGGACTTCGTAAGATAAAAGAAGAAGGTGTGTACTTCAGTTCCCATATTGACGGCAGGAAAATTTTCATGGGGCCGGAAGAAAGCATGCAGATCCAGTCAAATCTGGCGTCCACCATAGCCATGGCATTTGATGAATGCCCATCCAGTGTAGCAAGCAGGGAATACGTTCAAAATTCTGTTGACCGGACTACCAGATGGCTTGGCAGATGTAAAGAAGAGATGGCAAGACTGAACAGTCTGGAAGATACGATTAATAAAAACCAGTTATTATTTGCTATCAATCAGGGAGCGATATACGAGGATATCCGTATTGAACATGCCAAGACTATTGCAAAGATGGATCTGGACGGATATGCTATCGGCGGTCTCGCTGTAGGAGAAACACATGAGGAAATGTACCGCATACTGGACGCAGTTGTGCCCCATCTTCCGTTAGAAAAGCCCACGTATCTCATGGGCGTGGGAACTCCGGCAAATATTCTGGAAGCAGTGGACCGGGGGGTGGATTTCTTCGACTGCGTCTATCCCAGCAGAAATGGGAGACACGGGCATGTCTATACCAATCACGGCAAGATGAACCTGTTTAATGCAAAATATGAACTGGATGGTAAGCCGATAGAAGAAGGGTGCCAGTGTCCGGCATGCCGCCATTACAGCAGAGCGTATATCCGCCATTTATTAAAGGCGAAGGAAATGCTGGGAATGCGGCTGTGTGTACTTCACAATCTGTATTTCTATAATCACATGATGGAAGAGATTAGGGAAGCCATCGAACAGGGGCGGTACGCAGAATACAAAAAAGCCAAATTGGAAGGTTTTGAACAGGGAAACATTAAAATTCGCTAAATTATTAAAAAATACTTGATGATTTGGCAGAATTTGTGTATTATGTAATTTATGAGTGAAAAAGAAATGGAGGAAGTCACACATGAGTAATGTTTTAAGTGCCGGAGGTGCTGCAGGCGGAATGGGTCTTTTAATTCTCTACGTAGTAGTAATTGGTGCAGCAATGTACTTTTTTGCTATCAGACCGCAGAAAAAGGAGCAGAAGAGATTAAATGCAATGCTGTCTGATCTTGCTGTAGGAGATAGTATCGTAACTACCGGAGGATTTTACGGTGTTATAATTGATATTACAGACGAAGACGTAATTGTAGAATTTGGAAGCAATAAGAACTGTAGAATTCCAATGAGAAAAGCTGCAATTGCTGAAGTTGAAAAACCAGAAGCGGAATAAAGATTGTTGAAGATACCGGGAGATCCGGTATCTTTTTTTGTGGGGTTTGGCGGGAAATATTCTTTCCGGATATTCTTGTTTTCTCCAAATAAAATTGTATCTCAGTTGGTGAAAATATGATATAATACTCTCTATATGCATCCTTAAATAAAAAGAGAATATAATACGGAAAGAGTGAAAAAGATGAAAAAGAAAATGTTGGCTTTTGGGATCGCAGCAGGATTGTTTGCAATTGCATTAGGTGGGTGTGGTTCCACGGGGAAAGTGAAGTTAGATCCAAAGAATCCGGTGAATATTGACATCTGGCATTATTACAGCGGAAATCAGCAGAATGCGCTGGACAGTATGATTAAAGAGTTTAACAGCACAGTTGGACTGGACGAGGGAATTGTTGTAAGTGCACTGAACTGCGGAAGTATTCCTGAGTTGTCGGAAAAGGTACTGGATACAGCGAATAAGAAAGTCGGGACTTCCGATATGCCCAGTATCTTTCTGGGATATACCAATACCGTATATGAAATAGATAAAAAAGGGCTGGTCGCTAATTTAGATGATTATCTGAGCAAGGAAGAGCTGGAACAGTACGACCCGGCTTACATTGAGGAAGGCAGAATGGGGGAAAAGAATGAACTTAAAATTTTTCCAACAGCGAAGTCTACGGAGATGATGATGCTCAATAAGACAGATTGGGATAAGTTTGCGGCGGAAACAGGGGCAGACATTAAGAAACTGGAAACTATTGAAGGATTAATTGATATATCGGAGCAATATTATAACTGGTCCGGCGGCAAAGCATTTTTTGGCAGAGATGCAATGGCAAATTATCTGTTGATTGGGGCGAAACAGCTTGGCACAGAACTCTTTAAAGTAGAAAATGGAAAAGTAGAGTATCAGCTTGATCAGGAGGTTATGAAAAAGATATGGGATGGTTACTATGTTCCTTACATAAAAGGATATTTCGGAGCATATGGCAAGTTCCGTTCCGATGATGCAAAAGTGGGGGATCTTCTAGCCTTTGTAGGATCCACAACCTCCGCTACTTACTTCCCCAAAGAAGTATTTATCGATGACACCAACAGCTATCCGGTAGAGGCGATGGCATTGAAAGCACCGGTTTTTGAAGGTGGAGAAAAATATGCCGTTCAGCAGGGAGCCGGTATGGCAGTTACCAAATCTACACCGGAGAAAGAGTTTGCGTCTGTAGAGTTTATGAAATGGTTTACCGACACAGACCGTAATCTGTCTTTTTCTCTGGAGTCCGGTTATCTTCCGGTAAAAAAGGAAGCAAAGACAAGTGAGAAACTGAAGTCAACACTTGCAGGCTATGAAGAAGGAAAGATTGATTCCGTAATGGAAGAAACGCTGAAAATGGCTTTTGAAATGTCAGATACTTATAAATTTTATACGGCAAAGGCGTTTGAGGGAAGTGAAGCAGCCAGGGATGTTCTGGAATACAGTTTATCAGATAAGGCAAAGGAAGACAAACAGGCAATCGATGCATTGATCAAAGACGGAACAGATCGGGATGAAGCAATCGCTCAATATAATACGCAGGATAATTTTGAAGCATGGCTAAGTCTGCTAAGTAAGGATTTGGAGGCAACGCAGGCCGGTTGATGAGGAAGTAAGATGAAAAGATCAAAAACATCATTATTGAAGAAAATTTTAATTCCAATTTTGATCGTCATGCTATTCCAGGCAGGATTAATTTATTGCGTTGTTTTTGAAAGCGGTACAATGGATAAGCTGAAGAATAATTCATTTCATATTTTCAGTGAAAAAGTAAATAACCGCAGAAATTCCCTCCAAAATGACATGATATCCAGATGGGGAAATGTCAAAGGCACCACGGAGGATATCACAACAGCAGTTCAGACAATTTTACAGAAACAGGGCAAAACACCTCAGGAGATTGTGATGAACAGCGAATGCAGCAAAGAAATTCTGAATCATATATCAGATTATCTGTTGGAAATGATGAGAAGAAACGTAGTGAGTGGAGCGTTTGTTATATTTGACGGAGACGAAAGTGATTCCAAAAGCGGAATTTATTTCCGGGATTCTGATCCGACGACGACTACAGGAGACTATTCCGATCTGCTGGCACTTAGGGGACCCTCCTATATAACGAGCAAATACCGCATTGCGCTGGATCGTTTTTGGACTCCGGGATTCCAGTTGGACGAAAAAGATTCCGATAATGCTTTTTATTATCGCCCTTTTGAGGCGGCAAAAGACCATCCGGAGATGGAAAGTAATGATCTTGGATATTGGAGCACTCCATTTTATTTAAATAAAAGCGAAGCCGGCGATTCCGTTCCGATTATTACTTACTCTGTTCCGATAATTCTTGCCGGGGAACCTATCGGAGTAATGGGGGTGGAACTGTCTCTGGATTATCTGAATACGGAATTGCCTTTTAAAGAACTGGATAATCAGAACTTTGGAAGTTATGTTCTGGCTATGGGGAAAAGTGAAAGCGAGGACGACGAAGTACCCCTTACCTACCATTTGATTACCCAGACCGGAATTATGTCCAAACAGATGTTTCCGGAAATCGGTGGTCAGCTGGAACTGGAAGATGACCTTTCCAATAACTTTTTTTACCCCATCAAATCGGAGGGGAAGAAGACTTATGGCTGTGTACAGACGATAAAACTGTATAATACCCATACCCCCTTTGAGAATGAGCAATGGGTGCTAGTAGGCGTCGTTTCCGATGAACATCTGCTTTCTTTTTTCTATAGCTTCCGCGCCAGTATTATGGTGATGATTATTCTATCACTGCTTATTGGTGTTGCAGCAAGCTTTGTAGTGTCAAAACTGGTAACAAATCCAATCACGGCACTGAGCAGAAAGTTAAAAACGCTGAACCCGGATAAACCAATTCATTTGGAAAGGCTGGAGGTATCTGAAATTGACGAACTCTCCGGTACGATTGAAAATCTAAGCGTAGAGGTGGCGAACAACGCCAATAAACTGTCTACTATTCTTGCGATGACCGATATTAAAATGGGAGCCTGTGAATATAATCATGAGAAGCCCGACAGAGTATTCTGCACCGAACAGTTTTGTGAGATTCTGGGAATCGAAAAAGGTGAAAATTATGTAGAATCAGGTAAGGTAAAAGCAGCTCTTCGGAAATTGCTGCCGTATCTGGTCAGCAGGGATAAGAATGAAGGAGTATATATCCTGCATATAGATAAAGGAATGTATCCATACTGGCTGAGAGCCAAAGTTGTGACAAAAGAATGCCGGACCCTGGTGGTGCTTACCGATATCAGCAAGGAAATGGAAGAGAAAATCAAGATTGAACACGAAAGAGATTATGATATTCTGACAAATCTCTTTAACCGCAGGGCATTTTGTTCCAGACTGGACCGTTTGTTTGAAGAACCGCAGAAGCTGAAACAGGGCGCTATGGTCATGCTGGATCTGGACAATCTGAAATATGTAAATGATACATATGGGCATGATTATGGAGATGAATACATCAGGCTGGCAGCAGATGTGTTAAAGAAATATCCGGACCCACAGTCTGTGATCTCCAGACTGTCCGGAGATGAATTTATGATTTTCGTTTACGGATATCAGAATCAGGAAGAGATTCAGCAGAAATTTGCAGAAATGTTTGCAAAATTCAAAGATGCGAAAATTACTTTCCAGGATATGACTTCCATTCAGGTGCGGGCTTCCGCAGGTATAGCAGCTTATCCCAAGGATGCGGTTAATTACCATGACCTGATCCGATATGCGGATTTTGCCATGTATCTGGTTAAAAAGACCAACAAGGGACAGATGGAAGCATTTAATGTGGATATCTATAATAAAGAATCTTACCTGCTGCAATGTAAAGAGGAACTGAATAAGCTGATCGAAGAAGAACTGATGGATTACATGTATCAGCCAATTGTCTCCACAACAACCGGAGAAATATTTGCCTACGAAGCTCTGATGCGGCCCAGAACCACAAACATCAAAACACCGTTTGAGCTTTTAACACTGGCGAGAGCCCAGTCCAAGCTTCATGAGATCGAACGGCTGACATTTTCCAAAGCAATGGAAGGGTTTGCCAAGTTAAACGCATCCAACGGAAACGGGAAGTTGTTCATCAATTCCATTGCTAACCAGTGTTTGAGCGAAAAAGAAATTGCGCTTATCGAATCCAGGTACGGAGCCTATCTGTCCCGGATCGTTTTAGAAATTACAGAAGAAGACAAACTGGACGCGCCGCTTATGGAGCGGAAAAAAGAAGTATTAAAATCCTGGGGAGCACAGCTTGCCATCGATGATTTTGGAACGGGATACAATTCCGAGGGCGTTCTCTTAAGTATCCGCCCGGATTATATTAAAATAGACAAATCCCTTGTTGAGGGAATTTGTCAGGATAAAAATAAGCAGATGCTGCTGCGCCACCTGGTTACTTATGCAAGGGAACATGATATAAAAACCATTGCAGAGGGTGTGGAAACGGCAGATGAAATGCAGGCGCTGATCCTGGAAAAGATTGACTATCTCCAGGGATATTATCTGGCAAGACCCGGATTTATACCTCCTGAAATACCGGAAAAAGTGCGCAGGCAGATCATTGATTTAGGAAAAAATCGGTAAAAATAGGGATTATAGTTGAAAAGTGCATAAAAATGCATTATGATATTGGATAAAGATTTGGATAAAAAGATACAGAAGGGAAGAAATCACTATGAGTTTTCAAATTGCATTGATTCCGGGAGACGGAATTGGACCTGAGATTGTGGGGGAAGCAAAAAAGGTACTGGACGCGGCAGGAAAAAAATATAACTTTGCGTTAAATTATACAGAGGTACTGTTAGGCGGTGCATCCATAGATGTCCATGGTATTCCGCTCACCGATGAGGCTGTACAGACCGCAAAGTCAAGTGATGCCGTATTAATGGGTTCCATTGGAGGAGATGCTGCTGTGTCTTCCTGGTACCAGCTGCCGCCGGACAGAAGACCGGAAGCAGGCCTATTAAAAATCCGTAAAGAATTAAATTTGTTTGCCAATCTGCGCCCGGCATATCTCTATGATGAATTAAAAGCAGCCTGCCCCCTTCGTGATGAGATTATCGGGGATGGCTTCGATATGATGATTATGCGGGAACTGACCGGAGGGCTGTATTTCGGAGAGAGAAAGACAGTAGAGGAAAACGGCGTCAGAAAAGCAATGGATACCCTTACATATGACGAAAATGAAATACGCAGAATTGCGAAAAGGGGATTCGATATTGCCAGAAAGAGAAGAAAGAAAGTTACAAGCGTGGATAAGGCGAATGTACTCGATTCATCCAGGCTCTGGAGAGCGGTAGTAGAAGAAGTGGCAAAGGATTATCCGGATGTTGCTCTGGAGCACATGCTGGTAGACAACTGTGCAATGCAGCTGGTGAAAAATCCGGGACAGTTTGACGTCATTCTCACTGAAAATATGTTTGGTGATATTTTATCCGATGAAGCCAGCATGGTAACCGGCTCTATTGGAATGCTGTCATCAGCAAGTTTAAATGAAACCAAATTCGGACTTTATGAACCAAGCCATGGTTCCGCACCGGATATTGCAGGTATGGACATTGCCAATCCAATCGCCACTGTCTTATCAGCAGCGATGATGCTTCGCTATTCCCTGGATCTGGATATAGCTGCAGATGCTATTGAAAATGCTGTGAGACAGGTATTAAAAGACGGATTCCGTACAGGAGATATTATGTCAGAGGGGTGCACGAAGGTAGGCTGCAGGCAGATGGGTGACCTGATTGCAGAAAGAATATAAAGAATATAAAAAATACAGATAAATGACAGATCCGGCTGTTTGCCGGGTCAAGAGCGTGTTCGAAAAAGCAATTTTCAAACGCTTAGGTATCATAAACAGATAAGGAGATCAACATGAAGAGTGATGCAGTAAAAAAGGGGATGCAGCAGGCACCCCACCGGTCATTATTTAATGCCCTTGGCATGACCAAAGAAGAAATGGACAGACCGTTGATTGGTATTGTAAGTTCTTTTAATGAAATAGTACCGGGACATATGAATCTGGATAAAATTGTAGAAGCAGTAAAGCTGGGTGTTGCAATGGCAGGCGGTACGCCAAGGGTATTTCCGGCAATCGCAGTTTGTGACGGTATCGCAATGGGACATATTGGAATGAAATATTCCCTGGTAACCAGAGATTTAATCGCGGATTCAACAGAGGCTATGGCCATAGCCCATCAGTTTGACGCACTGGTATGCGTACCAAACTGTGATAAAAACGTACCTGGGCTTTTAATGGCTGCAGCGCGCGTCAACATACCCACAGTGTTTGTCAGCGGCGGACCAATGCTGGCTGGGCATGTACACGGACAGAAAACAAGCCTCTCAAGCATGTTTGAAGCAGTAGGTACTTACGCTGCCGGAAACATGACAGATGAAGAAATTGATGAATTTGAATGCAAGGCTTGCCCGACCTGCGGTTCTTGTTCCGGAATGTATACGGCAAACAGCATGAACTGTCTCACAGAAGTACTGGGTATGGGGCTGGGAGGAAACGGTACAATTCCTGCAGTTTATTCTGACCGTATCCGTCTTGCAAAACACGCCGGAATGAAAGTAATGGAAATGTTAGAGAAAAATATCCGTCCACGAGATATCATGACAAAAGATGCATTTATGAATGCACTGACCGTAGACATGGCACTGGGATGTTCCACTAACAGTATGCTGCATCTTCCGGCAATTGCACATGAAGCGGGAGTGGAATTGAATTTAGATATTGCAAATGAAATCAGTGCGATTACTCCAAATCTGTGCCATCTGGCACCAGCCGGACACACCTATATTGAAGAATTAAATGAGGCAGGCGGGGTTTATGCAGTTATGAATGAACTGGATAAGAAAAACCTCCTTCATACAGACCTCATTACGGTAACCGGCAAGACAGTAAAAGAAAATATTGAAAATTGTAAAAATCTCAACCCGGAAGTGATCCGTCCAATTGAAAATCCATACAGTGAAACAGGTGGAATCGCAGTATTAAAAGGGAATCTGGCACCGGACTCCGGTGTTGTAAAACGTTCCGCAGTAGCGCCGGAAATGATGGTGCATGAAGGACCGGCAAGAGTATTTGACTGTGAAGAAGATGCGATTGATGCTATTAAGAATGGTAAAATTAATGCTGGAGATGTAGTTGTCATTCGTTACGAAGGGCCAAAAGGCGGACCGGGTATGCGTGAAATGTTAAACCCCACTTCAGCTATTATGGGAATGGGACTTGGTTCCAGCGTAGCCCTGATTACAGACGGCCGTTTCAGCGGTGCTTCCAGAGGAGCAGCGATTGGACACATATCACCGGAAGCAGCAGTTGGAGGACCGATAGCCCTGGTGGAAGAAGGAGATACCATCCGGATTAATATCCCGGAAAATAAACTGGACTTTGTCATTTCTGAGGAAGAATTAAAAGAGAGAAGAGCAAAATGGCAGCCGAGAACGCCAAAGATTACCACTGGCTATCTGGCACGTTATGCAGCGATGGTTACTTCCGGCAACCGCGGCGCAATCCTGGAAATACCAAAGATATAGAAAAGAGGTAAGCAGATGAGATTAACAGGTTCAGAAATCGTAATAGAATGTTTAAAAGAGCAGGGAGTTGATACCGTATTCGGATATCCGGGCGGCACCATTCTCAATATTTATGATGCATTATATAAGCATGAAGGAGAAATCCGACACGTCCTCACCTCACACGAGCAGGGAGCAGCCCATGCAGCGGACGGCTATGCCCGTGCAACCGGAAAAGTCGGTGTCTGCATGGCAACTTCCGGACCGGGTGCTACGAATCTGGTAACCGGCATTGCGACAGCATATATGGATTCTGTGCCCCTGGTGGCAATTACGGCAAATGTTGCGGTACCCCTCCTTGGCAGGGACAGTTTTCAGGAAATTGACATTGCAGGTGTGACAATGCCCATTACCAAACATAACTTTATTGTCAAAGATGTTGAAAAACTGGCTGAGACTATTCGGCGTGCATTTATTATCGCAAAAGAGGGAAGGCCGGGACCGGTTCTGATTGACATTACCAAAGATGTCACTGCAAATGAAACAGAATATGAAAAGGTAAAACCGGAACCCATTGAACGGAAAACAGATTACATCAAAGAAGATGATCTGGAAGCAGTCATCGGCTTAATTAATAAATGCAAAAAACCATTTGTATTCGTAGGCGGCGGTGCGGTAATTGCAGAGGCGTCGAAAGAATTAAATGAATTTGTGGAAAAAGTGCATGCTCCGGTTGCAGATACCCTGATGGGTAAAGGGGCATTTGACGGTACAAGTGAACTGTATTGCGGTATGCTGGGAATGCACGGAACGAAGACCTCGAACTTTGGAGTTACCCAGTGTGATCTTTTAATTACCATCGGCGCCAGATTCAGCGACCGTGTTGTGGGGAATGCTGAACGATTTGCCAAAAATGCAAAGATCGTACAGATTGATGTAGATCCTGCTGAAATTAATAAAAATATTATTGTAAATGAAAGTATTATCGGCGATGTAAAAGAAGTCTTAAAGAGATTAAATGCAAGGATTGAAGAACATCGTCATGACGAATGGCTGGCTCAGATTGCAGATCTGAAACAGAGATTTCCGTTAAAATATAAGGAAGAAGGCTTAACCGGTCCTTATATTGTGGAAGAAATCTACCGTGTTACCAAAGGGGATGCGGTGATTACCACAGAAGTGGGACAGCATCAGATGTGGGCAGCACAGTATTACAAATATAAAGCGCCCCGGACATTTATTACTTCAGGCGGGCTTGGAACCATGGGTTATGGTCTGGGTGCCAGTCTTGGAGCGAAACTTGGATGCCCGGATAAGACCGTCATTAATATTGCAGGAGACGGCTGTTTCCGTATGAATATGAATGAAATTGCTACGGCAGCCAGATATAACATTCCGATTATTCAGGTTGTTATTAACAATCATGTTCTTGGAATGGTGCGCCAGTGGCAGACATTGTTCTATGAAAAGCGTTATTCACATACCATATTAAATGACGCTGTAGATTTCGTGAAATTGGCAGAAGCCATGGGAGCGGAAGGAATCCGCGTTACCAAAAAAGAAGAAGTAGCGCCGGCTCTTGAAAAAGCAATTGCTCTTGGAAGACCCGTTGTCATCGACTGCCAGATCGACTGTGATGACAAAGTATTCCCAATGGTACCGGCAGGTGCTGCGATTGAAGAAGCATTTGACCAGGATGATTTAAAATAACCTATTGACTATTTTTTAGCATAGCGATAAAATAGTGCTTATGAGTCCAATTTAGGATGGTAAAGTAAAAAAGCGTTTAATTATGAGGAGGAAACAAAAGTGAGCAGAGTGTACAATTTTTCAGCGGGTCCGGCAGTATTACCGGAAGAAGTACTAAAAGAAGCAGCAGCAGAGATGCTGGACTATAAGGGGTCCGGAATGTCCGTAATGGAAATGAGTCACCGATCTCAGGTTTTTGATGAAATTATCTGCGAAGCAGAACAGGATTTACGTGATCTGATGAAGATACCGGACAATTATAAGGTACTGTTTTTGCAGGGCGGTGCGTCACAGCAGTTTGCCATGATACCAATGAATCTGATGAAAAACAAAGTAGCAGATTATATTGTTACAGGCCAGTGGGCAAAAAAAGCTTACCAGGAAGCACAGAAGTATGGAAAGGCAAATAAAATTGCTACTTCTGAGGATCAGACATTTTCCTATATTCCGGACTGCTCTGATTTACCGATCAGTGAAGACGCAGATTATGTGTATATCTGTGAGAATAACACAATTTACGGGACGAAGTTTAAGACCTTGCCAAATACAAAAGGTAAAACTCTGGTAGCAGATGTTTCTTCCTGTTTCTTATCAGAACCAGTTGATGTGACTAAATATGGAATTATTTATGGCGGCGTTCAGAAAAATATCGGTCCTGCAGGTATGGTAATCGTTATCATCCGGGAAGATCTGATTACGGAAGATACCCTTCCCGGAACCCCAACCATGCTGCAGTATAAGACACATGCAGATGCAAAATCTCTGTACAATACACCAAACAGCTATTGCATTTATATGTGTGGTAAAGTCTTCAAATGGCTGAAAAAAATGGGCGGTTTGGATGCAATGAAATTACATAATGAAAAGAAAGCAGCAATCCTCTATGACTTCCTGGATAACAGCAGATTATTCAAAGGAACGGTAGTAAAAGAGGACCGTTCTCTCATGAATGTACCATTTGTTACCGGAAATGACGAGTTAGATGCGAAGTTTGTAAAAGCAGCAAAAGCAGCAGGATTTGAGAATCTGAAAGGTCACAGATCCGTAGGTGGAATGAGAGCCAGCATCTATAATGCAATGCCAATAGAAGGTGTTGTAAAATTAGTGGAATTTATGAAGAAATTCGAAGAGGAGAATCTGTAAAATGTTGAAATATAATTGTTTAAATCCCATTGCGGAAGCCGGAACGAGTCTGTTTACAGAGAACTATGAAAAAGTGGATCAGTACCAGGATGCGGATGCCATATTAGTAAGAAGTGCGGCAATGCATAACATGGAGTTCCCTGAAACCATTGAAGCTATTGCAAGAGCCGGGGCCGGAGTAAATAATATCCCCCTTGACAAATGCGCAGATCAGGGTATTGTAGTATTTAATACACCTGGTGCAAATGCAAACGGTGTTAAGGAACTGGTCATCGCAGGTATGCTTTTAGCAGCACGTGATATCGTAGGCGGTGTAAACTGGGTTCAGTCTGAAAGA
This sequence comes from Clostridiales bacterium, assembly GCA_018365455.1. Lineage (GTDB taxonomy): Bacteria > Bacillota > Clostridia > Lachnospirales > Lachnospiraceae > Robinsoniella. The sequence continues at coordinate 22,148 of JAGZJZ010000007.1, forward strand.
CAGAATGAGTTAATTGCAAAAGCGACGGAAAAGGAAAAGAAAAACTTTGCCGGATCGGAAATACAGGGTAAAAAACTGGGTATTATCGGTCTTGGTGCAATCGGTGTAGCCGTTGCAAATGCGGCAACACATCTTGGAATGGAAGTTTACGGATACGATCCGTATATCTCCGTAGATGCAGCCTGGAATCTTTCCAGAAGCATCAAACATATCCAGCAGGTAGATGATATTTACAGAGAATGTGATTATATTACCATTCATGTTCCACTGATGGATGCCACAAAGAAGATGATCAATCAGGATGCAATCGCATTAATGAAAGACGGCGTTGTCATTCTGAACTTTGCCAGAGACCTGCTGGTAGACGAAGATGCTATGGTAACTTCTCTGCGTACAGGTAAGGTAAAGAAATATGTAACGGATTTCCCAAATCCGACTACGGCAGGAGAAAAGGGATGCCTGGTAATTCCTCACCTTGGTGCATCCACGGAAGAATCAGAAGAAAACTGTGCAATTATGGCAGTCAAACAGTTAAAGGATTATCTGGAAAACGGTAACATTCAAAATTCCGTAAATTATCCAAACTGTAATATGGGCGAATGTTCCCACGTATGCCGTATTGCAATTAATCACAGAAATACCAAGAACATGATCGGACAGTTCGCATCCGTTCTTGGTTCCGCAGATCTGAACATTGCCAATATGACGAATACAAGTAAAGGTGATTATGCATATTCGTTATTTGATTTAGATACCCATCTTCCGGAGGATGTTAGAAACACTCTGAAGAATATCGAAGGCGTGCTGAAGGTTCGAGTGATTAAATAATGATGAACATAATTGTCGCAAAATGTGAGGTTTTGCGGCAATTTTTGTATCAGGAGATGGATAGGCAGTATCTTTGATAGTTCAGAGACTGTTAAAAATGGGCTGGCTGCTGCCGCCCGGATCCAAGACAGGAGGTATTTTATGTTGTATCAGGTAAAAAAGATATTACGGCCTGTGAAGGCAGCAAAGACAGTTGCCAGGTCGGTGAGAAAAAACCGCAGGGAATATGGTATATTATGGGAGAAATTACAGGAAGAATTTCAGAAAATAGTGAAAGGCAGGAAGAATTAATGGCAGAAGTAAAGGCATTTCGGGCAATCCGCCCCAGAGAAGACCTGGCATCCAAAATTGCGGCACTTCCCTATGACGTTTATAACAGGACGGAAGCAAAAGCAGAGGTAGAAAAGGAACCCTATAGTTTTTTAAAAATTGACCGTGCGGAGACACAGTTTCCGGATAAGGTGAATACCTATGACCCCCCCGTTTATCAAAAAGCCCATGATATTCTATGGGAGATGAAAGCAGAGGGGCAATTTGTACAGGATAAGTCAAGCTGTTATTATCTCTATGAGCTGGTTATGGATGGCAGGTCACAGACAGGCATCGTAGCCTGTGCGTCTATTGATGATTATATGAGCGGTGTGATTAAAAAGCATGAGAATACCAGAGCAGATAAAGAACAGGACCGTATCCGCCATGTAGACAGCTGTGATGCCCAGACGGGACCGATCTTCCTGGCTTACCGTAAAAACGAGGTGCTGAAAAAGCTTGTTTTACAGGGAAAAGCAGAGGAACCGGTATTTGATTTTGTATCGCCGGATGGGATTACCCACAGGGGATGGAAAATAGAGGATGAGAATCTGAACCGGGAGATTCAGGAAGCTTTTGGAAAGGTTGGGCATATTTACATAGCGGATGGGCATCACCGTGCAGCATCAGCGGTTAAGGTTGGTTTAAAGCGCAGAGAAGCACATCCAGACTATGACGGTACGGAAGAATTCAATTATTTCCTTTCGGTTTTATTTTCGGAAGACGAGCTTCTGATTTTGGATTATAACCGGGTTGTGATGGATTTAAATGGAATGTCCGGGGAAACATTCCGAGATCAGGTGGCAGAGAAATTTGATATCCAAAAATCTGAAGTCCCGGTGAAGCCGGATGCAAAGGGAATTTTAGGAATGTATTTAACAGACGGCTGGTACCGCCTGCAGGTGAAACCGGCATATGTTTCAGATGATCCGGTAAAAGGTCTGGATGTATCTGTTTTACAAGATGAATTATTACATCCGGTGCTTGGAATCCAAGATCCCAAGACGGATAAAAGGATTGATTTTGTTGGCGGAATCCGTGGGCTTTCGGAGCTTGAAATGAGAGTGAAAGAGTGCGGCGGTGTGGCATTTTCCATGTATCCCACCTCCATAGGAGAACTGTTTGCAGTAGCAGATGCCGGGCTCCTGATGCCACCGAAATCTACCTGGTTTGAACCCAAACTCAGAAGCGGATTGTTTATCCACAGCCTTACGTAATACCGCGGGAACAGTTTTAGTTCCATTCATAAGATAAATGTGGTAAAATAGCCATATAGAAATGGGACAAGGAGGGTATGCTATGAATGAAAAATTATACGAGTTAATGGATTGGGCAGCAATTGAGGCAATTGTTTATTCAGAAGAGGACAATCCCCATTCATTATTGGGAGCACATCTTACAGAAGAAGGCGTATTGATACAGGCATTTATTCCCCGGGCAGTTCAGGTTGCCGTGTGTATAGATGGGATTAAAAAGGAATACGAAATGGAACTGGAAGATGAGGCAGGGTACTTTGCAGTGTTGATACCCAGAAAGAGCATTCCTGATTACACGTTTAAAATTACTTATGATACCGGAGAAACGGAAGAGATAAAAGATCCGTATGCGTTTGCACCGCAGATTACGGAAAAGGATACAAAAAAGTTTAATGCAGGAATCTGCTATGATATTTATGAAAAGCTGGGAGCCCATCCCATGACCCTGGGGGGAACCGAAGGTGTGTACTTTGCAGTATGGGCGCCTAATGCTACCAGAGTCAGCGTTGTTGGCGACTTTAATTTATGGGATGGCAGACGTTTTCCAATGAGAAGGCTGTGGGACAGCGGAATATTTGAATTATTTATTCCAGGAGTTAAAGTGGGGGCTGTCTATAAATATGAGATTAAAGCAAAAGGCGGACTTACCTATCTGAAAGCCGATCCTTATGCCAATGCCGCCGAGTTAAGACCGAACAATGCATCGGTTGTAGCCGATATTCGTGGTTTTAAATGGACAGATGCTGACTGGCTTGCTAAAAGAAAGAAGACCGATACCAAAAAAGAACCTATGGTGGTATACGAAATGCATTTGGGTTCCTGGAGACGCCCCGGGGATGAAGAAAGGAATTTTCTGGGTTATCGGGAACTGGCACCACAGATCGCCGCATATATCAAAGAAATGGGGTATACCCATGTAGAACTGATGCCGATCATGGAACATCCGTTTGATGGCTCCTGGGGGTATCAGGTGACCGGATATTATGCACCGACCAGCCGTTATGGAACGCCGGAAGACTTTATGTTCTTCATGGATTATATGCACCAGCAGGGCATCGGCGTAATTCTGGACTGGGTTCCGGCACATTTTCCAAGAGATACTTTTGGCCTTTGTACCTTCGACGGAACCTGCCTCTATGAACATCTGGATCCCAGACAGGGATCACATCCTCACTGGGGCACGCTGATTTACAATTACGGGCGCCCTGAGGTAAGGAATTTCCTCATTGCAAATGCTTTGTTCTGGGCGGAAAAATACCATGTAGACGGAATTCGCATGGATGCGGTAGCTTCTATGCTATATCTGGATTATGGCAAAAACGACGGGGAATGGGTTGCCAACATGTATGGCGGCAATGAAAACCTGGAGGCTGTTGAATTCTTCAAACAGCTTAATGGAGTGTTTAAGAAAAAAGAAGGCGGCGCAATTCTCATAGCGGAAGAATCAACGGCATGGCCGAAGATCACCGCACCTCTGGAAGAGGATGGACTGGGATTTGATTATAAATGGAATATGGGATGGATGAATGATTTTATCCATTATATGTCTCTGGATCCGCTGTTTCGGGGCGGTCACCATGGGGAACTGACTTTCAGCATGGTATATGCTTACAGTGAAGATTTTATCTTAACACTGTCCCATGATGAAGTTGTTCATGGCAAGGCTTCCATGATCGGTAAAATGCCGGGAGAGCCAAAAAACCAGTTCGCAAATCTGCGTGCTGCTTACGGATATATGATGGCACATCCGGGGAAAAAGCTTTTGTTCATGGGTCAGGAATTTGCACAGTATTCGGAATGGTCGGAAGAAAAAGAGCTGGAGTGGGACATGCTGGATGTAAAACAGCATAAACAGATGCAGGATTATGTAAAAGCATTAAATGCATTCTATGTAAAGAACCCGGCGCTTTATCAGCTGGATTATGATCCAAAAGGTTTTGAGTGGATTAATAATATATCTGCAAATGAAAATATGCTAGTCTTTACCAGAAATACACGCAAGAAGGATGAAATGCTGTTAATCGTTTGTAATTTCTCTCCCCTTGTTTATGAAAATCATAAAATAGGGGTACCTTATCCTGGTAAGTACAAAGAAATCTTCAACAGTGACAAAAAAGAATTCGGCGGAACGGGGATGGTGAATCCACGTGTGAAGCTTTCCAAAAAAGATGAATGTGATGACCGTCCGAATTCCATTTCCATAAAAGTACCGCCAATGGGAATCTCCATTTTCTCTTATACGAAAGCGGTAGAGAAAAAGGCTGAACAAAAGCCGGTTAAAACCAAGGCGAAGAAAAGCAGTCTGAAAGAAGAGCTTCAGAAGAAGATCGAAGAGGCGGAAAGCCAGAGCACTGTACAGGCTGTGGAACCCGCATCGGCAGTGCCAGTCAAGCCAGCAGTGGTTAAGCCGGCTGAGGTAAAGGCAGAGAAGTTAGAGCCGGTGAAGACAGAAGAGTTAACAAAGGCAGTATCAGAGCCGGTGAAGACAGAAAAGGTAACAAAGGCAGTATCAGAGCCGGTGAAGACAGAAAAGGTAACAAAGGCAGCAGCAAAGCCAGTGAAGCCGATCAAAAAGACAGCGAAAAAATCGACGGCAAAGAAAACGGCTGGTACTGCCAGAACAAAAAAGAAACAGGATGCAGAAAAAGATCAGAAATAAGAATTATTAAGGATCAGAATTAAAAGAGATGAAAGGGTAATTAAAATGGAAGACACAATTGCAGATCAGGTAGAGAAGGCGAACGCTGTTGTACGGTATTTTGAACAGAAACTTCCGGGTATCGCCGACTTTGGAATTAAAATCTTAATTGCCCTGCTTGTATTTTTTATTGGAAGCAAGATGATAAAGTGGATGTTGAAGCTTCTGAAAAAACCATTCCTGCGTGCAGGTCTGGAAGAAGGCTCCGTACATTTCCTTAATTCACTGGTAAAGGCAATTCTCTATATTTTACTGGTATCGGGAATTGCAACTTATCTGGGAGTTAAAGAAGCTTCCATTGCGGCATTATTGGGTTCTATGGGTGTGGGTATTGTCCTGGCACTTAAGGAATCCCTGGGGAATCTGGCAGGAGGATTTATTCTCCTGCTGATGAAGCCGTTCAGTATAGGTGATTATATAAAAGAAGATGTGAATGACAATGAGGGCACGGTTAGTAAGATAGATTTATTCTATACTACTTTACTGACACCGGACAACCGGACAATCAGCATACCGAATGGTTCCTTATCCAATACAAGCCTGACGAATTTATCAAGACAGAATAAAAGGCAGCTGAGGCTGGTGATCGGCATATCATACAAAGCCGATATCAGAAAGGCGAAAGAGATTCTGGAGGGAATCCTAAATAATGATATTGCAATATTAAAGGAAGAACCAATCGAAATCTTCGTGGATAATCTGGCAGCTAGCAGCGTGGAATTAGGGTTTCGATCCTGGGTTAAACCGGAGGATTACTGGCCGGCAAGATGGAGAATCATGGAACGTGTAAAATATGCGTTTGACCAGGATGGCATTAACATTCCGTATAATCAATTAGATGTTACAATAAAAAATGCAGAGGTACAAAAGGAGATAAACAGGAGGTAACTGTTATGGCAGTAACAAAAGAAACGGATGAAGAAAGGAATAGTGAAACACAGGAACATCTATCCGGAGCCCATACACATGTAAGGGAGGATGGGACTGTGTATGAACATATGCACATGCATGTTCATGAGAATGAGTCCGTTCCACATTCCCATGGACATGTACATTCCCATGAGAGCACAAAAGCGGTTATGAACCGTTTATCACGGGCAATCGGGCATCTGGAGTCCATTAAGAGGATGGTAGAAAGCGGAAGGGACTGCAGTGAAGTCCTCATCCAGTTATCAGCGGTAAAAGCAGCAATTAACAATACGGGAAAGGTCATTCTGCACGACCACATTCAGCATTGCCTGATTGATGCAGTTGAGTCGGGCGATACACAGGCGATTGAAGAATTGAATAAAGCTATAGACCGTTTTATAAAATAAAATATCTTGCAATGTGCAGATTGCTTTAAGGAAAGGGATGAGTTTATGAAGATAGACTATTTAATCAAAGCAATACAGCAATCTGAATATCTGGTGGCCCTAGGAGGCCTGAATATGATGCGAGAGGTAGGCATATCTCATTATCACGACAAAGATGAGGCCTATCGAATTGAAAGAAAGTACGGGTACTCTCCGGAGGAATTATTTTCTGCCCGCTGCTTTGCGACCAATCCGGAAAAATTTTATAATTACTATAAAGATGACATTCTGTCCCAAAATGAAGAAGAACCAGGACCTGCATACGATGCACTGGCCAGACTAGAGGCAATGGGAAGGCTAAAATATATTATTACAAGAGAAATATATAATCTTCCCCAGAGAGCAGGCTGCAAAAAAGTAATTAATCTACACGGAAATATTTATGAGAATAACCATTGCCCAAGATGTTTAAAACAGTTTTCGCTGGAATATATAAAAAAAGCAGAGGGTGTTCCGCTCTGCGATGAATGTAATATTCCGCTCCATCCGGGTGTACGGCTGGTAGGAGAGATGGTAGATAACCATGTGATGAGCAAGGCGGCTGAAGAAGTGGCTAAAGCAGATGTACTGCTTGTACTGGGGCTGCATCTGAAAACGGAATTATGCAGGGAGTGTATACAATACTTCCAGGGCCAAAGGTTAATTTTAATAAATTCCCAGGAACATTATGCTGACAACGTTGCAGATATGGTGTATCATGACAATGTGCAGACGTTCTTTCCAAAGGTAGTGGATATGATTCAGCTGTGACAAAAAATAAAATACGGGATTATTTAAAGGAGCATTAATCCAATGGACAAAGAAAAAGTGGACAAAGAAGATCCAGCATATAAAAAACGCAGGAAAAGAAAAATTTTGATTATCGTAGGAGTAATACTGCTTCTGATTGTAGCCGCAGTGGCATTTGCATATTCTTATGTGCAAAGCAAGCTGGGTAAAATACAGTCCAGTGAGATGAATATGGACAAAGTAGTAGTAAATGAAGAACTGGAAACGAATAAAGTTATCAAAGGATATACGAATATAGCACTCTTTGGACTGGATACCAGAGATGAAGATCTCTCTCGGGCCAACAGTGATGCAATCATAATCGCAAGCATCAATAACGATACAAAAGAAGTAAAACTGGTATCTATTTACCGTGATACGTACTTATATATTGGCGGAGATTTATACAGAAAAGCAAATGCCGCGTATGCCAATGGCGGAGCGGAACGAGCTGTATCTACATTAAATGAAAACTTTGATTTGAAAATTCAGGATTATATATCCGTTGATTTTAATGCATTAGCTGAGATCGTGGATTTATTGGGCGGAATAGAACTGACCGTAGATGAAGCGGAAAGCGTGCATCTGAATAATTATTGTGTGGAAACTTCAGAAGTAACAGGCAAGAGCTATGAAAAGCTTCCGGGTGCAGGTACTTACAACATGAATGGCGTACAGGCAACCTCCTATTCCAGAATCCGTTATACCGCAGGAAACGATTTCAAGAGAACCGAACGCCAGAGGGAAGTAATCGAGAAGATCGTTGAAAAGGTGAAAAAAGCAGATGTCGGAACACTGAATAAAGTCATGGATGGAATATTTCCTATGATCCGCACCAGTATGACTCAGGCAGAGATGATTTCTATGGGAATGGGAATGTTATCCTATAATATAACTGAGACAATCGGATTCCCTTACGATCATAAGACCGGCGGCAAAGGTGGATCAGGAGATGATGAAGTACCCCAGACATTGGAAAGCAATGTAGTAAAACTGCATGAATTCCTTTTTGGTACAGAAGATTATGATCCTTCAGCCAGAGTCAAAGATCTGAGTCAAAAAATTCAGAAACTCACTGGAGTAGGGCCAAAAGTAGAATCTACAGAGAAAACCTCAGAAAAACAATCAGAAAAATCATCAGAAAAATCATCAGATAAAACAACTGGATATTCAACTGAAGATCTGGCTGAAGAAAAGACAGAAGATTCCAGTGAACAAACTACAAAGGAATCCTATAGTAGAGATTTCGGGAAATCTTCTAAGATTGGCATTACTGCTGAGACCGAGTCAGAAACGGAATCGGAAACAGAAACAGAGTCAGAGACAAAATAAATCAGGATATGGAATGATGCAGTTTGCTGTTAGCACAGTAAGCTGCATCTTTATTTTTGTTAGAATTTGTCAGATATGATTGCGGTCAGAGCCAGATTGCAGTATACTTATGATAGAACTAAAAAGTGATAGATGCTGATTTCAGTGATAGCCGGAAACTCTTTACCACTGTAAAGAAAACAGGCAGCATTGATTAAAGTCAAGGGGGAGAGAATGAGATGAAAAATAATCTTTGGAACGCTTTGGTTCATCCCGAAGAGGTGAATCAAATGCGGGTTATGGATACTGTTGAGGATGGGCAGATAAAGGAGTGGAGAAGAAGAAACCGCTTTTGTTATTTCGTATATTTTAGCTCTTTTATCGTGTATCAGATACTATTGTATATTTTTCGTGAAATACCAGTAGAAACATCAAAATGGCTGATCCTTATACTCTTTCCATCTGCAATATTTTGTGTAGGCGATACTGCATATGATTGTTACTGCGGATTACCGGGTAAATCAGATGTGGGAATCAGAAATCTGATCGGAATAATTTTTAGTTATTGTATAGGGATCCTGGTATTTTGGATGCTGCTATATGCCTTGGAAATATTTGGAGGTCCAGATGGAAAAAGGTTAAGTTTTTTAGCCGCGATTGCTGCCGGCACAATGGCTGCGCTATTCGTATATGCCGATCTGGCAATCATATATCGCCAGTATGTAAAGAAGAATCTGCCAGGGGCAACCAGTAGACAAATAACGGAGACAAAGGTAGTTTCCGGCATCTGCGCAGGTGTTTTAATCATCGTTTTCCTTGTGTTGATTCTCTATCCCTTCTTAACAATATAACCAGATAACAAACATAGAAGAAAATAAGAAGAAATAGTAAAAAAAGCTTGCAAAATTCCTAAAATTTGTATATAATAACTTAGGTCGGTGGTTGATAATCAACCACATGCTTCTGTGGCTCAGCTGGTAGAGCGCCGCATTCGTAATGCGTAGGTCGCCGGTTCAAATCCGGCCAGGAGCTTAGAAAAACCCTTGAGATACAAGGGTTTTTTTGTTTTAAAATAAAATATGCAATTAAACCCAATGTTTAGCATCAGTTTTTTTCAGAAGTACGATCTAATTCAAATATCACATCTTCATAATCTTTGACATAATATCGTATATTCGTTCGTCCTTTTTGAATAATCGTATGTCCCTCTTCTGCCAGCTTTTCTTTTTGCGCTTCCACTCCGCCCGGGTACTTGGGATTTAATTCCCCATTCGCCTTTAATGTCCTCCAGTATGGGGTTTTATCATCACTTCGCTGGTAACTTGCCCATGCAGCTATGGAAACAAAGATTCCGGCTGTAATTGGTTCCGTGAAATCTGCACCGTTTATCTTCGCAAAATATTCCCTAATTTTTCCTATAGTAAGAACTTTTCCAAAAGGCACGGTTTTCATTACACTGTCATAGGCAGCAGGCGGGGCGAAATACATTTTATCACCGCCGTATTTCCGGATACTTTTTGGGTCTGTCACCGTCTGGAATTTCGGCATATCCTTCCCATCATTTAACATTGCATTGAAATCTTTTTTATCTTCATTTGCCATAATAACACCTCCTGTAACAAGTATAGTGTATATTGACGATCCATGCAATGAGACTGTTTAAGTATTTCTGCTGAATATTATACACCCGTGAGCCGGCAAGTTGGTATACGGCATGACATGATATGACGAGACATGATACACCGTATTATGAGCTGAGGCAGCATGCGGCACATGAGTATTGGGGAAAGCATATAAATAAAGCATCATAGAGAGGGGGTAAACAATATGGATATTATGGATTATATTAAGCCAGGATTGATTGTGGTTGCTATTATATTGTATTTTATAGGCAAATGGCTAAAGCAGAGCACTTTGCTTTCGGATAAATACATCCCGTTGGCAGTTGGTTTTATTGGAATAGTGATATGCGGTATATGGGTGGTTGCCACATCCAGGTTTATAACAGGGCAGGATATTGCCCTGGGCTTATTTACTGCCATTGTGCAGGGTATACTGGTGGCGGGCTTAAGCACATATGTGAACCAGATTTTTAAGCAGATTAATAAAGAGGAGTAGGTTAGCATTTTCATTAACTGCAGTGTAATCCAAACGGAAAGATAATAAAAAAACCCCGGCGCTATGCCGGGGATAAAAGAATCAAATTTTTGGGAGTACCCCGCAGTTCTTGGGGAAGCCTGCGGAGCGCGAGTTGTGAAACGTACTAGATTTTTACCAATACAAAGAAATTCTACCATATTCATCATATTATGACAAGAGAATTATATTGCTAAATTTATACATAAATCGACAAAGTAAACTGTTTACAAAAATTTTATGAATCCTTTATTGATTTAAATTTTCATACAACCTATAATACTATTAATGATGGAAATAATATTTAGGAGGATTTGGAAGTGAAGGAGAAGTTTCAAAGGTTTATGATGGGACGGTATGGAGCAGATGAATTATCAAGATTTATGATAATTGTGGCTTTTGTATTAGTAGTTTTATCAATTTTTATCAGAAGCGGGTTGTTTTCATGGGTTCCGTTGATTTTGCTGGCTTTGATTTACGTGAGGATGTTTTCGAAAAATATCCAGAAACGATATGGGGAAAACCAGAAGTTTCTGGAGTTAAAAGGCAGAGTTACCGGATTGTTCAACGGACAGAAAAAACGTCTGGAACAGAGTAAAGATTTTCATATTTACAAATGTCCGAAATGCAAACAGAAAATACGGATTCCCCGGGGCAAAGGAAAGATATCCATTACCTGTCCCAAATGCGGAGACCAGTTTATAAAGAAGAGTTGATAGAAAAGCAGAGGATTGAGTGATGTTCGGATATGTGACGATTAATCAGGATGAAATTAAAATTAAGGATTATAAGACCTACCGGGCATACTATTGCGGGCTGTGTAAGCGGTTGGGAAAGCAATATGGGGTCAGGGGAAAGGTTTTGCTGACCTTTGATATGACTTTTCTGGGGCTGCTGTTATCAAGTCTTTATGAGTCCCAGGATGAACTTAAGCTGCAAAGGTGTGTGTTACATCCTTCAAAAAAAGAATTGATTGCTGAAAATGAAATGCTGGATTATGCGGCGGATATGAATGTACTTCTGGCTTACCATAATTTAATGGATGATTGGTTTGATGATCATAATGCTGCCAAACTTACGCTTGCCAGGATGATACATAAAAAGTATAAAGAAACGGCAGTAAGGTATCCGAGGCAGCGCAGGGCAATTCAAAGATATATGAAAAGAATGCACGAATGTGAAGTGCGCAAAGAAAAAAACCTGGATGTAGCAGCAGGGCTTACCGGTACCGTACTAAAAGAATTGTTTATCTATAAAAAGGATGAATGGAAGGAACCGTTAGGCCAGATGGGTTTTTATCTGGGGAAATTCATTTATCTAATGGATGCCTATGAAGATGTGGAAAAGGATAAAAAAGCTGGAAATTATAACCCTCTCATACCAATGATGAAAGATTCTGATTTTACCGAAAAGTGCAAAGATATGATGATGCTGATGATGGCAGAATGTTCCAGGGCATTTGAGAGGTTGCCAATTTTAGAAAATGTTGATATACTAAGAAATATATTGTATTCCGGAGTTTGGGTGAAATACGAAAAAGTAACGAAGGAAAGAGCAGGAAATAAGAATGATAATGGATCCATATAAGGTGCTGGGGATTCCGTCTTCAGCATCTGATGATGAGGTAAAAAAAGCATATAGGCAAATGAGCCGGAGATATCATCCCGATGCTAATCTGAACAATCCCAATAAGGATCAGGCAGAGGAGAAATTCAAAGAGGTACAGCAGGCCTACGATCAGATCATGAAAGAGCGTACCGGCGGATATACGGGCGGTTACGGCGGACAAAGCAGTCAGGGTTATGGACAGGGACAGGGTTTTGGCGGCTATGGCGGTGGATTCGGTCAGCGTCAGTATGAGAGTGGCGAGCCGATCGAATACCAGGCAGCGGCGAATTATATTAATGCCGGACACTTTCAGGAAGCTCTGAACGTTTTAAATAATATTTCACAGCGCAATGCGAAGTGGTATTATCTCAGTGCGCTTGCTAACGCGGGAATCGGCAATAATCTCAATGCTAAAGATTTTGCATCCCGGGCTGCAGCTCTGGAGCCGAATAATTTCCAGTACCAACAGCTTAAGAGACAGTTGGAGTCCGGTGGGCAGTGGTATCAGACAATGGGCAGTGGTTACGGTGGAATGCCCCAGAATTTTGATACAAGCTGTTGTACACAGATTTGCTGTATGAATATGCTGTGCGGCTGTTGCTGCAGACCATGTTGACAATTTGATTTCAACTTCATGAACGAGTCTGAAAATGTGCCTGCATAAGATACTTTGCGGTAGGAATGCACCAAATACAACCAGTGGGTGTAGTGATCTGCACCAACCAATTTGGTACATCCCTGTCACAAAACGATTATAACCTTTCCAAAATAACAAACCAAACGGAAGTAGAAACGGTAAGAAAGGAATAGAAGGTGGGAATCCTTCTTTTTTTTGTGTCTCAAATTCTTTTTAAAACGAATTTGACGGAATCAGAGTGCGTTTGAAAAGTCATTTCTGATATCAGCACGCCCAAGTTTGCAGCCAGAATGCGCCAAATTTAGTCCACGCAGCCCGCTGCGCCTTTTAAATTGGCACATCCATGAAGCAAACTGGAATGCTCAGCTGTCACAAAGCGATTTTCAAACTCGTTTTGTCACTGCTTGACAGATGGGTGGTAAAATAATATGATGGACATACAGAAATTAATAAAAGAACATAAGAGTGAAAGGATGACAGAATGTATAAAATATTAATTGTGGAAGATGACATGATTATCGCTTCGTCAGTAAAAGAATATTTACGGACATGGGGGATGGAGACGGAGGTTATCACAGACTTTGAGAAGGTCATTGAAAACTTTATCGCATTTGATCCACAGCTGGTTCTCATGGACATAACTCTGCCTTTCTTCAATGGATATCACTGGTGTCAGGAAATCAGGAAGATCTCTAAGGTTCCAATTATTTTTCTGTCGTCTATGAGTGATAACATGAATATTGTAATGGCGATTAACATGGGCGGAGATGATTTTATTACTAAACCTTTTGATTTAACTGTACTTGCAGCAAAAGTTCAGGCAATGCTTCGAAGAACATATGCTTTTCAGGGCCAGACAAATGTTTTAGAACATAATGGTGCCATTTTAAATCTGAGTGATACCACATTACTATATCAGGAGAAAAAAGCAGATCTCACAAAAAATGATTTTAAGATACTGCAGATCCTGTTAGAAAATGCAGGAAAGGTCGTATCCCGGGAAGCTATCATGGAGCGTTTATGGGAAAGTGACAGCTTTATTGATGATAATACCCTGACCGTAAATATAACAAGGCTGCGTAAAAAGTTGGAAGACATTGGTCTGGAAGGCTATATTGCAACAAAAAAGGGAATAGGGTATATGGTGGTGTAAATGGATAAAATCAGGGAATACAATATAATCGGCAGATATATGAAAGATCATCTGATGCAGATGGTGGCAGTTCTCATATTCTCCTGTATCTTTATACTGATCTTCTATCTATATGGAATACCGGTTAAAATATACAGCTATGCTTTTTTACTGTGTTTCGCGGTTGGTGTTGTAATGACAATCATCAGCTATTGGAAATATAGAAGCAAACACATAGCGCTTGCAGGTCTTTTTTGCAGAATCGCAGTAGAATGCAATGATCTGCCTCCAACGGGAAGCTTGCTGGAAGCGGATTACCAGGAAATATTATTAAAGCTGTTTCATGACACTGCCCAGGAAAAAGAACAGGAAGAACGCAGTAAAAAAGATATGATGGATTACTACACGTTGTGGGCACATCAGATTAAAACCCCAATTACTGCGATGCGCTTGCTTATTCAGGTAGAAGACAACGCCAGAAATCAGAGCCTGTTACAGCAGCTGCTTAAAATCGAGCGGTATGTTGATATGGTATTGCAGTATCTTCGAATGGAAGATATGTCATCTGATTTGAAACTTCAGGAATACAAAATTTTGGATTTGGTAAGAAAAGCGGTAAAGCAGGAGAGTTCGGTTTTTATTTACCGGAAAATACCTTTTGAGTTAAAAGAAATGGATGATACTGTGATTACAGATGAGAAATGGATGGTATTTGTGATAGAACAGATCCTGTCTAATGCTCTGAAATACACAAATGAAGGAAAAATATCGGTATATATGGATCCAAATGAGCGGGAAACATTAATTATCGAAGATACCGGTATTGGCATTCAGGAAGAGGACCTGCCACGTATTTTCGAAAATGGATTTACCGGTTATAACGGCCGTATGGGTAAGAAATCAACAGGTATTGGTTTATATCTTTGTAAGAAGATTTTAGACAGACTCGGGCATTCTATTAAAGTATCGTCGAAAGTTGGCAGGGGAACCAGGATTGCAATTAATCTGTACCGAGAACAACTGAAAACAGAATAATTGAAAACAGAATAACTGAAAATAGAATAAGTGAATCAGAAGAACAAAAACAGAATAGCCCGGAAATATATCAGTGAGAAGGAGATGATAACTATGATAATTTTAAGACCCCCTTGTTAAGCCTTATACAGAAATCGAGGACCTCCATTTATTATCTATATCTTACATAATAGATGATAAAATTGGAGGAAAATAAAATAAAAACTTTTCAAGTTAAGCTATTATATATCTATAAATTCATGAGTCAATGCATGCCCATCTATGCTTTTTATACAATTTTATTTATCCAAAGGGGAATGTCCGTTACGGACATCGCTGTTTTATTAGCACTTTGGAGTTTATTTACCATAGTATTTGAAGTTCCCTCAGGGATTTTGGCAGATAGATGGAACAGAAGAAATATGCTTGCTATAGCAGCTTTGCTACAGGGATTATGCTTCATGATATGGTTTTTTTCTCATTCGTTTCTGATGTTTGCGTTTGGGTTTGTTTTTTGGGCTATTGCGTGTGCATTTATTTCCGGAACGGAAGAGGGATTGACCTATGACAATCTCAAGAGTGACGGAAATGAAGAAATTTTTGTTAAAGTGTACGGAAAAGCCCGGTTTTGTGCCAATATGGGTACGATCACCGGGGTTGTATCGGGAGGTATCATTGCCAGTTTCGCCAATATAGAAAGCATTGCTCTAATATCTGCAGTAATATGTTTTGTCAATGTAATAGTCGTCTTACAGATCAGAGAGAAAAACTATTATTCAGAGAGAGTGGATGATGTATCCCAAGAATTTTTTAAAACCTTTCAGGAAGCAGTAATTTTTCTCAAAGGAAACAGAGGTGCCTTGATTTCTATATTGTTTTTGGTGCTTTTTGTAAGCCTGGGAGAATATATGGATGAATTTGATGCCCTTATTGTAAACGATTTTAAGCTCAGTAATATTTGGGTCAGTGTGATTCTGGGGGTGAGGTTTATTTTTATTGCACTTGGTGATATTCTGGCACCCATCGTAAAGAAGAGGATTACTTCTGTCAAGCAAATCTTTCTGTTTAATGGACTGGCATGTATATTTCTGGTGATGTTTACTTTATTTTGGCATCAATATGCCTTATTCATACTTGGAATTGGGCTGATGGCCATGGCAATCTCTGAAATATTGCTGGTAGATGCGTTACAAAACAAAATCAATGAAGAAGGCAGAGCTACGGTAATGTCATTTTATGGTATGGGTCAAAATGTAGTGATGATCTGTTTTAGTCTTGTCTTTGCATTGCTGACAGGATTATTTACCTTGCAGCAGGTATATATGATTATATCGGTTTATGGTATTTTAGGTGGAATCAGTTTTTTCTTATGTTTTAGAATAATGAGAAACTAATCGAAAAGGTATAAGATTTGCTAAGATAGCCTGCAGTCTAACGGCTTTTTATAAAAGCCGGACTGCAGGCTATCTTTATAGAATACGGGATTCGACTTGGAAATATATAGGTGTAGTTTTGGTGTTATTGATAACATATACTAAAGGAACAATGAAGGACCGGAGATATCAATTAACCGGGTGGAGAGTGAGTTGGGAGGGGTGGCATAACATGAATATAATGGTCGTTGACAGTAATAAACAACACCTGGATGATCTTGTAGCTAAAATACAGCTGGTGTTTAAAAATGATACGATAGTTTCTTTTACAGATCCTTTACTGGCAGTTAAACATGCATTTAACTGCCATGTGGATCAATTATTTACTGAGGTATTAATGCGCAGAATAGACGGATTTATGCTGGCATTACGGGTACGTAAATGTAATCCCATGGTTAATGTTGTTTTTGTAACAGAAAGCGACCGCTATATGCAGGAGGCAACAGCCATTTGTGCAGAAGGATACCTTATAAAACCGGTTACAGTAAAAAAACTTGAGGAATGCATGGAGTTTCAGCCTTAGGAATGATTAATTGACTCATTTTCTTTAACTCTTTCGGATTGATAGTCATATACATATTAAACGAAATAGTTTGAACAATATGAAGATAGATGGATGAAACGCGATATAGTTGAGAAATATGCCTTGATATGATAATATAAAAATATTATATCAAGGCTCTTTTTGAACTTTCTTTTGCTGCAAAACCATGGACCTCTCTGTAGTAAGCAGGGGTATAAAGATGGAAGATAATACAATCACAATTTACACCATTTGACCATAAATATATAAGGTTTTTTAAGGATTTATATGAAATCTAAAATGCTAAAACCCCTCTAATATGGGCATATAAAGATATATAAACAGTTATATATTACCTTACAACCTTACAGAAATGTAAGCTGCATAATAGAAAATGTAAGCTAATATTATGGCAGTCTGATCCTTTTTTTATTACAATAAGGACAGAAAAAGTTAGAGAGGAAGAATACTATGGCACTTTTAGAAGTAAAAAATTTAAAAAAAATATATACCACCCGCTTTGGAGGGAACCAGGTGCAGGCGTTAACAGACGTTAATTTCTCGGTTGAGGAGGGGGAATATGTGGCAATTATGGGAGAGTCCGGTTCCGGGAAAACTACGTTGCTGAATATTCTGGCATCATTGGACAAACCAACCAGCGGAGATGTACTGCTGAATGGAAAGAGTATGCTTTCGGTTAAGGACAAAGGACTTGCTGCATTTCGAAGAGAAAATCTTGGGTTTGTTTTTCAGGACTTTAATTTACTGGATACCTTCTCGTTAGAAGATAATATTTATCTGCCCCTGGTTTTATCCGGTAAGAATTATAAAGAAATGCGTCAGAGGCTGGAACCTTTAGCGGAGAAACTGCATATTCAGGATATTTTGAAGAAATATCCTTATGAAGTATCCGGAGGTCAGAAGCAGAGGGCAGCGGCGGCAAGGGCATTAATAACCAATCCGCAGCTTGTATTGGCAGATGAGCCCACAGGAGCTCTGGATTCAAAATCGTCAGATCAGATGTTAAAGCTGTTTTCGCGTATTAATAAGGAAGGACAGACGATTCTTATGGTTACCCACAGTACCAGAGCGGCAAGCCATGCTCAGCGTGTACTTTTTATTAAAGACGGTGAGGTATTCCATCAGTTGTACAGGGGATCTATGAATAATGATGCCATGTTCCAGAAAATAACGGAGACCTTGACGGTATTAGCGTCAGGAGGTGAAGAGAATGCGTAATTCTTTTTACCCTAAAATGGCAGTTACGAACATCCGTAAAAATGCCAGAATGTATGTTCCTTATATGCTAACTTGTATTTGTACGATCATAATGTACCTGGTTATGAGTGCAATTTCAGGCAATCCGGGAATTGACGAGATGAGGGGAAGTGATTCGCTGCGGATGGTATTGCAACTGGGGCAGTCTATTATAGCTATTTTTGCGGTGATATTTCTATTCTACACGAATAGTTTCCTGATGAAACGCCGGAAGAAAGAACTGGGGCTTTATAGTATCCTGGGTC
The DNA here is from genome assembly GCA_018365455.1 of Clostridiales bacterium. Classification (GTDB taxonomy): domain Bacteria; phylum Bacillota; class Clostridia; order Lachnospirales; family Lachnospiraceae; genus Robinsoniella. Next base: position 40,679 of record JAGZJZ010000007.1, read on the forward strand.
TGGAAAAGCGCCATATGGGAAGAATACTGCTCTACGAATGTATTTTTACCTCTGCCGTGTCCCTTGGGATTGGTATACTGGGGGGATTTTTAATCAGTAAACTGATGTTTTTAATTTTGCTGAAGCTGATTCAGACAAATGTTGATTTTGAATTTATCATGAGCAAGGATGCAATTAGCAGTACGCTGATTCTTTTTGGAAGTATATTTGCATGTACCCTGATTTCAAACCTTTTTACAACCGGTAAAAGCAATCCCATTGAACTTCTGTACGGTGGAAATAAGGGAGAAAAAGAGCCCAAGGCAAGATGGCTCACTGCCCTTATAGGACTAATATGTACTGCGACTGGTTATATCATGGCAATTACGGTGAAATCTCCAATTGATGCTATTATTCAGTTTTTCATTGCAGTATTGCTTGTAATTGTAGGAACCTACCTGTTGTTTATTACCGGAAGCATTGCACTTTTGAAAATACTGAAGAAAAATAAGACGTTTTATTATAAGCAGAAGCATTTTACATCCATTTCCGGAATGATTTACCGAATGAAGCAAAATGCAGTGGGTCTTGCAAATATCTGTATTCTGAGTACGGGTGTGCTGCTTAGTATTGCCACAACCATTTCGTTAAACATAGGGATTGAAGAATTAATTCACAATATGTATCCGGAACAATATAACGTGACTTCTTATAATGCTACGAACGATAATGTAAACCAGATGAAGGATATCGTCTACGAAGAGGCCGAAAAAAATAACATTCAGGTAAAAGATTTTTTCTATTACCGTTACAATTCATTGGGAGTTACCCAGGAAGACAATGAATTACTGTTAAAGGGTGTGGATCAGGGGAATATGAGCGCCTCCATGTTTATGACTGTAGATAATTATAATGATGTAATGGGGACGGATAAGAAACTCGCTGAGAATGAGGTATTCATTATTGATTTTAAGAAAGGTTTTCAGTATGCAACCATAAAAATTGGAGATAGAGAATTCAAGGTGGCTGAAGAAATCAAAGATAATAGTTTGATTGCGAACCTTACCATCAACATGCTGGATGGATATGGAGTTGTTTTTGCAAATCAGACGATTATTAATGAAATTTGTGCGGCAGCAGGTACGGGTGTCAACGATGGTAGTGAAGAACCAGATACTTTTATTGGATTCAATGCAGAGGGAGACCAGAAAACGCTGGATCACTATACCAATACTCTTCATAAGAAAATGAGAATAATGCTGGAAGAAAACGAAGATCTTTTTATAAATCTCAGCGACAGAGACAGTGGATCAGCAATGCTTCGGGCGTCTATCAGCAGTTTTCTCTTCATTGGAGTATTTATAGGAGTGCTATTTCTGATGGCAACGGTTTTAATTATATATTACAAACAGATTTCAGAAGGATATGAAGATAAGGAGCGTTTTGCCATTATGCAGAAAGTAGGTATGAGCAAAGGCGAGGTAAAGAAGAGTATAAGAAGTCAGATTTTAACCGTCTTTTTCCTTCCACTGGTGGTTGCCATTCTGCATGTTGCAGCAGCCTTTAATATGATGAGCAAGCTTTTATTTATGTTTGGCTTATTTAATTCAAATCTTTTTGTTATTTGCACAATTGGTACGATTATTATTTTTGCCATTATATACAGTTTTGTTTTTGCGATGACGGCAAAGACATATTATAAAATAGTTGGATGATTTTTTAGCAGAAATCTGTGTTAAGGCAGTACTTTTCCTTTTTTTGTTTCGAAATAGAGGGAAAAGTACTGTTTTTTTGTGCTAATTTAGGAATTACCAAAAATTGGAAATAGTTTTCTTCCGATTTTCCGTTATCATAATTTCATACGAAAGAAGAAAGGAAATGATGAGATTATGAAAACATACGGTTATATCAGAGTGTCATCCAAGGACCAGAACGAGGATAGGCAGCTGCTTGCACTTCAGGCACTGCCTGTTTTAATGGAAAACATCTATATGGATAAGCTCAGTGGGAAAGATTTTAACCGTCCGGCATATAAGAGGCTGGTACGGAAGATGAAAGAGGGAGATTTGCTGGTAATTAAGAGCATTGACCGGCTGGGAAGAAATTATGAAGAAATCATTTACCAATGGAGGGTTTTGACAAAAGAGAAGAAGATAGATATCTATGTACTTGATATGCCGCTGCTGGATACCAGGCAGGGTAAGGATTTGATGGGGACATTTATTGCCGATCTGGTGTTGCAGCTATTAAGTTTTGTAGCGGAAAATGAACGACAGAATATAAGAACCAGACAGGCAGAAGGGATTGCAGCTGCACGTTTAAAAGGGGTTCGGTTTGGCAGACCGCGCAAACCTATTCACCCGGATTTTCCGAAATGGAAGAAGCTTTGGCTGAAAGGAGAAATATCCAGTCGGAAGGCGGCGAAGAAAATGGGGATATCCCATCAGACGTTCCTTAATTGGTTAAAATTGGAAAATAATTAATTTTTTATCAAAAATTGTAGACTTTTTTTGCCAGTTAAAGTAGACTTTTTTTGACAGATTAGAAAGTGGTAAATAATAGCATTTAACCCTACATTTAGTATTATACATAGTATGTCAAAAAAAGTCTACTTTTCTAGACAGTTGCTATCATATTGTTCGGAAAGGAAGCACAAATTATGGAAAACTTTAAAAAGTCTGTACTGGATATTTTAGCGCAGGAGCTGGATTGCTATGTATCAGATTTGCGCCAGGTAAATACCAAATACAATAAGTCAAAAATATGTGCAGCCATCAAAGATATCCCGGCGCTGCAATTCCCGGCAGGTGAATGGAATGTAACCATAAACTATATGTTAGAAGAAGATGCAGACTATCAGAATTCCGAAGATGCAAGAGCTTATTTGCTAAAAAGCTTAGAATAATTTTTTAAATATGCTTCGGGTGTATTGTCAGCACATATATATACATTCATACATAAATGGGAGTAGAGAAACTGTTGTATTGAGTAGGTGGGCGGTAAGAGCCGGTAAAGAAAAATGAAAGAAATGGTACGAATTGTGCAGAATCCGGGTAATTTTCACGCATAGGTGAGAAGGACCCGGAATTTTTTGTGTTAAAATTCAATAGTTTTTCTGTTTCAGCATGATGAGTACAGTTGTTTACGGAACATTTTAAACTGCAGGCGACGCACTTGCTGATAAAAGAAAAGGTCGGTTTTTATCTTCAGATTTTCCTAAGAATTATGGCGTTGACAATAGAGGTATATGTGTACTAAGATAGATAGTACAGATGATATGGCAGTATTTCAGAAAGGAGAGTCTCATGATTATTGTTGACTACAAAGACAGGCGGCCCATTTATGAGCAAATTGTGGAAAAGTTTCAAATGCTGATTGTGAAAGGCGTAATGGAGCCTGACAGTCAAATGCCTTCTGTACGCAAGCTGGCAATGGATTTATCGATTAACCCAAATACAATCCAGAAAGCGTATACGCAGCTGGAGCAGCAGGGGTTTATCTACCCAGTAAAAGGAAAGGGGAATTTTGTCACAGGAGACAGAAATCTGCTGGTACAAAAGAAGAAAGTTGTGTTTGATGATTTTCAGACCGTTGTATCACAGGGAAAGGAATTAGGAATCACGAGGGATGAATTTTACATTAAAGTTGATGAGGTGTATGGGGAGGTAAAATATGATAGAAGTAATGTCCATTAGTAAGTCATTTGGCGACATTAAAGCAATTACGGATATCAGCACCACGATTCGGGAAGGTTCCGTATTTGGCTTGGTTGGAACCAACGGAGCTGGAAAAAGTACCTTCATGAGAATTCTGAGTGGGATATTAAAGGCAGATAAAGGCTCGGTTAAGATTGATAATATGGAGGTTTTTGAAAATATTCAGGCAAAAAAGCTCATTTGCTTTATTCCCGATACACCGTATTATTTTAACAATGCTACGGTTAAGGAAATGATGGAGTATTACAAGATTATCTATCCGGAGTTCAGTGAATTTCGATTTATAGAACTGGTAGAAAAATTTGGTTTGGATATGAAGCGGAAAATTAATACGTTTTCAAAAGGTATGAAAAAACAGGTATCCGTACTACTGGGTATCTGCACAAATACGAAATATCTGCTGTGTGATGAAACATTTGACGGGCTTGACCCGGTTATGAGACAGGCAGTGAAGAGTATCTTTGCAAGTGAGATTTTAAACAGGGAGTTTACACCTATTATTGCATCCCATAACTTAAGAGAACTGGAAGATATCTGTGACCACGTGGGACTTCTGCATGAAGGCGGTATTCTGTTGTCAAGAGATTTAGAAGATATGAGATTTGAAATCCATAAGCTGCAATATGTAATTCAAAATCCTACGGCGGAAGAGGAAATTCTAAAAGAGCTGGACGTCATGCAGTATGAAAAGAGAGGCTCTCTTGTTTCCCTGACTGTACGGGGTAAGAAAGAAACAATTCTGGCATTGGTTGGAAGTAAGAAACCGTTATTCTATGAAATTCTTCCACTGTCGCTTGAGGAAATATTTATTAGTGAAACGGAGGTGGCAGGATATGACATCAAAAATCTCATTCTCTAAGTTATTGAAGCAGGATTTGAAACGCAGCGGCGGTATTATTGCGATTATATCTCTGGCATTTTTTCTGTTGTTAACGGTTCGGGGCATTTTTACCTTAGATCAGATGCTGGCGACAATGAAAAATGGAGGCTGGACGTTAAAAGAAGTCATCTCCCAGTTTGCCGGATTACTGTCTTATAATGGCATTATCATTTTCCTGACAGTATCAAGTGCCGTTTTATGCGGTGTATCCAGATTCTGCTATCTGCATTCTTCTACAAAACTGGACTTTTACCACAGTCTTCCCATTAGGCGGGAAAGCTTTTTCTGGGTTCAGTTCTTAAGCGGCATCCTGCAGTATGTGGTACCGTTTATTGTGAATATTTTAATTGTATTGTTTATCGGTGCGCTTAGAGGTGTTACTACAGGAGGCGTAGTTGGTCAGGTACTTTTGGGTGGATTTATTCATATTTTATTCTACCTGCTGATCTACGTAACCGTAATCCTTGCAATGATGCTCACTGGTAAAATTGTGGTTGGAATTCTTGCGGTAGGAGTATTCTTTATGTATCTGCCGGGAGTTATCTTCCTGACAACGGGATTATTCAGCATCTTCTTTCAAACTTTTTATCAGAATGAAAGTTTTTGGATGAAGCTGGCAGAGTATTTCTCCCCGCTGTTCCTCTACGGGCTGACGGTTGGAGCCGCTGGTGATGGATCCATGTTCTTAAGAGAACTGCTGATTGGGCTTGTGACATTTGTGGCAATGCTTATCCTTGTAATTTATCTGTACCGTATTCGTTCTTCAGAAGCATCGGAGCGGGCAGTTGCATTTCCAAAATCAGAATCTGTTATTAAGTTTATGCTGGTAGTACCGATTTCCATTGGCTGCGGATTTATAGCACATATGATGGCAATAGAAGGGAAAGACCTGTGGCTTGCATTTGGTGTTATCTTTGGCGGTATCATAAGCAGTGCGATTATTGAGTTTATTTATCATATTGATTTTACGAAAGTATTGGCAAGAAAGAAACTCATGCTGGCATCCCTGATCGTGTCCTTTGCAATTATTGGTATTTTCCGGTTCGATGTATTTGGTTATGACAGCAATATTCCAAAAGAAGAAAACGTGGAAAGTGCAGCGATCTGGGTAGATGGTCTGGCGATGAATGTCTATGAAAAATGGAGTGATAATGGCAGTTACATTTCCGGGTCCGATTCCAAATCATATGTGATGGATCATATGAATGTAACAAAGCTGGATAGCATTTATAGTATAGTGGAGTCCGCTCTGAATGCACCGGCTAATGCGGCAACAAATAATGTGATTGTGAAGTACCGTTTAAAGGATGGAAAAGAAAAGATACGATCCTACCAGGCAGAGCACAGTGTGATTGAAAAGGGATTAGAAGATCTGTATCAGCAGCCAGAATTTAAAGAAGGACTGTATCCGGCTATTAATCTGACTGGAGATGAGATAGGCAAGGTAGAACTTGTTAAAATGGATGAGTCCATCCAGCTGAATCTGAACAATAAGCAGCTTATTTCTCTGGTAGATACCTTCCGGGAAGAACTATCCGCTATGAAATATGAGGATATGAAAGCATCCAGTATGGTCAGCATGCGTCTGGAGGGTATAAATAGAAAGGTTCCAAGCGGATCCTACAGCTTATATCCTTGTTTTGAAAAAACCCTGGCCTTGTTGAAAGAATATGGTTATAATGTGGACGCAAAAATGGATCCCGATAAAGTCATCTCTATGAGAGTGGTGAAGTACGAAGAACAGGGCAGCCAGGAAGAAGTTTTCAATTCAAAAGAAGACTTTAAAGAAATTGCTGATAAACTTGTTAGTTCCTCAGGCAGTGACTATTTCCTGTATCCACAGTCCTCTTCATATGATGTAAACGTAACTTATAAAAACGAGAAGGGTGATACGATATCCAGCTATATGTACTTGTATAATGATAATATTCCCCAGTGTATCAAGGACAGATTTGGCGACAAATAAAAAAGCGGAGCCTATCACCTAATTAAAAAGCATGTTATAATAATAGAGCATCCTGTGACAATTGCTGCAGGATGCTCTATTACCTTTTAATTAAGAAGAGGAGATATTACATGAAGATTTTATTTTTTGGTACAAAGAATTACGACGAAGAGTTTTTTGGAAAAATACTGCAGGATAAAACATACAAAGATCTTGATATCACATATATTGAGCCGAATCTGACACCGGAGACGGCGAGCCTGGCTTGGGGATATGATGCAGTCTGTGCATTTGTGAATATGGATTTAAGTGCACCGTCTATAGATATGCTGAATAAATGCGGTGTGAAATTAATCCTGATGCGATCTGCAGGATACAATAATGTAGACCTTGAGCAAGCGAAAAAGTATGGTATAACCGTTATGCATGTGCCCGGATATTCGCCGGAAGCAGTGGCGGAACATGCAATGGCGCTGGTTCTAACCGCCAACCGCCATACCCATAAGGCGTATATCAAAGGCAGGGAAAATGATTTCAGCTTGAGCGGACTGATGGGGGTGAATCTCTATGGAAAAACGGCAGGTATCATCGGAACCGGTAAAATCGGAATTGCAATGGCACGTATTTGCAAGGGATTTGGCATGCGGGTAATTGGATATGACCTTTATCCGAACAACACGCTGGATTTTCTGGAATATGTGGATCTGGATACCCTTCTAAAAGAAGCTGATTTAATCTCACTCCATTGTCCTATGTTTGAAAATACCTATCATTTAATTAATACGGAAACCATCAATAAAATGAAAGACGGTGTTATTCTGGTCAATACTTCCAGAGGTGGTCTGATCAAAACGGAAGATCTCATTAAGGGAATTCGGGAAGGGAAGTTTTTTGCTGTAGGTTTGGACGTGTATGAGGAAGAAAACGGTAGTGTTTACGAAGACCTTTCTGAGAGAATTCTGGGGCATTCTACCATGGCAAGACTGTTGTCCTTCCCAAATGTAATGGTTACATCACACCAGGGATTTTTTACAAAAGAAGCGCTGAATGCCATCAGCCAGACAACGGTAGAAAATGCAATGGCGTTTTTAAATGGCGTGAAAAACGGAAATGAATTGTAGTAAGTTATTTGAAATCGACTACTAGATAACATGTATATCCTGAGAGGATTTGCAGACACTATTTCTGACAGGAGGTGTCATACAATGGAAGATAATAACACATTGGGTATTGCCCTGGCACGTAATGCCTTAGATGAAATTCCCAATCCTCAAAGTGATGCACAAACAATTATCGGGCTTGTTAAAAATGGAGGACGCGTGACCGGTTACCAATTATCAGACGGTTCAACCGTTTCCAAAGAAGAAGGAGTATTCCTTGCGAAAGAAGGGGGAATCCGGGGTGTGGGAATCGCACACCGCAATGGTTCCGAGTATCTGAAATCCCTTCCGGATGATACTGAAAATAATAACCTGAGTAATCTGCCGTCAATTTCCGGCTGATCATAGGTATCTGTTGCCCGGCAGAGTTATTGGTAACGATTTAGCGAAAGCAATCAGGAAAGAAGTCACGTATACAATAAAAAATGGCGTCCATAACAGATTTTCGTTATGGACTGCCATTTTTTACTGCCAATATTACCAGACTATAGAACTGCTCAAAGTTGGCGAATTACACAATGTTCTCACCTAACAGAATTTTAGGCATTGTTGTGAGACAACGATTCCACCGTTTATAAAATTGTTCTAATCCCAGCTTTGAAACGCGCGCATGAGCTTCTGCGTCATCCAGTGTCCAGTGCAAAATATAAGTGACTTTACCAACCCATTTTGTCAAACGAATCGGTGGTTTTCCTTCCTTGACTGCTTTGAAGTCTTCCTGCCGATGAGTGCGCTTGATATACTTTACGTCAATAACCCCAGGCTGTGACAGGTAAAACTCGGCTACATCTTTCATTAAAACCTCAATTTCATCTTGCTTATCAATTTTTGCCTCATATATGCAAATTTCGTTGAACATCTAAATGCCCTCCATTACCTTGCTTTCCACGTACAGCTGCAGAAAGCAATTTTAAAATATGCGTTAGCCACGGAACATTAATCCGTCATCTGTCATCGATTCTACAATTGCAAGAGATTCCAGATGAACACCCTGTTCCCGAATCATGGCGCCGCCTTCCTGGAAGCCTTTTTCAATGACGATTCCCGCACCCTCAATGGTTGCACCGGACTGCTTGACGATTTCAATCAATCCTCTCAGCGCACATCCGTTTGCCAGGAAGTCATCAATGATCAGTACGTGGTCATCCGCATTTAAAAACCGTTTTGACAAGATGACATCATATGTACGTTTATGGGTAAAGGATTCTACCTTTGACTGGTAAACATCTCCATCAATATTAATGCTTTGTGCTTTTTTTGCAAAAATAACCGGTACGTTAAAATATTGTGCTGCAATACAGGCAATGCCGATACCGGAAGCTTCTATAGTTAAGATCTTGGTAATCTTATCGCTGGGAAAGCGTCTTCGGAACTCTTTTCCGATTTCATTAATTAACTGGATGTCCATCTGATGATTTAAAAAGCTGTCCACTTTTAATACATGGCCGGGCTTGACCACACCATCTTTTAATATTCGATCTTTTAATAACTGCATTTCTAAAATTCCTCCACTGGGTTGATGTTATTTAATCATACAATATTCTAAACGGTATTACAATCATTTCTTGTAGAAAAATCTGTTTTTATGTGGAAAAATCTTTTTTTGTTAAAGTGTCGGTTGTCAGAAAAGTAACAATATGTTAGAATGCTACAGTACAGTTTTGTAAGGTGTACAGATTTGAGAAAAAAGAAGTTACAGGAGAGAAAAGATGAAGGAAAAGAAAAACGGCAGTATCTATGAACTGAATGGAGTGGTTCCTCTGCGTAAGGCAATTCCATTGGGAATCCAGCATGTTCTGGCAATGTTCCTGGGAAATATTTCCCCTTTGATCATTGTATGCGGTATGCTTGATATGGCTTTGGACTTAAAGACCAGTCTCATTCAGAATGCGATGTTCATTGCAGGTGTGGCAACGTTAATTCAGCTGTATCCGATTTGGAAAGTCGGAAGTAAGCTCCCCATTGTAATGGGAACCAGCTCCGGATTTATCGGAACGGCAAAAGCAGTCGGAGCGAGCTTCGGATACGGGGCACTGATGGGGGCATCCCTTGTGGGTGGTATATTTGAGATTCTTCTTGGCTTTTTTATAAAGCCTTTACGGAAATTATTTCCACCGGTTGTTACCAGCCTTGTAATTATTTCAATCGGATTATCCTTACTGCCGGTTGGTATTAAATATTTTGGAGGAGGCGCCGGAAGCGAAGATTTTGGCAGCTGGCAGCATTTGCTGGTTGGAACCGTAGTTATTCTGGTAATTATCGTCCTGAAACAGTTTAAGAAAAGCTTTTTGAGCACAGCATCCATTTTAATAGGTATTATTGTGGGTTACATACTGGCAATCTGTCTGGGAATGGTTAATTTTGCCCAGGTACAGGATGCAGCCTGGTTCAGCCTTCCAACCTTTATGCCGGTTAAGATGGAATTTAATCTTCAGGCAATTATTGCAATGGGTATTATGTTTATTGCCACAACGGTTGAGACTGTGGGAGATATTTCCGGTATTACAAACGGAGGTCTGGACAGAGAACCTACCCATGAAGAACTTCAGGGAGGTGTTATTGCAGATGGTTTCGGCAGTTTCCTGGGAGCATTGTTTGGAGTGCTTCCAAATACTTCCTTCAGCCAGAATGTGGGTCTCGTTGCAGTTACGAAGGTAGTAAACCGTTTTGTTATTATGACCGGAGCAGTATTTTTAATCCTTTGCGGTTTCTGCCCGAAACTCAGCGCACTGTTTTCTGTAATGCCTCAGTCCGTACTGGGTGGAGCAGCAGTCATTATGTTTGCGATGATTCTGGTAAGCGGACTGCAGTCACTGCTTCGGGAAAAAATTGATGACAGAAATGGTTTAATCATCGCGATGGCAATTGGACTTGGCGTTGGTATCGGAAATGTACCGGAAGTATTGGCACAGATGCCGGCATGGGTTGGTAACATTTTTGCTCAAAATGGTATCATCATGACTTTTGTAATTGCTACGGTATTGAATCTGGTGCTTCCAAAATCAAAAAAGGAAGTTGCGGATAATTAAGGATTATTAAAAAAGCAGCTTGTACGGATGTCACCATATCCGTTACCAGGCTGTGTTTCGAAAAACTGGATGGAGACAGGCATATGAAAAATACTTTTGTGAATAAAATTACCGGTATCGTACTAGCGGCTGCGCTGGCAATGGGCTCCTTAGCCGGATGTGGTTCCGGGGCTGATCAGAAAACCGAAACCCAGGCAGCAACAACAGCCCAGACAGAATCCGCTGTACAGACAGAAAATGGGAATGAAACTGAAGTTAATAATCAGTCGGAGACAGCAGAGGGTGCACAAACTCAGGCAGCTTCCGATTCAGAAGGTATGACTCAGGCAGAAGGGGAAATTACCGTAACCGATCAGATTGGCAGAGAAGTCACCCTGAAGGCACCTGTTAAGAAAATAGTTTCTTCCTATTATATATCTACTGCCATAGCGATTGCTCTTGGACTTGAGGATAATCTGGTTGGAATTGAAATGAAGGCAGATACCCGGGAACTGTATAAGAAAGCCGCACCGGAATTATTAGAACTTCCGGCTGTTGGTTCCGGAAAAGGGATCAACATTGAGGAAACTGCTCATTTAGAACCGGATGTGGTCATTCTGCCAAAGAAGTTAAAGGACTCTGTAGGGCAGTTTGAAAAGCTGGATATCCCGGTATTAGTTGTGGATCCGGAAACCCTGGATAACTACCGGGACTGTGTGGTACTGCTTGGTGCAGTTGCCGGTGTATCTGAGAAGGCATCCGAGTTAAATGCTTATTATCAGCTGAAAATGGATGAAGTGGCAGAAATGACCAGGGATCTCACAGAGAAACCATCGGTTTACTTAGCGGCAGGAAGCAGTTATTTAAGTACCTGCACATCAAAAATGTATCAGAATGACCTGATTGCCATGGCTGGAGGCACAAATGTGTCACAGGGGCTGGAAGATGGGTATTGGGCAGAAGTATCTCCGGAACAGCTGTTAGAATGGAATCCCCAGTATATCTTTGCAGTGAGTTATGCCGAGTATAGTCTTACGGATATTACATCGGACGGGAAATTATCGGAAGTTCAGGCTGTAAAAGACGGCAATGTTAAAATGTTCCCGTCTAACATAGAACCCTGGGATTACCCCACCCCTTCTTCAGTGTTGGGTATTCTCTGGCTGACCCATATGCTTCATCCGGATTTGTATTCAGAAGAGGCATATATTCAGGAAGCTCGGGATTTCTATCAGAAGTTCTTCGACATTCAGGTTGAGGCATCTGATCTGGGGTTGTGATTGTAAGAGCATCGTTATAAAGGAGTTTTATGAATACGAGAAAAAGGTTTTGGATTTTGACGATCATATTAGTTTGTGTCATACTTTTGTCCTGCTGCGTGGGAAGATACGAGTTATCCCTGACGGATATCTTTGCTATTATAACCGGGCAGGGAGGAAATGTTATGGACCGGAAACTATTTTATCAGATTCGTCTGCCCAGGACCTTTTTTGTGGTTTTATCCGGAGGAGCATTGGCGCTGGCTGGTACGGTATATCAGGCAGTCTTCCAGAATCCTTTAGTGTCTCCGGATGTTCTGGGTGTGAGCAGCGGGTGTTCTGTGGGAGGAATTCTGGGAATCCTGTTTCTGGGACAGTCGGTTCTGGCTGCCCAGGGATTGACTTTTGTATTTGGAATGGGTACCGTGGCGCTGGCTATGCTGCTTGTTTCCTGGATGAGGGGAAATAAAAGGTATTTGATGATTATTGCAGGCATTATTGTAGGTTCCTTAGCGGATTCTGTGATTATTTTCCTGAAGTATACCGCAGACCCTAACCGGGAACTGGCGGCTATCGAATACTGGCTGATGGGCAGTTTTCAAAATGCCGGATGGGATTCCACGATACGTGTGCTGCCGTTTATGGCTGGAGCAGGACTTTTACTGTTCCTGTTCCGCTGGAAAATGAAGGTTTTGATATTAGGTGATGAAGAAGCGGACAGTTTGGGGATTTCGCCGCATTTTGTAAGGAATATTTCTTTGATTTGTGCTACAATACTGGTAGCGGTTGTGGTAAGTGAGGCGGGGGTAGTATCTTGGATTGGATTGATAGCCCCGCATTTGATCCGCATGTTTAACGGTGATGATTATGTTAAGAATTTTTTCCAGAGTATTTTATTGGGAAGTATCCTCCTGCTGCTTGCTGATATCTGTTCCAGGAGTCTGGCACAGTCGGAGATACCAATCAGTATTTTTACCTCGTTCTTTGGGGCAGCAGTGTTGGTAATATTCTTATGCAGAGGGAAAAACAGACATGAAAATTAGTGTAGAAAATGCATCGGTTTTAATCGGAAAAAAAGTGATATTGCAGGAGATATGTTTTTCGCTTCCCAAAAAAGAACTGGTTATGGTGATTGGTCCCAATGGGTGTGGGAAAACGACCTTACTGCGTCTGCTCATGGGACTTCACAAGCCCCAAAGCGGTGGAGTATATTATGATGACAAAGCACTGGGAGATCATACGGTGCTGGAAAAAAGCAAAAAGATGGCTTATATGCCCCAAAATCCCCGCAGACAGGAAGAGGACGAGGTATTCGACTATGTACTGTTAGGAGTTACCCCGTATCTGAAGTATTTTTCCCTTCCCGGCAAGGAAGAGAAGGTACTGGCTGAGCTGGTGCTGGCAGAACTGGGGCTGGGCGGATTTATAAACCGCAGGATGGGGACCTTAAGCGGCGGTGAACAGCAGATGGTGGACTTTGCCAGAGCCAGAATGCAGCATACGCCCTGGCTGATTTTAGATGAACCAATGGCTTCGCTGGATTATAACAGGCAGCATGAATTTATGCATCGTCTGGTTCAATATGAGAAACGGTATGGACAGGGCATTCTCATGAGTGTTCATGACCCGAATTTTGTTCTGCGCTATGCAGACCGGGTGATTGTGATGGGACAAGGTGTAATTCAGGGCATAGTAAGCTGCAGGGAAGATGGATTTGAAAATAAGCTGACCGGGTTATTGAACAAATCATACGAAGGTCATTTACAATTAATAGAAAAAGATGATAAATATTTTTATTACTGGAAGGAGGAAACACATGTTTCGGGCAAAGGAATTTGTGAAAGCAGCGAGTCTTGAAGAGGCATATACGTTAAACCAAAAGAGAAGCAACGTCGTTCTGGGAGGTTTTGTATGGCTTAAGATGGGTGACAGGAATAAGCAGGCAGCGATTGATCTGTCTGGACTGGGATTGGATACAATTAAGGAGGGTGAGGGGGAATTTTCCATTGGAGCCATGTGTACGCTTCGCATGCTGGAAACCCACACGGGACTGAACAAAGCTTTTGGAGATATATTTAAAGAATGTACCCGCCATATTGTAGGCGTGCAGTTTCGCAATTGTGCCACTGTGGGAGGCAGCGTATACGGAAGATTCGGATTTTCGGATATCCTTACCTGTATGATGGCGCTGGATACTTATGTGGAACTGTATAAGGGCGGGATCATTGCACTGAAAGACTTTGTAAATATGTCTAAGGATTCTGATATCCTGGTACGGGTGATAATCAAAAAGGATGGGCGCAAGGCGGCTTATCTGTCGGAGAGACAGACGAAGACAGATTTTCCGGTGATTGCCTGTTGTGTGGCAAAGGATCATGACCGGTGGTATGCGGCAGTGGGAGCCAGGCCTTATCGTGCGGTGCAGGTGACATTTCCGGCGGATGAGACAGAGTCTATGATAGATCTAGCGGAAAAAGTATCCAAAGAATTTACTTACGGCAGCAATTTAAGAGGAAGTGCAGAATACAGAGAACATCTGGCAAAGGTATGTATCAGGCGCTGCGCCTGCAAAATTACAGGAGGTGAAGCATAAGCATGGAGATTAAATTTCAGTTAAACGGTAAACCGGTCACGGCAGTTATAGAAGCCGGAACTGTTCTATTAGATGTGGTTCGAGAAAAGGGCTGTTACAGCGTGAAAAGAGGATGTGAAACAGCAAACTGCGGCTTGTGTACCGTACTTGTAGACGGAACTCCGGTACTGTCCTGTTCCACACCTGCTCCACGGGTTAACGGCAGAAAAGTTACAACTCTTGAGGGCATGCAGGAAGAAGCAAAGGCATTTGGAACATTTCTTGCAAATGAAGGTGCCGAACAGTGCGGATTTTGCAGCCCGGGATTTATTATGAATGTCCTTGCAATGGAAAAAGAATTAGAAAAACCAACCGAAGAGGAAATCAAAGAATACCTGGCAGGCAATCTTTGCCGCTGCACGGGATATATGGGACAGCTGCGGGCAATCCATAAATATCTGAACAGGGAAGCAGATGGGCACAAAGACGGGAGGAATGTATGGAAATGAAACAACGTTTGGTGAATACACCAGTAATGAAAAAAGATGCCATGGCATTGGTAACCGGACAGCCGGTATATACAGAAGATCTGGCGCCGAAGGACTGTCTGGTTGTAAAAGTACTCAGAAGCCCCCATGCCCATGCGCTGATTGAAGAAATTAAGACGTCGGCGGCACTTAAGGTTCCCGATATTGTAGGCATCTATACCTATGAGGATGTGCCGAAGAAGAGATTTACCATGGCTGGGCAGACCTTTCCGGAGCCAAGTCCGTATGACCGGCTGATTCTGGATCAGAGAGTCCGGTTTGTAGGAGATGCGGTGGCAATTGTTGCCGGTGAAACGGAAAATGCCGTGGACAGAGCTATGCGCCTGATTAAGGTAAAATACCAGGTCTGCGAACCGGTATTGGATATTCATAAAGCAAAAGGAAATAAAGTCTTAGTCCATCCGGAAGAAAACTGGAAAAGCCTCTGCCCGGTGGGAGCAGACAATAAACAGAATCTCTGTGCCCAGGCAAGTGATGAACACGGTGATGTGGAAAGCGTTCTGGAAAAATGCAGATACCGTGTGGAGCAGACGTATCACACCAAGGCGAACCAGCAGGCGATGATGGAAACCTTTCGGACATTCTCCTATATGGATGTCTATGGAAGGCTGAATATTGTGTCCTCTACGCAGGTTACCTTTCATGTAAGAAGAATTCTGTCACATGCACTGGACATACCCAAATCCAAGATTCGTGTCATAAAGCCCCGAATCGGTGGAGGTTTCGGCGCGAAACAGACTGTTGTCACAGAAGTTTATCCGGCTTTTGTAACCATGCAGACCGGAAGAGCAGCCAAGATTATTTATTCCCGTTATGAGTCACAGATTGCATCTTCTCCCCGGCATGAGATGGAAATCAAAGTAAGGCTGGGTGCAGATGAGGAAGGAATTATCCGGGCAATTGATGTCTATACTCTTTCCAACACCGGTGCTTATGGGGAACATGGACCTACTACGGTAGGGTTATCGGGACATAAATCCATACCGCTCTATGGGAAGCTGGATGCTTTTAAATTTGCCTACGATGTAGTTTATACCAATGTTATGTCAGCAGGCGCTTATCGCGGCTATGGGGCGACCCAAGGTATTTTTGCAGTGGAGTCGGCAGTGAATGAACTGGCGGCGCAGATGAAGATGGATCCGGTGGTACTCAGACAAAAAAACATGGTACAGGAAGGCCAGGTCATGCCTGCATATTATGGTGAAACGGCCAACAGCTGTGCCCTGGACCGCTGTATGGCACGATGCAGAGAGATGATCGGCTGGGACGGGAAATTTCCCCGTAAGGACATGGGAAATGGCAAAGTCAGAGGTGTAGGCGTAGCAATGGCTATGCAGGGTTCCTCTATTTCCAATGTGGATACCGCATCGGTTGCCATCAAAGTGAATGACGATGGATTTTACAGCCTAATGATTGGAGCTTCCGATATGGGAACAGGATGTGATACCATCCTGGCACAAATGGCTGCAGACTGTCTGAACTGCCATATGGAGGATATTGTCGTGCATGGCGTTGATACGGATATCTCCCCTTATGATTCCGGCTCCTATGCATCCAGTACCACTTACCTCACCGGTATGGCAGTGGTGAAAACGTGTGAAAGCCTGATTCGCAAAATCTGTGAAAAGGGTGCCGGTTATCTGGGGCTTAAGACGGAACAGGTAGATTTTGACGGGGAAAAAGTATATGAAACAGATGGTGAAAAATGCATCACTTTAAAAGATATCGGCAATTTTGTTATGTGCAACAACGAAGAGGCACTTATGGCTTCTGAAGCGCATTCGTCGACCGTATCACCGCCGCCGTTTATGGTGGGAATGGCAGAAGTGGAGATTGACAAGGAAACTGGACATATTGAGTTAATCGATTATGTGGCAGTCGTGGACTGCGGAACTGTAGTAAATACCAATCTTGCCAGAATCCAGGTAGAGGGCGGAATTGCCCAGGGGATCGGTATGGCGCTCTATGAAGATATTACTTATTCCGAAAAAGGGCAGATGTATCAGAATTCTTTTATGCAGTACAAGCTGCCAAGCAGACAGGATGTGGGAAATGTCCGGGTGGAATTTGAAAGCAGCTATGAGCCAACGGGTCCCTTTGGAGCAAAATCCATTGGAGAGATCGTAATAAATACACCGTCACCGGCAATTGCACATGCAGTGTACAACGCGGTGGGAGTGCAGATTCGGACACTCCCCATCACTTCCGAAAAAATATTTTTTCATATGCAGGAGAAAGATTCATGAACCTGGCATTGATCTTATTGGCGGCTGGAAACAGCCGCCGTTTTAAAAGCAATAAGCTGCTGCATCAGATCGGAGAGAATCCCATGTACCTCCATATTGTTAGAGAAATAGAAGCTTTGCCAGCAGATGTATTTGTATCAAAAATCATAGTGACCCAGTATCCAAGGATAGCGCAGGAAATGAAAAAAAGGGGATACTGTGTAATTCATAATCCTCACAGTGAATGGGGGATTTCTCATTCTATAAAATTAGGTATAGCAGCTGTCATCAGAGCTAACAAGGATGTGGACGGGATTTGCTTTGCAGTATGTGATCAGCCCTTTTTAACAGCAAAATCCATTCACAACCTGGTGGAAACCTGGCAGTCCTCGGATAAAGGCATTGCCTGTCTGAAATATCAGAGCCAGACTGGAAATCCGGTGATCTTCCACCGGAAATATAACGGGGAACTGATGAATCTGGATGGGGATACAGGTGGGAAAAGAGTTTTAAACCGCCATAAGCAGGATGTGGTATATTGTGAGCTTGCCGATGGGAAGGAATTAGAAGATATGGACAGCCTTTGATAGAGAAGCGGTCAGATGCAATGAAGCAGCCAGAATAGAACAGTCAAATAGGAGCAGCTAGAATCGAGCAGTCCCAATGGTATTGGCAGTATGGTGTTCAGACAAAATTGACACGCTGTACAGGGAATTTAAGGTCAGACAGGGCAAATAGTAGAAAAATATTTTCAGGATGGTAAATAATGAAAATATATATTATAATAAATCTGAGCATGTCTGAAAATTCAGTAAATCCGGTTACAACAGATAAAAAATGTGCAATGGGATTAAAGTGTTTGAAAAATCATTTCCGCCTTTTGTCAGAAAGCAATTTTCGACACGTATTAGGAAATTTTCAGGATGCGGATGAATACTAAATTGGATTTATGAGAGGAGCACTGTATTATGAAAGATGAATACATTGAATTCACCATCGGTAAGCAGAAGAGTATTGCCCTGATTGCCCATGATGGGAAAAAACAGGAATTAATTGAATGGTGTGAGGCAAATAAAGAAATTCTGAAAAATCATTTTCTCTGCGGAACAGGTACCACAGCCAGGATGATTACCGACAAGACAGGACTTCCTGTGAAAGGCTACAACAGCGGCCCATTAGGCGGAGATCAGCAGATCGGTGCTAAGATTGTAGAAGGCAACATTAACTTTGTAATTTTCTTTTCTGATCCTCTGGAAGCACAGCCTCATGATCCGGATGTTAAGGCACTTCTTAGAATTGCCCAGGTATATGACATCCCTATCGCGAATAACAAGGCTACGGCAGACTTTATGATCACTTCCAAATTCATGGATGGTGAGTATAATCATCAGGTCATCAATTTCAAGAGAAATATTCAGGAAAGAGCCAAAACATTATAAGAGATGTTCGAAAATGAATAGGTTAGAAAAATAAAAGTCTTTTTTCCGGAAAACTGTGGAAAAAAGACTTTTTTGTATGGTGACATTGTTATGGAAGAGTCTTAGAGCGTGTTTCAAACACGCTCTAAGTCCCATTGCCGGCAATTTCCTTTATATTTTTTTCAGTATAAAATGTACATAGCAGGAACAGCCAATAATTAGGCTGCCTGACAGCACGAACAAAAACTGCATACCGTTTACAGCCATGCCAAACAGACTTCCGGAAGGCAAAATGGTTAACAGTGCAGCACCTAAAAGGCTGGATGCAAATCCGATCATTCCGGCATAGGCACTGTTGGCACCAACAAAGAGCATTTGTTTATTATCCGGTGCATACTGATACTGTACGTTAAATACGGAAATGGCAATTCCGCCCCAGGCGATCCCGGATAGGGACTGAAGAATGGGCTGCAGAACCAGACAGGTTTCTTTGGTCATAAAGAACCAGCTGATGTGTACACATCCAAGAAGCAGCATGGAAGTTTTAGTTACCCAAAGCCAGGATTTGCGGTCCGCCAGTCTTCCCCAGATGCCGGAAGCAAATACCCTGGATAAAGATGCAATGAGCCCCAGAAATGTCATATAGGTGTAATCCAGATTCAGCCCGGTTACCATATATACACTGAAAAATGGTGCAGCAATCTGGAGTCCCAGATTCCAGAATCCATAAAAACCAATTATTTTGCGGAAGCCCTTATTTTTTAGCGGTTCTGTAAAAACGTGTTTCAGGCGGGTGGGTTCTTTGGATTCCTCTGCTACCGGTTCTTTGGCGGAGGAAAAACAATAAAAATCTACAAAAGTCATGGCAAGGACTGCGAGACCGATTGTTAAAAAACCTGCCTGTTCGGCATTCTGGCCGCGGAACCAGTCCAGAAGTTTTCCCATGGAAAGAGACACAATGGTGGTAAAAGCCAGTGCCTTGGCATCCCGCTTACCAAGATAAGATCCAAGCTCTCTACCAGGTACCAGGTTTCTAAGCCAGTTTCCTGCTCCTGTTCCGATAAATGCTCCGCATCCATGTGCTGCTGCGAAAATGCCTACGACTGCGGCAAGCCGAAAGGCAGGGTCGCTGACAAAAAGAGGCACAAAGAAAATCAGTGTCAGCAGCAGGCGGTGCATCAGGGCAAGAAATGCGATGATAAATTTCTTCTCACGGAGGTTTTCCAGAACCACCGTAGAAAATAGCTGTACCACGCAGAGCAATGTGGGGATTGCGCCGATTATTCCGTTCAGGGAGTCATCGGCTCCCATCATATTGGCGTATCCGGAGAGGAAAGCTCCACTGGTAAGGGCGAGCACCCCGTTTGCCATACTTCCTTCCAAGACGAAGAGGCTGCGGGCTCTTTTAAAATCGGCTTCATTCATTGGCTGACGGCTGTAATAGGTATCAGAAATAAATGTTCTCATGTGAGTTATAGCGTACATGATAAAAATACCCTTTCTTTTTTTCACAATATTTGATATTCTGTATGTAATTTGAAACGCTATGTAAGCGATCTCACATAGATTATCACTTGCTGATAAGCCATAAGCCACAGTGTAAAACAGCAGGTGAGCGATGCCCCCAGCCGAAGACGACTTCGCATGGGCATTCGGCGTTACTGCTTGCAGGCTTGTTTGTGAACCGTAACTGCACTTTCAAATTAACTCTATTTTGTCATTAACAGGCGTTTTCTACAAGAAGAGAAATGGCAATAAAAACATGAAAATTCCGACTTTTCAAAACACATGGGAGGAAATGATGGAAAGCTTTTTACACTTGAAGGGAATTCTTCCGGTTACAGCATGGAATGCCGGATATTTTAAGAGCAGGGGACTTGGAACCCATGCAGACAGGACTATCGATTCCTTTGAAATCATATATGTGAATTCAGGTACACTAGGAATTTATGAGGAAGGGAAGAAATTTGAAGTGCCAAAAGGGCATGCATTGATTTTGTTTCCCGGCAGACATCACTGGGGAAGCAGACAGTTTGAGAAAGACCTTACTTTTTACTGGATTCATTTTCAGATAGATAAAAAATCAGAAGCGGGGGATGATATGATGTCATTGCCCCAATTGGTGCGCCTTGCAAAGCCGGAACAATTTGTGGAGCTCTTCCGGCGCTTTATATTACGTCAGGAACGGTGCTCTGAAGACAGAACGGTATTAAATTTGATACTGCTTGAAATTTTATGTGAGTTATCCGACTCGGCATATCCGCTTGAAATCAGTACAACTAAGGTAGTACTGGCTAACCAGGCGGATCAGTATATCCGTCTGCATTTAAATGAGACGCTATCATCGAATCTGATTGCAGAGGCATTATCCTGTAATCCGGATTATCTGGGGCGTATATATCATGAGATTTATAATAAGACCCTGACGGCAGCAATTCATACATACCGCTTGAATAAGGCAAGCCGGCTCCTCATAGAAACCAGTGCCAATGTAAATGAGATCGCGGACCTGTGCGGCTATCCGGATGCCGATTATTTTCGGAAAAATTTTAAAAAGTATCGGGGAATGACGCCCAAAGAGTATCGTCAGACTTACTGTCTGGTCTCTACTGATATTGAGGAATAAGGCAGGATCCCGGGCGTTATATCAGGTTTTTTACAGAAGCACGTTCCACCAGTTCTACGTCCAGGTTGATTTGCCGGGGGGAGGCATCTTTGTTTTCTAACTGCTGAAAGAGCAGGCTTGTGGCTGATTTTGCTTTTTTGATGATATCCTGGCGGATGGTGGTAAGAGGCGGTGTGATCTGGCGGCTCAGGGGAAAATCATCGAACCCGATTACGGAAATATCTTCGGGAACACTGATATCGTATTTTTTAAATCCCTCAATCAGTGAGAAGGCGATCTGGTCTGCCGTAACAAACAGACCGGTTACTTCAGACAAAAGAGGTTTTAATTTCAGGGCAAGGGAGGGATCGTTTACCGGATCACGAAGGGGAAAAATAAGTTCTTTTTTTAAAGGGCAGCCGTGTGCTGCCAGTACCTCCTGAAACCCCTTTAAGCGCTGTTCCACAACACCATTTTTCTGTGTAATCTCTGGGCTGATAAATGCCAGGGAAGTATGACCTTTCTTTATGAAATATTCTGCAGCTAGTCTGCCGCCCTTATAATCGTCAATCCCCACATTTGTGATCTGGTTTAAGGGACTGTAACTGTCGGTGAAGACCAGTGGTATTTTATTTGCCTCCAGGATTTCACTCATGACAGAATCAAATCCGCCCACGAAAATGGCGCCTTCCACATTCCAGGAGCGCAGGCTGTAAGTGACATCTTTGTAGTCCCTTACATAGCGCAGAATCAAAAAATAACCTTTTTCCTGCACATAGCGGGTTATTTCGCCCAGAAAAATGGCGTGGTAAGAGTCTTCCAGAGGATTGCCGTCTCCATGGTATAACATGAGAAGGGCAATCAGTCTGGAGGATTTCGCCGCCAGAGCACGGGCAGAGGAATTGGGAACGTAGCCCCGCTTTGCAGCAATTTCCTTTATTCTAACAGCGGTTTTTTCTGAGACTTTTGTTGTATTTCCATTCATAACGCGGGACACGGTCATGATGCTGACGCCCGCCTCTTCGGCAATATCTTTTAATGTTATCATAGGTTACCTCTTTCCTTATCCCGGAGCATATCAAAATGTTTGGAGCAGATTAGATATTCCACGTTGTGGAATGTAACGATGCAGTTTAAACTTTATGGAATAGACATATTATACAAATTTTATTTGGGAAAATCAAGATATTGTACAAAGTTAAAAAAGGTTATTGACATTGTTAAATGTGGGTGTTATGTTTATATCAAGAATTAGGTTAACGCTAACCTATATTTGGCTGAGGAAATAAAAATATAGATAATTAAGAAAGGAATTTAACATGATGGATCCGATTTATAAAATTGATGCCTGCCCTTTATGCAGTGAGGGGAGTGTCGTTCTTGGAGAACATTACCGTATTACCGTTTTAACATCCCAGCTCATCCGTCTGGAATATAGCGAAGATGGAAGATTTGAAGACAGGCCGACACAGAGTGTGTGGAATCGCAATTTTCCAGTTCCCAAGTTTCGGGTATTTGATAAGGGAGGGAACCTGGAAATCGTAACTGAATTTATACATATGATTTATAACAAAGAGAAATTTTCCTCCAATGGGTTGTCACTGCAGGTCAGCGGCAAGGGATGTACCACGCATAATATCTGGCATTTCGGAGAGGAAGCGACGGATCTATTAGGAACCGCCAGAACCTTGGATGAGGCAGACGGTGCGATTCCGCTGGATCACGGACTGATCTCAAGAAATGGATATGCGGTTATGGATGACAGCAGATCATTGTTACTTACGGAAGAAAACTGGGTAGAGCCACGTAAAAGCGAAGTCATGGATTATTATTTCTTTGGCTATGGACACGAATATGAGAAATGCCTGAAAGACTTTTACCACCTCTGCGGGAGGACGCCGCTGCTTCCCAGATTTGTATTCGGTAACTGGTGGAGCCGTTACCACAAATATACAGAAGAAGAGTATAAAGAATTAATCCTGCGTTTTGAAAGAGAGAATATACCTTTTTCCGTAGCAGTTGTTGATATGGATTGGCATCTGGTGGATGTGGATCCTAAATACGGAAGCGGATGGACGGGATATACCTGGAATAAAGACTTCTTCCCGGATCCCGGGGAATTCATGGAATGGCTTCATGCGCATCATCTGAAAATCACATTGAACGTACATCCGGCAGATGGAGTCAGGGCTTTTGAAGAACCTTATCCGGCTATGGCTAAAGAACTGGGGGTGGACTGGGAAAAAGAAGAGACAATCAACTTTGATGTAACCAGCCAGGAATTTTTAAATGCCTATTTTAAATATCTCCATCATCCCAATGAAGAGAAGGGCGTGGATTTTTGGTGGCTGGACTGGCAGCAGGGAACGAATACGGCGATAGAAGGACTGGATCCTCTGTGGATGCTGAATCATTATCATTATCTGGACAGCAGGCGTCAGGGGAAAAGAGCATTGACTTTTTCCAGATATGCAGGTCTTGGAAGCCACCGGTATCCGGTTGGATTTTCAGGGGATACGGTTATCTCCTGGGAATCGCTGGACTTTCAGCCTTACTTTACGGCAAATGCCAGCAATGCAGGCTATGGCTGGTGGAGCCATGACATAGGCGGCCACATGTTTGGCTACCGGGACGATGAATTGTCAGCGAGATGGGTTCAATTCGGGGTATTCTCTCCAATTTTGAGACTGCATAGTACGGCTAATCTATTTTCCGGAAAGGAACCCTGGAAATATAATAAAATTGCAGAAAGTATCATGAAGAAATATCTGAAACTGCGACACGAACTGATTCCTTATCTCTATACCATGAACCGCCATGCCAGCCGTGAAGGGCAGCCGCTGGTACGCCCCATGTATTACCTGGAGCCGGAGCAGAAGGAAGCTTATGAAGTTCCAAATGAATATTATTTTGGTACGGAACTGATTGCCTGCCCGATTACAAAACCTGTGGATAAAAAAGCTGCAGCGGCGTCCTTTACCGCATGGCTGCCGAAGGGTATCTGGTACGATATATTTAACGGAAGGATTTATGAGGGAGGAAGAAAACTGTCCCTGTACAGGGGAATGGAGGATATTCCGGTATTTGCACGGGCAGGGGCAATTGTACCTTTGGCAGATCTGGAAGAATATACAAATTCCACTGCGAATCCCGAAAAACTGAAGGTTGCCATTTATGCAGGAGCAGACGGGATATTCTATCTATATGAAGATGATGGAGACAGTCCGGAGGATCTGGATGAAAATTGGGCTGATACAGAGATGACATTTACATGGAATGAAAAAAAGGTATTTACCATCGGTGCCGCAAAAGGTAATACAGCGGTTCTTCCACGGGAAAGATCCTATACGCTGGAATTCACGGGGATTACTAATGGAGGGGCATCTGTTCTGACAGGCGGCAGGCAGATTGAGGTCAATGTCAACTATGACGAGATCAGACACACTTTAACCGTCAGAATTCCGAAAATAGCGGTTACAGAGAAAATTACCGTAATCCTTGAGGGAAAAGTGGAATTGGCACAAAACGATGTGCTTAAAGAGACCTTTGCTTATCTGGAAAAAACGCAGTTAGAATATAATCTGAAAGAAGAAATTTATTTCATCGTAAGAGATGCGGCGAATGCGCTTCATGCTGTATCGGCATTGCAGGCATTGGGGCTGGATGAGATGGTATTTGGAGCTTTGTGTGAGATTTTAACCGCAAAGCAGTCGATTTCAAACCAATAAAATATATTCTAAAAAATTAAATTATTAAAATGAAACCAATAAAGTGAAACTATTAAAGTCAAACTTTTAAAATCAAACTTTTAAATTCAAATTTTAAAATAAAACTTTTGAAAACAAACTTTTGAAATCAAACTTCTAAATCAAACGAATAAAACGTAATAAAATAGAAATAAAATAAGCACAGCCGGGAGAACAAAAAATATTGTTCCCGGCTGCGCTTGTTTTTTTCATCAAGTGTACTATTTCCTATGGCTCCTGATTGCCTTTAATATCTGAATAATCGGAAGGTTTACAAGAGCTAAACCATAAATGGTAAAGAGCTGCTGCATACTCAGGTCAGCTACCTTAAATACGCTGTGTAAGCCTGGTGTCAGGAGAACCGCGTTAATTAGGACAAAGCCGATTAAGAATGCGCCGATCAAAAACTTATTATTAAAGAATTTTCTTGTAAAGATTACGGGATGGTCGGACTTGCTGTTGAATCCATGTACCAGTCTGGCCATGCAAAGTGTTCCGAATGCCATCGTACTTCCTACGGTTGCACCGCCCATACTGTTGCCAAGTAAGAAAGCGATCATGGTAGTGGCACCGATGGAAAGCCCTTCCACGCCAATGCCAACCAGAAAATCTTTTGTCAGGATAGATTCATTTTTAGGGCGGGGTTTTTCTTTCATTACATCGCCGGTATGAGGCTCAAGTCCCAGGGCGATAGCGGGAAGGCTGTCAGTCAGCAAGTTAATAAACAGCAGGTGTACCGGTGCAAATGGTACCGGCAGAGCCATAATAGATGCGTAAAGTACAGCCAAAATTGCACCAAAGTTACCGGATAAGAGGAATTTGATGGAATTCTTAATGTTGGCATAGACATTACGTCCATTTTCCACTGCTTTTACAATAGTAGCAAAATTGTCATCGGTTAACACCATGGAGGCTGCATCTTTTGCAACTTCACTTCCGGTAATACCCATTGCAACACCGATATCCGCCTGTTTAAGGGCAGGGGCATCGTTTACGCCATCACCTGTCATGGATACGATATTTCCCTTATTCTGCCATGCACGGACAATACGGATTTTATGTTCCGGCGAAACACGGGCATAGACACTGATGTGTTCTACAAAATCTTCCAGTTCTGAATCGGAGAGATTTTCAATTTCTGCCCCCTCGCATGCTTCGGAGATATCTTTTAAAATACCGATTCTTTTAGCGATAGCAGCAGCAGTAATTTTGTGGTCACCGGTAATCATAATCGGTTTAATGCCTGCCTGAATACATTTTGAAACCGCTTCTGCAGATTCCTCACGGGGAGGATCCATCATGGAAATGAGTCCCAGGAACGTAAGGTCATCTTCAAAATCCAGGGAAAGAGAAGCTGGTGCAGGAAGGACTTTATATGCAAATGCCAGAACACGCAGTCCGTTCATGGAGTAGTGTTCGTTCATTACAGCAAGATCTTCTGCATCTTCCGTTGTAAACGGACAGGCTTCGCCTTTTTTCTGAATGGAAGAGAGGCGGTTGCTCAGAACATCCACAGCACCTTTTGTAATCATGATGATACGCCCGTCTATGTTGTGTAAGGTGGACATCAGCTTACGATCACTGTCAAACGGTATTTCACTGATACGGGGGAATTTGGCGCGTGTAGGAAGTGCTTGCACACCGACCTTGTCACCCAGGTTAATCAGTGCGGTTTCCGTAGGATCACCGATTTCTTTTCCGTCCAGATTGGTAGAGTCATTACAAAGGATACTGGAATACAATAATTGTTTCTGGAAGGTATCCCCAGGATCGATGTCTTTGGCGGCAATGTTCTTACCATCGATATAGTAGTTTTCTACAGTCATTTTGTTCTGAGTAAGCGTACCTGTTTTGTCGGAACAGATAATAGAAACACTGCCCAGTCCTTCCACAGCCTGCAGCTTTCTGACAATGGCATGTTCCGCCGCCATTTTCTGTGTTCCAAAAGAAAGTACAATGGTTACAATGGAACTCAGAGCTTCCGGGATAGCAGCTACCGCTAATGCTATGGCAAATAAGAAAGAGTCTCCGATTGGATTACCACGGAAAATATTGATACCAAATACCAGAGCGCAGACTACTAAAATAAGTATGGAAAGCTTCTGTCCAAAGTTATCCAGATTCACCTGAAGTGGTGTCTTTTTCTCAGAAGTGGATTTTAACAGGCTTGCAATTTTTCCTACTTCTGTTTCCATACCAATTGCAGTTACCAGGAATGATCCTCTTCCGTAAGTTACGAAACTGCCGGAAAACAACATATTTGTCTGGTCACCTAAAGGTTTTTCACCGGAAAGTACCTGATCTGTCTTTTCTACGCTGACACTTTCTCCGGTAAGGGCGCTTTCATTGATCTTAAGGCTTGCATTTTCAATAATACGTCCATCAGCAGGAATGTAATTACCGGCTTCTAATACAACCAGGTCACCGATGGTTACTTCGGCAGATGGAATTTCATGTACAATACCGTCTCGCATAACTTTAGCAGTAGGAGCTGACAGCGTTTTTAAACTATCCAGTGACTGTTCTGCTTTAAGCGTCTGGACGGTACCTAATATTGCGTTTATGGTAATTACAACAAGAATTACAATTGTGCTTTCAATATCTCCTAAAAATCCGGATACGACAGCGGCAACGATTAAGATAATAACTAAGAAATCTTTGAATTGTTCCAGAAATATCTGAAAAGTACTTTTCTTTTTTCCCTCAACCAGAACATTTTTTCCGTATTTGTTCTGATTTGCAATGGCTTTATCAGTGGTCAGATATTCACTGCTGCCATTTACCTGTTCCATAACTTCTTCTTTGGAAAGGGTGTAATAATTCTTCATATGAATGCCTCCTTTATATGGTTCCTTGTATGCATAAAAAAAACGATACCCCTATTGCATACAATTCACGCTGCAATAAAAGTCTCGCTACTTAGTTACGATACGGATGGAAACCATCGTACTGACGACATCGTAAACACTCTCGTGTTAGCTACTCCCTTTTACTTCTTTAATAAAGATAAGACAAAAATGATAAAATGTCAAGGGAAAAATATTTTTTCAATCTGGCAGAGTTGTATTTGCAGCATTATAGCAGTAGTATTTGACAAAAAAGTGGAAATTACTCAAAAGTTTTCGATAAATGTGGGAATGAGTGAGACGAATAAACTAAATATGATAACAAATGGAATTCCCAATAAAATTATCTGTGTGTTGCTAAGCAGTGTAATGCCGTTTGAGGAATATTTAAAAAATATCCTCATATAAAGCCAAAGTATGATGATGATAATAAATGCAATGAATATAGTAATCTGCAGCCACATATAACATTGATTTCTTAATGCAAGATCAAGGATCCGGCTATTTACATAAAAACTGGGTTGAAAGGATAATAATCCTCCAGTGGTAAAAACCACCATAACCAGAATAGACTCCAACTTTAAACTTTTATGTTTTAAAATGTATAGACAGGGGACCATGCACATAATCGCGATAAAGTCGTAAATATTAAAGTAGCTTAGGATAAACAGAATTTGATTTATTTGTATCGCCTTCTCTCGGTTTCTGCCAAAAATACCATAAGGGGGTTTATGCCGGTAACTGAAAAAAGTTCTCAAATCAGGTACCTCGGACTGCATATGAGTGAAGTTATAAATAATAATGTGGGAACTCATTAATAAAAGAAGTATAAGGAATACTTGAATTAGTGCGATTATTTCTATGGGTTTATTCTGGCTATGGTAGTTATTTTTCATTATGGTTTCCTTCTGTATTATAAATGTTTTTCCTTGTGCTTTTATGGGTTCATTTTACAATTCTTTAGTATATGTATGTTCATAAATGTATTGAATTGTTGATTTCTAGTTATGAATCATGAAACTTTGCTTCCTAAGGGCTTGGAAGGTATTATTTACATTTGTATTTTAGCTAATGATATAAAATTTGCAAACATGCTCTTTGACGGGGAGTGGCGGCTCATAGTTAATGGTTGCGCATTCTGTATTTATCGACTATATTATTAATAGTTGTTAATTTAAAATAGTATAAAGGAAAACAATAGTGATCAAGAAAAAAAACAATACGTTAGAAATGACAGACCAGGTAACCGGATTTCGTGAAATAGAGAAGAGCGTGATTGAACAATTAGGAGCCGGGATTACATTATACGAACATGAAAAGAGTGGTGCCCAGGTAGCATGTATAAAAAACGATGATAAGGAACTGGGATTTAATATTATTTATAAGACTCCTTATGTGGATGAAACGGATACGAATCACGTTTTTGAACATGCAATTCTGGCATCTTCCCAAAAATATCCCAGCAAAGATATCTTTTTTGATATGGGCAATAAGAGCTATAATACTTTTTTCAATGCCTTTACGTATCCGACATTCACCATCTATCCGCTGTGCAGTAAGAGTGAGGATCAGCTGATCAAAATGATGGATGTTTACTTAAGCTGTATGGTCTGTCCGGATATCTGTAAGGATAAGAATTTTTTCAAAAGGGAAGCGCTGCGGTACGAACTGGAGGATATGGACAGCCCTGTTTTGATGAAGGGAACGGTACTCAGTGAAGACTTTGGCTTTTTGACAGATGTGGAGAGTAATGCAGATGATAACGTGATTCATGCATTGTTTCCCGGAATGTATGCCTCAAACTGTATTGGGAAGGCACATCTGAATTATAAGGAACTTACCTATGAGCATGCATTAGAGACTTATGACCGTTTTTATTCTTTTGGCAATAGTCTGATCATACTTTATGGGGATATGAATTTTGAGAGAGTCATGAACTATTTAGAGAAAGAATACCTTTCAAAAGCAGAAAAAAAGCAGATAGATTTAAGCAGATATACCAATGAGCAGGTAAATCCAGGATTTGTGGAGGAGATCGTGGAGAGTCCGGCATATGAAGATGATAATACAGAACATGCGGCTGTTGTGGACTATTGCGTTGATTTGTCCGGGTATTCCTGGGAGGAGCTGATCTATTGGGGGTTCATTACCGATATGATGAATAATGAAAGTTCTGTTTGGTACGATTATGCAAAAAAGGCGGGAATTTATAATGCCATGACGGCTTTTGTAAATGTGGATACCGCAATCCCCTATCTGGTATTTCGTCTGCTGGACGCAGATACTGAGCAGAAAGAGACGTTTTACCATGGGGTGCTCAGGGCATTGGAGGATATGTCTGAAAATGGAATTGGACCGGAAATATACCGGGCCTGCATCAAGAGCAGAGAGCTTGCCGAATCACTGATGAGGGAAGCGACTGCTGTGGCAGTTGATGTTTCAGAGGAAATCGCTACCTATTGGACCCGGACCGGCAGAATTGACTATCACAGCAGATATCAGACCTGCTTTCGCAGAATTTCCGGGGATCCGCAACAGCAAATATTAAAAAAGCTGGTAAAGGATGCTTTGACGCCAAAACGCAGTGCCCTTGTGGTGACCGTCCCCAGACCGGGACTGGCAGAAGAGATTGAGCAGAAACGGGACGATTACCTGAAACAGATGAAAGCCTCTATGACAAAAAGGCAGTTATTGGAACTCATAGAAGATACGCAATCCTTTCGAAAATGGAATGAAGAGGAGCTGTGCAACAGCGGCTTTATGATTCATCCGGATGAGCTGCCTGATTTGGATAAGACGACGTTATATAAGAAGAAACGGTTTGGGGATATGGTAAGCTATACCAGCGGGGCGCCGGATGACCAGACGGCGGGAAGTTTCCGGATTTATTTTGACATCAGTTCTCTGCTGGAAGAAGATTTCTTCTATCTGGCACTTTACGAACTGCTGCTTACCGAAATGGATACCGAAAAGTACACGGCAGACCAGCAGAAAAATATTGCGGAAGAGTATTTATATGATTTGACGATTCATGAGCTTTATCCCGGAGCGGAAGCCGGGGAGAACAGCAGGCCCATGCTGGTGGTGAGCTGGTATGGATTAACCCAGGACTTTGGGACAGCATTGGATTTTCTGCTGGAAGTTATGGGGAACATACAGTTTTATCACAGGGAAGAAATGATTCGAATATTAAATAAATCCCTGCCGGATTATGATTTATCCAGAACGGATGATCCTATGTCCCTGGCAGAAGATCTGGCACTTGGGTTTGTCAGAAACAGTGCGCGGTTTTATAATGCGGTAAACGGTCAGGAATTGTACCGTTTCCTGAAAAAGTTTCAAAAGAACCTGAAGAAGGAGAAGGACTTTCTTAAGACAGCAGTTGTTAAATTAGAAGGGATAAAGAAGGCAGTGATGCATAAAGAGGGCATTATAGTAGCAATGGCTGCTGCTTCCAAAGAGTTGCCGGCTATGGAAAAAACGGCAGTTGACAAGCTCAGCCGGCTGCCGTCAAGGAAAAGTGGATTGCCGGATTATGGCGGTATGAGGAAGGGGAAGCCTAAGACCGGAATCTGTGTGGAGTCCTCCAGCCAATACAGCGCTGCAGTGGGAGATTTCAGAGGTGATGTAAATTTTAAAGGCAGATATCTGCCGTATTTAATGGCGGTTAAAGATAAGTATATTATACCGCAGATCCACTTCCGGTCCGATGCCTACAGTGCTGGTGTCACGATCGGTGACCCCTCTGACGGAACATTTTGTCTTTACAGCTACGGAGACCCCAATGTACAATCTACCCTGGATATTTTTGCAGGTACGGAAAATTTTCTAAAAAAGATGGAGATTACGGAAGAAGAGCTGCAGGGGTATATTTTAAATGCCTATGGACTTTTGACAAAGCCTATGGGAATTCTTGACAGAAGGATGTGGGATATGCGCCTTGCCATAAGCGGAGCGGATACGGCGGCAGTGAACCGTATGCTGGAAGATATTAAAAATGCATCGCTTCAGGACCGGGATGGGGCAGCAAGATGCATAGGGGATGCGCTGAAAAGAGGTGCTGTGGTAACAGTGGGAAATGAGGCAAATATCAGGGCAGCCAAAAATGTATTTGATGAAATTATTGATTATAAAGAATGAAGAATTAGAAATGTCAGGGATATGGAGGAGAAATCAAATGATAAATTTTGCAGTTTTCGGAACAAATTTTATAACAGACCGGCTATTAAAAGCAGCAGAACATTGCGAAGGTTTTCGGCTGTATGGGGTATATTCCAGAACGGACAGCAGAGCAAAAGAATATGCAGCCCGGTATGGAGCACCAAAGACTTACACATCGCTTGAGGAACTGGCGGCAGATGCAGATGTGGATGCGGTATATATTGCAAGCCCTACCTTTTTACATGCAGCCCAGTCTGTTCAGATGTTAAATGCAGGAAAACATGTATTATGCGAAAAACCAATCGCATCTAACAAGGCTGAATTAAAGGAAATGATGGAGGCAGCTGATAAAAATAACAGGGTCTTATTGGAAGCTATGCGTCCGGTCTTTACACCTGGAATGACAGCGGTAGAAGAGGGACTGAAGAAGATTGGCACTGTGCGCAGAGCACATTTTACCTATTGCCAGTATTCCTCCAGATACGACAAATTCAAAGAGGGCATTGTAGAAAATGCATTCAGACCGGAGCTTTCTAACGGGGCGATAATGGATATCGGGACCTATTGTATTTATGCTGCATCTTATTTATTTGGAAAACCCAGGGATATCAAAGCAGCCGGTGTGCAGCTGGAGGGAAGCATTGACGGGGCAGGTACAGTACTTGCAGATTACGGGGATTTTATTGCAGAACTTGTATATTCTAAGATCACCAACAGCTATCAGGTCAGTGAAATCCAGGGAGAAAAGGGGTGTATGATTATACCCCACATTAATATTCCCGAAGAAGTAAAAATCCGTTATTATTCAGGGGAAGAAGAATATTTATTTGCAGGAGACCTAGAGGATGATATGCAGTATGAATTAAATCGGTTTATGGACTTCATTAATGATAAAGAAGAAAAGGGAATTCATAAATACCATGAGGCGAGCCTTCATACCATGTGGATCATCGATGAAGCGCGCAGGCAGCTTGGAATTACATTTCCGGCAGATTTGAATTAGAGAGACGGCGATGGCTGCAAAAAGCCATCGCTGTCTTTCCATTATATATGGAAGGAACGGTAACGGTTGAAACAGGCGAAGATTTCCTGATCCCTTGGCATAGCCAGATTCACGGGCAGATAGCTGCCGGATACAAGAGCGGAAAGTCCTTTGCGTTCTACCAGACGGCGTATGGTGGTTAAAATACTGCGCAGGTCATTTCTGCCATTCAGCAGGTTGTTTTCAGCATATGTCAAAATGTATCCAAGTGCGGCTGTCTGTTCAGAATCAACAAGCTGCTCTACATAGCGCAGGTCGATTGTTTCATGGTTAATCAGCAAAGAATCTTTTCCCATGGTCTTCATTTTAAGCCGGCTGTTGTTTTTGACATCGGGATTGGGACTGGCGGCACGCTTAAAGGATGGCATGGGAGGAACGGATACAGGTTCGGCAACGGCTGGGAATGCCTGAGCTTCTTTTTTGGCAAATGCCGTGATTTCCCTGGGTTCGTACCGGTCCATCTGCAGAATACAATCAGCAATATGAAAATAAGATCCCGAGCTGCCGGCAACAATGATAGAAGAGATTCCTTTTTCTTCAAACAGGTAACGGGCTCTTTCGATAAAAGGGGTAATCGGTTCCTGATCCCGGTTTACTACACGCTGCATCAGTTCATCCCGAATCATAAAATTCGTTGCACAGGTATCTTCGTCAATCAAGAAGAGAGAGGTGCCGCTTTCCATTCCCTCGATGACATTTGCAGCCTGAGAGGTACTTCCGCTGGCATCTTCCGTACAGAATGCCACGGTGTCTTTTTTATTTGGGAGATTGTTGACAAACATGGAGATGTCGGTACTTTTAATGCTTCTACCGTCTTCGGCACGTATCTTTAGTGCGTTATCTTCCGTTATGACATATTCACGTCCGTCACCGGAAATGTGGTTGTATACCCCAAGCTCCAGGGCTTTTAAAAGAGTGGATTTACCATGGTAACCTCCGCCCACAATCAAAGTGATACCCTTTTGGATACCCATTCCACTGATTCTTCCGCGGTGTGGGAGCGTGAGGGTAACTTTCAGGGATTCCGGAGAAACGAAAGCAATTCCATTCTTCATAGGTCTGGGGGAAACACCGGATTCTCTTGGCAGAATGGAGCCATCTGCAACAAAGGCGGTAAGCCCCATAAGGGGAAGCTGTTCCCGGATAAACTGCTGGTCTTCTGCCAGAAAAATCACGGATTGTACTTTGCCTGGATTTAATTTAGCATAAAACAGCGTACTGTTTACACAATCCGGGAGGAAATCGAAGAGAATGCGGATCAGCTGGGAAGCATTTATGGTCCTTCCGTTTGCGGGAAAACCTGCTTCAAACCGAACCAGCACCTTTCCTGTGGAGGGATCAATTTCGCAGGCAGTGCGCTCCAGAATTTCCTGTCCGCAATGGCTTACGGATATCAGCCCGCTCTTGCCGGAGCCTTTCGCCTTGAAATTATACTGGCTGATTTTCTGGCTGAATAAACGAAGGAGATAGTCCTGTAAGGCGATTCGTTTATGGGGACAGTCAAATAAAACCGGGGGAAATCCGGCTATTTTGCCATCCACAGCAACACTGAGCTTGGAAGGCGATGCAAAAGGATCGCCCTGGACATGGTCGATATTTAAGGTATAGGTACGAAAATCATAGCTGCCCCTGGTATCTTTATAAGCAGGATAGCTTTTGTGGTCAATTGTTTGAAGCAGACGCTGCAGGTCATTTGAAGTTTTCATTTATATCAGATCCTTTCCTTAATGTGTAGTATTCTTTTCTAAAAAATATCTTACCGTAAAAGACGGAAAGTTACAAGGTTGTATTTTGGAGGTATATAGGGTATAATAGCGGATACAAAGCTTCTATGTCGAAGCAAATATTTAGAAAGTTTAAGCCTGACGGAATCATCAATGCACAAATTGATCGTTTTAAACAGGCGGCAGGTAATGATATGAATTTAAGAAAATTAACACTGGAACAAGTCAGGGAAATATATGTGGAACATCTGGTTTTTGATTTTCCCGAAGCAGAGGTAAAACCATTTTCACGTATCGAGAATATGTGGAATGAAGGAGTTTATTCAGCCTATGGTCTTTACAATGAGGAAGAACTGACAGGCTATGCACTTTTTGTCACACCGGGTGAAGAACATTATGTTCTGCTGGATTATTTTGCAATCTGCAGAGATAAGAGATGCGGCGGTTATGGCAGTCTTTTCTTGAAAATGCTGGCTGAGAATCTGACCCATACCAGAGGAATTATTCTGGAAGTAGAAAATCCTGATTTTGCAGAAAAAGACGAAGATCTGGGGATTATGCAGCGCAGAATAGTTTTCTATGAGAAAAACGGGCTGCACCAGACGGAAATCACAAGTAAGCTCTTCGGCGTGGAATACCGTACCATGATTCTGCCGTTTGAGGGTGATGATAAAGTGAATGTATATGAGGAATTGAGCAGAATTTACCACTGCATGTTTGAAGATGCTGTATTTGAAAGATGGGTGGAGATCAGGGATAAGAAATAGACATGCTTAAGTGTAAAACAAAGAATGAAAATTGCAGGATATAGTTTTTATGAAATGAAATTTGTAAAGATTGATTATTCAGGTACCATCAGAATCCGACTTGATTTAGGGCAAGCGGGGCTGATGGTATCTTTTTTTAAACAATTATTTAACCACATTCGAAATCACAGAAGAGAATCATCAGGTTCATCAGGTGAATTTACAAATATGTTTTGCTGACATAATCATTTAATGTGCGTTCCATTTCATCCATAATTTTATGAGTGTCAGGGTTCTCATAAGGTATCCGCTGTATAATACGGCTGATAAATTGATGCTCGTCTATGATCTGCAGGCTTTCCTTGAAGTTAATGTCAAAGAAATAAGCCAGATAGGATATCCAGTAGTCGATAAGTGTCTTCCGGTCAGAGGAAAGAATGGATTCTTTGCGAAAGAAACTCCCGGCAACTGCCGGGCTGACAGATGTAAGCCCTACCTCAGCAGGAGAAGCCCCCAGAAGAGTAGTAATGGATTCTTCCAGTTTCACCCGGCAGTTATCCAGCTTATCAGCATCCCGAATCAGTCTTGAATGGAGCAGAGTGCGGGGATCGTCTATATCAGGGAGGGCAAAATCACTGTGATGGGCAATTGCAGTTTTTATGATTTCATCCCATTGGCTGTCCGCAGCGAAACGTCGGATCATTCCTTCCTCGAACAGGAGCTGTACGCCATAGGAGGCATGATCCATAGTATCGGGCTGAAAGCTGTCATAGCGTTTTAATTGTTCAAACCTTCCGATATCATGAAGCAGAGCGATAATTTTAGCCAGGTCTGTATCTTCCTGTGAAAGCTTCATCCGGCATGCCACTTCCTGGCTGTAGTCCATGACCCCATAGGTATGTATGATTTTCAGGTTGATCTTATCGTTACTGCGGTCATAGCTATCTAAGTATTTTTCAAATTCATCTTTTGCTTTTTTAAAGTCGATCATAATAATCCCTTTCTGGATTGCCATAATATATGTATACCACTGATAAAGATAACATAGATAAGGGGATGATTCAAGGGAACATCTTAACAGAGCACATTGTAAAAATACATTCTTGTAAATAGCAAAGTTTTACCATATACTGTAGATAGAGAAAGTGAGGCGATTTAAATGGAAAAGACTTTGCCGATCGGAAATGACCAATTTCGGCTGGTTCGGGAAAATGGAAGCTATTATGTTGATAAGACATTAATGATAGAAGATTTTATTAAATATAACGATACAGCAGCTTTAATTACCAGACCAAGACGGTTTGGTAAGACAATCAATATGACAATGCTGCGTGAGTTTTTTGATATCACGAAAGACAGCAGACAAATTTTTGCTAATTTGGCAATTATGGATACAGACTATGGGAAATTTATCAATTCACGGCCGGTTATTTACTTTTCATTTAAAGACTGTACGGCGAATAATCAGGAGAGCTTGAGAAAACGTCTGGCTAAAGAAATGCTTAATGAATATACAAGATATGCTAAGATTTTTGATAAAGATATAGACAAAACAGATATATATGTCAAAATATTTTACCGCAACATGGAAGGAATGGCAGATGGAACAATTTCATATGATGATATGTCTTCTGCTATTGAAGATATTATACGGGTAATTCATGATTACTATAATGCCTCGCCTGTTTTATTAATAGATGAATATGATCAGCCTATTTTGAGTAGCTATGAAAACGGATTTAAACAGGAATTAGGTGAATTTTTTGCTGCATTTTATGGATCCGCTTTAAAGAGTAATCAATATTTAGGGCAGGCTTTATTAACGGGAATTCAAAGAGTAGCAAAAGAAAGTATTTTTTCAAAGTTAAACAATATTAAAGTATATACAGTAGTAGATACAAAATATGCACCTTATTTCGGGCTGACAGGCGAAGAAACCAGGAAATTATTGGAATATTATAATCTTACTTTAAATGACGAGGTTAAGCGCCAGTATGATGGCTATAAATTTGGAAATATAGAAATTTATAATCCCTGGTCGGTACTAAATTATGCAGACAGTAAAAAATTAATGAATTTTTGGATTAATACGTCTACAAATTATTTGATTAGGCAGGCGTTAAGTGTTGCAGATGATTATTTTAATGATAAATTTAATGATTTGATCGAAAATGGATCTGTGGAGGTTGGGATTAATCTGGAGACATCTTTCATTGAG
Organism: Clostridiales bacterium; assembly: GCA_018365455.1. Lineage (GTDB taxonomy): Bacteria > Bacillota > Clostridia > Lachnospirales > Lachnospiraceae > Robinsoniella. Next base: position 78,477 of record JAGZJZ010000007.1, read on the forward strand.
CTGCAGAACAATTATAGTTTATGGGGACTTCTTGTTAATTCGGGATATTTGACGGTTGTGGAATATAACACCGGAAGAGGCAGGACTAATTTAATGACTGTGAAAATTCCAAATGATGAAGTTAAATCGGAATTCCAGATGCTTATTGCGGAAAAAGCTAAAATACAGAATGATGACCTGGACATGATGTTTCAGTATTTATTTCATAAAGATATTGATAATTTCATAAAGATTTATTCGCAAATAGTACTGTCATGTACCAGCTATTATGACGCAAAAGAAAATGCATATCATATGTTGTTTTTGGGGATGTGTATTACTTTGAGAGGACTCTATAAAGTTAGCAGTAATTTGGAAGCCGGTTATGGCAGAAGTGATATTATGTTAGAATCCATTTCAAAAAGGCGGTCACATATTATTATTGAGTTTAAACAAGGGAAAGATATTGAAAAATTGAAAGAGGATGCAGTAAATCAAATTTTAAAACAAAATTATTTCAAAGGATTGACCGGAGATATCATATGTATTGGGTTGGCTCACAATAAAAAAGAATGCAAAGCTGCTTTAAGAGAAATCCATGAGGAGTAACAAAACATATATTAGAACAAAACATAAATTAACATTCATACTTTCAATTATAAATAAGATAGAAACCAAAAAGATTTCAGGAATAATAAAATCCTGAAGTCTTTTTATTTTACCCTATCATCACTCAACCCAACAAGATTGATTATTTTTTGTCAAACTGTGACGATCATCACCGACTGAACGAATCTCCTGGGATATAATAACGATGAAAGCAATTGATAGTAAGCAAAAGAGGAAAAGGAAGGAGATTTTTATGTTTCAAGAGGAAGTAGGACTTGTATGTAATGCATCAAAAGCAAAAGTAAATCTGTTAAAGAACAACCCGGCTGGATATTTTCTGGCGTCTTTATTTGGAGGGATGTACATAGGTTTTGGTATACTGCTGATTTTTACCGCCGGAGGCATATTAAATGCAGCGGGTTCGCCGGCAACGAAGATTGTTATGGGAGCATGCTTTGGCGTTGCCTTAAGCCTTGTTGTAATTGCGGGAGCAGAATTATTTACCGGTAATAATTTTGTTATGACGGTTGGTCTATACAGAAAAGAAGTGACATTTAAAGATACACTGGTATTATGGGTAGTCTGTTGGATCGGTAATCTGCTGGGTGCTGTTATATTGGGAGTCTTGTATCATGTGACCGGACTTGCCGGCGGACCGGTGGGAGAGTTTATAGCTAAAACATCGGAAGCGAAAATGGCAGTTTCATTCTTTCCACTGCTGACAAGGGGCATATTATGTAATATACTTGTATGTATAGCAGTATGGTGCGGATTTAAATGCAAATCTGAGGCAGGTAAATTAATCATGATCTTCTGGTGTCTGTTTGTGTTTATTACCGTGGGATTTGAACACAGCATCGCCAATATGACCCTTTTAACCGTGGGACTTTTAGATCCATATACTTTTGCAGTCAGTCTCGGAGGATTTGTATACAACCTCTTGGTGGTTACACTTGGAAATATGATTGGTGGAATCCTGTTCGTCGCCGTTCCTTACTGCGTGATAGCAAAGCAGAGAAAAAAATAATCAGAGATAAGGAGCACCCGTATGAAAGAGATATCCATAAATGAAATGAAAAAATTAGATTTTTTCCAGGAAATTCCCTGCAGCATGATTCAGACGATTTTAAACCAGTCTATGGTGGTATCGTATGAAAAGCCGGAGGTTATATTTCATGCAAAGGATATCGTGAACTTTGTGTACATTATTATCAGCGGAAAAGCATCGATCTATAATATAACGAAACATGGAAATCGCAAAATTATTTTCATACTGGGTAAAGGGAATCTGGTGAATCATAACATTTTAAGTGAAAAGCCGGTATCTGTATTTTGTGAGGCGGTCTGTCCGCTAAAGCTGCTGCAGATCAGAAAAAATGACTTCTTAAAATGGATGGACCAGGAACCGGCATTGATGCATTCGGTAATGAGATCCTATGAGCGGTATCTGTGGAGAATGAGCCATCAATTGAAAAATACCACAGGTAATATGTACCTGGAACGAAAGATTGTAGCAAAGCTTTGGAAACTGGGGCGTGACTTCGGCGTGGAAACGGAGGAAGGAATTAAAATTGATGTGGAACTGACCATGAACCTGCTGGCAGATCTTCTGGGGGCGCCAAGAGAAAATGTGTCGCGGGCATGTAAGAATTTAAGCAACAGAGAACTGCTGATTTATAAAAACCGGCATTTCATTCTTCCTATGCCGGATGAACTGGCGGCATTTTATAAGGCATAGATTTTCATATACGCTCTACTGTTTACCAGGAACAAACAGTTTGCAAAAAGCAGATAAATAAATTACAAGAAAGGATAATGACTATGGGAAATCTTTTAAAAAGAGAAGTAGCAGATCGGTTTTTGGTGGAATTGTCAGAATCATACGATGTTTATGCACCCATGGTATTTGAAGGGGAAGGATGTTTTTCAGATACGGATGTGATCCGCTATGGAAAGATCAAATCCTTTGGGGATATCGTATGGGACAAGAAATCGGAGTATAGTTTTAAGGAGGTATTGCTGCCGATTTCAGATACCATTCTGTACTTTACGGAAAAAGAAATGAAGGTTCCGGACAGGGATGAGAAGAAAAAGATCATATTGCTTCGAAGCTGTGACTTGCATGGTTTAAAACGTCTGGATGAAATATATCTGAAAAACGGAGCAGAGGATTATTATTATAAAAGGATTCGTGAAAATACCCGTTTCGTATTGATGGGATGTACGACTTCTTTTGACTCCTGTTTTTGCGTAAGTATGGGGACAAATCAGACGGATGAATATGATGCATATCTGAAAATGGATGAAGAACATGTATATCTGGACTGCCGGGATGCAAAACTGAAGTCTCAGATCGATGGTTTTGAAAGCAAAGAAGAGGAGCTTGCCATTGATTTTGTAACAGAAAATGAAGAGAAAATAGAAATTCCGGAAACGCTGCCTGCCGGAATCCAGGATGCGGAATTTTGGAAAGAGTATGCGGGAAGATGTATCGGCTGCGGGCGCTGCAATTTCGTCTGTCCCACCTGTACCTGTTTTACCATGCAGGATGTTTTCTATAAAGACAATCCCAAAGCAGGGGAGAGAAGAAGAGTCTGGGGTTCCTGTCAGGTAGATGGATTTACAGATATGGCAGGCAATATCAGCTTCCGCAAGGACCAGGGTCAAAGGATGCGCTTTAAGGTGTTACATAAGGTATATGATTATAAGAAACGGTTTGGGTATCAGATGTGTGTAGGCTGTGGACGCTGTGAGGATGTCTGCCCGGAATACATCTCTTACCTAGCATGTATCCGCAAATTAGCACAGGAAAAGGAAGGGGGAAATGAAAATGTGTAATGAATATATCCCTTTTTTATCAGAAATTAAAGAGGTTCAGAAACATACGGAAATCGAATATACCTTTCGGATGGCTTATGTGGGAGATGTAAAACCGGGACAGTTTTTTGAAGTATCTATTCCGAAATTCGGAGAGGCTCCAATTTCGGTCAGCGGTATCGGAGAGGATTATGTAGATCTTACAATCCGTAAAGTGGGTAAGGTTACCAATGAAATCTTTGAAAACCAGGCAGGACAGAGCCTGTTCATGCGGGGACCTTATGGAAATGGTTTCGAAGTGGAGGATTATAAGGGCAAAGAACTGATTATAGTTGCTGGCGGCACCGGCGTTTCACCGGTTAAGGGCGTTATTGATTACTTTGGAGAGCATATCGGTGAAACAAAAGGAATGAGTGTAATTGCAGGATTTAAGGGACCGAAAGATATTTTGTTTCGGGACAGTATTAAACGCTGGGAAAAACAGATGAATCTTACCATTACCGTGGATCAGGCAGATGAGCCTGGGTATAAAGAGGGAATGGTTACCGCATATATCCCGGAACTTGAAATACGTGATCTTAATCAGGTTGCCGCAATCGTGGTAGGGCCTCCTGTTATGATGAAATTTACGGTTTTGGAACTGCAAAAGCGAGGCATAAAAGAGGAACAGATCTGGATTTCTCAGGAACGTAAGATGTGTTGTGGTATTGGGAAATGCGGTCACTGCAAAATGGACGATACCTATATCTGTCTGGACGGCCCGGTATTTAACTATACCAAGGGCAAGAATTTATTTGACTAAGGAGGTGTCAGAATGGATATTAATACAAAAAAAGTAAAGAAAAATGCTTTCCGTATTTCAAAGGAGCGGGGAATGACTGCTTCCAGAGTACGTGTTCCCGGTGGAAAATGCAATGCCGAGGTTCTGGGAATGGTTAAAGAAATTGCTGACAAATACGGAAATGGAAATGTGCATCTGACAACCAGACAGGGGTTTGAAATCGAGGGAATTTCCTTAGATGATATCGATAAAGTAAATGAAATGCTGCAGCCGATTATTGAAAACCTGGGAACCAATCAGGTGAATCCCAATACTGGATATCCGTCATCCGGAACAAGAAATGTATCGGCATGTATCGGAAACCGTGTCTGTCCTTTCGGCAATTATAATACGGCGGAATTTGCCAGAAGAATAGAAGACGCCATATTCCCAAATGACCTGCATTTTAAGATAGCCCTGACCGGATGTGCCAATGACTGTATCAAAGCCAGAATGCATGATTTTGGAATCATCGGAATGACACTGCCTCAGTATGACCCATCCAGATGCGTTACCTGCGGTGCATGTGTGAAAGGTTGTGACAAGCTTTCTGTGAAAGCGCTCTCAAAAGAGAACGATAAGGTTGTAAGATATGAAGAATTATGTGTAGGCTGCGGCGTCTGCGTTACCAAATGCCCGACCCGTGCATTTACCAGAAGTAAACAAAAATACTATCGTCTGACCATCATGGGACGTACCGGTAAGAGAAATCCCAGACTGGGAGAGGACTTTATGGTCTGGGTGGACGAAGATACCATAATTAAGGTTATTTTAAATACCTATAAATTTGTAGAGAAATACATTGACCGCAATGCGCCGGGCGGTAAAGAGCATGTGGGATATATCATTGACCGCGTGGGATTTGCGGAATTTAAAAAGTGGGCGTTAGAAGGTGTGGAACTGCTGCCGGAGACTATCGTTAAAGAGCATGTTTACTGGAGCGGAATTCATTATAGATTGTAAATAAATGGCTGATCGGTTATAATAGTGTCAGTGAAGGATAACCCGGAGCAAGCGGATTGATGCCGAAGCTTCGGGTTATTTATATATCCGGAAAGGAAAGAAAAAGATGAACAGTTTAAAAAAGATAACCTATAATTCACCTGTCATTTTAACATTTACGATTATTTCATTTGCCGCTTTAATGCTCAACTATATTACGGGAGGATGGACGAACCGCATGCTCTTTTCGGTTTACCGGTCTTCCATGACAAGCCCTCTGTACTTTATCCGGTTAATTGGGCATGTATTTGGACACGGGGGCTGGGAACATTTCAGCGGAAATATGATTACCCTCCTATTAATCGGTCCTTTGCTGGAAGAAAAATACGGCAGTCTGAATATCGGTATTCTGATGCTTGTGACGGCAGTAATAACCGGAATTGTGAATATACTGTTTTTCCCGGGGACGGCATTACTGGGTGCCAGCGGGATTGTCTTTGCGCTGATCATGCTTACTTCTTTAAGCAGCATGAGAGGGGAGGGCATTCCGTTAACCTTTTTAATTGTGGCAGTATTTTACTTCGGAGGCCAGCTGTACGAAGGGTTATTTGTTAAAAATAACATCGCCAATTTAACTCATATATTAGGTGGTATACTGGGATGCGGGTTTGGGTTTGTCTTCAAACCAAAGCTTGGTTCTGCAAAGTATAAATAAGAATAATAAAAGTTTAGGACTGTGACCTTTGATAATGAAGTATTTATCAGGGAAACAGTCTTTTTTTTGGATTTTTATCAGATGCTAAAAAATTATACATTCGCCTCCCTTTTTTACAAAGACATAGATAAAGACATATAGTAAAGTCTATTTATAAGTAAACCCAGGTTGGTCAGATGTCCCGCCGCAGGCAGCGGGGCATCTTGAACTTGACCTTAAGGCAGCAGCCAAACGGACCCGCAAGGGAACGTCTGGCTCGCACGGGCAAGAAAGGAAGGAGTACAGGAATGAAGAGTCGAATGAGAAAGATGAATCAAGTGATTGCAGCAGTTATGGTGTCGGCATTAGTGATGTCTAATGTGGGCAGCTATACCGCACTGGCGGCACCGGACATGCAGGGGGTGGAAGCACAAGCTGAGCGCCCGGTTTTAGAAGGTACCGGTGAGGTGCTTTACCAGGAAGATTTCACCAATGCAGATAACTGGAACACTTACAATGGATGGGATCTCGGCACATGGTCTGTGAATGACCACATTTACACCGTAACAGAAGGCAGGGGAGACAAGGCTTTAGCGAAGGATCAGAACTTTTCCGATTTTGTTTATGAGGCAGATGTAACCGTAAATAACCAGCAGACAAATCTGGATGACAAGAGCAGTGCCCAGGCAGGTGTGCTGTTTCGTGTAACCAACCCAATGGATAACCATGGGGATGGATACAATGGCTACTATTTCTGTATCGATGCCCATAACGGCAGGGTAATGCTCGGTAAAGTTTCCGGAACTACCTGGACAGAAATAGCGGCAAAGGAGACTACTATTGATTATGGAGAAACTTATCACATAACCGTTGCAGTATCCGGAAATCATATCGTTTGCTATATAGATTATGACGGAGAACACTATGCAAAACTGGATGTTACAGACAGCGACCATGGGGCGGGAACTATCGGATTGCGTAACTGGCTTTCCAGTGCATCTTTTGAAAACGTGAAAGTTTCGGAATATACAGAACCGGAATTGGCAGGGGAGACATACCAGAATCCACTGCTGGAGAACTGTGCAGATCCTGATGTTTTATATTATAACGGAACGTATTATCTCTATCCTACCAACGCAGGGGCGGATGAAAACGGTATTAAAGTTTATACTTCTACAGATTTAGTGAACTGGACCGATAAGGGCTGGGCACTGGAGAAGGATAATGTCTGGGGAAATACCCATTTCTGGGCACCGGATGTCATTGAACGGGACGGCACTTTCTATATGTACTATACCGCAGAGGAACACCTAGGGGTAGCCACCAGCAAATCACCTCTGGGACCATTTACCCAGGAGAGCCAGGTTCCCATGCATAACGATATAAAAGAAATCGATGCCCATGCATATATGGATGATGACGGGCAGTATTACTTGTATTTTGTACGATTCGACAATGGCAATCTCATCTATGGTGCAAAATTAAATGATGATATGGAGTCAATTGATGAATCCACGTTAAAATGTATCCTGGTACCGGAAGACGGCTGGGAAACATCCATGGGCAGAATTAACGAAGGCCCGTTTATGCTGAAGAAGGACGGCGTCTATTACCTGACTTATTCCGGAGCCCATTTCCAGAGTCCGGGTTACGGATCGGGATATGCCACCAGCAGTGACCCGCTGGGAGATTATACAAAGTATGAAAATAATCCCATTATGCAGTCCAACAGCCTTGCACACGGAACGGGTCATCACGGGATAGTTGAGTCACCGGATGGCAAAGAGTTATTCATGGTATACCATTGCCATAACAGTCTGGAAGCGGCGGATCCCAGAAAATTCTGCATCGACAGAATACAGTTTACCCAGGATCAGGCAGGGGAAACAATTTTAGAAGTAAAAGGTCCTACCGTTACCAGACAGGATGTTCCTTCCGGTGCCGTGAATGTAAACAATCTGATCTCCTATACAAAACCGGACAATCTGGATCTTACGGCGGAAGAAGGCAGTGCACCACAGACCTGGCAGCTGCCGGACAGCGTAAATGGCTTAGTTACCTCAAAGAGTGAGCCTGGCGTCACCTATACAGCACAGATTCAGTGGGAAGAACCTTACTATGAAACAGAAAACAATGAAAGCCGTGCAGTGATACAGGGACATATCCTGCTGCCGGAGGGTATTGCAAACCTTGGAAATATCAATCTGGATGTGGAAGCAGTTGTGAAGTTCACTTCCCAGCCAGTAGAAGAAAAAGAAATCGTAAAAATGGAAGCAGAAAATGCTGTAATTACCGCACCCGCAAAAATAACGGACAGATCAGATGCTTCCGGCAAGAAAAAAGTCGGCATGATCGACAACGGCGATGCCACTGTGACCTTTGAGGTAAATGCAAAGACAGCCGGAACCTACCGGATTGATGTAGCAGCAGGCAGCGGTACCGATCAGCCAAATGCATCCCACAAGTATTATGTTAATGGGGATCTCAATCATGCAGAAATTGTTCAGTATCAGTCATACGGTTGGGATAACTGGAGGCTCTATCCAATCCAGGTAGAATTGAAAGCCGGAAAGAATACGGTTACATTCACCCATTCCGGGGAAGCAAAAAGCTTTAGCGAACTGGATTATATCCTTTTCTATACAAAAAATCATTCCATTGAGCAAATCCAGCTGGATGGTGCAGATTTAGCGGATTATCAAAAGAACAAGCTGGATTATGATGTTGACGTGGAAAGTCTGGACAATCTTCCGGAAGTAACAGCCATTTTAGGTGAGAATGTGAGCGAATCATTTGATCTGACGATTACCCAGCCTACCAGACAAAATCCGGTAAGCGAGATTACCCTTACGGGAAAGACAGACAAAACTTATCCGCTTACCTATACTTTGCATTTTTATGACCAGAATGCATTTACCAATCCAATCGTAAACTATGGTGCAGATCCGTATGTTACCTATCAGGATGGTTATTATTATTATGTAAGGGTAAATCAGGACAGAGCAATCTATGTCTCCAGAGCACCCGAATTAAACCGCATTGCAGCTACTCAGCCAGTGGCAGTTTACAGCCCATCCGGTACAGAACCATCAGTTGAATTGTGGGCACCGGAAATCCATTTTATCAATGGAAAATGGTATATCTATTATACCGCCGGAGCTGGAGCTGACCATAGAATGTATGTGCTGGAAAGCAAAACAGACAATGCAATGGGCGAATATGAATTTAAAGGAAAGTTATCCCCGGATACAGACAGATGGGCAATTGACCAGACTGTATTAGAGTACAATGGCAAACTATACGCTGTATGGTCCGGGTGGGATGGAATGGTAAATGAAGAACAGCGGATATACATTGCTGAAATGTCAGATCCCTGTACCATTTCCGGAAAAAGAGTAATGCTTTCAAAGCCGGAATACAATTGGGAGCTGGATGGTTTCCCGAGGATTAATGAAGGCCCACAGGTTCTGGTATCACCGGATGGCGTTGCCAATATTATTTTTTCGGCAAGCGGAAGCTGGACGGATAATTACTGTCTGGGAAGATTGACACTGAAAAAGGGAGGAGATCCGATGAAAGCAGAAGACTGGGAAAAAGCAACAGAACCGGTCTTCCAGAAAAATCCGCCAAGTACTTATTCTACCGGACATGCCTGCTTTACCGTATCTCCGGATGGAACAGAAAATTATCTGGTATATCACGCTACTAAAGGTTCCGGGCAGAATTGGAACGGACGCGGTGTCCGTACTCAAAAATTCACCTGGAATGAGGATGGAACACCTAATTTTGGTAAAGCAATTGCCTACAATGGAAAAGTAAATCAGCCATCAGGAACACCGGTTATCCCCAGAGACCGTTACGAGGCAGAAGACGGCATATTAAGTGGCGGAGCGGTAATCTGTGACACCTATAATTCTTCGGGCGGACAGAAGATTGCTAATTAAACAAGCGAAAACAGTGGAACCACAATTCAGGTTCAGGTAGAAAAAGCCGGGGATTACAGACTTTATATTGGTGCAGCTACTAAAAGTGATAAAGCAGGAATGGAAGTAAAAGTAAATAATGGAACGGCCTCTATCTGTAAAGCAATTCCATTTAATGCATCAGACGCAGATGGAATATGTCCGGATAACTGGATCGGATATGAATTAAGTGTAGAATTGCATGCAGGCGCTAATACAGTTTATATCGGGAAAACCGAAAGTCTGGATGGGGCAGAGCTTGACTATCTGGATGTGGAATTAATCAGTGAAAAGATTCCTCCTGTAGTGGTGGATAAATCAAAACTGCAAAGCGTTTATGATGTTCAGAAAGATAAAAAACAGTCAGACTATCAGGAAACAGGTTGGGCAGAATTTGTTCAGGCATTAAAGAAAGCAGGAGAATTACTGGGAGATAAAGAAGCAACGCAAGATCAGGTGGATGCAGCAAAAGCGGTATTAGAAACAGCAGCGTCAAAACTGGTTAAAAAAGTTCCTGTGCCGGAAAAAGTAATGGTTAGCCAGCTTCGGCTAAACAACACAAAGCTTAGCATGAAAAAAGGAAGTAGGGTTGCGCTGGCTGTCAGCGTGCTGCCAGTGAATGCTTCTAATAAAAATGTAGTATGGAGCTCCAGCAATCCAAAAGCGGCTGTAGTTAACAGCAACGGGCAGATTACCGCAGTAAACGGCGGAACGTCTGTTATCAAAGCAATTGCAGCTGACGGATCGAAATGCGAAGTAAGCTGTACGGTTACGGTAAATTATGACGTAAAGTATTATTTAAACGGCGGCAAGAATGCGAAGCAAAACCCCACAAGCTATGATGGCACCAAAACAATCTTGAAGGTTCCGGAAAGAGCAAAATATGCATTTAAGGGATGGTATCAAGACCGCAAATTCAAGACAAAAGTGAAAGACATCAGCGGCGGCGGCTATACCCTGTATGCAAAATGGGAAAAAGTGAAAGTAAGCAAACCGGCTGTCAAGACCTTGTCAGCGAAGAAAAAGGCATTTACTGTGAAGCTGAAAAAGAAAGTCAGCGGAGCAAAAGGATACCAGATTGCCTATACCACAGACAAGAAATTTAAAAAAGGTGTGAAATATGTGACCACCGGCAAAACCACAAAGTCCGTTGCCAAATTGAAATCTAAGAAGACTTATTACGTAAAAGTAAGAGCTTATAAAATGGATTCCAGAGGTAAAAAGGTATATGGAAGCTATAGTGCATTAAAAACAATTAAAGTAAAATAAAGGAAGCAGAATTAGAAAAGATTTAAGATACAGATAGATAAAAATAATAGATTAAGACAAAAGATAAGATAAAAGATAAGATAAAAGACGGGGTATGTGTAAATATATCCCGTCTTTTACGTTCTATTTATGCTTGGGGTTCCATTCCCCAATCACTTCATTAATGGTTCCCACCGTAACGAATGCTTTCACATCAATTTCACTGAGATATTCTAATAACTTCGCATATTCATTTCTGGAGAGTATGGTCTGAAGTTCCATTTTTTCCTCTTTGTTAAACCCGCCGTAAGCAGGATAAAGTGTGACGCCCCGTTTGATCTCCCTAACGATAAACTCCTGGATTTCCTGGTATTTATCCGAAAGGATACAAATCCTTTTCTTGCGGTTGAAGCCATCTATAAAGTAGTCAATGACAATACCGTTAGCATAGGTAGCTAAAATACTCATGACAACGGATTTGGTATCATAGACAAAGATGGAGCTCACAGCGACACACATACCGGTAAGCGTCATTGCCTTACCCATTTCAATATGTGTAATTTTATTCAGCAGTTTCGCGGCGATATCCAGTCCTCCGGAGGAGGCATTTACATGAAACAACATGGCAAGCCCTACACTGACAAGCAAAATGTAACAGAGCGTATCGATGAGAATATCTCCGGTTAAAGATTTTACATTGGGAAACAGCAATTCAAAAAGAAACAAGAACACTGGAAGCAGCGCAGAAGTATAAACCGTCTTTGCCCCGAATTCCTTTCCGATAAAGATAAACCCGATGACCAGGAGCACTGCATTTAAACAAAATGTCATGACTGATATGGAAAACGGCAGGAAATTAGAAAGTACAATTACAAGTCCGGACAGGCTTCCAACAATTACCTTGCTTGGAATCATAAAGAAGTAAACGGAAATGGCAATCAGCAGGGTACCAAATGTGATAGCCGAATATTCTTTTAGTATTTTATTTGTTTTCATCTCAAAATCCCTCTTATCCTTTATTTGTTAGGCAGTAGTCTATAAACTAGAGCTTAGGGACTACTACCTAACATCATAAAAGATAATAGGGGAAAAAGCAATCTTCTTTTTGAAAATCTGGCACCATGGCTTTCCGGTTGAGATTTTTAAAAATTATTAGTATTAACGTGGATAATGCGAATGAAAAGTACAAAGAGGTAATGTTAAATTGTATTGGATGGAACGGTTTGGGCTAACTTAGTTTCAGTTTTATAATGAATGTTGGACGTTAAAGTTATATTATTTATAAAAGTTCTTTCTAAAACTACAATTGTCGGATATTCCGTCTATGGAAGCCTGGTGAGCATCATTCAGGGCAATTTCAAGCTGGATTGTATCAGCATGATTGATCTGGAGGGTGAAGTAAAGTTCTTTTATGACCGGAATATGGCGTCCCAGAATCTGAAGACCGTTAGGGAGGAAGGGTGGTTTCAGGCTGCCATTGTGGCGGAATCCACGGACAATTATTGGAAAATGGTATCTATTCTATATACAATATTTTGAAATAGCAAAGGAAAATATAGAATTATAGCAAATGAGCAGGCAGAAAGAGTTTTAAAAAATAACTTTGCTTCTGATAAAGTGTGTGTATTTGTATCCCCGGATGTTGATGTACCAAAGGTAATAGTATTTAGACAAGCCAGAATTTATATTCCCGAATTAGAACTGTCAGATAAGGAACTAAGACTTATCCTTTTGCATGAGGTTCAGCATATTCGTGGTGGAGATACTTTTATAAAAATGTGCTATCTATTTCTAAAAGCGGCGTTTTGGTGGAATCCCATTGTACGTAATTTTGAATTAGAAATAGAAAATATGTTAGAGTTGCGCTGTGATCTGGCATCGACAAAGGGAATGAAACGAAATGAAAGAGTGGAATACCTGGAAGCTATCCTAATAGAGCCTGAAAAAGCAGTTTATAGTCCTCATGTTTCTACATTAATAAATGAGCGGATTGGGGAGCTGACGAAGCAAAGATTTAAAGTTATTCTTGAAAGAACTTTAACCTGCAGGAGGAAATTTAAAATTGCCAGTATGGGAATTATCATATCAGCATTTATCTGTTCATATCTTATCATTATCCAGCCGGTATCTTTGCCATGTCAAAACGAAGCAGAATGCAGGTTTGATGTAACTGCAGAAAATGCATATATATTGATTTGCAGGGATAAAACGATTGAGATTTATGTTGATGGTGAGATAAATCTTTGATTTTAGAAATGAAATTGGAATATGTATCCCTCCTCATATCCGAGGGGGGTATATATTTTCTATAAGTTTTTCAAATAAGACTTCTCTACAAAGTTAATAATCTTATAAAGTCCCATGGCGATAATGCAAAGTATTACAATGCTCATGATAACCCAATCCAACTTAAAAACCTGACTGCCATATATGATCAGATAGCCAAGTCCCTGCTTGGAACCAATAAATTCACCGATTACCACACCAACCAGGGCAAGACCGATATTTACTTTCATGACACTGATAATGGTAGGAATGGTGCTTGGAAGGACGACACGCAGCAGGACGTCTTTTTTCGTGCCCTGCAAAGTGTAAATCAGTTTAATTTTATCCGGAGATACTTCTTTGAATCCGGTATATAGATTTAATATTGTTCCGAAGATCGCTACCGATATTCCGGCTACAATAATTGTTTTCATATTTGCACCCAGCCATACGATTAATAGAGGAGCCAGCGCTGATTTTGGAAGGCTGTTTAATACGACCAGGTAGGGTTCTAATATTTCAGAGAGTTTTTTGCTGAGCCATAACAGTACGGCAGTTGCGATTCCCAGCAGAACCACTAAAGCGAAGCTGATCAGTGTTTCTGCTAGCGTAACACCAACATGGAGGAAGATTGTTTTATCCTGAACCATGGAAATAAAGGTATTTAATACCCGTGATGGGCTGCTGAAAATAAAGCTGTCGATGATGCCAAGTCTTGCAGTGATTTCCCAAAGCGCAATAAACAGTACTAAAATAAGAATCCGCATGATGGTTACCATGCGTTTGTGATGAAGCCGTTTCTTTAAATATTCTTTTTGATTGACAGAAGCGTTATTCATTTACATTCAGCTCCTTCCAGATTTGGTTAAAATAATCTTTGAATTCAGGAGCGTTTCGGGATTTCATTGGGGTGCGGTCTTCAATACTCATATGAACCGGTACAATGCTTTTGATCTTAGCCGGCCGTTTGGTGAGAACGATAATGCGGTCTGCAACGCTGATGGCTTCCGACAGGTCATGGGTAACCAGAATTGCGGTCTTATGGGCTTTCTTCAGAATAGAAGAAATATCGTCGCATACGGAAAGGCGTGTCTGATAATCAAGAGCAGAAAAAGGTTCATCTAAAAGCAAAAGTTCCGGCTGCAGTGCCAGGGTACGGATCAGTGCTGCACGCTGACGCATTCCACCGGATAGTTCGGAAGGCTTTTTGTCCTTAAATTTGTATAATCCATAATCTTTCAGCATCTGGTCAACCATTGCTTTGCTTTCCTCTGTAATTTTTTTCTGAATCTCCAGACCCAGGAGAACATTGCGGTAAATAGTACGCCATTCAAACAAATGGTCTTTTTGGAGCATATAGCCTATATTTGTATGAGCTTCTTTTACATCTTTCCCATTTAGGAGAATGGAACCGGATTCTGGCTTTAAGAGTCCGCTGATTAAGGAAAGCAGAGTAGATTTGCCGCATCCGCTGGGACCGACAATTGCAATAAATTCGCCGTCATTCACCTGAAAGGAGATATCAGATAAAGCATAAGTTTCTCCGCTTACACTATGATAGGAAAAGTTCACGTCTTTTAGTTCTAATAAGGTCTGCATTTCGTACCTCCTATATTGTTATATCATAGTGTATGAAAATGCCGGCGAAATGTTCAGGAATTCCAAAGCGTGCTTGAAAAATGCATTCTGGCAACTGTGCGTTCCAGGTTGTGGGAGAGTTATCCCAAATGGAGAGCGACAAGCGTACTATGTAACCAGAATTCAGGGCAAATATACCGCAAACTGGGGCGTGCAGATGACGGGAATGATTTATCAAACACGCTCTATGGAAAGGGAAGCCTCAATCAATTGTTTTGCACCATAGGTACCAAGGACAGGCACATCTTCGGGATGGGTACAGTCGGTAATTCCTTTATCGAACAGCACATTAATGTTCATAGGGAATTCCTCATCCCCTTCCCAGAGAATATAAGTAATGGCGATCAGGGGAAACAACTGCAGGCGAACCGATGCATCCCCATAGTTACAGATGGTGCCGTGAAGTGCTTTCCCAGCCTGTATAAACCGGTCAATATGCCCTTCAAATGCTTTTTTCAGGGGCGGAATAGTCTCGCGGATAAAAGCGGCCTCAAAATGGCTGACACCGCGGATGGAATGGAAGGGAATTTCCTCACCGGTCACGGCAGCAGTTTCTTTGGCATAGATCAGATAGTGGATCAGCAGCAAACGGGTATGCACCGAAACTTCCCCATAGGGGTTTGCCTGGTCAAAGATGTTTCCGTCTGAGATACTAACCATGTAACATTTATCCAGAACCGGCAGCAGCAGGTATTCTCCGTCACCGGAAAAGGTAAGCCCTGTTCTAAGTGCAAGGCTTTTAAAATCCATGTCCAGAAATATCAGGCGGTCATGTTCATAGACCAGTTCGTAATTATCCGTATGATTTTTTTTTATTTCCATAAAATAGTTCCTCCAGAATAGTGTTTAAAAATTGTTGTTGTATTTTAGTTTATCATAATAAGGGGTATGTGTATATACAGTACATTGACTGTCGGTTCGTTTACTTGTTACAGTTATAAAATTATATTATTATTGTTTTCTTAATACGGTCTTAAAACTTTCCCCCTTTCTTGCCCTTTCCAGGGAATAATGTTATAATTGCCAAATCAATAAACCGGTAAATGATGTATGGTATGGAAGTATTCCATATCGCCATAACCATATTAGAGCCTGTTTAAAATGATAAGAGCAAACCGAATCGGAAATTCAGGTATAAGTGTTTGGGGTACAGGTATTTCGGTACAAATATTTAGCTATAAGGTACAAGTATTTCCGGCACAAATGCTTTACGATTTTTAGACATGCTTTAGAAAGCAGAGATGATGAATGAAATATAAAAAACAACTATTTATTGTGTTATTATTGGTATTATTAGGCTCTTTTTCGGTCACCGCTGCCGCCGCTGGCAGGGGAAACGGGCGTAAACCCGGCAGAAAACCGTCTGATAAATATGCCTGGACTGTTCAGCAGTACGGCAGTGACAGCGATGGAAGCCAGTCCATGTTCTATACTATAAGCAACCGTAAAGGAAAATTAATCGTTATAGACGGTGGCTGGAAACAAAACGAAGCCAGGGTACGCAGTGCCATTCAAAAGCTTGGCAGCAATGTGGATCTGTGGATTATCACCCATCCCCATCCGGATCACGTGGGTGCCTTTCATGCAATTGTTTCCAATCCCCAGGGAATCCGGATACGGAAGGTACTAGCCCCTAAGATTAATCCGGCGGTTTATCAGAAATATGCCCAGGAGTGGGATGAATACAGCATTTTTGAAGAATTCAACAGTATTATGTCCGGTGCAGCAAATCTTCAGTATATAAAAGGCGGAGATACGATAGATATTTCGGGACTCAGCCTACAGTTCTTCAGTTCCTATGATGGCAGGTTACAGAAAACCAGCAAGGATATCTGCAATGATTCCTCCCTCGTGTTCAAGGCTTCCTACAATGGTAAAAGTATGATATTTACCGGAGACATTAACTCCAGACGGGCAAATATGCTGGTGAAGAAGTACGGCAGGAAGCTTAGGTCAAACTACCTGCAGGCTCCCCACCATGGCAATAATTATAAGCGGGAACGGTTTTTTAAGGCAGTGAGACCCCGAGTAACATTTATTGATGCACCTTCCTGGCTTCGTGATTTTCCGGCGGTGAAGCATAATATATCTGTTTTGAAAAAACAGGGAAGCCGGATTATTACATATGGTTCTTCCAGAAGAACTGTTAAGTTAAAATAACAGCTGCCAGAAAGCAATTTTAAACACGCTCTAGAAGAGAAACAGTAAAAGCAAATCAAGTGAAAATTAACAGAAATTTCGGTAATATCAAAGACCGGATAAGAGGAGAGTCTATGAAAAGTCTGCAGAAAATGACAAATGAAGAGCTATGGGAGTTATTTCCTATAGTTTTAGAAGATTATAATCCCCAATGGCAAAACTGGTATCAAAAAGAACAGGAAATGATTCTGGATGCGGTAAACAGAGAGTATGCAGCCAGGATCCATCATATCGGAAGTACTGCTGTCTATGGCCTGCGTGCCAAGCCTACGGTGGATATCTTATTGGAAATAAAAAAAGAATGTGATCTGAATTTACTCATACAGAATCTGGAAGAAATTGGATATATATATGCACGACAACCCCACAAACCGGCACCGCACATGATGTTCCAAAAAGGCTATACGACTCTGGGCTTTGAAAAGGAAGTGTATCATTTGCATATACGCTACCAGGGGGATTGGGATGAGATCTATTTTCGGGATTACCTTCGGATTCATTCCGATGCTGCCGCTAAGTATGCAGAGCTAAAGGAAAGACTGAGAACAGAATACGAACACGACAGGGACGGGTATACTCTCGCCAAAACGGCATTTGTAAAAGAAATTACAGCAATGGCAAGAGAAGAGAAAAAACGCAATTACCAAAAGGAACTGGACCTTGTAATAGACAAGGTTCAAAAAGAGGGAAAAACACCCACGCTGCTGCTTCACAGCTGCTGTGCTCCTTGCAGCAGTTATGTCCTGGAATATCTTTCCCGTTATTTTAAAATCACGGTATTTTATTACAATCCGAATATCTATCCACAGCAGGAATATGAGAAAAGAGTGCAGGAACAGCAGCATTTTATCCAAGACATTCCTTCAAAGCATCCGATCGGGTTTTGGGAAGGACGCTATGAGCAGGAAGAATTTTACAGTGCAGTCAAAGGTCTTGAAAAGATCAGAGAGGGCGGAGAACGCTGTTATGCCTGTTATGAACTGCGGCTTAAGGAGACGGCACGGCTTGCAAAAGAAAAGGGTTTTGATTATTTCACCACAACCTTGTCCATCAGTCCTTTAAAAAATGCAGTGAAACTGAACGAAATCGGAGAACGTCTTGGGGCTCAGATACAGGTTCCCTATCTGGTATCCGATTTTAAGAAGAAAAATGGATATCAAAGATCCATTGCACTGTCCGGTGAGTACGGACTTTACCGGCAGGATTACTGTGGCTGTATTTTTTCCAAAAAGGTGGTTATACGCAAGGCAGGCAAACCTTGAATCAAGCCACGACCAGCGTATGAAGTGTAAGCATGGGAAGTGGCTTGGGTAGCAGAAGCATTCTTTGATGTAACCCGCTGCACCTGCAGAATGCTTCTGCTCCTAGTGAACATCCTAGTGAATATACAATCAAAAATATTGTATAAATATAGAATTTATGATAGACTTATATGGATTATACAGGCGAATACCGCAGATTTATGCGGACGAAAGACAAAATGAAAAGAAATGAGGAAAATATTATGGCACAGTTATGGGGCGGACGCTTCACCAAAGAAACAGATCAGTTAGTATATAACTTTAATGCATCAATTTCTTTTGACCGGAAATTTTACAAACAGGATATCGAAGGAAGCAAAGCGCATGTGACAATGCTGGCAAAACAGGGAATTCTGACGCAGGATGAAAAGGAAGAAATCATCGAAGGATTAAACGGAATCCTGGCTGATGTGGAAAACGGTACCCTGGAAATTACAGACCAGTATGAAGATATTCACAGTTTTGTTGAAGCAAACCTGATTGACCGTATTGGAGCTGCAGGGAAGAAACTTCATACAGGAAGAAGTCGTAATGACCAGGTTGCACTGGATATGAAACTCTATACCAGAGATGAGATTTTAGAGTTGGATGTATTGCTCAAGACCCTTTTAACTACACTGCTTACCATCATGGAAGAAAATACCGGAACCTATATGCCGGGATTTACCCACTTACAAAAAGCACAGCCCATTACTCTGGCGCATCATGTAGGGGCTTATTTTGAAATGTTTAAAAGAGACCGTTTAAGGTTATTTGACATATATAAGAGGATGAATTACTGCCCATTGGGCTCTGGTGCACTGGCTGGAACCACCTATCCGCTGGATCGTGATTATACGGCAGAGCTGCTGGAATTTGATGGACCAACTTTAAACAGTATGGATTCTGTGGCTGACAGGGACTATGTAATCGAATTATTATCTGCCATGTCTACCATCATGATGCATCTGAGCCGTTTTTCAGAGGAAATTATCATCTGGAATTCCAATGAATATCAGTTTGTGGAACTGGATGATGCTTACAGTACCGGAAGCAGTATTATGCCTCAGAAAAAGAATCCGGATATCGCAGAACTTGTCCGTGGAAAAACCGGACGTGTTTACGGTGCGTTAATGTCCATTCTGACCACAATGAAAGGAATACCTCTTGCATATAATAAAGATATGCAGGAAGATAAAGAGCTTACATTTGATGCAATTGATACCGTAAAAGGCTGTATCGCATTATTTACGGGAATGGCTGCGACCATGCGCTTTAACAAAGAAGTAATGGAAAACAGTGCAAAAAATGGTTTTACCAATGCTACGGATGCGGCGGATTATCTGGTAAATCATGGAGTGCCTTTCCGAGATGCCCATGGTATCGTAGGACGTCTGGTGCTCTATTGTATCGAGAAAAATATTGCGCTGGATGATATGAGCCTTTCGGAATATAAAGAGATCAGCCCTGTTTTTGAAGAGGATATTTATGAAGCAATCAGCATGAAGACCTGCGTGGAAAAGAGAATGACAATTGGAGCGCCATCTGAGGAAGCAATGAAGAAAGTCATTGCACTGGAAAAAGAATATTTGCTGAAAAATTAAAAAAGTACTTGCATTTTCAGGAAAAATGGTATACTATTGTTCAAAGGAAAGACAAATGTACGCGGTAGAAAAACACGACCTGCTGCAATGTCCGTTTGCCCCTTGATTTTAAGAAATATATTCTGCCGGGAAAATACCGGAAGCATGTATTTTCGAAGAATAATTTGTGTGAGGAGAATGTTAAAATGAGTCAGAAATTAAAAGTAGGCGTATTAGGCGCTACCGGTATGGTAGGACAGAGATTTATTTCATTATTGGAAAACCACCCATGGTTTGAAGTCGTAACCCTTGCTGCAAGCCCAAGAAGTGCTGGGAAAACTTATGAAGAAGCAGTAGGCGGAAGATGGAAAATGACCACACCGATGCCGGAAGCAGTGAAAAATATTGTTGTAATGAATGTAAATGAAGTAGAAAAAGTGGCATCCGGCGTAGACTTTGTATTTTCTGCCGTAGATATGAGCAAAGATGAGATTAAAGCTATCGAAGAAGCTTATGCAAAAACAGAAACTCCGGTTGTATCGAACAACAGTGCACACAGATGGACACCAGATGTACCAATGGTAGTACCGGAAATCAATCCGGAGCATTTCGAGGTGATCAAATTCCAGAAGGAACGTCTTGGAACAACGAGAGGATTTGTAGCTGTGAAACCAAATTGTTCAATCCAGAGTTACGCACCGGTACTTACAGCATGGAAAGAGTTTGAGCCATACGAAGTAGTAGCTACGACTTATCAGGCAATATCAGGTGCAGGAAAAACATTTAAAGACTGGCCGGAAATGGTAGAAAACATCATCCCGTATATTGGCGGCGAAGAAGAAAAAAGCGAGCAGGAACCATTAAGACTTTGGGGAAATATTGAAGACGGCGTTATCAAAAAAGCATCTTCACCGGTGATTACCTGCCAGTGTATCCGTGTTCCGGTATTAAACGGACATACAGCGGCTGTATTTGTAAAATTTAAAAAGCAGCCCACCAAAGAGCAGTTAATTGAAAAATTAGTGAACTTCAAAGGTCTGCCTCAGGAGTTAGAGCTTCCAAGTGCGCCAAAGCAGTTTATTCAGTATCTGGAAGAAGATAACCGCCCCCAGGTAACTGTAGATGTAGATTTTGAAAACGGCATGGGTATCTCTGTTGGAAGGCTGAGAGAAGACAACGTATATGATTATAAATTTGTAGGATTATCCCACAATACTGTCCGAGGAGCAGCAGGCGGTGCAGTTCTTTGTGCTGAACTATTAAAAGCCCAGGGATATATTACAGCAAAATAAGCAGTTAAAATAATAGAAAACAGCATTTAAAGAGTATACTTCTAAATGCTGTTTTTTGTTTGTACGTATTTTGCTGTGTAATCCTTATTTTAAAACGAATCCTTGTGTTTCGAGAAAATTCACTTGTTTTTTAATGAATTATATCTTACAATTAATAACAGGCTTAACTGCGTGTTTTGTAGTACTAAGCTGTATATAGTAATTCACGATCGGTAATTTTCAAATACGTTTTAAAGCGAAAAGGGATAAAGAATGGGATATAAATGATTAGGATAAAGAATGTAACAAAAGAATTCGGGAAAACAAAAGGAGTATTTGATTTATCACTGGAAGTTGAAGATGAAGAAATTTTTGCCCTGATGGGTCCGGCGGGTGCCGGTAAAACGACAGCTGTCCGTCTCTTAATGGGATTTATGGCTCCGATGAAGGGGAAATGCGTGATAAATGGGAAGGACACCTGGAAATGGTCTGATAACATTCTGAGTTTTATCGGTTATTTGCCAGGCAATGCGGGACTTCCTAAAGAAATGACAGGCAATAAATTTATTCGGCTAATGGGTGCCATGCGGGGAATGAAGAACCTGGAGCGGGCGTTTGAACTTGTTGACCGGTTTGAGTTGGACATGGATGAGAAGATCAGGTTTATGTCCAAAGAAAACCGGAAAAAAGTACAGATTATCAGTGCGTTTATGCATGATCCCAAAATGCTGATACTGGATGAACCTGCGGTGGGACTGGAACCTCTGATGCAGGAACGGTTTATTGAACTAATGCTGGAGGAAAAGGAAAAAGGGAAGACCATTTTTATGACATCGCAGGTGTTTGATGAGGTGGACAGGGTTTGTGACCGGGTAGGGATGATCAGAGATGGCAACCTGGTAAATATCAGCGATATTGAAAGCCTCCGTGCAGACCAAAGAAAAAATTATATTATTAAATTTGCCGATCAGCAGGAAGTGTTTCGGTTTATGAAAGAGCCCTATGAGGTGATTCAGATTAAAGAAAAACAGATCATTGTCAATGTGAAAGGCGAGATGATGTCTCTGATTCATACACTCAATGACTATAAAGTGACAAATCTGGAAATGACAGTCCAAAGCCTGGAAGAGATCTTTCCACATTTTTACGGAGGTCAGCTGCATGCTTAGTTTTCCATTATTAAAACAGAATATAAAATCAAATTATGTGATTCTTCTGGCATTTTTAGGCATATTGCTGTCAGGAATGCTGGCTGCCCTGGGACTTCATACCCAGGGACATACTTCAGCAGGATTTTTAGCAACATATTTTAGTGAATTTACCTTTTTCATTGTTCCTTCCGTATTCAGTATTATTATGGCAGGACGTTTGGTGGCACGTTTGGTGGACCGGGGAACAATGGCATATTATCTGGCGACGCCTAACAGCAGATCGAGGCTTTTGTGTACGCAGGCATTTACATTGCTGACATACCTGATACTGATGTTTATTTTTACTTCACTTCTTGGAGTGGCAGGCGGTTTGTATCAATTCGTGGAAAATTGTGATATCACATCTTTTCTGTTGTTGAATCTGGGGGCGCTCTGCCTTCATATATTTGTCAGTGGATTTTGTTTTTTAGCGTCCTGTACCTGCAGAACTGCCGGGAAAGCTTGGCTTTTCTCCGGTGTTATTATTGCGGTTTTTTATATAGTTCATATAGCATCGGATATGGATGAACGGCTGGAGGTGCTGAAATATGCCACCTTTTTTTCACTGTTCCATACCGAATATATTCTGAGGATCAATGTTAATATCCTGTGGATGCTTCCGGCCCTGATTGTTGCTGGCTGGGCGATGTATTTTATAGGAATAAAAATATTTGAAAAGAGAGATTTGCCCCTGTAAGCGGGGAATGAGGATTTATAGATGTCAAAAGCTTTATATATTGCAGAAAAACCCAGTGTAGCCCAGGAATTTGCCAAAGCACTGAAGTTAAAAACATCCAGGCATGAGGGCTATCTGGAGGGGGATACGGCGGTGGTAACCTGGTGTGTTGGTCATTTGGTAACCATGAGTTATCCGGAAGTGTATGATGTGAAATTCAAGAGGTGGAGTCTGGATACGCTGCCCTTTCTTCCGGAGGAATTCCTGTACGAGGTCATTCCGTCCGTAACAAAACAATTTAAAATTGTAAGCGGGCTTTTGAACCGGGAAGATGTTGATACCATTTACGTCTGCACCGACTCCGGGCGGGAAGGAGAATATATCTATCGTCTGGTGGAGCAGAAGGCAAATGTAAAAGGCAAGGTCAGAAAAAGAGTCTGGATTGATTCCCAGACAGAAGAAGAAATACTAAGGGGAATTGAGACAGCGAAAGATTTATCTGCTTATGATAATCTGTCAGAGGCAGCCTATTTAAGGGCAAAAGAAGATTATTTGATGGGCATTAATTTTTCCAGGCTTCTGTCCCTTAAATACGGGAATGCCATTTCTAATTATTTACATACAAAATATACGGTGGTATCGGTTGGCAGGGTAATGACCTGTGTATTGGGAATGATCGTAAGGCGGGAGCGGGAAATCAGAGATTTTGTAAAAACCCCGTTCTACCGCGTACTAAACACCATAAATTATAATGGTAAAGTATTTGACGGGGAATTCCGTGCCGTAGAAGGCTCAAAATATTACCTGTCTCCAAAACTTTACAAGGAAAATGGGTTTAAAGAGAAAAAAGATGCCCAGATATTAATAGATGAACTCAGTGTGGACCGGCCATTAACCGCCGTGGCAGATGCAGTCGAGAAGAAAAAGGAAAATAAAAATCCTCCGCTGTTATTTAACCTGGCTGAACTTCAGAATGAATGTTCCAAACTGTTTAAAATAAGCCCGGATGAAACATTGCGTGTCGTTCAGGAATTATACGAAAAGAAGCTGGTAACCTATCCGAGAACGGACGCTAGAGTATTGTCAACGGCGGTAGCCAAAGAAATACATAAAAATATCGGCGGACTGCGGAACATACCTATGATGAAAGAGTATGCGGAAGAGATTCTAAGCGGCACCAGCTATAAAAATATAGCAAAGACAAGATATGTAAATGATAAACAGATTACAGACCATTACGCAATCGTTCCAACCGGACAGGGAATCAGTGCTCTTCGTTCTCTGAACAGTAATGCGGTAAATGTGTACGAGACCATCGTCAGGAGGTTTTTAAGCATTTTTTATCCCCCGGCAGTCTATCAGAAAATCAACCTGACTACGAAAATGCATGGAGAAAAGTTTTTTTCCAGTTTTAAAGTGCTTATTTCTGAAGGATATCTGAAAGTAATTGAAAACTCATTTAGTAAGAAAAAGACCGAGGAACCCACTGGAAACCAGGAGGATGACACAAAATGCGATACTGCCATGCTGGAGGCTTTGAAAGATCTGAAAAAGGGCGCGGTATTAAATGTAGATAAGCTGCAGATCAAAGAAGGAGAAACCTCACCGCCCAAACGCTATAACTCCGGTTCCATCATTCTGGCAATGGAAAATGCGGGGCAGCTGATCGAAGATGAAGAACTCCGTTCCCAGATTAAGGGCAGCGGAATAGGGACCAGTGCCACTCGGGCTGAGATACTGAAAAAACTCATCGGGAATAAATATATTGCTTTAAATAAGAAAACACAGATATTGACCCCTTCATTGCTGGGTGAGATGATATTTGATGTGGTAAATGCATCCATTCGTTCCCTGCTGAATCCGGAACTGACCGCCAGCTGGGAAAAGGGTCTGAATTATGTGGCAGAAGGGGAGATCACACCAGAAGAATATATGACAAAACTGGATCATTTCATAAGATCCAGAACCGATGGAGTATTAAAAACCAACTATCAATATGCTCTGCGTCAATATTTTGATGCAGCAGCACAATTTTATAAGAAAGGAAGTCAAAAATAATGGAAACATGTAAGATTAAAAACCTTTATAACCTGGAGGAAACGATTGCAAAAGATCTGTTTTCAGGAGTGGAATACCCATGGGAAGTTCTTCCGAAAATCAGCAGTTTTATTTTGGAACTTGGTAATTCCCTGAGTGAAGAAGAATATGAAAAACGCGGTGAAAATGTGTGGGTGGCAAAATCAGCTAATGTAGCTCCTACTGCTTTTATTAACGGACCGGCAATCATCGGCAAAGATGCAGAAGTGCGCCACTGTGCTTTTATCAGAGGCAATGCTATCGTAGGGGAAGGTGCTGTTGTAGGAAACTCTACGGAACTGAAAAATGTGGTATTGTTCAACAAAGTCCAGGTTCCTCACTACAATTATGTAGGAGATTCTATTCTAGGGTATAAATCTCATATGGGAGCTGGTTCTATTACATCCAATGTGAAATCAGATAAAACCCTGGTCGTAGTAAAAGACGGGGATCAAAAGATTTCTACCGGACTTAAAAAATTTGGCGCAATGCTGGGTGACAATGTTGAAGTTGGATGCGGTTCTGTCCTGAATCCGGGGACGGTAGTGGGCAGTAATACCAATATATATCCGCTGTCTTCTGTGCGTGGAGTTGTGCATGGTGGAAGTATTTATAAGAAGCGTGGGGAAGTTGCGGAGAAGTTTTAAGATAACGGTAATCGGAATATTATAAACTTATGGAGATGCTCATTCAACAGTAAAGTTATTTTTGAAATAGATA
This sequence comes from Clostridiales bacterium, assembly GCA_018365455.1. Lineage (GTDB taxonomy): Bacteria > Bacillota > Clostridia > Lachnospirales > Lachnospiraceae > Robinsoniella. The sequence goes on from JAGZJZ010000007.1 coordinate 104,446, forward strand.
ATTTTTAAGAGAGAAGTGTTATTCGTTCTTTTTGCTTAAGAGCGAATATGCTTCTCTTTTTTTGTATCTGTAAAATATGAATAATAAAAAATACGGAATAAAGAATAAAAGTTATTGACAAAATTTGTTTCTAGGAATATAATTGTCATACAACCAATCAGAACACACGTTCTGAATAATTGGTTATTTAGTAATTAAATTCATATAAGGAGGTGAATTGAAAAAAGGTTTAATGATTTAAAGGTAATACGTAAAATAGACAATAGAAAGGAATAGCAATTATGAAAAAATTAAAAAAAGCAGTAATATTTTTAATGTCAGTTTGTTTTTGTGCTGTAATGGGATTAGGTATAAAGGCAGAAGCTGTGGAAAAAGGATATGATGTAATTGGTAATGCAGTTGTGGTTAAAAGTTCTGATGGTGTCTGGAAGGATCTAAAAAAAGGAAGGGCATTTAAGAAGAATGATGGCAAGTATATCAAAAATGGGTGGTACAAAATTGATAATAAAGTATATAGCTTTGACGCCGGAGGATATATTGAAACTGGCTGGAAATCTTATAAGGGATTTAAATATTATCTTGATACAAATGGAAGCAATAAAGGTGTTCTCCTGACAGGATGGACTGATATAAAAGATACGGATGGAAAAACATACCGTTATTATTTGAGCAAATCAACAGGTTCTATGCAGGTTGGTTTGCAATTAGTAGCAAAACGTTATTATTATTTTAATGCAAAAGGTCAGAGACAGTATGGATGGCAAACCATAGAAGGAAAAAAATATTATTTTGACCAAACAGGAGAATATACCGGGTTTAAAGGCGTTATGGTTGTCAGGGAATGGATAGATGGCAAATATCTGAATTCCGATGGCATTATGGTAACGAATAAAACAATTGCAGGTATTAAAGTTGGAGCAGATGGTCTGCCGGTAAATAAGCTATCCACCCCGCCAAAAGTAAAATGTATATTTTTGGGGGATTCAAGAACAGTAGGTATGATGTCCAGTATTGGCGGTCAGGTTTATCATGATTATGGACATGTATATTATTGTAAAGACAATATGTTTATTGCAAAAGGAAGAGAAAGTTATGCGTGGTTTTCTACAACGGGTGTTAATCAGTTAAGAAAAGAATTGGATAAAAATCCTAATGTTAATGTTGTATTTAACTGGGGGGTTAATGATTTTAGTGTTTCAGAGGATATTAATAAGATTGCTGATAATTACCTGAGGCTGTATGCTTCATTAATTGGCACATACAAACCTAAAGGCACCAGATTCTATGTTATGTCCGTTAATCCGGTAGCAAAAGAAGGCCATAACGTCATCACGAATTCAAAGATCCAATCATTAAATTCTTTGCTGAAGGCAGGCAGTAAGAGTGGAAGCTATCAGTATCTTGATATATACAAAGAACTAATGCAGGATAGCACTTTTACTACATCTGATGGCCTCCATTATCCGAAGGATGTCTATAATAAAATCTATAATTCAGTGAGAAGCAAATTAAACTAACTAAGAGAGGAGTAAATGATATGGAAGAGAAAAAAGAAATTCGTAATGCTAATGTAAATATGGATGAAAATATGTTCAAAATTATCCAGACAAGGGGGATTCCCAAAGAAGAATTTAGCATAAAAGGTTTAAAAATCGGAGACAAGAATCCCGCAATTCAATCCATAGCTTTTGACCCTGTTGACAAAAATATTATTTATACGACACAGGCTATAGGTATGACAACGTATCTTAGTAAATGCGAGATAGTGGGTAATACGGCTAATAAAAAAAGTATGATGGTATTAAATGGTTATGGACATGGAGAATCTCTAGAAATAACAAGAAATGGGGAACAGGTATATGCCTGGCTTGGCAGTGCTTATGAAAAATCAGAAAGCAATAAATGGTCAACTACAATTTCCCGCGTTATTTATGACGAAAGCGTTAAAAATGCAGATGGGACAATCAATCCCAAGGAAGAGATTGTATTAAAAGACCTGTTGTATGCACAAAGTTCTCATACACCATTAGTCAATGGGGGTAAAGTGTGGCGGACAGCTGTCGCGATCTATGGTGATCGTATATTCTTTTGGATAAGGTTGAAAGGAGACGGGAGCTACTACAGTGTATTTTCTCTGAATGATTTAAATGCGAGCATCAGTAAATATGCGAAAAAGGTAAGTGGTAATCGCAAAGACTATAGTTTGAAATCAAGTGATATAAGCCTCAAAACAAAAGCAAAATTCAAATATCAGGATAGTAATGATCCAAGTCCTGATCGTGTTTTTCAGGGAATGGATGTGATAAAGGAAGAAAAATGGTATATGCTGATCGGAGGTGGTAAGACTCCTGACAATCCTTCTGCAATCAATATATATACCTGTAATGGTTCTTCTATGAGCAGTTTACTGAAAACAGTTACCCTTTATGAGGCAAATTATACTGCACCTGTGAAAAGAGAAATGGAAAGTCTGAAGATTATGGACAATAAAGTATATTTCAATATACTGCCAGGGTATAAGATCTATAGTATCTATAAACCGGATTTACCTTAATATTTTAGAAATAGCCTGATATTAAGTTTAGGGGTTTTCTTAATTTATTTTAAGAATTATCCTTTTAGAATATTAAGACATTTAAACTGATTCTTTGCTAGAATAATGATAGCCTAGACTTCAATGTCCAGGCTATTCGATTCTAAGCAGAAGGATGATGGGGATATATGTCAGAGAATATTTTAGTTGTGGATGATGAAAGAGAAATAGCAGATCTGGTTGAGGTCTACTTAAAAAATGAGAATTTCAATGTTTACAAATTTTACTCAGCAAAAGAGGCACTGGAATGTATAGATACAGGAGATATTGATCTGGCCATACTGGATGTGATGCTGCCGGATGGAGATGGTTTTGGTATCTGCAGAAAAATCAGGGAAAAGCATAATTACCCGGTAATCATGTTAACTGCAAAGGAAGACGAAATTGATAAAATTACAGGCCTGACTTTAGGGGCTGATGATTATATGACAAAACCCTTTCGGCCGTTAGAACTGGTAGCCAGGGTGAAAGCCCAGCTTCGCAGGTTTACGCGCTATAATCAGGGTAGTTATGACAGTCAGGACAATGTGCTCATTGTTTCCGGGCTGGAGCTGAATAAGAGTACCAGAGAATGTATATTGAATGAAAAACCAATTTCTCTGACCCCTACAGAGTTTTCCATACTCTGGATATTATGTGAAAATAAGGGAAAAGTAGTAAGTGCAGACAAATTGTTCCAGGAAGTCTGGGGAGACAAATACTTTTCGGGCAGTAACAATACAATTATGGTTCATATCAGGCATCTGAGGGAAAAGATGCATGATACCGCTGAAAATCCGAGATATATTAAAACAGTGTGGGGAGTTGGATATCGAATTGAAAAATGAGTTTGGAAGGCTGAAACGAAAGATTGTAAAGCAGGTATTTATAGTTGCATTATTTGCAATCTTAATAGGCGCCTGCCTGCAGTATATGGTAATTGACGGCATCTTACAGGGACCTTTTGCGGAAGGTTTTGTTGCCTGGTGCCAGAATAGATTTAATCTGGATTATAAAGAGGCTGTGAATGTCTATCAGAAAGTTTTTCGCAACACGAAAGATTATCTGATGATGGCTGGATTTATTATATTAATGCTGATTTTATTTTACATTGCCTTGCTGAAATTCACACGCTATTTTGACGAGATCCGACAGGGCATGAAGAAATTGCTGCAGGAATCAGAAGAACCCATCCGGTTGTCTCCGGAACTTGATTTCATGGAAGCAGAAATGAACCAGGTCAAAGGCACTTTAAAAAAACGTGCGGCAGATGTATCGGAGGCAGAGCAGCGGAAAAATTCACTTGTAGTTTATCTTGCACATGATATCAAAACACCGCTTACCTCAGTAATCGGTTATATGAACCTAATGCTTGAACTACCGGATATGCCTCCGGAACAGCGTGCCAAATATATGGAGATATCCCTGGAAAAAGCATATCGGCTGGAACAGCTGATTAATGAATTATTTGATGTAACCCGCTTTAACATGCAGACCATTGAACTGGAAAAAGAAGAAATCCATCTGGCGTATATGCTGATGCAGATGGCAGAGGAATTTTATCCGGTCTTAATGGATCAGAATAAACGTGCTCAGGTATATGCAGATGAAACCCTGTTAATTCATGGAGATCCCAATAAACTGGCCAGGGTATTTAACAATATTCTGAAGAATGCCATAGCTTACAGTTATGAGAATACAATTATCGAAATTAAAGCTGAGAAAATAGAGAACCATGTATTGATTACCTTTCGCAACCAGGGAGACAAGATACCTTATGAAAAACTCATGAAAATATTTGAACAGTTTTACCGTCTGGATTCTGCCAGATCCAGCAATACGGGCGGCGCCGGACTGGGTCTTGCCATTGCAAAAGAAATTGTATTGGCGCATAAAGGCAAAATCTATGGACTGAGTGATGAAAATTACACCACTTTTTCTGTAGAACTGCCACTAATTTAATTTCATATTCCATCAGGGAAAAAAAGAATAAGAACATTTAAGCAAAGATATTTCAGGTAAAACCAGGAACCGATTTGCAGAATGTTCTTATTTTATGTAATTGTATCGTCGAAAAATGCAAACTCTTAATTTTAACTTATGATGTTATGTAGGAATTCTGAAGGACCAATAAATATGCAAAGGAAGTTTCAGGGAAATTTTAATAGAGTCATAAGTCAGGATTTACACACTTTTTGAATCTTGCTGTTACCATAAATGTAAGAATAAAACGGAGGTGTAATTATGAGAAGACGAAGGAGAAGAAGGTATTATGGGGGACAGGTTATCTGTATAGCATTTCTTTTGATAATATGTGCATTTGGAGTGAAAAAACTGGCAGACAAAGAGCCTTCAGGCATACCAAATGACAGCGGGGCAGCATCAGCTTATTCGAATGAGACCATACAGCTGACAAGCAGCGATGAGGGCCGGGAATTAGATATTGACAAAGACAGGATTTACAGTGCCTCGGCGATATTGATTGATATACAGAACAGGCAGATATTGTTTGAAAAACAAAGTGACAGCAGAATCTATCCTGCTTCGCTTACAAAGATTATGACGGCCATTACTGCAATTGAGACAATAGGAGATTTACAGCAGACAGTTACCCTGCAGCCGGACAAATTTGATGCTTTGTATGCAGAAGGGGCATCTATGGCAGGCTTTGCTCCAGGTGAAGAAGTGTCTGTTGAAGACCTGGTTTATGGAGCACTTCTGCCCTCCGGAGCGGAATGCAGTCTGGGATTGGCAGACTTTGCCGCAGGAAGTGAAGCTGCATTTGTTGAAATGATGAATCAGAAAGCATCGGACTACGGGATGAAGGACACACATTTTAGAAATACAACCGGGCTCCATGATGCTGATCATTATACCACGGTAGAAGATATCGCCGTATTACTGGAACATGCATTGCAAAATGAAGAGTTCCGAAAGGTTTTTACTTCTTTTGTGCATTCGGTACCATCAACCAATCTCCATCCTGAGGGAATTACCTTCTACAGTACGCTGGCTCCCTTTGTAGAAGCAGAACAGATAAATGGCGGCGAGATAGAGGGCGGAAAAACAGGTTTTACAGATGAGGCAGGGCTTTGTCTTGCAAGCCTGGCTAGTATTAATGGCAGGGAATATGTTCTGGTTACGGTTGGTGCCAAAGGAAATCATGAAACAGACCCCTATCATGTGGAAGACGCACGTTATATCTACAATCAGCTGGCTCAGATGGGATCAGAGTAAATGGAGACTGTCACTGTAAATTATCTCAAAATATAAAAAAACAATTGACAATAAGCGCAGATTAATATATGATATGAGAATATTCCTTTCGTGATGCCAATGGTTATCACAGATTCTTATTTTCAACGGCATTTTCGCCGATAATCACAGTGAAGAAATAATATGGTAAATGGGGTGGCGCTTATGGCTTAGATTGTTTGAAATAATAGTTGACATTTTGTCCGAAATATAATAGTATGGGTATAGAAAACGAACATAAGTTTGTAAATTAAAGGAGATAAATGTTATGGGACAGCAGGAAGATAGATTAAAAGCCCTGGATGCGGCGATTGGTAAAATTGAGAAGGATTTTGGTAAAGGGGCGATCATGAAGCTGGGAGAATCCGGTGTAAACATGAATGTTGAGACAATTCCTACCGGTTCTTTGAGTCTGGATATTGCGCTTGGATTAGGGGGTATCCCAAAGGGAAGAATTGTTGAGGTATATGGACCGGAATCCAGTGGTAAAACCACCGTTGCTTTACATATGGTTGCAGAAGTTCAAAAAATAGGCGGTATAGCAGGATTTATTGATGCGGAACATGCATTAGACCCTGCATATGCAAAAAATATAGGCGTTGATATTGACAATTTATACATTTCACAGCCGGATAACGGTGAACAGGCGCTGGAGATTACAGAGACTATGGTTCGTTCCGGAGCAGTTGACATTATTATTGTCGATTCCGTTGCTGCATTGGTTCCAAAGGCAGAAATTGATGGCGACATGGGCGACAGCCATGTTGGTCTGCAGGCACGACTGATGTCACAGGCACTTCGTAAGTTAACAGCGGTAATCAGCAAATCAAACTGTATTGTAATCTTTATCAATCAGCTTCGTGAGAAAGTCGGCGTTATGTTTGGAAGCCCGGAGACAACCACCGGCGGACGTGCATTGAAGTTCTATTCTTCCATTCGTTTGGATGTAAGAAGAATTGAAGCTTTAAAGCAGAGCGGTGAAGTAGTTGGTAACAGAACACGTATTAAAGTAGTAAAGAATAAGATTGCACCTCCATTCAAGGAAGCAGAATTTGATATTATGTTTGGACAGGGTATTTCAAAAGAAGGAGATGTTTTGGATTTGGCAGCTAATCTTGGAATTGTAAATAAGAGCGGTGCATGGTATGCATATAATGATGCCAAGATTGGTCAGGGACGTGAGAACGCCAAGACATATTTAAAAGAAAATCAGGATATTCTTGTGGAAATTGAAGAAAAAGTAAGAGTTCATTATGGACTGACAGAAGGTTCTGAGCAGGAAACACCGTTACAGGAAGCAATCACTGAGGAATAAGTGTGAAATAAAATCACTTTCAAACTATTAATTAAGGAAGTGTGAAATAAAATCACTACAAACTATTAATTAAGGAATAGCGCAAGCCGGCTTGTGCTATTCAGGGGAATAAAGATGATTATTACGAATATAGAAGCGGTTACTAAAGCAAAGAGCCGTGTATATATCGATGAACAGCTTGCGTTTGTGTTATACAAAGGCGAGCTGTCTCGTTATAAGATAAAAAAGGATGAAGAGATCAGCGAAGAGACCTATCGTGAAATTATAGATGAAGTGCTGACTAAAAGAGCGAAGATACGGTGTATTTATTTACTGAAATCTATGGATCGGACAGAGTACCAGCTTCGTACAAAGTTAAAACAGGGCGGATATCCGGAAGAAGCTGTCAATACAGCAATTGAATATGTAAAGAATCTTCATTATATTGATGATAACCGGTATGCGCAATATTATATTGAAGGAAGAACCGGAACCAAAAGTAAGCAGCAGATCACACAGGACTTGCTGCGAAGAGGAATTTCAAAAGAGATGATTCAGAGTATCTATGAACAAAAGGAGCCAGAGGACGAGACTGAGCAGATCCGTAAATGGGTGGAAAAGAAGCGAGTAGATTTGGAAACGGCAGATCCGAAAGAGATTAACAGGCTTTATGGGTTCTTAATGAGAAAAGGATTTCAGTCCAGTGATATCAGTAAAGTACTCCGTGGAAGAGAATTTGATTAGAGACCGTTAAGCAGCGGTCTTTCTTTGTATCACAGGATTCTTCTACCGAATCTTTGTACTGAAATCAGGTAAGCGTTTTTTGATATTTTTCTTGATTTTTGAATAATTCGTGCTATACTAATTGTATGCAGATATGGTTCATCGGTAGAACGTTGGCTTCCCAAGCCGAAGAGGGGGGTTCGACTCCCCTTATCTGCTCGCAAAAGTGCCTGATATACAGGCACTTTTTTTAATTTGTGTTGCATTTTACCGGAAAAAATCGATAGAAAATCCTGTCAAAATCTTAGTTTTTTAAGCAAAAAAAGAAATTTGGTCAATGTTATAAGGTTTCTATGTTTTATGTTGACTTCTTTGTGAAAATAGTATAAAATTAGTATGTTGTATTTGTACAATGAAAATTAAATAAGGAGGTGCTCCTGTGCCGAGTGCAATGTGGTTTGTCATTGCTGTTGTAATCATAGTGATTATAGCTATTATTACTTGGTTTGCTGCGATTTCATATAGAAAGAAAATTGTCGAAGAAAAGATCGGCAGTGCAGAAGACAAAGCAAGAAAAATAATAGATGATGCATTAAAAGTTGCGGAGACGAAGAAACGGGAAGCTTTACTTGAGGCCAAAGAAGAGTCATTAAAGACGAAAAATGAACTCGACAAAGAAACAAAAGAGCGAAGAGCAGAGTTACAGCGTTATGAGAAAAGAGTACTGTCAAAGGAAGAATCGATTGACAAGAAAGCGGATGCAATTGAACGCAGAGAATCAGGATTAACAGCAAAAGAAGAAGAGTTAAAGAAAAAGAGTGTTGAAATTGAAAAGATTAGTGAAAAGAGAGTACAGGAACTGGAGAGAATCTCAGGCCTAACCTCCGAACAAGCAAAAGATTATCTTTTAAAAACTGTTGAAGATGAAGTAAAGAGCGATACAGCCCGTATGATTAAAGAAATGGAATGTAGAGCGAAAGAAGAAGCGAACAAAAAAGCAAAAGAGTACATTGTCACAGCCATTCAAAAATGCGCTGCAGACCACGTAGCAGAGACTACAATCTCTGTAGTACAGCTTCCGAATGATGAAATGAAAGGAAGAATCATTGGTAGAGAGGGAAGAAACATTCGTACCTTAGAAACTTTGACCGGTGTGGATTTGATTATCGATGATACACCAGAAGCAGTAATTTTATCAGGCTTTGATCCAATTAGAAGAGAAGTTGCAAGAATAGCACTTGAAAAATTAATTGTAGACGGAAGAATACATCCGGCTAGAATTGAAGAAATGGTAGAAAAAGCACAAAAAGAAGTAGAAGCGATGATTCGTGAAGAAGGTGAATCGGCTACTCTTGAGGTTGGTGTACATGGTATCCATCCTGAGTTAGTACGTTTACTTGGAAGAATGAAATTTAGAACCAGCTATGGCCAGAATGCTTTGAAGCACTCCATAGAAGTGGCACAATTGTCAGGTCTATTAGCAGGAGAAATCGGCGTAGATGTCAGAATGGCAAAACGCGCAGGTTTATTGCATGACATTGGTAAATCCATTGACCATGAAATTGAAGGTTCTCATATTCAGATTGGGGCAGACTTATGTAAGAAATATAAAGAGTCCGCAACCGTAATCAATGCAGTAGAATCTCATCATGGCGATGTAGAACCGGAATCCTTAATTGCATGTATTGTACAAGCAGCAGATACTATTTCTGCAGCGCGTCCAGGTGCAAGAAGAGAGACTCTGGAAACATATACAAACAGATTAAAACAGTTAGAGGATATTACAAATACCTTCAAAGGGGTAGATAAGTCTTTTGCAATTCAGGCGGGTAGAGAGATTCGCGTAATGGTAGTTCCGGATGTAATCAGTGATAATGACATGGTTCTCCTGGCGAGAGATATTTCAAAACAGATTGAAGCTGAATTGGAATATCCGGGACAGATTAAAGTCAGCGTTATACGTGAAAGCCGTGTAGTTGATTATGCCAAATAGGAATTCTGTGATAACAGCTGCTATGCAGTATGTAACATAGTATATTCCGGATACGAAAAGAAGTACGATTACTTATTAATCTATGTGGTTATTATATAAAGTGTGTCACGATAATTTTATTATCTGTGATGCACTTTTTTAACTTTTAAAAGAACTTATCTATATAATGCATCCTGTCAGGAGGGAGGGATACACTTGGAAAAGAGGACACAAAAGCGAATGGGAATCCTGATTGGTATCTTATTCATATATGCAGCGTGTTTTTTAGCATATACCTTGCAGGAAGAAAAACAGTATAAGAACATAGAAAACGACTTAAAAAGGGTTTCCTTTACTGGAGTTTATGAGAGCAATACGGATCCTATGCCGAAAGAATACAAGGAAGGTACTCTGATCGATGCCAATGAGAATAGTAAAGTAACATTAAAAGGGCATTTTGACCAGGAGCTAAAAGAGAGTCAGGGCCTGTTGTTCCGTATCCCGAATATCAGGGTGAAAATTTATAAGGATAATAAACAAATTTATTCTTTTGGAGAACCTGAAACTTATCCCCGGTTTTCAAGGTCACCTGGAAATACCTGGGATATCTTCCGCTCTCCGGGGATTAAGACCAGTGACCAGATAAGAATTGAATTGGAGAATATTTATCCCAACAATGTGAAAACCGTATATCATCTTTTTATAGATCAGATATTGTCCGGAGACTCAGGAATTTTATTTCATGCGATTTTTCCCAAAGTGGGGTTATCAGTATTCCTGGGGGGAGGAGTTTTCCTGTTAGGGTGCCTGCTGCTGATTATCTTATTTTTCCTTTGGGTTATGAAAACACCTTTTTCCAGAAAGCCGTTATATTTTTCCTTTTTTGCTATGATAAGCGGATTGTGGTTTTTTTTTGATTTTAAAATGATTTCGTTGATCATTCCTTATAATGTATTTAATAATATATTGAGTATGATTTGCCTTTCAACAGTCATGCCGCTCTTTGGTATGTATATTATGGAATTTTTAAACAGTAAGACAAGGATACCAATTATACTAAGCATTTATGTGCAGATCGGATTTACGTTTTATTATCTGATTTGTCAGGGAAGAGGTGTCCATGATGGATATGATTTGCTGAACCCGCTTTTAATCATTATGGGAATGAGCATAATTATTATCTACGGTTGTCTAGTTTTTGAAACTGTTTTCAATAAGAACACTGAGACAAAATTTCTGCTGCTGGTAAGCAGTATTCTACTGTTGTGTGGCTTTGATGTGGAACATTATTTTACGAATTTTACACCTACTTATACCATGACAAAAATATCCTATGGGGTCTTTATGCTGATTCAATTTTTTTATATGCTGCGCTGCCTCCAGATCAACATAAATGAAATTAAAAATGCAAGGAAACTGGAGGTAGAACTGGCACAAAATCGGATTGCAATTGCGATCAGCCAAATCCAGCCTCATTTTCTGTATAATTCCTTAACGGCGATTAAACAGCTGTGTGTAATTGATCCTGGCAGGGCTGAGCAGGCGGTGGGAGACTTTGCCGGGTTTCTGCGGGAGAATCTGGATTCACTGTCCAGTTCGTCTCTAATATCCTTTCAGAAGGAGTTGAATCATATAAAAAATTATCTGGCATTGGAACAACTGCGGTTTGGATGCCGGTTAAAGGTCCACTACGATATAGAGATATCTGACTTTCATTTACCCTCCTTGGCAATACAGCCACTGGTGGAAAATGCTGTGCGGTATGGTGTGACAAAAAAGTCTGAGGGCGGCACCATAACAATTTCTACAAAGAATACCAGGGCAGGTATTTTGATTAAGGTAGCGGATGATGGAGCAGGATTTGATATGTACCATAAAAAAGAGGATGGACGTTCCCACATTGGAATCGAAAATGTAAAGAATAGATTAAAAGCACAGTGTAATGGCGAACTGACTCTGGAAAGCCAGTTGGGTAAGGGGACCGTGGTTACCATATTAATTAAGAAGAATGATGGCTCCTCGTAACTTTGCAGTCATAAAAGTGAGAGACGAGGCATATAATGATACTAAAGTTAACCATAGGAGGCGCAAAATGGCAAGAGGACCAAAAAAGAAATTAGATGATCAGATTCGGAGTGTGGACGAGCAGATAGCAAAGGTCAGTAGAAAACTGGACGAGTTACTGGCATTGAAAGAAAGCTTAGAACAGCAAAAACGGGAAGAAGAAGTAGGCAGACTTTATAATCTTATGGTAGAAAACGGGAAAACCCTGGATGAGATCGAACAGATTATTATTGCTTCCGCAGATACCCAGGAAATCGCATAAAAGAAGCAAATAAAAAGACAGCCAAATCAGCTGTCTTTCTTTTTCTTAAGTATGTAATTACAATTCTAAAATTTTATCTGAAGTATCTAAATCATCATTTGTAAGCTGTCTTAATTTTCATCTTAGGTAAAAAATGCAATCATTTGTAAGTTATCTTGCGTAATTGAAAATCAATTGTTATCTTAAGTTCTTGTAAAGTCATGTGTAAGTTATCTTGTGTAGTTTCAATATAAATATTATATCTTAAGTATCTTATTAAATTATCATTCGTAGGTCATCTTATGTAATTTTAAAACAATCGTTAATCATAAGTATACTATTATCATCTGTAAGTAATCTTGTGTGTTTCATCAGTATATACTGATGTTATCTTATGTACTTCATTAAATCTTACGTATTCTACCAAAACTTCCAAGTTTTATCATTTGTACTTTGCCTGTCTATAGAGATAAGCGGTCTTTGGTATTTTTAAAATTTATCATTCGTGACATGTATGCCTCGTATGTTTTGTACTCTTATATAATAAAACAAAACGAGAAAAGAATCAAGAGGAAATTACGGGAATTTTGCAGAAATTTGAAATTTTCTGTGGGGAAAAGGAGATATGCATGCCGAATTTTGTTCTTCACAGGTAATTTTACACAGCATATAATAAATGTAAAAGAAGTGAGGTAGATTTATGGATAATGCTAATTACGTTGCTGTATATGGTGTAATTCAGGATATAAGAATGTTTGGGAATGAATGCTGCCAGCAGATTGTATCGATTTTAACAGATAATGGAGTGGTCAATTTTATCATTTCACCAAATACCTATGTGGTAAATGAAAGGAGATTGCGCAGAGGAATGAATGTAGCAGCATTTTATGATGCAAACCTTCCTGTGCCTTTAATCTATCCGCCACAGTATCAGGCTGTGATCATCACAGAGAGAAGACCCCAGGAAAATATTATGGTAGATTATTTTAATAATCGTCTGGAAGCGGTAAACAATTCCTTGAAATTAAATGTTGGACGTGGAACAGATGTAGTTACGCCAAACGGACAGCGGTTTACCTGTAATTTACAGAATCGACTGCTCATCGTGTTTTACGGAGCTACAACAAGAAGCATTCCGCCACAGACCACGCCGAATAAAATTATCGTAATGTGTTGATTTGGCTTTTCTTGTTATGAGATGGACATTCCCGGCATAGAATAATAGTAAAAGGCCGGGAGTGTTTAAAGATGAAAAAAATAGATTGGATAGGGAAGCATTTTTGGATATTTGCCGGAGTTTTCTTTCTGGGCTTTCTTGGGGGGATCCTCTGGACAAATTTTGCCGGGGATGTTTATATTAATCAGACGGGAATACTCAGCAATTATTTTATCAGGCAATATAAATATATGGAGCTGGATCTGAATAGTTTCTTCTTTTTTGTGCTGGAAAGGAGATTAAAGTGGATTTTACTGCTGTGGTTATTGGGGTATACCGTTGCCGGACTGCCATGCATATTTATTTTTCTGCTATGGCTTGGGTATTCAGCTGGGGTTGTAATCACATTATCAGTATTGAAAATAGGCATGTTTGGGATATTGTTTTTTATCGCGTCAATCCTGCCTCAATGTCTGTTTTATATTCCGGCCCTCTTAGTATTTTTGAAATCGGTTTATGAAAAAGCAATCAAGAGGTTTCAAAATAAGAGCCATAATCGAAATGTAACCTTTGAATGGAATTATGTTCTGCTGCTAGTAGGTACACTGGGGGTTATGTTATTGGGCATATTCACGGAAAGTTATATAAATCCCTGGATTGTAAGGCAGATTTTGAAGATTTATTGAAAATAAAAGGAAATATTATGGCGAATTTTTACCATATGTGGTACATAGCAAAAGAGGGAAAGCGATATCTGGTATTTTGGGGTCTATTGCTGTAATTTTAGGTATTTTTGTGTAAAAAAACTATTTGATTTTATGCAGGAATATTATTATAATGTTAACATAATATTAGCTGCGGGGAGATCAAGGGACACGCGTAACCTTGATTTTTCTTATCTTTTTAGAATAATTCCGTTAGGAGCTGTTGACATGACACAAGATATACCACAATTTCTTACTTATTTAATACAAATTAAAAATGCATCGAACAGTACAGTGATGTCTTATCAAAGAGATTTAAAAAAGCTATTTGCTTTTTTGGATGAAAAGGGTGTGAATGAACCGGAGCAGGTGACTTCGACTAATTTAAATTCCTATGTACTGCATTTGGAGAAGCAGGGGTTATCCACTGCAACAGTGTCCAGGAATATTGCATCGATGAAAGCATTTTTTCATTACATGTTCGGATTACATAAAGTTGAAAAAGATCCTACGGAAGTGATAAAGGCTCCCCACATAGACAAAAAAGCTCCGGAAGTGCTCACGATGGAAGAGGTAGTACTTCTTCTGGAACAGCCCGGCAGGGCAACGCCAAAAGAAATTCGGGACAAGGCTATGCTGGAACTGCTGTACGCAACCGGTATGAGAGTATCAGAGCTGATATCCCTGCGGGTACAGGATATGAATCTGAATATGGATTATGTGCTATGCAAAGAAGGAGATAAAGAACGGTTTATTCCCTTTGGGAAAGCAGCAGAAGCAGCACTGAAGAAATATTTGTCCGAAAGCCGGGCAGCATTATTAAAAGACAGTGAAAGCGAATGCTTATTCGTGAATTGTTCCGGGAAACCCATGAGCAGACAGGGTTTTTGGAAACTGATTAAACAGTATACCACCAAAGCAAACATTACAAAGGATATTACGCCTCATACACTGCGCCACTCATTTGCACTCCATCTGGTACAAAACGGTGCGGACTTAAGGGCAGTGCAGGAAATGCTGGGACACTCTGATATTTCTACAACCCAGATGTATGTGAATATGAATGCAAACAGGGTCAAAGAGGTATATGCCAAAGCACATCCGAGAGGATAAGAATAAATAGGATCAATATAAATAACCGGATACGCCAGAATGAATATTTCTGGCGTATCCGGTTTTTAGTTGCACTATGCGGTATAATTGCTCCGAATTCAGGTTATGCAGTACGCTTGTCGCCCTTCATCCCGGACAAATCTCCCACAAAGTGTGACGCACATCTGCCACAAAACAATTTTCAAACACGCTCTAGCACATCTCATGAATCTGATAAATCAGATCTTCTGATTCCTGCCATCCAAGGCAGGGGTCAGTGATGGACTTGCCATAGATATGATTTGCCGTGCCGATTTTCTGGCAACCAGGTTCAATATAACTTTCAACCATGACGCCTTTAATCATTTCTTTCATGCGGGGATTTACACTGCGGCTATGCAATACTTCTTTTACAATACGAACCTGTTCCCCATACTGCTTACCGGAATTGGAATGGTTTGCATCGATAATTGCAGCCGGGTTTTTTAAATCTCTTGCATCATACATTTCCAACAGCAGATTTAAATCCTCATAGTGATAATTTGGCAGGTTGTTACCGTGTTTGTTTACTGCACCCCGGAGAATAACATGTGCCAGATCATTACCTGTTGTTTTAACTTCCCAGCCGCGGTAGCTGAAGCTGTGTGAACACTGGGCTGCGACTACAGAATTTAACATTACGGAAAAATCACCGCTTGTTGGGTTCTTCATGCCTGCGGGTACATCCATACCACTTACTGTCAGACGATGCTGCTGATCCTCTACGGAACGTGCACCAATGGCAACATAGGAGAGCAGATCGGAGAGATATCGGTAGTTTTCCGGATACAGCATTTCATCAGCTGCGGTAAGTCCCGTTTCATCAATTGCACGGATATGTAATTTACGGATGGCGATTAGTCCGGCTAATAAATCGGGTTTTTTCTCGGGATCCGGCTGATGTACCATTCCTTTATAGCCTTCACCGGTCGTTCTTGGTTTATTCGTATAAATACGTGGAATTAAAATAATCTTATCTGAAACTTTATCCTGAACCTTTGCCAGGCGGTTAATATAGTCACAGACAGCATCTTCGTTATCAGCGGAACAGGGTCCGATGATTACAAGAAATTTATCAGATGCCCCGGTAAATACGTCACGAATCATTGCGTCTCTTTTTTGTTTTACATTTGCTGCATAATCAGATAATGGATATTCTGTACGGATTTCTTCCGGTGTCGGAAGTTTTTTGATAAATTCAAAGCTCATAATTTCCTCCTCTTTCCCTGGGTGTTTGAAAATTGTTTTCTGGCAGATGTGTGTTCCGGCTTGTGGAAATTTGTTCCGGATTCAGGGCACATAGCGGACTATGTAACCTGAATTCGGGATCATTATGCCGCAAGCTGGGGCGTACAGATGTCGGGAATGAATTTCCAAATACTCCTGGGGACTGGTATATCATTGGTTATGTACATTGGGCGGATTTGAGCATTAAAACAAGCTCTAGCGCTCCGCCGATCCAAAAACGGTCTAAAAACAGTTCCATTATAATACATCTATCATAAAAATTCTAGATATTTCTTGTAAAATCAGGTTTAACTTTATTTTCGCATGTGATATGATGGTAAGCGTAAGAAAATAGGAATACATGGCAAGGGAGTGAGGAAGATGGCAGAAAAGAAAAAACCCTATTTTCCAATGTTTGTGGATTTGTCCGATAAGAAAGTGGTAGTTGTAGGTGCAGGTACCATAGCGAAACGGAGAATCCGTTCCCTTATTGAATTCACAAACCACTTGGTGGTAATCGCCCCGGAAGTAAATCCGGAACTGCAGGAACTGGAGCATAACGGCGTGATTGGGATCCTCAGGAAAAATTATGAGCGGGAAGATATTTATGGGGCAGATATTGTGATCGCTGCCACGAATGATCATAAAACAAATGATGATATCTACAGTGTCTGTAAATGTATGGGGATCACAGTCAATGTATGCAGCGACAAAAATAAGTGCGATTTTTATTTCCCGGGAATAGCCAGGAAAGAACAAATTGTAGTAGGGGTTACGGCAACCGGAACAGACCACAGGAAAGCAAAGGACGTGGTAGAAAAAGTGAGGCAGATCTTATAGCTGGAGAGGAGCAAGATGGAACAGGTACTAGTTGTGTTAACAGTGGCGGTACTGATATTGATATGCTTTGGAGCATATTGCGTGTTTGATAATAAAAGGCGGCAGAAGAGCATATTGCGAAAAGCGCGTCTGGCATGGGGCCAAAGGCCGGACAGAGAATATGAATATGCGGAATTTGAGGCTATCAGCCATTATTTCGAGTTAAATGGAAAAAAAGGATATGCGATTGATGATATTACCTGGAATGATTTGGACATGGATACGATTTTCATGCTTTTAAATAATACGGGTTCCAGTATCGGAGAAAGCTGTCTGTATGATGTGCTGCGAAGACCTTCATTTTCAAAAGAAGAGTTAGAAGAGCGGAACCGTTTAGTTGAGTATTTCATGACTCATAAGGAAGAACGGGAAAAGCTGCAGGTGAGTTTTGGGGAAATGGGTAAATCGGGACGCCGCTCCATGTTTGATTATGTCTATAATCTGGCAGATCTGGAGCCTCAGACAAATGCCAAGCATTACATCACGATTTTATTGACTTTTTTCATGGCTGCAATGATTTTTGTAAATCCCCCTTCAGGCGTGGTGGGAATGATTTGTGTTCTGGCATATAGCTGGACATCCTATTTCACGGAGGCCAGAAAAGTATCACCATATACCCTTTCCTGTAAAGTTATGGTGCAGCTGATTAAAATGGCGGACCATATTTCAGGCACCGACAGTGAGGAAGTAAAAAAATACGTGAAAAAGGCAATTGAGGCAAGGAAAAAGTTTAATAAATTTAAACGAAATACGTTCTTCTTACTGGCGGGAAGTGCCAGCAGTGACCGTGGAGGCGGTGTGGGCAATATCGTTGTGGATTATGTAAATTATACCTTTCATATTGATATGATTCAGTTCCGGACGGTTATAAAAGAATTAAAAGATAATCTGGAAAGTTTTAAAGTTATGGTTGACAATATGGGAATGCTGGAAGTGGCTATTGCCATTGCATCTTTTCGAACTATGATGGAGGACTATACCATTCCGGAACTGTCAGACTCAAAAGAGGCATTTCTGGAAGCGCAGGACCTTTATCATCCGATGATAGATAATCCTGTGAAAAATTCCATCAAGGCAAACAAAGGAGTTCTGGTTACGGGATCCAATGCATCGGGTAAATCCACTTTCTTGAAAACAGTTGCAATTAACGGGATTCTGGCACAGACCATTTATACCTGTATGGCAAAAACTTTTAAGTCGAACTTCTACGAAGTATATTCTTCCATGGCGTTAAGGGATGACCTGATGAGCCAGGAGAGTTACTATATTGTTGAGATTAAATCTTTAAAACGTATTCTGGATAAAATGGAAAAAGGAAAGCCGATTATGTGCTTTGTAGATGAGGTGCTCAGAGGAACAAATACGGTAGAACGTATCGCAGCATCTTCCCAGATCCTGAAAAGCATGGCACAAAGCTATATTTTAAGCTTTGCGGCAACCCATGATATTGAGCTGACACATATTCTGGAAGAGAATTATGACAATTACCATTTCCAGGAAGAAGTCTATAAAAATGATATACTATTTGATTATAAACTGTACCAGGGAAGGGCAACTTCCAGAAATGCAATTAAACTGCTGAGCATAATCGGATATGAAAAAGAGATTATCAACAATGCAGAAAATACTGCGAAGAGATTTATTGAGACGGGTGAATGGTGTCTGTAATATGCACAATGCAATGGATTTAAATGAGTGTAAGGGTTAAAAGGAGGAGTAAAATGCTGGTAAAAATTTATACCGACGGTGCTGCCAGGGGCAATCCGGACGGACCGGGGGGATATGGAACAATTCTGATCTGTGTGGATGCAAAAGGTCAGGAACACAAAAGGGAATACAGCCAGGGATATGTGAAGACAACCAATAACCGTATGGAGTTAATGGCTGCAATTGTTGGACTGGAAGCGTTGAACCGCCCCTGCCAGGTAGAGTTATATTCGGACTCTAAATATGTAGTGGATGCCTTTAATCAAAAGTGGATTGACGGCTGGCTGAAAAAGAACTGGAAACGGGGAAAAAATGAACCGGTGAAAAATGTGGATCTGTGGAAAAGGCTGCTCGCTGCAAAAGAACCTCACGATGTGAAATTCATCTGGGTGAAAGGCCATGATGGTCATGCACAAAATGAAAGATGCGATGAACTGGCAACTACAGCTGCAGATGGCAGGAATCTGATTGTAGATGAAGGAATTGAGCGTGTTTGAAATTTATTCTAGTGCCGCCCGGCGTATTTGGACCGGGAGGTACAAGCCTCATTTTTTACCTGGAATGATTTAAGGAGAAAGATAAATGTGTGTTGTGAAAAGATTATTTAAGGGAGGGATCTTTCTAGTTGCACTTGTGTTACTGTTCGTACCCGTTTCGGCGGATGCAGCCAAAAAGGGAATGGAGATTCAAAGCTGTATGATTAATACGGCGAACAGAACCCAGGTGGTGGTACGTGCGAAGGGATCGGTATCTGCATCCGGCACAGATGGAAAGTATTATTTATTTGGCTTAAGGCCCTATGCTTCCAGAATAAAGGGAAGTACGAAGCCCCTGGCATCCTGTAAGAGAAGTAAATCTATTATTTTGCGGACAGCCCTGAACAAGGATAAGTCCGACAGTGTACTTTACAATAAGTTCATCATTGCCGTTAAGAGGAAATCCGGAGGCTACGAAATCGTCAGTGATCCCGTATATATTACAAATCCTGATGCTGCGGCAAAATACCGCTATTCTTTTCCAAAAGCGACGTCTAAAAAAGGGCTTCAGGTCAGCCCGACAATGCTGGCGGATGCAGAAGATCTGGGGATCAAGCATGCTGCAGTGAATATCCTGCTGGATGAATTTATGGCTTTGGACTGGCAGAAAAATGACAGCAATGCTTACCGCTATCATTACGAAGGAAAAACCTACTGGTTTTTAAAATCAGGCTGTAACGGTGTGGACTCTCAGGTGCGAAGCCTGACACAAAGCAATGTGGTTGTCTCCGGTATCCTGCTTCTGAGAGGAGAATCCCAGGCATCAGTTCTGGTTCCGCCGGGCGCACAGGGTGGATCAGAGGCCTATTATGGACTGAATACCATGAATGAAGACGGGGTGAAGAATCTTTCTGCCCTGGTATCTTTCCTGGGTGAGCGCTATATGGGTTCTTCCAAGGCGAATGGAAGGATTTCCAATTGGATTGTTGGCAATGAAGTGGATTATTATATCCGCTACAATTATATGGGAGCAATGTCCCGTTCCAAATATACAAAAAGCTATGCCAGAAGTTTTCGATTAATCTCTACAGCACTGCGTAGTATCTACAGCAATGCCAGGGTATATATCCCCCTGACAAACTGCTGGAACCAATTACAGCCCGCCGGAGGCTCCTATACGGCAAAGAGTACGCTGGACGGCTTTGTAAGTGCCCTCCAAAACGAAGGTAACATACCATGGAACGTGGCATATCATGCCTACCCGCAGCCGTTGACGGACCCTGTGTTCTGGGATGATATCGGCTCTAACAGCAGCCGTTCCCAGTATATTACCATGAATAATATCAAAGTACTGACTGACTATGTAAAAAAGAAGAATAAAAACTGCAGGGTGATTTTATCGGAACAGGGATTTTCCTCTTATACAGGCGGGCGGGGAAGAGACGAGAAACTCCAGGCGGCAGCATACGCCTATGCCTATTATATCACGGAGTTTAACAGTCAGATTGATTCCCTGATTATAACCAGGCACGTGGATCATGTGGAGGAAGAGAACCAGGGGATTTTCGCAGGAATCTGGAGTAACCGCCCGGGTCAGACGGAATATGCCTACAAACAAAAAAGAATCTGGGATGTATTTAAATACATAGATACTACGGCGTCGGAAACCATCAGTAAATTTGCCTTAAAGGAAATTGGTATTCCAAGCTGGAGCAGCCGGATATCCGGATTTAACTGGAGTAAATTCAAAAGGATGACGACCTATAATAACGGAAGCCTTTATCTGGTTAAGAACAGCAAGGGGCAGAAAAGTCTGTCAAATCTTTGGAAATATACCTATAACGGAGGTACGGATGTTTCTAAAAATGAAACCACACTCAATGTGGACAGCAATGCAAATAATAATCTGTACCGCGGAGTGGGACAGAAATTTAAAAAGCCGTTGAGTTTTAAGACAAGAAGCCGTTTTATCTTTGACATTATGGTTACCGGAACCAGGGCAAAGGAAGCTGAAGTAAGAGTCCGCTTTTTCAACGGAAAGCATATATTCGAAGCGGCATCCTCCGTTTTAACCGGAAGGAAGCAGCAGTTCTCAGCGGATCTGTCCAAATGGAAATACCGGCAAAAGGTCTCCAAGATTCAGGTCTGGGTGAAACCGGCAAAAGGGGTTTCCTGGAGAACAAACGGTAAAATTACCATTGCGAATCTGAAACAGGCATCCAGAATCAGTTCTGTTTATATATCCGGTTTTAAATCCAGCCTGGGCGTAGGCAAAAAGATGCAGCTAAAGGTAAAAGGTGTCTCTCAAAAAGTAACCTGGGTAAGCAGCAAACCGTCCATCGCCACAATTAATAAAAAAGGCATGGTAAAAGCATTGAAAAAAGGAACGGTGACCATTAAGGCAATGTTCGGACAGGATATGATTACCAGGTCGCTGCAGATAAATTAAAAAATGTAATTCTGACAAAATAAAAATACCCGTTGACAAAACAGAAAACGGCTCTTATAATGAATGCATTAGATAAGGCAATGATAAGAATAAGTAACAATAAGAGGTATCATACAGAAAGCAGCCGGTTGATGAGAGGCGCATGAGAGACTTGTTGTGAATACCTCTTTGAGCTGCGTACCGAACTTTCCATATATTTGTATGAAAAAAGTAGGCTGCGACGGATTGTGCACACGTTATAGTGACAAAGTATAGAAATTCTGTACTTAGTGAGGCAGACAGTGCGAGCTGGCTGTGAAAAAAGGTGGTAACACGTGAGTTTTTACTCTCGTCCTTTTTAATTTAAAGGGCGGGAGTTTTTTGTGGGTAAAAACAGATGCTCGTCCTACTTGAAATACACAAACCCATATGTTATATTAAAAACAGTGAATTAGGAGGAATGATGATGGCAGCAAATGTATTCGATATTTTAAAAGAAAGAGGATTTATCGAACAAACAACACATGAGGAAGAAATACGCGAATTATTAGGTAAGGAGTCCGTTACATTTTATATTGGATTTGATGCTACGGCAGACAGCCTTACTGCAGGACATTTCCTCACCGTTATGGCTATGATGCATATGCAGCAGGCAGGACACAGACCGATTGCTCTTTTAGGCGGCGGGACTACAATGATTGGAGATCCATCCGGAAAATCCGATATGCGTTCTATGATGACCATGGAAACCATTCAGTACAATGCCCAGAGATTTAAAGAGCAGTTATCCAGATTTATTGATTTTGACAATGATAAAGCAATCATTGCTAATAATGCTGACTGGCTGTTAGATTTAAATTATGTAGAGTTCTTAAGAGAAGTCGGCGTTCATTTTTCTGTAAATAAAATGCTGACTGCAGACTGTTACAAACAGAGAATGGAAAAAGGACTTACCTTCTTTGAATTTAACTATATGTTAATGCAGTCCTACGATTTCTGGAAATTAAATAAAATGTATGATTGTAAAATGGAATTGGGCGGCAATGACCAGTGGTCTAATATTATCGGCGGGGTAGAACTGATCCGCAGAAAAGAACAGAAGCCTGCATTTGGTCTGACATTCAAACTTCTGACGACAAGCGAAGGAATTAAAATGGGTAAAACCATGAAGGGAGCCGTATGGCTGGATCCGGAAAAGACTTCTCCATACGAGTTCTACCAGTACTGGAGAAACATTGAAGATGTGAAAGTTGAGGAATGCCTTGGACTTTTAACCTTCCTTCCAATGGATGAAGTACGCAGGCTGGGAGCGCTGGAAGGTGCCCAAATCAACCATGCGAAAGATGTGCTGGCATTTGAAATAACTAAGATTGTACACGGAGAAGAGGAAGCGAAAAAAGCACAGGATGCTGCACGTGCATTATTCGCAGACGGAGGCAAGTCGAAGGACATGCCGACAACTGTTTATAAGAAAGCAGAACTGGATGAAGGCAAAGATCTGATTACACTTCTGGTTGAGACTAAACTGGCTGCGTCCCGTTCGGAAGGAAGACGAATTATTCTTCAGGGCGGCGTCAGCGTTAACGATGTAAAGGTAACGGAAATAGACCGTAAGTTTACTTCAGCCGACCTGGATGCAGATGGTGTTTTACTGATTAAAAAAGGGAAAAAAGGGTATCATCAAATTAAGGTGGATTAGAGCTGTACGGAAAGTAATTTTCAAGTACGCGGGGCTCTTTGACCGGATGGCAGCTAAAAACGCTGATTTCGGCCGGAGCCTGTGAGCCACAATTTATGGAGGTAGCTAAATGGAATTTTGGGTAGTGTTTGTACAAACTGTAGTGAAGATGGTTTTAGTAGCAACAGTGGCATTCGGGGGAATAAGATTTGGCAAGTTTCTGCGTGACCGTAAGGACGCGAAAGAGGCGGCAGAGTAAATGACTTATCTAAGAGCGTATTTGAGCAATGATTTCTAAAACACGCTTCAGGAGGTCTGACGAAACAACGAAGGATAATCAGGAGGATAGATTTGTGAAGAAATACGGTGTAAATGAACTGCGTAAAATGTTCCTGGAGTATTTTGAAAGTAAGGGACATTTAGCAATGAAGAGCTTTTCTCTGGTTCCGCATAATGATAAAAGCTTATTATTGATCAATTCGGGAATGGCTCCATTAAAGCCATATTTTACAGGTGCGGAGATTCCGCCGAGGAAAAGAGTGACTACCTGTCAGAAATGTATCCGTACAGGTGATATTGAAAATGTAGGTAAAACAGCACGTCATGGTACGTTTTTTGAAATGCTTGGAAACTTCTCATTTGGAGATTATTTTAAGCATGAGGCGATTGCCTGGTCATGGGAGTTCCTGACAAAAGTAGTCGGCTTGGATGAGAACAGATTATATCCTTCTGTTTATCAGGACGATGAAGAAGCATTTGAGATCTGGAATAAAGAAATCGGAATTGCTCCGGAGCGGATTTTCCGTTTTGGAAAGGCTGACAATTATTGGGAGCATGGTGCAGGTCCCTGCGGTCCCTGTTCCGAGATTTATTACGACCGTGGTGAAAAATACGGATGTAACAGTCCGGACTGTACTGTAGGCTGTGAATGCGACCGCTATATGGAAGTATGGAATAACGTATTCACCCAGTTTGAAAATGACGGGGAAGGCCATTACGAAGAACTGCAGCAGAAAAATATCGATACCGGTATGGGTCTGGAAAGACTGGCGGTAGTAGTACAGGATGTAGATTCCATCTTCGATGTGGATACGATAGCTACTCTTCGTAATAAAGTATGTGATCTTGCTCATGTGAACTACAAAGAAAGCGAAGAAACAGATGTATCGATTCGTTTGATTACAGACCACATCCGTTCTGCAACCTTTATGATCTCTGACGGAATTATGCCTACAAACGAAGGCAGAGGGTATGTACTGCGCCGTCTGATCCGCCGTGGAGCCCGTCATGGACGTTTACTGGGAATCCAGGGTAAATTCCTGGCTGATTTAAGCGCAACGGTTATTGCTGAGTCTAAGGACGGATATCCGGAGCTGGATGAAAAGAAAGACTTTATCTTCAAAGTCCTGACACAGGAAGAAGATAAATTTAATAAAACAATAGACCAGGGTCTTACGATTCTTGCAGGAATGCAGGAAGATATGGAAAAAGCAGGGGAGAAGATTTTATCAGGCGTAAATGCATTTACCCTGTATGATACTTATGGATTCCCGCTGGATCTGACAAAAGAGATCCTGGAAGAAAAAGGCTATTCCATTGATGAGGCAGGATTCAAAGCAGAGATGGAAGAGCAGAGAAAGAAAGCCCGTGCAGCCCGTGAAGTAACCAATTACATGGGAGCTGATGCTACGGTTTATGACGAAATAGATCCGTCTGTGACTACGGAATTTGTAGGATATGACAACTTAAGCGTTTCTTCTAAGATTACAGTACTCACAACAGATAAAGAAATTGTGGAAGCAATTTCAGATGGTGAAGTGGGAACAATATTTGTTGAGCAGACTCCTTTCTATGCTACCATGGGTGGACAGGAAGGCGATAAAGGGATCATTAAGACTGCAGATGCAGAATTTGCTGTAGAAGATACCATTAAGCTGCTGGGCGGCAAGGTTGGACATGTAGGTAAAGTAGTAAAAGGCATGTTCAAAGTGAATGATACCGTTACACTGGAAGTGAGTGCAAAGACAAGAACAAATACCTGTAAAAACCACAGTGCAACCCATTTGCTGCAAAAAGCATTAAAGACAGTATTAGGAACTCATGTAGAGCAGAAAGGTTCTCTTGTAACCCCAGACCGTCTGCGGTTTGACTTTGCACACTTTGCTCCTATGACAGAAGAAGAGATTACGAAGACAGAAGCTCTGGTAAATGAAGAAATACAGGCGGCACTTCCGGTCGTGACAGAAGTCATGAACGTGGAAGAAGCCAAAAAGAGCGGTGCTATGGCTTTGTTTGGTGAAAAATATGCAGATGATGTACGTGTGGTTTCCATGGGCGAATTCTCTAAAGAATTATGCGGTGGTACGCATGTGGCAAATACCGGTATTATCACAACCTTTAAGATAGTTTCAGAATCAGGAATTGCAGCAGGTGTACGCCGTATTGAGGCACTGACAGGTGACGGTGTATTTGCATACTACAAAGAGATGGAAGAGGAATTGCATAAAGCTGCAAAACTGGTAAAAGCAACTCCCGCTACTTTGCTGGAAAAACTAAACCATATGACGGCAGAAGCAAAAGCAATGCAGAGTGAAATTGATTCTCTGAAGAGCAAGCTTGCAAAAGATGCACTTGGAGATGTTATGCATCAGGTAGTAGAGGTGAAGGGCGTAAAACTTCTGGCTGCAAAACTTGCAGATGTGGATATGAACGGTCTTCGTGATCTCGGTGACCAGTTGAAAGAAAAACTGGGTGTGGGTGTAATTGTTCTGACATCCGTAACCGACGGAAAAGTAAGTCTTCTTGCAATGGCGACTGATGCAGCAATGAAACAGGGCGCGCATGCAGGTAATCTGATTAAAGGAATAACAGCTCTTGTTGGCGGTGGCGGCGGCGGCCGTCCGAACATGGCACAGGCAGGCGGAAAGAACCCGGCAGGTGTGGATGATGCGATCGCTAAGGCTAAGGAAGTGCTGGAGAGCCAGATTCAGTAAAAAAAAATGCAAAATTAGTTGACGTATGTAAAAAATATGATATAATAACTATTAGTGCAATAAAAATACCCGTACAGTTGTATTATGCACAATCTACAACTGGAGGGAGGTTAGGTGTGAGACTATGTCGAATGTAATCGTAAAAGAGAATGAGACTTTAGATAGCGCTTTACGTCGTTTTAAAAGAAACTGCGCTAAAGCTGGTATCCAGCAGGAAATTCGTAAAAGAGAACATTACGAAAAACCAAGCGTAAGACGTAAGAAAAAATCTGAAGCTGCTCGTAAACGTAAATTTAATTAATTTGTGCAGTTAAAATCCTTGGCCATAGTTTATATTATGGCCAAGGATTTTTTAAAGGAAAAGTTTGGAACAAAAAGCGTTTCAAACTACTAATTAAGGAATAGCACAAGCCAGCTTGCGCTATTCAGGAGGTATAAGTTTGAATTATGAAAAAAATACTAAAGCTTGTTTTCAGCAGGCTATTCTATGTTGGAGTTGCGATTGTCTTTCAAGTCTTCTGGATTGTAGTTATGGCATATCGTCTGGAACGCATGTTTCCGGTCATGTCTGTATTTGTAACGATAGCCTGTATAGCAGCAGTGCTATGGATTGTTAATAAACGAATGAATCCGTCTTATAAGCTGGCATGGACCATGCTGATCTTGTCGGTTCCTATTTTTGGAGCCGTTATTTACCTGATTTTTGGGAAATCCAGACTGGCTAGCGAAACTCAGAAAAAATTCGATGAAGAGGCAAAAAAAACAGATGCTGTCCTTCGAGAGGACAGGCACGCAAGGGAAAATTTAAATGAACTGGATTACCATATGGATAACCAGTCCAGATATATAAGGGACTATGCCGGATTTCCGGTATATCAAAATACAGAGACGGAATACTTTCCGATTGGGGAAGCATTATATAAAAGCCTGATACAGGAACTGGAACAGGCGAAACACTTTATCTTC
Source organism: Clostridiales bacterium (assembly GCA_018365455.1). Lineage (GTDB taxonomy): Bacteria > Bacillota > Clostridia > Lachnospirales > Lachnospiraceae > Robinsoniella. Next base: position 131,912 of record JAGZJZ010000007.1, read on the forward strand.
ATGGAATATTTCATCATTGATAAAGGGATGATGTGGGAGTCCGTACTGGAAATTCTGGAGAGAAAAGTGGCTGAAGGAGTAGATGTGCGGCTGATTTACGATGATATGGGATGCGTTAATACGCTGCCGGCACAGTTTTACAAACAGCTTCAGGCAAAGGGAATAAAATGCGCTGCTTTCAATCCTTTCCGCCCCATTGTATCCGTAATTCTCAATAACCGCGATCACAGGAAAATTACGGTTATAGACGGACACACCAGCTTTACCGGGGGAATTAACCTGGCAGACGAGTACATAAACCGCAAGAAACGTTTTGGACACTGGAAAGATACCGGTGTTATGCTTAAAGGGGAAGCGGTCAGGAATTTTACGGTAATGTTCATTCAAATGTGGAATGTAATTACCGGTATGGAAGATAAATTAGAAGATTATATGCCTCACGTATATCATAAAGAGCCGTTTAAGGGAGAAGGGTTTGTACAGCCATACGCAGATACTCCCCTGGATAATGAAATCGTGGGAGAAAATGTTTACATAAATGCAATAACAAAGGCGAAGCGGTATGTCTATATCTTTACACCCTATCTGATTATTGACAATGAGATGATGACTGCACTGTGCCTGGCAGCAAAAAACGGAGTGGATGTAAGGATTGTTACACCGGGAATCCCGGATAAAAAAATGGTGTTTTTACTGACCCAGTCCTACTATGCGCAGCTTTTGGAGGCGGGGGTGAAGATCTATGAATACCAGCCTGGATTTATTCATGCCAAATCCTTTGTCTGCGATGATGAACTGGCAATTGTAGGTACCATTAATATGGACTACAGGAGTCTGTATCTGCATTTTGAATGTGCTGTCTGGATGTACCGGACCAAAGCAGTGATGCAGGTAAAGAGAGATGTCTTTGAAACCATAGAAGTAAGTACCAGGATAACGGAAGAATTCTGCAGGGAGCGTAATATTTTAATCCGTGGTGTACAGAATTTACTTCGTTTATTTGCTCCATTATTATAAAAATTTTATATTATTAATTTTTTTTTAATTTTCTCTAAGTTTTCCTGAAGTGTATAGTATATTTAAAAAAAGTATGATAAGATAAGTGCTAATTAGAGCGAATACAGACTCTAGAGCATCTGGACAAGCAGTAAAAGTTGGTCTGGAATATGAAAAAGATGAGCAAAGGGGAGTGAATATATGCCTTGGAATTTTCCGGTTATCGGAACAGACATTTATCATATCGTACAGTGGTTTTTTATATATAGCATTTTAGGATGGGTGGTAGAATCCATATATATGTCATTTTGTGAAAAGAGATGGGTGAACCGCGGATTTATATTTGGTCCGATCTGTCCGATTTATGGATTCGGTGCTGTGGCTGCATATTTTATATTAGAGCCGTTAGCAGGTAATTACGTAGTACTGTTTATTGCGGGAAGCCTTCTGGCTACTGGCTGGGAATGGTTTGTAGCAAAAGTAATGTTACATATTTTTGGTGAAGTATGGTGGGATTACTCGAATAAGCCATTTAACTATAAAGGAATATTATGCCTGGAAAGTTCTATTGCATGGGGTTTTTACACCATTATATTATTTACCTTCCTGCATAAGGGAGTCATGATGATGGCGGACAGCTACAGTTACAAAATAGGCTGTGTGGCAGCTGGAATCTTAATGGTTTACTACATGATTGATTTTACGATCCATCTGTGTAAAGCTAAGTTCCCATCGGTGCCAAGACGTGCCAGAGCATTTCGGGACAGCCTTGTTAATTTTTATAGGGGCTGATATTCGCTAAAGGTACTTTCAAATGTGCAGAAGCAGTTACTGTGCGCACTTAAAGGGTTAAACAGTAACAGATTTTCAGAAAACTGAATAAAAGAAGCATAAACCGCTTTCAGATCGCTTATATTTAGGTATAGAATGATTTGGGAGCGGTTATTTTTATGAAGAGATGGTTGGCATTGTTTATGGCTTTCATTCTGCTATTTCAAAATGTTGCAGTTGTAAAAGCAGAAGAAGAGGCAGCATCAGATGCTGCGGTGACGATTGAAGCGCCCTCCGCAGTGTTAATGGAAGCGTCTACGGGAACAATACTCTATGAAAAGGATGCACATCAGAAATTGAACCCTGCAAGTGTCACGAAGATTATGACATTGCTGCTGATTTTTGAGGCATTAGATGCAGGTAAGATTAAAATGGACGAGGAAGTAGTGACCAGCGCCCATGCAAAGTCCATGGGAGGTTCACAGGTTTATCTGGAAGAAGGAGAGAAGCAGACGGTTGAGACATTGATAAAATGTATAGTAATTGCGTCTGGAAATGACGCTGCCGTGACTATGGCAGAGAGAATTGCCGGCAGTGAAGAAGAGTTTGTCCGTCAAATGAACCAAAGAGCAAAAGATCTGGGAATGAATGACACAAATTTCATTGACTGTTGCGGGCTTACCGATTCACCGGATCATTATACTTCCGCATATGATGTGGCGGTAATGTCCAGGGAACTGGTTACTAATTATCCCAAGATCTACGAATATTCTACCATATGGATGGAAAATATTACTCACGTGACCAATAAAGGATCTTCAGAATTTGGACTGACTAATACAAACAAACTTCTGCGCAGCTATGACGGATGCATGGGACTGAAAACAGGAAGCACCAGTACGGCAAAGTACTGTCTGTCAGCCACCGCAATCCGGAATGATATCGAGCTGATCAGTGTAATTCTAAAGGCTCCGGATACCAAAACAAGGTTTAACAATGCAGCAACGCTTTTAAACTATGGATTTGGAAAGTGTGCCCTGTACATAGACAAGAACGATGATAAACTTCCGATGCTCACCGTAAAAAAAGGTGTAGAAGACCAGGCGGGATGTACCTATGAAGGAGAATTCCGCTATCTGGATACAAAAGGACAGGATTTATCCAAGATAAGTAAGGAAGTAAAGATGGGTGAGGAGATTACAGCGCCTGTAAAAAAAGGTGATGTAGCCGGAAAGGCTGTTTATTCCATCGATGGAAAAGAGATTGGCAGTGTCAATATTTTATTTGACCGGGATATTGAAGAAGCAGGATTTTTGGATTGTCTGAAAGAAGCCTGGGAAGAATATTGTTTCTAAGAGATTATCCAGATCAGGATAAGGAGCCTCGAAAGGGGCTCTTTTCATTTTAGGAAAATTATGATATACTTTTGAGAACGTTCGTATAGAAGGTTTTTAAAAGATGAGTTATATGGAGAATTAATGAAAAAATTTAAAATAACAACGTATAAAATAAAAACGGAACAAACAAATAATGCCCCCTGCAGACCTGTGCGTGTAGTTGTGCTGGCGGATCTGCACTGTACGGTGTACGGAGAAAATAACAGCCGTCTGATACAGGCAGTTTATAAAATAAATCCGGACATGGTTATGGTTGTTGGTGACATGCTTGTTTCCAAACCGGATAAGCCTACGGATATGGCATCTACGGTGTATCTGTTAAAAGCGCTGGTGAAAAAATATCCGGTCTATTACAGCAATGGGAACCATGAGTACCGCATGAAAATATATCCCCAGATATACGGGGACGTCTATGAGCGATTTCAAAAGGAGATTCGTTCACTTGGGGTGGTTCTTTTGGAAAATGAAAGATGTCTGTGTCAGGCTGCCGGGATGAAAATGATTATCCACGGATTTGAACTGGACAAGCGCTTTTTTAAACGGTTTTCCAGGGAGAAGCTGACTGTGGAGGAAATGAATCAGGCTCTTGGCAGACCGGATGAGAGGGGATATCATATCCTATTGGCGCACAATCCTGTATTTTTTAAAACTTATGCAGGCTGGGGAGCAGATTTGACTTTATCTGGCCATCTCCATGGGGGGATGATACGGCTGCCCTTTCTGGGCGGGGTCATTAGCCCCCAGGTGAAGCTGTTTCCCAAGTATGATAAAGGGCTCTTTCATATAGGAAGGCATAAGTTAGTGGTGAGTGCCGGACTTGGAAGCCATTCTATTAAACTGCGGTTACTTAACCCAACGGAGCTTGTAGTTTTGGAATTGCAGTAAATTACTTGCAAATATTATAAAAACTTAGTACAATAATAAATATGTGTTTAGCACAATTCGTAAGAGAAGGCAGGAAATATTATGGGAATTCCCGTCAAGCTGGAGGCATTTGAAGGTCCGCTGGATCTGCTCTTGCATTTGATTGATAAAAATAAAGTCAGTATCTATGATATTCCCATTGTGGAAATCACCAGACAGTATCTGGAATATATACAGGAAATGGAGCGGCAGGATTTAGGTGTCATGAGCGAGTTTTTGGTCATGGCTGCTACCCTGATTGATATTAAGTCCAAGATGCTTCTTCCAAAAGAAGTAAATGAAGAAGGGGAAGAGGAAGATCCCCGCCAGGAGCTGGTAGAACAGCTGCTGCAGTACAAATTATTTAAATTCATGTCTTATGAATTACGTGACCGGCAGGAAGATGCTCAGTTATTTTTATACAAGCCGCCAACTGTACCAGAGGAAGTAGAGGAATACCGGGAGCCAATCCGTTTGGAAGAGCTGCTTTCGGGCGTGACACTGGCTAAGCTCAATGCAATTTTCAAAGCGGTAATGAAGCGGCAGGAAAACAGGATTGACCCAATCAGGAGTACATTTGGGAATCTGGAAAAAGAAGAAGTAAGTCTGGATGAAAAAATGGACTTTGTGGAGCAGTATGTAATGACCAGAAAGACCTGCAGATTCCGTGACCTTCTGGTATTGCAGACAAGTAAAATACATGTCATTGTGGCTTTTTTAGCAATACTGGAACTGATGAAAGTGGGCAAAATCAATATTATGCAGCAGAATATCTTTGACGATATTTATATAACGGCAAATTTAGAGCCTGTTTAAGAATTGATTTACACACAGGTTCTGGGGATACAGGCGGTCAAATGGATTACGGTGAAGTGTAGAGGAAAAGCGAGGAATACGAGTGGATTTAAAAAAGACAGAAGCTGCAATTGAAGCGATTCTTTTTACCATGGGTGAATCTGTGGAGGTGGATAAGATTGCAAAAGCAGTAGAACAGGATACCGAAACAACTAAAAAAATATTACATAATATGATGGACCGTTACCAGACGGAAGACCGGGGAATTCAGATTATTGAACTGGAAAATGCATTTCAAATGTGTACCAAGAGGGATATGTATGAATTTCTGATAAGGATTGCAAAGCAGCCTAAAAAGATGATCTTAACGGATGTTGCACTGGAAACCCTGTCCATAATAGCATATAAACAGCCAATCACAAAAATGGAAATTGAAAAAATACGTGGTGTAAAGAGTGACCACGCTGTGAATAAGCTGATCGAATATAATCTGGTAAAAGAATTGGGACGGCTGGACGCACCGGGACGCCCGCTTTTATTTGGAACAACAGAAGAATTCTTAAGGAATTTCGGGGTACACTCTTTAGAAGACCTGCCCACTGTAAATCCTGTACAGCTGGAGGATTTCAAGGCAGAGGCGGAAGAAGAGATTCAATTAAAGTTGAATATTTAGAGTGTGATTGAAATTCTAGGATGGGAGCGTTTTTATGCCTACAACATATGCACATGATGCTTTTGGAAAGATTGTTTACCAAAAGCTTCCAGAAGAGATGAAACAGATAATTGGGAATGAAAGGACAGCATATCTGATCGGATTGCACGGTCCGGATATCCTTTTCTATAACAGACCCTTTTGTAAAAATCCAATCAGCCAGAAAGGACATGAGATGCATGAAGAACTTGCATCTGTATTCTTCAGTGCATGCAAAAAAAAATATATGGAGGAAGAAAGTGAGATACTTCTTGCCTATATGTTTGGATTTGTATGCCATTATATGCTGGACAGTACCTGTCATCCATATATTAATGAGTATATAGAGAAGACCGGCGTGTCCCATGATGAAATTGAAACGGAGTTTGACCGGGAACTGATGGAACGCAATAACCGCAACCCGTTCCGGTTCCATCCTTCTGATTCCGTTCATCTGGAAAAAGAGACCATAAGGGGAATCGCAAGTGCCTTGTCGGACATCAGTGAATGCCAGGTGCGCCATTGCTTAAAAGCGATGAAATTCTATACCAATATAACGGTTTGCTCCAATTGTTTCAAACGGAATTTTCTGCTGAACATGGCTCGCTTTACTAAGGCGGCAGATGCAATCCAGGGAAGAATTATGAAAAAGAAAAAAAGCAAGCGCTGTGAGGAGAGCAACCAGATGCTGCTCCATTTGTTCAGGCTGGCAGTCCCGGAGACCGTTACAGTAATGGAGGATTTTTATAATACCATTACGGATATGGATTACCTGAATTACCGATTTGAAAGAAATTACAAATAAAACGAATAAAACTAATATTCTTCCACATCCCACATATACTAGTAGAAAAGCCATAGGATGTAAAGTGGATGAAGAAAATAATTGCAATTCTTATCATATTGCTGCTCAGCATTTCTGGAAATAGTCTTGTTGCGCTGGCGGCAGAAGAACAGACCCCGGAAGAGCTTAAAAATTTATACGCCCGTAGTGCCGTTTTAATGGATGGTGATACAGGGCGTATTCTTTATGGAAAGAATGAAAATGACGTCATGCCAATGGCGAGCACCACGAAAATCATGACCTGTATTCTAACCCTGGAAAAAGGAGATTTGGATTCTGTGGTCACGGCATCTTCTCTTGCCGCCGCTCAGCCAAAAGTAAGGCTGGGCATGACCACAGGTGAACGTTTTTACCTGAAAGACCTGCTCTATGCACTTATGCTGGAGTCTTTTAATGATGCAGCAGTTGCCATAGCAGAGCATCTGGGAGGAAGTGTGGAAGGGTTTGCTGACATGATGAATGCCAAGGCGAAAGAAATAGGATGCACGGATACCTATTTCATAACACCAAACGGTCTGGATGCAACCGATGAAAAAGGAACCCATGCCACCACTGCAGCCAATCTGGCGCGGATTATGAAATACTGCATCACAGAATCACCCAAAAAAGATAAATTTTTAGAAATTACACGAGCAGCGAATCACAGTTTTACGAATGCGGACCAGACAAGAAATTTTTCCTGTGTAAACCACAATGCTTTTTTAAGTATGATGGAAGGCGCGCTTTCCGGTAAGACCGGGTTTACCAACAATGCAGGATATTGTTATGTAGGGGCTCTTAAAAGGGACGGTAAGACCTTTATCGTTGCTTTGCTGGCGTGCGGCTGGCCAAACAATAAGGGCTATAAGTGGAGTGACACCAGAAAGCTGATGAATTATGGGCTGGGGCACTATGATTTCAAAGAAATACATATTGGAAATGAACCGGGAGTATTCGTTGCGTCAGATGTAATAAAACCGGTAAAAGTAGAAAATGGGATTCCGGAGAGCCAGAATCTGCAGGATACGGCTTTCGCAAATACCAGCCTGAAATGTCCCAGAGAGGACAGTATTAAAATGCTCTTATCGGAAGATGAGAAAATCACAGCCGAATACCAGATGAAAGAACAACTGGAAGCGCCGGTAACGAAGAACACCGAAATCGGAAAAGTAACCTACTACCTGAATGGAAAAGCGTTGCGGGAGTACCCGATTATTACCACACAGGATATCGATAAACTGGACTTTTCCTGGTGCCTGGATAAGATATGGGGATGGTTTGCTGCCTAGCGCCACCCGTCGTAAATACGCCGGGTGGCACTAGAAAATTTCTACTTTGAAAAACCCCGGTGCAATGCTATAATAACAGGAAGCGGATTTTTCGTAACAGTTCAGCCAGGTATGCGCATTTACTGCGCAGACCGTACGAAAACCTGGAGCCTGCAGACATCCAGCCCTTCGCCAAAGGCGAATTTTAATGGGCTGGATGTGTAACAGTTCATGCTGTCTGAACTGTTACGATTTTTCGCAAATAAGTAAAAGCAGAGGAAGAATTAATATATGAAATCACTAGTTATTGCAGAAAAACCATCTGTTGCAAGAGATATAGCAAGGGTCTTAAAATGCCAGAAAAAGCTTCCGGGAGCCATGGAGGGCGGGCAATATGTGGTCACCTGGGCGCTGGGGCACCTGGTGACGCTGGCTGATCCGGAAGGGTACGATGCCAAATATAAGGAATGGAAAATGGAAAGCCTTCCTATGATTCCGGAGAAAATGCAGCTGGTCGTGATTAAACAGAGTGCAAAACAGTACGCAGCAGTGAAAGCGCAGCTACACCGCAAAGATGTTGGAGAAATTATTATAGCAACTGATGCAGGGAGAGAAGGGGAGCTGGTTGCCAGGTGGATTTTAGAAAAAGCCGGCAGCCGCAAGCCGGTGAAGCGTCTGTGGATTTCTTCTGTTACGGATAAAGCAATTCGGGAAGGCTTTGGGCATTTAAAAGATGGCAGGGAATATATTCCGCTCTATGACGCGGCAGTGGCAAGGGCTGAGGCTGACTGGCTGGTGGGTATCAATGCTACCAGGGCGCTGACCTGTAAATACAATGCCCAGTTGTCCTGCGGACGGGTGCAGACACCAACGCTGGCCATGATTGCGGCAAGAGAAGAGGAAATCAGAAAATTCAAGCCGGAGGCATACTATGGCATTACCCTTCGCACAAAGGGCATGGTCTGGAACTGGCAGGATGAAAAGAGCGGAAGCAGCCGTACCTTCCAGAGAGAAAAGGCGGAGCAGATAGCAGGGAAGCTTAAAAGTGCAAAACTGACAGTTGTGTCCGTTCAGAAGAAAGCAAAACAATCACAGGCTCCGGGATTGTATGATCTCACAGAGCTTCAGCGTGAAGCAAATAAGAGGTTTGGATTTTCTGCAAAAGACACGTTAAATACCATGCAGCGTTTATATGAAAATCATAAAGTGCTGACTTATCCCCGTACGGATTCCCGGTATATCAGTACAGACATCGTAGATACGTTAAAAGAAAGACTGAAAGCGTGTGCGGTAGGCCCGTATAAAAAACTGGCAGGTGCCCTGATTATGAAACCTATCCGGGTGAATAAGTCCTTTGTGGATAATGCAAAAGTCAGCGACCATCATGCAATTATCCCAACGGAGCAGTATGTTCAGATGGATCACATGTCAGTGGATGAGCGTAAAATATATGACCTGGTTGTGAGACGTTTTCTGGCGGTTTTATATCCGGCATTTGAATATGAACAAACCACATTAAAGGCGAAAGCTAAAGAAGAAATATTCACGGCTAAAGGAAAAGTAGTAAAAAGCCTGGGCTGGAAAGCGGTGTATGAGGATATGTCCGTGGACGAAGAGGATGAAGAGGACAGTGATTGTGCAGGAAGTCTGCCGGTATTAAATAACGGGCAGATTCTGGAAATTGAAAAAATCACTCAGACTGAGGGCAAGACCAAACCCCCGGCACCATTTAACGAGGCAACACTGTTGTCTGCTATGGAGAACCCGGTAAAATATATGGAGAGCAAAGATGCACAGGCGGCTAAAACCCTGGGTGAGACCGGAGGACTTGGAACCGTGGCGACACGTGCGGATATTATAGACAAGCTGTTCAATACGTTTCTTATGGAAAAACGGGGGAAAGATATTTTTGTTACTTCCAAAGCAAAACAGCTGCTGGAGCTGGTGCCGGAGGATTTAAAAAAGCCGGAGCTGACAGCAGACTGGGAAATGAAGCTTTCCAAAATCGCAAAAGGAAATTTAAAGCGGGCAGCTTTTTTAAATGACATCCGCAGCTATACCCAGGAAATCATTACGGAGATTAAACAGGGTGAAGGGAATTTCAGACACGATAATCTGACGAATACTAAGTGTCCCGTCTGCGGAAAACGTATGCTTGCCGTAAATGGAAAGAACAGCCGTATGCTGGTTTGCCAGGACCGGGAGTGCGGACATCGGGAAACAATTGCCAGAGTGACCAATGCCAGATGCCCCAACTGCCATAAAAAGATGGAAATGGTGATGAAAGGAAGCGAAGAAACCTTCGTCTGTGTCTGCGGGCATAAGGAAAAATTATCTGCATTTCAGGCGAGAAGGCAGAAAGAAGGCGCCGGTGTAAGCAAAAAAGATGTTCAGAACTACCTGACCCGGCAGAAGAAAGAAGCCAAAGAGCCAATTAACAACGCATTTGCGGCAGCATTTGCAAAACTGGATATAAAAGAATAAATCCTTTTAATGGGATTTTAATGTAGTGTATGGTGAAAAATTGTTAAAATAATGACAAAACACTTGCGTTTTTTATGGAAACAAGCTAAAATATAATAGGCAGAAATTTGGTTTTACTTTAATAATATAGAAAATGGAGGGCTGAAAAATGAGTAATACAGCACAAAGCTTGGCAAGTACTAGAATCGCTTCTTTACTTGATGAGAACAGTTTTGTTGAAATCGGCGGATGTGTAACTGCCAGAAATACTGATTTCAACATGCAGCAAAAGGAAACCCCTGCAGACGGCGTCATTACCGGTTATGGAGTAATCGACGGCAATTTGGTTTATGTTTATAGCCAGGATGCAACCGTACTTGGAGGTACCATTGGAGAGATGCATGCAAAGAAAATCGCTGGTCTTTATGATCTGGCGCTGAAAATGGGTGCACCAGTGATCGGTTTAGTTGACTGCGCGGGTATGAGACTTCAGGAAGCTGCCGATGCTTTAAACGGATTTGGTGAAATCTACATGAAGCAGACACTGGCAAGCGGCATTATTCCCCAGATCACAGCCGTATTTGGTAATTGCGGCGGAGGACTTGCAATCGCTTCCGAACTTACCGACTTTACATTTATGGAAGAAAAGAAAGCAAAATTATTTGTAAATTCTCCAAATGCCCTGGATGGCAATGATGTATCCAAATGCGATACAGCTTCCGCTAAATTCCAGAGTGAAGAAGCAGGAACGGTAGACTATACAGGAAGCGAAGCAGATGTACTGTCCCAGATCAGATCTCTTGTATGTATGCTCCCGGCTAATAATGAAGACGATATGTCTTATGAAGAGTGTACAGATGATTTGAACCGCGTATGTAAAGATCTTGCAAATGCTGCAGGAGATACATCCATTCTTTTATCTGATATTTCGGATGACAACCTTTTCTTTGAAACAAAAGCGGCATATGCAAAAGAAATGGTTACCGGTTTTATTAAATTAAACGGTGTTACAGTAGGTGCGATTGCCAACCGTACAGAAGTATACGATGCAGATGGCAGCGTTACCGAAACATATGAAGCGGTATTGACAAACAGAGGTGCAAAAAAAGCGGCTGAATTTATCCAGTTCTGTGATGCTTTTAATATTCCGGTATTATCTCTTACAAATGTAAAGGGATTTAAAGCAGACACACATTCTGAAAGATGTATTGCGAAAGCCGTTGCACAACTTACTTATGCGTTTGCAAACGCAACCGTTCCTAAGGTTAACGTTATTATCGGTGCAGCTTACGGAACAGCTTATGTAGCAATGAACAGCAAATCAATCGGTGCAGACATGACATTTGCATGGACAGATGCCCAGATCGGTATGATGGATGCAAAATCAGCTGCCAGAATTATGTATGCAGATGCTGATGCAGCGACAATCAGTGAAAAGGCAGCAGAATATGCAGCTTTACAGTCAAGCGCTATGTCAGCAGCTAGAAGAGGGTATGTTGATACGTTGATTGAAGCAGAAGATACCAGAAAATATGTTATCGGAGCTTTTGAAATGTTATTCACAAAAAGAGAAGATCGTCCGAGCAAAAAACATGGCACGGTTTAAGCGGGGTGAATGATATGAAACGAAAACTTAAAGTAATTTTATTGGCAATGTGCATGGCTGTAATCACCCTTGCAATGCCAATGTGTGTTTATGCAGAAGAAGCGGCTGCTGTATCTGAGTCAGACCGTGCAACAATTGAAAGCTTTGCACAGCAGACAGTGGAACAGGTTACGTCAATGACAGATGAGCAGATGGATGAAATCCTGAAACCGTCTTCCATATTATCAGCACCAAACAAATTTTATACCCAGGCTGTTCAGGCGTGGCAGGATGTCAAAGATGAACTTGGAGCATTTAAAGGTACTACCGGACATGATATTGAAGTATCTGAGGATAGTATTGTAGTTACAACCAGCGTAACCTTTGAAAAAGGAGACGGTGCAGTTGTATTGACAATCGGCAGGGAAGATCTTGCGCCATCCAGTATGACATTTGATACAGGAGCAGATTCATCCATGGCAGCTAAGATGGAAAAAGCAGCATTAAATACCCTTATGGGACTTGTAATTGTATTTGTGATGCTGGTATTCTTAAGCTTTTTAATCGCTCAGTTCAAGCATTTTGGCAAACTGGAAAACCGCGGCAAAAAAGAAGAAGTGTTAGAAGCTGCAGCAGTTCCGGTTCCAGTGGCTCCGGTTGAAGAAGAGGAATTGGCAGATGACGGAGAATTGGTTGCAGTAATAGCAGCTGCAATTGCAGCAAGCGAAAATACATCTACAGATAGTTTTGTAGTTCGTTCAATCAGAAAAGCAAATAAAAGAAAATGGCAGAACGCTTAAGTATAGGAGGAAATCTTAATGAAAAATTATACAATTACCGTTAACGGAACAGCATATGATGTAACTGTTGAAGAAGGTACTACAGGTGCAGCACCTGCTGCGGCTCCAAAAGCAGCACCGAAGGCAGCACCAAAAGCAGCTCCTAAGGCTGCAGCACCGGCAGGCGGATCCGCAGGAGCTGTTAAAGTAGCTGCATCCGTACCTGGAAAAGTATGTAAAGTGGAAGCAAGAGTGGGACAGGCTGTAAAAACCGGTGATAACATCATTATCCTGGAAGCAATGAAAATGGAAATCCCTGTTGTTGCTCCACAGGATGGAACCATTGCAAGTATTGACGTAGCTGTTGGTGATACCGTTGAAAACGGAGATGCTTTAGCATCTATGAATTAGAATTTGCATAAATAATGTAAATTCCCACCAGTAGAAAAATCTGCTGAAATACTAAAATGGGAGGTAAAAACATGTCTTATATTTTTGATACTTTGTCGAACTTACTTCACCAGACAGCGTTCTTCAATCTGACAGTAGGTAACTATGTTATGATAGTCGTTGCATGTATATTCCTGTACCTGGCTATTAAACATGGGTTTGAGCCTCTGTTGCTGGTACCGATTGCATTTGGTATGCTGTTGGTAAATATCTATCCGGATATTATGCTCAGACCGGAAGATTCTGCCAATGGAGTAGGTGGACTTCTTCATTACTTCTATATCTTAGATGAGTGGAGTATTTTACCATCACTTATATTCATGGGTGTTGGTGCTATGACTGACTTCGGTCCGCTGATTGCGAATCCGCGAAGCTTCCTGCTTGGCGCTGCAGCTCAGCTTGGTATTTATGTTGCATATTTCCTTGCAATCCTGTTAGGATTTAACGGAAAAGCAGCAGCAGCAATCTCCATCATTGGTGGTGCTGACGGTCCTACCTCAATCTTCCTTGCCGGAAAGCTGGGGCAGGCAACGCTAATGGGGCCCATTGCGGTGGCGGCATATTCCTATATGTCCCTCGTACCGATTATCCAGCCGCCGATCATGAAGCTGTTGACAACAGAAAAAGAAAGAAAGATCAAAATGGAACAGTTAAGACCTGTTTCCAAATTAGAGAAAATCTTATTCCCAATCATTATCAGTATCGTTGTATGTTTAATTCTGCCTACAACCGCACCACTTGTTGGTATGTTAATGCTGGGTAACTTATTCAGAGAATCAGGCGTTGTAAAACAGCTTACTGAAACAGCATCCAATGCTCTGATGTACATCGTAGTTATTTTACTGGGAACCTCTGTAGGTGCATCTACCAGTGCAGAAGCTTTCCTGAACATGAATACAATCAAAATCGTTATTTTAGGTCTTGCAGCCTTCGCATTCGGTACTGCCGGCGGTGTTCTGCTTGGTAAACTGATGTGTAAACTGACACATGGCAAGATCAATCCGTTAATTGGTTCCGCAGGTGTATCTGCTGTGCCTATGGCGGCCCGTGTATCTCAGAAAGTGGGTGCGGAAGCTGATCCTACAAACTTCCTGCTGATGCATGCGATGGGACCAAACGTAGCAGGTGTTATCGGTACGGCAGTAGCCGCCGGTACGTTCATGGCTATATTTGGTATTTAACCTGAGTTAAGGCACAGGTTCTAAACTGGAAACAGGGCGGATTATGACGATCCGTCTGAGAGCCGAAGCACGCTCAAGTGTCTTCCGGCGTAAATACGGCGGAAGACTCTAGTGACAAAATATAAGGAGGTCAGAAAATGTCAGAAGTAGTAAAAAAACCAATTAAAATTACCGAGACAATACTGCGTGATGCACATCAGTCTCTGATTGCAACCAGAATGACAACAGAACAGATGCTGCCAATCGTAGAAAAATTGGATAAAGTGGGATATCATTCCGTAGAGTGCTGGGGTGGAGCAACCTTTGATGCATCTCTTCGTTTCTTAAAAGAAGATCCATGGGAAAGACTTCGTAAATTCCGTGATGGATTTAAAAATACAAAACTGCAGATGTTATTCCGTGGACAGAACATCCTGGGATACCGTCCATACGCAGATGATGTGGTAGAATATTTCGTTCAGAAATCTCTTTCAAACGGTATTGATATTATCCGTATCTTTGACTGTATGAATGATTTACGTAACTTAAAAGCTGCTGTTGATGCAGCGAACAAAGAAAAAGGCCATGCACAGGTAGCACTTTCCTATACACTGGGAGATGCATACACACATGAGTACTGGATCAAGATGGCTAAGAACGTAGAAGAAATGGGTGCAAACTCTATCTGTCTGAAGGATATGGCAGGTCTTTTACTTCCTTACGAAGCTACCAGCCTCATCGGAGAACTGAAAAAAGCAGTTAAGATTCCGATTCAGCTGCATACACATTATACATCCGGTGTTGCTTCCATGACATACTTAAAAGCAGTAGAAGCGGGTATTGACGTAATCGATACAGCAATGTCCCCATTCGCTCTTGGAACCTCTCAGCCGGCAACAGAAGTTATGGTTGAGACTTTCAAAGGCACACAGTATGATACCGGATTTGACCAGAAACTGTTAGCAGAAATCGCTGATTACTTCAGACCGATCAGAGATGAAGCTTTAAGTTCCGGTTTATTAAATCCAAAGAATCTTGGTGTTGATATTAAAACATTATTATATCAGGTACCGGGCGGTATGCTTTCAAACCTGACTTCTCAGTTGAAAGAACAGCATGCAGAAGATAAGTATTACGATGTATTGGCTGAAGTTCCAAGAGTACGTAAAGATCTTGGTGAGCCGCCGCTTGTAACACCTTCTTCACAGATCGTTGGTACACAGGCTGTATTTAACGTAATCATGGGAGAACGTTACAAAATGGTTACCAAAGAAACAAAGGCAGTTCTGTCCGGTGAATACGGCGCAACTGTAAAACCATTCAACAAGGAAATCCAGAAGAAATGTATTGGTGACAAGACACCGATTACCTGCCGTCCGGCTGACTTGCTGAAATCAGAATTAAAGACAATCGAAGCAGAGATGTCACAGTGGAAAGAACAGGATGAAGATGTCCTGACTTACGCACTGTTCCCGCAGGTTGCTACCGATTTCTTCAAATACAGAGAAGCTCAGAAAACAAAAGTAGATCCGAAAACGGCTGATACGAAGAATGGGGCTTATCCGGTTTAAAAATGAATGATGAAGAGGTTTGGGGAAATAAATTCCTCAGGCCTCTTTGCTTTTTATGTTATCCTGAAAAAACCAGATAAAAATTGAAATTTCCCTGATTTCATGTTAATATAAATATTTGAAAGAAAATTGCTTTCAAACTATTAATTAAGGAATAGTACAAGCCTGCTTGCGCTATTCAGGGGAATAAATAAGAAAATTTTAGAGAATATGAAGGAATATAAAAGTTATGCCAACGACCAATGAATTGTTAAGTCAGAGAAACCGAAAAGGTAAAAAGATAAATATAAACCCCAACGGGCCAAACCGTGTGCACAGGGCAATGAAAATGGATGCGGTTTTCAGTGATATGCCCCAGGAAGATATTCTGAAGACGATTCTGAAGTCTGATATTCGCAATCTTCAGATGACCCTTGATGAAGCAGATGAGACTTCCTTTGAGATGGCAGTGGAGATGATTTTAAATGCCAGAGATATTTATGTGATCGGAGTCAGAAGCTGTGAACCACTGGCGAATTTCCTGGGATTTTATTTGAATCTGATGTTTAAAAACGTAAAAGTAATCACTACCAACAGTGCCAGCGAATTGTTTGAACAGCTGTTTCGGATTGAAGCATGTGATGTTATTATCGGAATCAGTTTTCCCCGTTACTCCATGCGTACTTTAAAGGCGATGGAGCTGGCGAATAACCGCAGTGCTAAAGTGATATCAATTACGGACAGCATCTATTCTCCCATGAAACTGTATGCCACTTGTAATTTGACGGCGAAAAGTGACATGGCGTCCATTGCAGACTCCCTGACGGCGCCTATGAGCCTCATTAACGCCCTTGTAGTGTCTCTTTGCATGAGACGCCAGGGTCAGATGGCAGAGTCCTTAAAGACCCTTGAGCAGGTCTGGGAGGAGTATCAGGTTTATAACAATGATGAAATTAATTATATTGATAATCATATAGAGGTGAAATTTCCAGGCAGTGAAAAAGCCCGGAAGGACGAGCAGGTATAAGGTGGGTACAATAATGAGTAAGGTTTTAATTATAGGCGGCGGAGCAGCAGGTATGTTCGCAGCATGTGCGGCAGCTTCAAACGGTCATGAAGTGCATGTATTTGAAAAAAATGAAAAACTGGGCAAGAAACTGTTCATCACTGGTAAGGGAAGATGTAATCTGACCAATGCCTGCGACATGGAAGAATTATTCGACAGCGTATGTACGAATAAGAAGTTTTTGTACAGTGCTTTTTATGGTTATACAAATCAGGATGTTATTGATTTTTTTGAGGAAGCGGGCATGAAAACGAAAATTGAGAGGGGGAATCGGGTTTTTCCGGTTTCGGATCATTCCTCTGATGTGATTGCGGCGCTGACCAGGAAAATGAAAGCACTGGGAGTTAAGATATATTTTAATACCCCTGTAAAGGGGCTGATCCTGGTTGACAAGCTCTGTAAAGGCATTATCCTGGAAGATAAAAGCAAGGTGTACGGGGATGCCGTAATTGTCACCACAGGCGGATTTTCTTACCAAAGTACGGGATCTACCGGGGACGGATACCGATTTGCAAAAGATGCCGGGCATAAAGTGACGGATCTGCTGCCTTCCCTCGTCCCTATGAATACCAAAGAAGATTTTGTGAAGCGCTTACAGGGACTTTCTCTTCGCAATGTAAGAGTTACCCTGTGTGACGGAAAAAAATGTCTGTATGAGGATTTTGGGGAAATGATGTTTACGCATTTCGGTATAACCGGTCCTTTAATTCTTACAGCCAGTACTGCGGTGACGAAAAAATACCGTGGAAAGGAACTGCAGCTGTTCATTGATCTGAAACCGGCACTCTCCGAAGAGCAGCTGGATCACCGGGTACTCCGGGAATTTGAAGAGGGTAAGAACAAACAATTTAAAAATGTCATAAACACCCTGTTTCCATCTAAGCTGATTCCTGTTATGATAGATCTGTCGGAAATTTCACCGGAGAAAAAAGTCAATGAAATTTCCAGGGAAGAACGTCAGAAATTTGTATCCCTGATAAAGCATCTGCCGGTTACGGTGACGGGGCTGAGGGATTATAATGAAGCAATTATTACCAGAGGCGGTGTGGCCGTGAAAGAGGTTAATCCTGCTACAATGGAGTCAAAATTGGTATCCCGGCTGTATTTTGCAGGGGAAGTTCTGGATCTGGATGCAGTTACGGGAGGTTTTAACCTGCAGATTGCATGGTCAACCGCTTATGCGGCAGGACAGGCTATAGAATAGTTGGCGGTAGTTAATCACCGCAATTAAATATATGATGGAGGTTTTCAATGAGTTTTAATATTGCAATTGACGGACCTGCAGGAGCAGGTAAAAGCACCATAGCAAAAAGAGTGGCGAAAGAACTCTCTTTTATCTACGTGGACACGGGAGCGATGTATCGGGCGATTGCCCTGTATCTTATTCGCAGCAAGGTGTCTCCGGCAGACCAGGAGGCGCTGAAAAAAGCCTGTGAGAATATAGAGATTACGATTTCTTACCAAAATGGGGAACAGCAGGTTATTCTAAATGGAGAAAATATCACAGGATTAATCAGAACAGAAGAAGTGGGGAATATGGCATCCACTGCATCGGCTCATTCCCTTGTACGGGAAAAGCTGTTAGATTTACAGAGAAATCTTGCCAGGAATTCAGATGTATTGATGGATGGCAGAGATATCGGTACAAACGTACTTCCGGATGCCCAGCTTAAGATTTATCTGACAGCAAGCTCTGCAACCAGGGCACGGCGGCGTTATCTGGAATTACAGCAAAAAGGGGAAGACTGTCTGCTGGATGAAATTGAACGGGACATTATTGAGCGTGACCAGCGTGATATGAACCGTGATATTGCGCCTCTGAAACAGGCAGAAGATGCAATCCTTCTGGATTCCTCCGATATGGGAATCGACCAGGTGGTAGAACGAATTCTGACCCTCTACAAAGAAAGAAAAGGCAGGTAATACATGGAAATAGTGGTAGCAAAGACAGCCGGATTCTGTTTTGGTGTAAAACGAGCTGTTGATAAGGTTTATGAGCAGGTAGAAAAAGGTTTTGGACCGATCTATACCTATGGACCGATTATTCATAATGAGGAAGTAGTGAAAGATCTGGAGCGCAAAGGTGTCACCGTGATTAACTCTGTTTCTGAATTACAGGCGCTCAGGGAAGGCACGGTTGTAATCCGTTCCCACGGTGTAGCAAAAGAGATTTACGATATTATTGAGTCCAAAGGGCTTCATCTGGTTGACGCAACCTGCCCCTTTGTTTTAAAAATACATAATATTGTAAAAAAAGAAAGTGCTGGGGGAGCTGAGATTATTATCATCGGCAATGACCAGCATCCGGAGGTAGAAGGAATCAAAGGATGGTGTTCGGGACCGGTTACCGTGATCGAATCGGCTTCTGAAGCAGAAAATTTCGTGCAGAATAGCGGAAAAAGGCTCTGCATTGTGTCCCAAACGACATTTAATTACAATAAATTTAATAAATTAGTTGAAATTCTTTCTAAAAAGGGTTATGATATAATTGTTTTAAATACGATTTGCAACGCGACTGAAGAGAGGCAGACCGAAGCGAGAGCGATTGCAAAGCGCGTAGATGGCATGATTGTCATCGGGGGCAGGCATAGTTCCAATACGCAGAAGCTATTTGAAATATGCAAAAATGAATGTGAAAATACTTACTATATACAGACACTCGTTGATTTGGATGTACATTCTTTACCATCCATGGGTTGCGTAGGTATTACCGCAGGGGCATCGACCCCAAATAATATTATTGAGGAGGTTCAAAAGAATGTCAGAAATGAGTTTTGAACAAATGCTGGAAGAATCATTTAAAACAATTCATAATGGAGAGGTAGTCGAAGGTACAATCATCGACGTCAAAGAAGATGAGATCATCTTAAATATAGGCTATAAAGCTGACGGTATCATCACAAGAAGTGAATATACAAACGAACCGAACGTAGACCTTCGTACACTTGTTAACGTCAATGACAAAATGGAAGCCAAAGTGTTAAAAGTGAACGATGGCGAAGGTCAGGTATTACTTACTTATAAGAGATTAGCAGCAGAAAAAGGCAATAAGAAACTGGAAGAAGCATTTAATAACCATGAGGTATTAAAGGCACAGGTAGCTCAGGTTCTGGGTGGCGGTTTAAGTGTTGTTGTTGATGAATCCAGAGTATTCATTCCTGCAAGCCTGGTTTCCGATACCTATGAGAAAAACCTGGGCAAATATGAAGGACAGGAAATTGAATTCGTAATCAGCGAATTTAATCCTCGCAGAAGAAGAATCATTGGTGACCGCAAGCAGTTATTAGTTGCGAAAAAAGAAGTTATGCAGAAAGAACTCTTTGAAAGAATCCATGAAGGTGACGTTGTGGAAGGCGTGATTAAGAATGTTACAGACTTTGGAGCATTTATCGATCTTGGCGGAGCAGACGGTTTACTTCATATTTCTGAAATGTCCTGGGGCAGAGTAGAGAATCCAAAGAAAGTATTTAAAGTTGGCGAAACAATTTCTGTACTGATTAAAGAAATCAGCGGAACAAAGATTGCATTGAGCTTAAAATTTGAAAACCAGAATCCATGGCTTACAGCAGCTGAAAAGTATGCAGTAGGTAATGTAGTGGATGGTAAGGTAGCAAGAATGACAGACTTCGGCGCATTCGTAGAATTAGAGCCGGGAGTTGACGCTTTACTTCACGTTTCCCAGATCTCTCATGATCACGTAGAAAAACCATCTGATGTATTATCTGTTGGACAGGAAATCACAGCTAAGGTTGTGGATTTCAATGAAGATGATAAGAAAATCAGCCTGAGCATGAAAGCTTTGGAAAATACTGATGATATGGTTTCACAGGAAATGTATGAAGATGTAGCAGAAGATGCTGCTGAGGATATGGTTGAAGAGTCGATTACAGAATAATTGATGCAGGCATTTCCAGTATCTGGAAATGCCTGTTTCTTAGATTTAGAGGACAGAGGCCCACATCGAAATTTGTTAAATAAACAACTAGCTTGTTAATTATACAACTAGCTCGTTAAATAAACAACTTTCCGAAATTGGGCTTTTTTTCTGTCATTTTTCTGAAATATGTGCTATACTGTCTAAGAGTCCATAAAGTTTGAATTCATAATAAAACGAATCAAGCTCTATGGACTCCTGGAAGTCTAAATCAAATTTTGAACGTATGCCAGAAGAGATTCTTTGTTTTCAAGAAACTGTTTTGTACATTCAAAATAAGTTACCGCGTCTGAATAATTTTCTTTAAAGGCAGGGGTACAGAGCTGCACAGCCTGAGGCAGGAAGTATCCGGATTTCTTTTGAAAGCAGGTGGCTGCTTTTGCAGGAACACGGTATTCTTTCTCTATAAAAGATGCTACGCTTTTGTGCATCGCCGTATCTTCAGCGGGTAAATAGTAGTAATTTTTATAATCACGGAAGAAATATTTCAAAGTACCTTTGCATCCCGGAATCTGTATCTTACAGATTGTATCATGAGCTGTCAGGTAGCCGAAATCCAGTTTACAGGAGATTGGCTTTGGCAGGTTAACGGAAAGAGAAGCTGTAACGATCAGGGAAAAGGCAGACTCCGTTTCCTCTGATAATTCAGCCCGTATAATCGTAAATCTGCCGTTGATCAGGTCCAGATAGGATAACAGGGGGAATAGTCCGGGCAAACCTTTTAGATCATCGCGGTTGTGCCAGAGCAGCTGTTCGCAAAGCAGCGGATCATGGCTTTTCTGGAATTCCCGGCATATGGGGATCAGATCACCTCCGCTTGCAGTATCTGTGCGGTCTGTTTCCAGATATTCCTCCAGGGAGCGTTGGTTTAAATGTGCCAGTTTTAAGTATTTTTTCAGTGGTTTTACTTTTAGATAGATGTCAATGCTGTTAAGCTGATCCGGCAAAAATGCCAGATTGTGGGTGTTACATTTTGCTTTCACATAAGGAAGGTCAAAACGGTCCCCATTAAAATGAATCAGGTACACATAGTTTGCAGCAAATTGAACGAAGCTGCGAAGAAGCAGTGGTTCGTCTGATTCTGTTTCACCCAGCCATTGACGGAGTTTCCAGGAATCATGTTCATAATACATGACGCCAATGAGATACAGGCTGGAGCTGCGAGGTGAGAAACCGGTGGTTTCAATATCAAAAAACAGTACATCTGCAGGATTATAATGTTTGGCTATCAGATGAACGTTTGGAATATATATATCAGTTGTTTTGGTAATCATAGGATCGCCTCCAATTTTTCTTAAGTAACTGTTCAGCAGAATTATATCACATTTTATAAAAATGTAACAGATGATTATTGCAGGAAAGAGGAGATCAGACAGGATGTGGGATTTTCAGATTTTAGGTGTCGACTTGTACCATATTATGAGTTGGCTGTACTTATATAGTTTTTTGGGATGGCTCTGGGAGAGCTGTTATGTCTCCGTTAAGGAGAAAAAGATCATTAACAGAGGATTTGTAACCGGACCTATGTGTACGATCTACGGAGTAGGGGCGGTGGGTGTCTACCTCATTCTAAGGCCCCTTGAAGACAGGCTCATTGTCCTGTATCTGGGCGGAGTTCTTGTCGCTACGGTTTTAGAATATGTTACGGCACTGCTGATGGAGACTCTATTTCACACAAGCTGGTGGGATTACAGCAGTAAACCCTATAATTTTCAGGGAAGAATATGTCTGGGCAGTTCCATTGCCTGGGGATTTTTTACCGTTATCATGTTCAAAGTGTTCCAGCCTTTTGCAGTATGGGTAGTAGATTTGTTTTCGGTTCCCACGGGGCATGCCATGGTTATCATTATTACCATTCTGTATGTGGTTGATTTTACATTTTCCACCCTTACCGCTATGAAACTGGGGCAGAAGCTTGGCGGATTGGAACACGCTATGGGTGAACTAGTAGAATATGTGCAGAATACCAGGATCTACAGTTCGGCAGGAGATCTTGTTGAACGGCTGGAACCTTACCGTCAGTCTTTTACAAAGCAAAATGTAAAAGAAAAGATGGATCAGTATCAGACGGCTATCTTAAAATTCCTGAATCTGGAAGGAAAAGAAGAGAGTCTTGGTGAAATGAAAAACAAATTGTCAGCAGTCAAGGATCAGTATGTAAAAATGGCTTCAGGGATTAACTGGAATGACAGGCGTCTGTTTCGGGCATATCCCAATCTGAGTAAAGCAACGGGTACAACAAGATGGATGAAAAAAAGAAGTAAGAAAAGAAATGCAAAAAAATGTACCCCAAAAAAAATTGATGGGTCAGAAAAGTAACACAGGTCAAAATTGAAAGACAGATCAAACAGGATTTTTATTGAGGATGAAATAATTTACGCTATAAAATTATCTGCGGCAAACTGTGGATAATCTTTATGATATATTTAAAAAGAAGGAAGGTAAAAAAAATGGCACGATTCACGTTTAAGGGCGGGATCCATCCAAATGATGGAAAAGACCTGTCTAAAGACAAACCGATTCGGACTGTGTTGCCAAAAGGCGATCTGGTGTATCCGCTTTCTCAGCATATCGGCGCGCCAGCAAAACCGATTGTTACAAAGGGTGACCATGTTGTGATCGGACAGAAAATTGCTGAAGCCGGTGGATTTGTATCCGCTCCGATTCATGCATCCGTATCTGGTACGGTAAAGACAATTGAGCCAAGGCTGACTGTTACAGGAGTAATGGCAGAAGCCATCGTCATTGAAAATGACGGAAAGTATGAAGAACTGCAGTGGCCGGAAAGAAAGCCATTGAAAGACCTCACGGGGCCTGAAATTTTGGAGATGGTAAAGGACGCCGGCATTGTCGGTATGGGTGGAGCCGGTTTTCCCACTCATGTAAAATTATCGCCCAAAGAACCCGAAAAAATCGACTTCATCATTGCGAACTGTGCAGAATGTGAGCCATATCTGACCAGCGATTACAGGAGGATGTTAGAATCCCCGGAAAAAATTGTAGGCGGAGTAAGGGCAATTCTTAAAATATTTCCTAAAGCAAAAGGTATTATTGCGGTGGAAGATAATAAGAAAGATGCGATTGCCATTTTAAAAGAAGCAGCAAAAGATGATTCCAATGTAGAAGTCATGGAATTAAAAACCAAGTATCCCCAGGGTGCAGAGCGTCAGCTTATATATGCAACTACAGGGAGAGCGATTAATTCCTCCATGCTTCCCGCAGATGTGGGATGCATTGTAAATAACTGTGATACGGTCACTGCCGTTTACAGAGCTGTATATGAAGGAAGACCGCTGATGCACCGTATCGTTACGGTAACGGGAGACGCCATAGCAAATCCCCAGAATTTCAGCGTGTGTACCGGAACGAATTACCATGAACTCATTGAAGAAGCAGGCGGATTTAAGACACAGCCGGAGAAGATTGTATCCGGTGGTCCGATGATGGGATTTGGATTGTATAATCTGGATGTTCCTACAACGAAGACGTCTTCTGCTCTTTTATGCCTGACCAAGGATGAAGTTTCCCAGTATGAACCTACTGCATGTATCAATTGCGGCCGCTGTGTGAGCGTCTGTCCGGGGCGTATCATACCGTCCAAACTGGCGGATTATTCTATGCGCCATGATGAGGAATCCTTTGTCAAATATGAAGGTATGGAGTGCTGTGAATGCGGCTGCTGCAGCTTTATTTGTCCTGCAAAGCGTCCGTTAACCCAGTATATCAAATCCATGCGTAAAATTGTTCTTGCAAATAGAAAGAAGAAGTAGAAGGGAGAGTGAACAAGAATGAGCGATTTATTAAAAGTATCCTCAAATCCTCATATCCGCTCGCCATATAAGAGCAGCCAGATTATGCTTATGGTACTGGCGGCACTGCTTCCGGCAAGTGCGTTTGGCGTTTGGAATTTTGGATTAAATGCTTTTATTATAATTATGATATCAGTTGCATCCAGTGTCGCTACCGAATACATATACGAAAAGCTGATGCATAAAAAAATAACCATAAATGATTACAGTGCTGCTTTGACAGGACTATTACTGGCATTGAACCTGCCGGCAACGGTGCCCTGGTGGCTGCCTGTCATTGGCAGTGTATTCGCAGTGTTAATTGTAAAACAATTATTTGGCGGTCTGGGACAGAATTTTATGAACCCGGCTTTAGGAGCAAGATGCTTCCTGTTAATTTCTTTTACCGGAAGAATGACAGACTTTACATATGACGGTATTTCGGGTGCAACGCCTCTGGCAGCATTAAAAGCGGGAGAGGCAGTGAACCTTAAGGATATGTTTTTTGGAACAACGGCGGGTACCATCGGAGAGACATCTGTAATTGCGATTCTCATTGGAGCTATTTTCCTCCTGGCAACGGGGATAATTAATCTTCGTATTCCTGCAACTTATATTATTACCTTTGCGTTATTTATTGTCATTTTCGGAGGACATGGTCTGGATGGCAGTTATCTGGCAGCGCAGCTTTGCGGCGGCGGTCTTATGCTGGGAGCATTTTTTATGGCAACAGATTATGTAACATCACCGATTACGAAGAATGGCCAGTTCATATTTGGTATTGTACTTGGTATTTTTACCGGACTTTTCCGATTGTTTGGAAATTCTGCGGAAGGTGTATCCTATGCGATTATCATCTCAAACATGCTGGTACCGTTGATTGAGAAAGTAACCTATCCGAAGCCTTTTGGAAAAGGAGGCGAAAAGTTTTGAATAGTATAATTAAAAATGCATTGATTTTAATGGCGATTACGCTTGTTGCAGGAGTGTTGCTGGGCGGCGTGTATGAAATTACGAAAAATCCCATCAAGCAGCAGCAGGAAACAGCAAAGGCGGAAGCCTACAAAGCGGTATTCCCGGATGCAGACAAACTGGAAGCTATTGATGATCAGAAAGCTTCTCTGGACTCTGCAGCAGCGGTACTTACTGAAAATGGCTTTACTGCTGAAAAGATAAATGAAGTCCTGAGAGTCCTGGATGCTTCCGGAAAATCACTGGGTGTTGTTATGAATGTAACTACCGGTGAAGGCTATGGCGGTGATATTATATTTACCATGGGAGTCCGCAACGATGGAACCTTAAATGGAATCGAAATATTGACCATCAATGAAACAGCAGGTCTTGGAATGAAAGCAGATGAAGATGCTTTTAAGTCCCAGTTTAAAGATAAGAATGTAGAAAAGTTCTCTTATACAAAAGGAGGGGCACAGTCCGATGACCAGATTGATGCCTTGAGCGGGGCAACGATTACAACAAACGCTATGACAAATGGTGTGAATGCCGGTCTTGCTTTCTTCAAGTCTTTAAGTGAAGGAGGTCTTTTAAATGAATAAAATGACAGAACGTCTTTATAATGGTTTGATTAAAGAAAATCCTACTTTTGTGCTGATGCTTGGTATGTGTCCGACTCTGGCGGTAACCACTTCTGCTATTAACGGTGTGGGTATGGGGCTGACCACGTTGGTTATTCTGGCAATGTCCAACCTGATCATTTCCGCACTCCGGAAAGTAATACCAAATGGTGTACGTGTGCCGGCGTTTATCGTAATTGTAGCTTCTTTTGTAACAATTGTTCAGTTTTTATTAGAGGCATATATTCCGTCTCTGTATGACAGCCTGGGAATCTATATTCCCCTGATCGTTGTAAACTGTATTATACTGGGACGTGCGGAGTCTTATGCGTCTAAGTTCCCGGTGCTGCCGTCTTTATTTGATGGAATCGGCATGGGGCTTGGATTTACCGTTGGTTTGACCTGTATTGGCGCTGTAAGGGAATTAATCGGCGCTGGACAGCTGTTTGGCTTTCAGATTATGCCTTCCTCCTATGAACCAGTTACTATCTTTATCCTGGCACCTGGTGCCTTCCTGGTACTGGCTATGCTGACTGCGATACAGAATAAAGTAAAAATCAACGCAGAAAAGAAGGGCAAAGTAACAAAGATTGGTTCCGGATGTACCGGTTCCTGTGATTCTTGCGGGAGCAGCTGTAAAGGAGGAGAAGCATAATGAAAGAATTAATCATGATTGGCATAGGCTCCGCCTTTATTAATAATGTAGTTTTGAGCCAGTTTTTGGGCTTATGTCCATTCCTGGGTGTTTCAAAAAAAGTTGGGACTGCAGCCGGAATGGGAGCAGCGGTTATATTTGTAATTACCATAGCATCCTTTATAACCGGACTGGTATATCAGTTTATACTGACACCTTTGAATCTGACTTATCTGCAGACGATCGTATTTATTTTAGTAATTGCTGCACTGGTGCAGTTTGTGGAAATGTTTTTGAAAAAGTCAAGCCCAGGTCTCTATAATGCACTGGGAGTTTATCTGCCTTTGATCACAACAAACTGTGCAGTACTTGGTGTGGCACTTTTAAATGTTCAGAAATCTTATAACCTGTTGGAAGGTGTTGTAAACGGATTTGCTACGGCAGTTGGATTCTTCGTAGCAATCGTGCTTATGGCCGGTATTCGGGAAAAGACAGAGCATAATGACGTTTCACCTGCATTTCAAGGCTCCCCGATTGTATTGCTCACTGCGTGCCTGATGGCGATTGCCTTCTTTGGTTTCGCAGGATTGAAATAAGGGGGGATGATAAGTATGTTAACAGGAATATTACTGGCGGCAGCAATTGTAGGAGGTACCGGTTTATTATTGGGACTCTTCCTGGGATTTGCCGGAAAGAAATTTAATGTAGAAGTAGACGAGAGAGAGCTTATGATCCGCGACGAACTGCCTGGTAATAACTGCGGCGGCTGCGGATATGCAGGCTGTGATGCTTTGGCGAAGGCGATTGCTTTGGGTGAAGCAGAAGTAGGGGCATGTCCGGTAGGCGGAGCGCCGGTAGCGGCAAAAATCGGAGAGATCATGGGCAAGGCAGCAGGAGACAGTAAGCGCATGAGCGCATTTGTAAAATGTGCAGGAACCTGTGAAAAGGTATCCAATGATTACGATTACTGCGGCGCACAGGACTGCGAAATGCTGGCATTTGTACCGGGAGGCGGCCCTAAGAGCTGTAATCACGGATGTCTGGGATTTGGAACCTGTGTAAAAGTTTGTCCTTTCGATGCCATCGCAATCGTTGACGGCATTGCAGTAGTGGATAAGGAAAGCTGTAAAGCATGCGGCAAATGTATTGCCCACTGTCCGAAACATCTGATTGAACTGGTTCCCTATGAAGCAAAACATCTTGTAAAATGTTCTTCCAGGGATAAAGGCAAGATTACGATGCAGTCTTGTAAAGCAGGATGTATCGGCTGTAAAAAATGTGAGAAAGAATGTCCTGCCGGAGCGATCACTGTAACAGATAATGTAGCCCATATTGATTATGAGAAATGTACCGGCTGCGGTATCTGCGCTGAAAAATGCCCGGTTAAGATCATAACAGGAAAACCAGCGTAATGGCTGAGCCTGTCGTGAGGGTTAAAACCCCGCCCATAAAGGCGGGGTTTTTATTCATGACAAGAAAGTTCGCGCAAGCGTGCTTTCTATCGTTTAAAGAAAAGCATGGAACAAAAGGGTAACAGATCATGCTGTCTGAACTGTTACACAAAAGGAGGAGTAGAATTGCAGCAATCATTGATTAAGCGTCTGAAACCCGTCACAGAAGAGGAACAGCGGATTTTAACCGGAGACAGGCATATCCAGAAGGAGATCTATACCACCGGCAGGGAATTCACGGTGGACAGCGCAAAGATGCTTGAAAAGGGAAGATTGATCGATATTCGTACCCATACCAGGTTCATTGCTTTTCCCTCCCATAAGCATAATTATATTGAGATCATGTATATGTGCGCCGGGGAGACTTCCCATGTCATAAATGGAACCACCAAAGTTACGCTGAAAGAGGGGGATCTGCTTTTTATGAACCAGTTTTCCTCCCATGAGATATTGGCGGCAAAGGAAGAGGATATCGGGATTAACTTTATTATTCTTCCAGAGTTTTTTGACGAGGTACTGCCCATGCTGACCAAGGGAAATGTACTTAGTAATTTTTTAGTGAGTACCCTGCGCAAAAATACAAATACGGCGGGATATCTGCATTATAAGGTAGCCCAGGTGCTGCCGATCCAGAATCTGATCGAAAATCTGGTGTGGTCCTTGCTGAATCATCAGCCAAATTACCGTCAGATTAACCAGACAACCATGGGATTGCTGTTTATGCAGCTGGTGAATGCAACAGATTGCATTGAAGCCGGTAATCAGGAGCAGCATCAGGATTTATTTATCATGCAGGTATTAAAGTATATTGAAGAAAATTATAAAGTGGCAACACTGAGTGAGATTGCAGGAGAAATGAATCAGTCGGTTTCGAATATGAGCAAGCAGATTAAACATGCCACAGGTAGAACTTTTAAAGAACTGCTTCAGGAGAAGCGCCTTTCCCAGGCAGAACATCTGATTCGGGATACCACAATTCCAATTACTGACATTATTTATTTGGTAGGATATGACAATACAAGCTATTTTCACCGTATTTTCAAGGAAAACTACCATATGAGCCCGAAAAGTTATCGAAAAGCTATCGTTGACAACAGCGGTAATTCTTTATAGAATAGAGTAGAGCGTGAACTTAGACACGCTCCAGTAGTTGTTCCAGCAAAAGACAGGAGGGCATATGAATAAGAAAAAATCAGGGATTATCTGCTTACTGGTTCTGTTGATCTGTCTGTTGATTCCGATGACGGCTTCGGCAGCATCGAAGAAAAATGGATGGTATCAGAAGGGCAGTAAATGGTACTATGCGAAAAATGGGAAAAATGAAACCGGTTGGAAGAAGTACCAGGGGAAAAAGTTTTATTTACAGAAAGATAAGAATGGCCGGATGGCAATCGGCTGGTGCAAGATAGGAAGCAAGTGGTATTATTTTGAACCGACAAAATCGCCGGTGGGTGCAATGCGGACCGGTTGGTTAAAGGTTGGCGGTAAGAAGTATTACCTGGGGAAAAAAGGTGTGATGTACACCGGAAAACGCAAGATCGGAAAAAAAAGATATCAGTTTGCAGTATCCGGAGAACTGGTTCGAGAGCTGAAAAAACCGCGGTGGAGAACCAACAGTAAAGGGAAATGGTACGATAATGGCGACGGTACATACCCTAAATTCACCTGGATGACCATAGGCGGAAAACGGTACTATTTTGATAGAAAAGGATATGTTATTACCGGGTGGCAGGAGATAAACAGCAAGTATTATTACATGGGCACTGATGGAGCCATGCATGCAAATCAGTGGATTACCACCAATGGACGTAAGTTTTACGTACAGAGTGACGGTACCATGGCGACCAGTAAATGGGTTGGCAAAAAGTATGTAGGCGCAGACGGCTACTGGATTAAAAAATATAAGAGTAACAGTAACAATGGAAAAGACGGCTGGACAGGAGATAACAGTACAATCCGGTATACAAAGAATAAATCTGCAGTGGTGAACTGGAGATACTTTAAAAATGGCAGGGCACTGAAAGGATGGAATCTGATCGGTGGGAAATATTACTATTTTGGAAGTGACAGCTATATGAGGATTGGCTGGTTAGACCGTGGTGGCTCCAGATATTTTATGAGTACTACAAAGTCTGGCAATATAGGTGCTGCGGTAAAGGGCTGGATGAATATAGACGGTAAGCGCTATTATTTCTTCCCAACTGGTAAAATGGCAAGAAACCAGACGCTTCTGGCTAGTGATAAGAAGTATTATACCTTTGATAATGATGGTGTTTGTGTGAAAGTTAGCTGACGGTTGTTTCTTATCAGCAGGAACTATAATCGTAATCTTCGTGTGCATCATCAAATGGCACGATATACTGCAACTTCAAAATTGGAAAATAAGGACGTAAATTAGAAAAATTGCGTCCTTGTTTTTTTGCCCGGAAATAACTATAATGAAGAAAAATAACAAATGAAAGGCGGAAACACTTATGTATAATGTTGAAAAAGGGTATGAAGCAGCAAAAGAATTTTATGCACAATATGGCATCGATGTAGATAAAGCAATTGAAATCGCAGACAAAACGCCAATTTCCATGCATTGCTGGCAGGGAGATGATGTGGCTGGAACGGAAGTAAAAGAAGACAAGTCTCTTACAGGAGGAATTCAGGCTACCGGTAATTATCCTGGAAAAGCTACAAATGGTGAAGAGTTGAGAGCTGATATCGAAGAAGCTATGAAATTCATCCCGGGTGAATTGAAAGTCAATGTACACGCAAATTATCAGGAAGCTGACCATTTTGTAGACCGTAATGAGATTGAACCGGAGCATTTTGCGAAATGGGCTGACTGGGCTGTTGAAAAGGGATTGGGACTGGACTTTAACCCAACTTATTTTGCTCATCCTAAGAGCACAGAAAAAGGAACTCTTTCCTGTGCAGATGAAGATATCCGTAAATTCTGGGTGGAACATGGTATTAAATGCCGTCAGATCGGTGAATATTTCTACAAGAAAACTGGAAAACCATGTGTCATTAATCACTGGACTCCAGATGGAGATAAAGAAGTTCCGGTTGATACATTAGGACCAAGACAGCGTCTGAAGAAGAGCTACGATGAAATCTTCGATGCTACAAAAGACGTTGAAGGTGTTATCGATGGTATTGAATCAAAGGTATTCGGTATCGGAGCAGAAAGCTATACAGTAGGCTCACATGAATTCTGTATGGGCTACGTAATGAATGCAAATAAAGACCATATCATTATGACTTTAGATGCGGGACATTATCACCCAACAGAAACAGTTTCCGGAAAATTATCCAGTATCTATACGTTTGATAATTCCGTATTACTTCATGTAACACGCCCGGTACGCTGGGATTCCGATCATGTTGTAGGATTTGATGATGAAACCAGAGCAATCTTTGAAGAACTGGTTCGTATGGATAAATTAAAAGATACATACGTTGCAACAGATTTCTTTGATGCATCCATTAACCGTGTTGCTGCATGGGTAATTGGTCTTAGAAATACCAGAAAAGCAATGCTGGCAGCATTATTACAGCCGGTAGACCAGATGAAGGAAATGGAAGCGAACGGTGATGTAAGTGCAAGACTTGCATACAAAGAAGAATTCAAGGCTGCTCCATTTGCAATGGTTTGGGATTATTACTGTGCTAAGAAAAATGCAGGAACCGGATTAGAGTGGTTAAAAGAAGTAAAGCAGTATGAAAATGATGTGTTATTAAAAAGATAAAAGAGAAAGCAATAAAAGGAATATATTAAAATAAATATATTAGAAGAAGGGCTGTTACACTGCAGAAGTGTGCGGCTCTTTTTTTGCGTAAAAAATAAATGAATTCCTCTTGACATTATTAGAAAAGTGTACTATATTGTACTTGTACAATAAGTACACTTAAGTACGCCGGATGATACTTGGAGGTTAGAATGTGGAGATAATTATTAGCAACAATAAGAGTAAACCCATTTATGAGCAGATAACATCTCAGATTAAAGCTGCCATAATGAGCGGAGAAATGCAGCCCGGAGAAATGCTTCCATCTATGCGGGCGCTGGCGAAGTCTTTACATATCAGTGTGATTACAGCACAGAAGGCTTATGAAGACCTGCAGCGGGATGGTTTTATTGAAACGGTAACAGGCAGGGGAACTTTTGTAGCTGACACTAATAAAGACTTTTTTCAGGAAGAGAAGCTGCGTAATGCGGAAGAAAAACTGCAGGAAGCAGCGGAAATAGGAAGAAGCAGTGGGATCAGTCTGAAAAAGCTGATAGAGCTTTTGACCATATTTTATGAGGACGAGGAGGATATGTGATGGATTATATTTTAGAAGTGAAGGACCTGGAGAAAAAATATAAGGATTTTACTTTGGATAAAATCAGTTTTTCAATTCCCTCAGGCACAATTGTTGGTTTGATTGGTGAAAATGGAGCGGGAAAGAGTACCACGATTAATGCTATTTTAAATTTAATTAAAAAAGATGGCGGAGAAATAAAGGTTTTAGGAAAAGAAATGACGGACAGTGATACAAGGATGCGCAACGAAATCGGGGTTGTATTTGACGGAAATAACTTTTATGATACGCTGACTCCAAGAAAAATTGGAAATATTATGGCAAAGGTATATTCGAACTGGGATATGAGCTGTTTTGAGGATTATCTGAAGAGATTTCAGCTTCCTGTAAGTAAGGAAATAAAGCAATTTTCTAAGGGGATGAAAATGAAGTTTACCATTGCAGTGGCACTGTCCCATAATCCCAGGCTTTTGATTCTGGATGAGGCAACCAGCGGACTGGATCCCATTGTGAGAGATGAAGTGCTGGATATTTTTCTTGATTTTGTACAGGATGAGACTCATGCGGTCCTGGTTTCTTCCCACATTACCAGCGATCTGGAGAAGATAGCAGATTATATTACCTTTATTCATAAAGGCAAACTGATATTTTCTCTTTCCAAAGACGAACTTATTTATAATTATGGAATTATTAAATGCGGCAGGGAACAGTTTATGAAGATGGAAAGCGATGACATTATTACCTACCGGAAAAAAGATTATGAGTATGAGATTCTGGTATCGGATAAAACAAGAATGGAACGGAAATATAAGAACTGTCTTATGAATGATGTTACCATCGATGATATTATGCTTCTGTATGTGAAAGGAGAAAAGGTATGAGAGGATTAATATTAAAAGACCTGTATAATATAGGACATAATGCAAAGATGATGGTGATGATGCTGGCGGCTATGGCTGTATTACTGGTACCTACAAATGGTGTCATCAGTTTTATGGGCATATGCGTGATTGCTTGCAGCATGATGCTGATTACCACAATCAGTTTTGATGATTTATCAAAGTGGAACCGGTACGCACTGATTATGCCGGTATCCCGCAGAGATGTTGTAAAAAGTAAATATATGGTATTGATTATTTTCTCTCTGGTCGGCTGCGGTGTAGGTATTGTTATATGCAGCATAGGCAGTATTATTTTAAAGGATTTTAATCTGGCTGATATTTTGGGGGCATCCCTGGGGTGTCTGGGTATTGCATTTGTATTTGGAAGTATTATACTGCCCCTTCTCTATAAATTCGGAGCGGAGAAAGCCAGAATGCTGATGATTGTGTGCTTCCTGATTCCCACCGCGGTTGTTTACTTCGTTGCATATTTTTATAAAAATACCGGGCTGCCGATGCCGGGAGAGACCTCAATAATAATAGCGATCGTATCGCTTCCGGTTTTATGCATTCTGTTCATGTATATCTCTTACCGGATCAGCCTGAAAATTTTTCAAAATCAGGAAATGTAATCTGTAGTGATTGTTTTCCGGATCAGGATTTTGATTTAGCTTCTCGGGTGTCATGAAGCTGATAGTCGTCGGTAATAAAAATTGCGTCCACATCCGGCAGAGACTGGATCAGTTCCATACCTTTTTGAAGACCCAGTGCAAAACAGGTTGTGCTTAAAGCGTCACCATCTACAGATTCTTTGGAAATGATGGTGACGCCAAGCAGACCGTTTTGATAGGGATAACCTGTTTGGGCATCCAAAATATGATGATAGATGATACCGTCCTGTTTAAAATACCGCTCGTATACCCCGGAGGTCACGACAGACTCATCGCTTAAATGTACGGATGTTATCGCTGCATTTTGTTCATCAAATGGTTTTTGAATTCCGATATTCCAGGCAGATCCGTCTGGTATTGTGCCAATGGTAAGTACATTGCCTCCCAGATTAATCAATCCGCTTTTCACATTTTGTGAAACGAGGTACTCTTTGATTTTATCAGCGATATAACCTTTTGCAATTGCACCAAGGTCAATGGAAGCCTTGGGGTTTGAGAGCGTAACGGTGTTGCCGTTTATTTGGATGGTATGATAATCAACCAACGCCCTGGCTTCGTCGAGAGCATGGCTGTCCGGTATTGTTTTCTTATCCTTAAAATCCCAAAGGGAGCTTAAAGGCGCTATGGTGATATCAAATGCCCCGTCGGATAACTGACTGTAGGTAAGGGATTTCTGAATCAGGGAAATGGTTTCATCCGATACGGTTACCGGCTTCCCATTTGCCTCATTAATGCGGGAAACATCACTGGTTTCAATGGTTCTGCTTAACAACTGCTCGTATTTTTCGCAGACGGCAAAGGATTCATCCAGTAGGGATTCATCTTTTGTATCGTAAAGTGTGATTTGAATCACCGTGTCCAGTAAAAAGCCCTGCTTGCTGATTGGCTCTTTGGAGGAACTGCAGGCTGAGAGAAACAGGCAGCAGGTAGTCAAAAGGCAAATAGAAAGCAGTTTATAAATATTTTTCATGTCAGAGTTGATCCTTTCGTGCTTTATGCGGGGGTATTTATATGACAGGAAGTATGGAAATCTTTATCCGCGGTGCTGGTAGAAGAAGATTGCCAATTGCGTCCGGTCTCTTAAGTCTAATTTGTCCAGGATCGTACTGAGGTAATTCCGCACGGTTCCTTCACTCAGATACAAAGTCTCGGAAATTTCTTTATTACTAAGTACATCAGCAACCAGTTTGATGATTTCCAGCTCTTTTGGCAGGATACCGTGAGAACTGTAGTTGTAGTGTTCTGTGTTCTGCATCAGTTCCGGTATTTTTCTTACTATTTCCCCTCCGAATACACTCTGGCCTGAGTAGACTGCTTTTAGGGCAGGCAGGATACTTTCGTAGTTCTGTTTCAGCAGATAGCCTTTTGCACCGATATGTAATGCCCGGACAATATATTCATCATCGGAAAACGTTGTCAGATATAGTATTTTAGCCAAAGGATCTTGCTTTAATATTTTTTCTCCTGCTTCCAGACCGCTCATAGGAGCCATGCGGATATCCATTAAAAGAATATCTGTTTCTGTCTGGTATTTTTCAAAAAGTAATATTGCATCTTTGCCGCTGCTTCCCACAGCGGTTACTTTTATTTCCGGATCACTTTCTAAGATGGTTTTCAGTGACAGTGCAACCAACTGGTCGTCATCTATAATTATTATATTCATTTCAATTTATTTCCTTTCTGATATGGGAGAGAATCAGGTGTTTTTTGGTATTGACGCAAATATTTTAAAACCATTGTCAATACTGGTGCGGAAAGTACCGTGTAAAGCCTGAACCCTTTCCTGCATATTTTCAAGCCCGATTCCATGAGAAGCGGAAGCTTTGCAAAGGGGGTTGCCATTGTCGCTGATCTGGATTTGAAAAAAGGATGGATGTTCTCTTACCAGGATAACAATATGGCTGGCATCACTGTGTTTTACGATATTGGAAAGCCCTTCCTTGATTAACATGATCAAACAATACTTTACGTTTCTCGGTATGTTGTCACTCATATCATATTCGAATGTTGTTTCATAGGTCTTATAGTCTTTTAAAATGGTGCGGATGGTATCATAAAGGTCTATGGAATCATCATGCAGATCATGAACGCTTTCCCGTATGCTGTCCATGGCGCTGGACAGGGTATCTTTCACTGAGAGCAGAGGTGCTTTCAGATTGTTATCTTTATTCACTGCCAGGAGTGCCCCGGTCTGCAAAATGGAGCGGGACAGCATATGCCCCACGTTATCGTGGATTTCTCTTGCAATACGGTTTCGCTCCTTCAGGGTGGCGAGATGGATTTCATAGTCCTGCTTTTCTAACAGATCTTTATTTTTATTCTCCAGTAACAAATTCAGCTCCCGGCTGTTGTCCCTTGAAATCTTCAGCTGATGAGACAGCTTTTGGAAAGTGTCTGTCCGGTAACAGAGGAGGAAGCTCAATAAAAAATATACCAGTATAGACAGGTGCATCGGCTGAAAATCAATCGTCAGATACCGCAGGCAGGCTGCAACCCCTATGACGGAAAGGTACCAGAACTTCCTGGTAAAAAAATCATAAAAAATAAGCGGAAGCAGCAAACAGAAAGGCGGTACCAGAAAACACAGTAAAAGATAGAAACATCCTGTAAGTACCGTAACTTTAGACTGATCGAAATACGTATTCAGGCAGCTGATGCCAAATGCAGTGACGAAGACAAACACCGGCAGAACAGATATGGAACCGTCAATCAGGGTAATAGAGCAGCAAATCAATATAATGCATTTATCAATCAATGTATCCATGAGAATTCCTCCTTGCAATGTAAATTTACAGCAAAAAAGGTTACGGTCAGCTGTAAGTTACTTCTATATTATACCTATTAGCAGCTAAAATCTCAACAACAGAATCTGCAAATCATGAGGTTATGACAAATGTCACCTGATATGCTGACATACGGCACTTCTTCCGGACTTTCCTTTGGTTTATAATGGTATTATCAAATAGACGGAGGGTGCATAGGATGAGCGAAACCATTGTGAAAATAGAAAATCTAGTGAAGCGATACAAAGAACTGGTGGCATTGGACCACTTTAACCTGGATATTAAAAGAGGAGAGATTTTTGGTTTGCTGGGACCAAACGGGTCCGGTAAGACAACTGCAATCAGCTGCCTGTTGTCTCTGCTTTCCTACGACAAAGGCAAAATTGAAGTATTTGGAAAGACAATGCACCCGGACAGCTATGACAGCAAGCGTAAGATCGGTGTTATTATGCAGAACGTAGCTGTTTTTGAAGAGCTGACGGTATATGAAAATCTGGACTATTTTTGTGGATTGTATGTAAATGATAAGCAGGAACGGCGGGGACTGGTAGAAGAGGCAATTGATTTTGTGGGGCTTCGGGATTTCAAAAAATTCTATCCCAGAAAATTGTCCGGAGGTCTTTTAAGAAGGTTAAACATTGGATGCGGAATTGCACATAAGCCGGAGCTGATCATCATGGATGAACCTACAGTGGCAGTGGACCCGCAAAGCCGGAATCACATTTTAAAGGGAATCCAGAAACTCAATGAAGAGGGTGCAACGATTATTTATACCTCTCATTATATGGAGGAAGTGGAACAGATCTGTACCAGAGTTGCCATTATGGATAATGGGCAGAATCTGGCAATTGGGACGACGGAAGAACTAAAAAACATGATCAAAGTGGGTGAAACGATTCGAATCGAAATACTGGGTCTGGAAAGCAGCATCTTATTAAAGATCAAAGAGCTTCCCCATGTCTACTCTGTGGCATATGAAGAAAACGTATTAAAAATCAAATGCAGCAGTGCAAACCACAATCTGGTTAGAATTTTGAATTTTCTTCAGGAGCAGGAAATTTCTTTTGGCAGGGTTTTCTCAGAAATGCCGACTTTAAACGATGTATTTTTAGAGATTACAGGCAAAGAGCTGAGAGATTAGGAGGGGACTATGTTTTTTCATATTTATAAATACCGTTTAAAAGGGCTGGTTCGAAACTGGCAGGGACTGTTTTGGACATTGGCTTTCCCAATGATACTTGGAACACTTTTTTTTGTGACTTTTGGAAATTTTATGGACCGGGAAGAAAAGCTGGAGGCAATTCCGGCAGCGGCAGTGATGGAAACCCAGGACAGCTATTTCAAAGAACTGCTGGACGAATTATCCAAACCGGGAAACAACCAGATTATGAATATTCAGTATACGGATGGGGATAACGCAGGGAAGCTCTTAAGTGACGGGAAAATCGACGGAATCTTTTATGTATCCGATACGGTGGAATTGATGGTAAAAAAGACCGGAATAAATCAAAGTATCTTAAGCTCTATTCTGGACAGTTATCTCCAGGTTGAAAATATGATTCAAAAATCCATAAAGGAGAATCCGGCGTCTGCACAGCTGATCCTGAAAAGCCTGAATGAAGATGTAACATTAAATAAAGAAATAACGTTAAGCAGTGGAAATCTGGATTCCATGATGCAGTATTTCTATGCGCTTCTGGCCATGGCAAGCTTGTACGGTTGTTTTCTGGGCCTATACAATGCCGGTTATATTCAGGCAAACCTTACCACGCTGGCTGCCAGAAAAATGACATCTCCTGTTCATCGCATGACAATGATTATGGGTGATTTTGCAGCGGCAGTGACGGTTCATTTTTGCTCATTGCTGATTTTAATGGGCTATCTGAGGTTTGTACTGGGGGTAGACTTTGGCAATAAAATACTGCCAATTCTGCTTTTGACTCTTATCGGCACTTTGATGGGGGTATCTATGGGATTTTTTGCAGGCTGCGTGGGAAGAACATCCCTGAGCATCAAAACGGGTATCATGATTGCGGTTAACATGTTCTTATGCTTTTTCAGCGGTTTATTTATAAACACCATAAAAAATGATGTGGAACAGGTCTTTCCCATTTTAAACCGTATTAATCCAGCTGTGGTGCTCTCTGATGCATTTTATGCACTTGATATTTACGATAATTACGACCGTTATTTTAAAAATATCATTATTTTATTGGCTTTTGCAGCTGCATTCTGCATAGGGGGATTTTTGCTGGCGAGGAGGAAGAAATATGCAAGTCTTTAATTGTTTCTATAAAATAATCAAAAAAAACATCGGAGGATTATTGCTTTATTTTGGGATTTTTATAGGTCTTGCGATCTTAATGTCCAATATAACTTCCGGTACCGAGATGAGTAGTTTTGAAGAAACGAAGATTCAGATGGCGGTCATCGACCGTGACAACAGTGAGCTCAGCAAGGCGCTGAAGGAATATATGGGTGCCAGGCAGAATCTGGTTGCAGTGGATGATGATAAGGAGAAAATGCAGGACAATTTATTTGCCAGAAAAGTAGAATATATCCTGATTATTCCCCCACATTTTGAGGAGAAATTAAAAAGCGGGGAAGAGGTATATACGGAGAACATAAAAGTTCCCGGTTCCTATACGGGATTTTTTGCAGACAGTCAGGTAAACCAATACTTGAAATCGTTGAAAACATATATTGCAGCCGGATATGGGGTGACAGATGCAGCGGAAAATGTGGAGGAAGATCTGAACATCAAAGGTCAGGTTACGCTCCAGGGGGATTCCGTTAAGGCAGATATGCCTTCTATATATTATTATCTGCGGTATATTCCTTACGCACTGATGGCAGTGCTGATCTATGGAATCAGTCCGGCGCTGCGTGCTTTTCAAAACCGAGATCTGAAAAAAAGGAATGAATGCGGAGCCATGACACTGAATCAGAGAAACAAGCAGATTATGGCAGCATGTGTGGTGTTTTCCACCATTGTATGGGGGGTATTTATGATCGCGGCAGTCGTGCTTTACCGGGAGCAGCTATTGGATGGAAACATCAAATACGGGATTCTAAATACGATGGCATTTCTGCTGGTTGCGGCGTCAATCGCATTTATGGTGGGAATGCTGGTGAGAAGCGACAATGCCCTTACGGCGCTGGTGAATATAATCAGCCTGGGCTTTTGCTTCATGGGTGGAGTGTTTGTTCCCCAGGAGATTATGAGTGAAAAAGTGCTGGCATTCTGTAAGTTCGTCCCATCATTCTGGTATGTCAGGGTAAATGACCTGTTGGGAGAATCTATTGGCATCACAGAGCAGATTAGAACGGATGTGTGGCTGGGCATCCTGGTGCAGGTGGGATTCGCTTCGGTTATTTTTGCACTTACTTTGGTGCTCATTAAAAAAATGCGTGAGTGTTAGTGCTGCAGTTTACGATTAAATTGGGGGTTAGCTGATTAAGGACGCTTTGTAAATGATAGGTAGTGTACGAAAAGATGGCTACACGATGTTCTAGCCAAGTAATGACTTAAAATATACGTAGTATATCTGTAACTAGTAAATTGTAGTACCATTATAGGAAGCATATATAAAAGGTAAATATTATAAAACAAAGGTTTCGTGATAACTTGCAGCTCAGATTTGCTGCGGTTGGCGGAGCCTTTTTCGTATGAAAGCACATTTCGTTTGAATTGGAAGAGTACGTGAGTAATATAATATATTTTATAATTCTATATAGTGAAATAAATTATATAAAAAAAATAATTATATATGTTGACAAAGTATATTATACGTCATATAATATACTCAAACAAAAGGTATTAAGAATACATGTTTCACAAAAAGAGAGGAGGCGATAAGATGACGTATCAATTGGGAGCTTCACTTACAGATGCAATTGTTCTGGCGATTATTGCAAAGGGAGATACGTATGGATACTCTATATCCCAGGAAATGAAAA
Organism: Clostridiales bacterium; assembly: GCA_018365455.1. Lineage (GTDB taxonomy): Bacteria > Bacillota > Clostridia > Lachnospirales > Lachnospiraceae > Robinsoniella. The sequence goes on from JAGZJZ010000007.1 coordinate 172,578, forward strand.
AGGTGACGGACTTAAAGGAATCTACCCTTTACCCGGTATTGAGAAGGCTGCAGAATAACGGATATCTGGGTACTTATGACCAGCCATTCCAGGGGAGAAACAGAAAATATTATTATCTGACGCCCGAAGGAAAGAAGCAATATCAGCATTTTGTGGATGAATGGATTACTTATCGGACAGGAATAGAAGAGATCATTTTGGGAGGAACAAATAATGGGCAAGAATGAATATTTACGGACTTTGGCGCGTGAACTTCGGAAGCTGCCAAAAGAAGAATTTGATACAGCAATGGATTATTATACTGAATATTTTGAAGATGCCGGACCGGAAAAGGAACAGGAAATTATTCAGGAACTGGGAACGCCCCGGGAGGTGGCATATCAGATTATTACGGATGCTGCAATTAAACGGATGGAAGAAGAAGTACATTCCGTAAGAAAAGGGTTCAGCACACTTTGGATTATTGTTTTGGGGATCTGTGCTGCTCCAATCGCCCTTCCTATGGCATTTGCACTTGTTGCTTTATTTGCTTCTATGCTCCTGGTTGTAGTGGTACTGGTAGGATCTGCAATTTTGATGGATCTATGTGCACTGGCTGGCGGTATTGTTACTGCTTTTTGCGGTATCTACCTTTTATTTTCCCAGACAGCAACGGGTATTGCATTGCTGGGTCTAGGAATGGCTGCTGTGGGAATTGGTATTTTTGTGGGATTTGGGATTATCGCAATCGGCAGGCGTATGGTGAAAGGAATTGGTAAAATGTTCAGAAACATTTTAAAGAGGAGGAAAAGGTCATGAAAAAGTATCAGAAGGTTTTGCTGATCACAGCAGGATGCCTGACACTGGCTGGAGGCATCGTAATGGTAACCGGGCTTGCAATGGGAGGCAGCCTGGGTTTAACACTGACGTCGAAAGGAATCTATACTGCAAATGATCAGGGAAAATTTATAGAAGAATCAAAAAATTTAAAAGATATAAAGAATTTAGAAATAAGTGCGGGATATGGCAATATCTATATAGAAGAGGGAGATTCTTTCCGGCTGGAATATGGTTATGACGATGTATTTGTCATACCGGAATTTAAAACAGAGAATGGGAAGGTCAGCTTCAACCTGAAGAATATCCAGCAAAATGGCATCAGCATTATAGGTATTGGTAATTTCTATAACCAGAAAAAGCAGGATTATATAAAACTGGTTCTGCCAAAAGACATTGAACTTGATCAGCTGAAAGTACGCGCAGATTATGGGGAACTAAGTCTGAATCAGGCGGACATTAAGAAACTGATCATAGAAGGGGACAGCGGAAATACCAGTATTACTAATGTAAAGATGGATGAACTTAATCTGGATTTGGATTATGGGAAGCTGGAAATGGAAAATTGTGTTGTTCCGGAGCTGCAGATAGACAATGATACCAGTTCCAGTGATATGACATTAAAAAATATTACTTCTAAGAATGTGGAAATAAAAACTGATTATGGCAATATCAATATTGACCAGATGAAAGCCGATGAGGTGAAAATAGCCAGCAACAATGGTTCCGTTGATCTGCGTAATATGGAAGGAAATACAAAACACAAAAGAATGGATCTGTTGACTATTAATGGAGAGTATGGTGATTTCCACCTGAGAAACATTAAGACAAATAGTCTGAATATTGAAAATGAATATGGACCTGTAGATGGAAATGATATTACGGCAGTAAAAAATAATATTCGCCAGGAAAACGGAAAATGCAGAATAGATAGTCTGAACACGTCAGATACTAATATCAAGAACGATTATGGTGATGTTTCTCTTACGCTGGTTAAACCCAAAGATGAATTTGATTTTTATCTGGATTCAGATGATGGTGACGTCAGCATTAACGGAGAAAGCTATGGTGATAACTATACCAGGGACCAGGGAAATGATAAACAAGTCAGAGTAAGTGTTGAATACGGTTCCAGAATTACAATAAATACAAAAGAGTAGCTGACGATAAGTTGATAAATTCTTGATATTTGTCTGGTAGAGTGTAATAAAAACGAAAGCTAATTTATACGAAGGGAAGAAGCCTATGAAAATTTTATCTGTCATAGTACCTTGTTATCAATCACAGGACTATATGGAACATTGCATAAAGACCTTGCTGACTGGGAAGGACGATGTGGAAATTCTAATTATTGACGACGGTTCAACAGACCAAACACTATCCATTGCACAGAGATATGAAGCGGAATTTCCAGACATAGTGCGTGCGATACATCAGGAAAATAAGGGGCATGGCGGAGCTCTGAATACAGGAATAGCCAATGCAAAAGGAATTTATCTGAAAGTTGTTGACAGCGATGACTGGGTTAATACGGATGCGCTCAAAAAGATTTTGGAAGAACTGAAAGAAATGATAGCTTCCGATGAAACAGCAGATCTGGTCGTTTCAAATTTTGTATATGAAAAACAGGGTGCCAAAAAGAAAAAGGTAATTAATTACCGCAGATATATGAAAACGGATAAAACCTTTACCTGGAAAGAAACAAGAGGTCTTCCGGTAACCAATTATCTGATGATGCATTCCATGATTTACCGCACTGATCTGGTGAAGAGCTGCGGATTGGTACTGCCGGAACATACTTTTTATGTGGATAATATCTATGTCTTTAATCCGCTGCCTTTTGTGCGTACGATTCGCTACCTGGATCTGAATTTCTACCGTTATTTTATAGGCAGATCCGATCAGTCGGTTCAGGAGTCCGTAATGGTAGGACGAATGGACCAGCACTACAGGGTTACCCGTATCCTCATTGACTACATGCATAAAAAGCGGTTTATGATCAAAGAGCGTTCCCTGCGCAAAACAATGTATACAAATTTGAAGCTGGCAATGGCCATTGCAACCATTCTGGCTATGCTTATAGATACACCGGACAGCAGAAAAGAACTAAAGCAGATTTGGAGATATTTAAAAAATCTGGACAGCAGCATGTATCGTAAGGTCCGGTTCAGTGCCATTGGTATCGGCGTAAATCTCCCCGGCAGATTGGGAAGGCAGTTTGTGCTTTGCTGTTACCATTTGCTTCAGCGGCTATATGGGTTTAATTAATGAACGCAGTCGTGGATTGCAGTGGATTGCGGTGCAGCAGGATGGCTGCGCCGATTGACACAGCGCGGCAGCCTGAAACAGAAACAAACAATTTATTTCAAAATTCAGGTTTTATGAACCACGGGCTTGAATAATGGAGGTAAACTATGAACACAAAGGGAAGTTTGAAAAGGGAAAGATTTGCAGTAGGATATAATAAATATAAGATATTCTGGATTTTTATGATGGGAGGGATTATGGGATGCATTTTGGAAACCATCTGGTGCTATTTCGCATTCGGAGAACTTTCCAGCAGAACCAGTAATCTGTTTCTGCCATTCAGTTCCGTATGGGGACTGGGATGTGCACTATTTACTGTTTTCTTACATAGTACAAAAGAAATGAAAACATTTAATATATTTATTAAGGGATATGTATTGGGCGGGATATTTGAATTTATCTGCGGCTACTTCTGCCAGGTGTTACTGGGTGTGACGTTTTGGGATTACTCGGGATTGCCGTTTACTCTTGGACATTATGTGAATCTAATATTCTGTATATTCTGGGGTGTGGTAGCGATCGCCTGGGCAAAATGGGTATACCCGTTTTTGTCCAGAATGATAGAGCGGGCGCCCAGAAAAGCAGGTATTTTGGTTACTAAAGTAGCAGTGTGCTTTATGGTTGTAACAGCTGCTATATCTGGGGTGGCACTACTTCGCATGTCAGAGCGGCAGTTAAATGTGCCCGCTAAAAATGTTGTTGAGATGAGACTGGATAAATACTTCCCGGATCATGTCATGAAGAAATATTTTCCGAAGATGAAATATATCTCAGAACCTCATTTAAAAGGTGATGTAATGAAGTCTGATACATAAATGTCTGTTTTTAAGCTTAAGCGCTTATATATTTTTATAGATTGAAATTCTCCCGGATTCATATTATAATATAAGACAAATATTAAAGTTACTTTAATGTATGAAGGGGGTTTTATTATGGAATATAAGATAAAGCAGGTTTCAGAGATAACAGGATTGCCGGCATCTACATTGCGCTATTATGAAAAAGAGCAGTTGCTGCCCACAGTCAATAGAAATGAATCCGGTGTTCGGATTTATAATGAGAAAGACTTAGACTGGATATCAATTATTTCCTGCCTGAAAGCAACCGATATGCCAATTGCAGACATCCGCAGATTTGTAGCGCTGTGCGCCAAGGGAGATGCAACCCTGAAAGAACGGCGTCAGCTTGTGATTGCACATAAAAGGGTAGTGGAAAAACATATAGAGGAACTGGAAAGCAATCTGGATCACATTAATTTCAAAGTGGAATATTATAATGCTGCCTGCAAACTGGGATCTGAAGCACCCCTTAAAAAGATTAAATATGTGGAATGTGATGACCAGTGTGTTGCCCGTTTGAAAACTGCAGCCAGTTAAGGCTGCCGGAGGGAAAGAATGTAATCGGTTGAGAACACTGGTCGTTCTGGTGGTAATCGCAGAAAAGAAAGTTTAGAAGAGGGTGGATATCTCCATTCTCTTTCTTTATGCGGCGGGGAACTTCAGACATAAAAGGGGTATTCTCCCGTATTCCCTGTATTAGGCAACACTTTTTTACAAAAAACACTAGACTATTTTGACGTTTTATGAGAAAATGATATCAAGTATGGTGTTAAATATCTAACGATATCAGACACGTACATATCCAAAGAATTCATTTTTGAAAGGAGTCTTAAAATGATTTATTCACATGAAGTAGAAACAATGTGTAAAGTAGCGCAAGGCGTTGCTCATGGTGCTGCTCCGATCCCAGAAGAAGCAAAATGGGTAAAAGCAAAAGAAATTAAAGACATTTCCGGTTTAACACATGGTGTAGGCTGGTGTGCACCTCAGCAGGGAACCTGTAAATTAACATTGAATGTTAAAGAGGGCGTTATCCAGGAAGCATTAGTAGAAACAATCGGATGTTCAGGTATGACTCATTCCGCAGCAATGGCTTCCGAAATTTTACCAGGAAGAACAATCCTTGAAGCTTTAAATACAGACTTAGTGTGTGACGCTATCAATACAGCAATGAGAGAATTATTCTTACAGATCGTATACGGAAGAACTCAGAGTGCTTTCTCAGAAGACGGACTTCCAATCGGTGCAGGACTTGAAGATTTAGGTAAAGGCTTAAGATCTCAGGTTGGTACGATGTACGGAACTCTTGCAAAAGGTCCTCGTTATCTTGAAATGACAGATGGCTATGTTACAGGTGTTGCTTTAGATGCAGATGACGAAATCATTGGTTACCAGTTCGTAAGCTTTGGTAAGATGATGGATTTCATCAAAGCAGGTGATGACGCTAACACAGCATTTGAAAAAGCTAAAGGTCAGTATGGTAGAGTTGCAGACGCAGTGAAAATCATCGACCCAAGACATGAATAATAGAGGAGGGGAAAAGAATGGCTTTATTTGAATCATATGAAAGAAGAGAAAAACAAATTCTGGCTGTTTTAAAAGAGTATGGCATTAACTCTATCGAAGAAGCAGCAGAAGTTACAAAAGCAGCAGGCTTAGATGTATATAATCAGGTTGAAGGTATTCAGCCAATCTGTTTTGAAAATGCAAAATGGGCTTATACAGTAGGCGCAGCAATTGCAATCAAAAAAGACTGCAGAAGAGCAGCAGATGCAGCTGCAGCAATCGGTGAAGGACTTCAGTCTTTCTGTATCCCGGGATCCGTTGCTGACCAGCGTAAAGTAGGTCTTGGACATGGTAACCTTGGTAAAATGTTACTGGAAGAAGACACAGAATGCTTCGCATTCTTAGCAGGCCATGAGTCTTTCGCAGCAGCTGAAGGCGCTATCGGTATTGCAGAAAAAGCAAACAAGGTTCGTAAAAAACCATTACGCGTTATCTTAAACGGACTTGGAAAAGATGCAGCTCAGATCATCGCTCGTATCAACGGATTTACATACGTTGAAACAGAGATGGACTACCATAAAGGCGAAGTAAAAGAAGTATTCCGTAAAGCATACTCTGAAGGACTTCGTGCAAAAGTTAACTGCTACGGTGCAAATGATGTAACAGAAGGTGTTGCTATCATGCACAAAGAAGCTGTTGACGTTTCCATCACAGGTAACTCTACAAACCCAACACGTTTCCAGCATCCGGTAGCTGGTACTTACAAAAAAGAATGTGTTGATCAGGGTAAGAAATACTTCTCCGTAGCATCAGGCGGTGGTACAGGACGTACACTTCACCCAGACAACATGGCAGCAGGTCCTGCTTCCTACGGTATGACTGATACTATGGGACGTATGCACTCTGATGCACAGTTCGCTGGTTCTTCTTCCGTACCTGCTCATGTTGAAATGATGGGTCTGATCGGCGCTGGTAACAATCCGATGGTTGGTATGACTGTTGCGGTTGCAGTTGCGATTGAGGAAGCTGCGAAGGCTGGGAAATTTTAATAATCGTTAAAGATTCAAAGTTTATAAGAACTGCACTAACTATTCATTGTTGGTGCAGTTTTTTATTATGGCTTTAGCCAGTTGAGTTGGGGGAAGATTTTCAACAGAGAATGGAACCCCTGTGAAACAAAAATCCACCTGCTATGCGGGTGGTGTAACAATTGTTATAGCAAAAAATCACTTTCCGTTATAATAAGGTTGTTCAAGCTGAAATTACGTTAGGAAAGGTGATTTTCTAGTCATAAGGCAAACAGTTTATCCCGCACAAAGAGAATGTGTAAGTATCACATAGTATTCACCCCAAAGTATCGGAGAAAAATCATATACAATTTGAATAAAGAGAGTATACCAGATATATCATCTGATGCGAGATCATATTTATGCTGGTGAGCATACCGCTTAAAATAAGTGCATCACAATTTATGGGATACCTCAAAGGAAAAAGTGCACTAATGATATTCGATAAGCACGCAAATTTAAAATATAAATTTGGAAACAGACATTTCTGGGCAGAGGGATATTATGTGAGCACAGTGGTACTGAACGAGGCAACAATACGTAAGTATATCCAAGAGCAGGAGAAACATGATATTGCGATGGAAAAATTAAGTGTAAAAGTATATGAGGATCCCTTTAGGGATTAGCCGGTAGTACGACACCCTTTCAAGGGTAGCGACGAGTCAAGGGCGATAAGGATTGAACTAATGTGAAAGCTAGCGTCTTTAGGTGCTGGTCGGTAACAGAGGCTTATAGCCTCAGAACAAACCACTCATTTGAAGGGTGGTCATGATTAGTGCGCCAGAGGGCGCACGTTTCTAACCGGTGCAAGTTGTGTGTTCTGCAAGCTCTGTTATCATCTTGCCAGTGAAAGTATGGTCAAGGTAATTGCCAATGAGCCTAGTAGCAAGCTTCCAATGTTTTTGGGTAATCGATTGTGTTGAAGCGAGGTAAGCCGGTGAGAAACAGGTACAAAATAGCAGTCCGTAAGATAAATTGAATCCTGTAGCAACGTTACGTTAGCCCTATAAGGGGACAAGAGGGAGTCGAGTCACTGACTTTCTGACGAAGATCATGGAAGATGTGCAGATACTGGAGTACAACAATGAAGAACCCTTAGGTGTAGAAGGAGCGGAATGTTATGAAAGTTGATGATTGAACAGAAGAGGTCTCATGGTATTATACAACCACAAGTATGTAACTGAAGATATAAGCACGCATGCGAAATTCATCAAGAAGTGGTATAAGAAATCGGAGGAGTCCAGAGTGTGCGACTTGAAAGTTACCATTTAGATTGTGATAAGAGCACTATCACATTCATTTCGTGGTATTCCTACCGCATAGTGCCCTTGTAAAGGCAACATTTGACAAGAAGAGGAGACTGTTTAAAAGGTTCCAGTAGTTATTAACGAAAACATTTTATGCTAAAGCTCTGGCGGTAAGACGGGGGGTTACCAATAAAGGAAACAAAACTCCCGGTTTAGACGGAGAATTATGAAAGTCTTACAAAGATAAAGTCAATGAGTACGGGGTCTTTCCATAGCATTGGTGTTATACATTATTTTTCAGACCGCACTCTAAGTGTAACATACATACAATCTAAGAAAACAAAAAATAGCACGCTTTCATTGGACGATTCTGCCATTCTTGCTGTCGTTCCAGCACGCAGTCAGTGTATCAGATATGGTTTCATGAGATATCTCAAAACCATAGATAACTTCGAAAGTAGCCTCAATATCGCGCTGACGCACCCCATTGCTTACATAGACAATACTTTGTCTTCTATACCGGAAACATTGGCAGAGCGATTAGGAATTACTTTTGGATCGAAACTTGCATCCAGGCCGCGTAGAACTTCGAAAGGAACATCTCCATATGAAGTTTTTAATGTTTTAGAAGAATAGACGTTTTATTTTCATACTCCAAGTGCTCACTCATTTCCCCTAGCACATTGCTTCAAATATGAGGCCAAAGATATCTTTAAGGTCATCCTGTATTTCTCATACACGCGCTGGTTGATAGGGGTCTAAAATAGCTTTAACTAATAGATCTTTCTTTGCATCTCTTTTTCTTCTTGTCATTGTACTATATCACCTTTCTTTGAATAGTTTATCACATCTTGACAAGAAAGCAGAGTATGAAGTTTAATTTGAACTTACACACTCTGTTTTACACTCCCACGGTACGAAATCTCATTTAATCGAATTAATCAGCACCCAGTTCTTCTTGTTATGTGCTGTTGGAATAGTATATATAATTACAACTCATGAGCGCATAACCAAAGCTTTATAAAGCGATTAAAAAGCTAAACAAATCAGCGGATGGTTTATATCAGGAAGAACATTCCACGGCATCACCAGCCTTTTCCTTTGCTTTACGTTTTGCTTCCATATCTGCAAATATATTTATGAGTCGTCTTAATACTGGATTCTAAGTTATATCACTATAGTCAAAATATCAACACCGGAAGTTAACAGGTTCATGGCTACGGAGTGTCTAAATGTATGGAGAAATACGTTTTTTCTAATATTCTGAGAGAAATATTTGTTGATTTTGCATCGGTTGACACTGCTACACTCCGCTAGATGTATAAAACAGCATTCTAAGTCAAGAAATAAAAAAATGATAATGCTATAATTTACAACAAGCTAAAAGAAAGGAGAAAATGAATAAGTTATTACTATAAGAAAGAGAGTAAGAAAAAAACATGCCGTTTATCGATACATTTTGAAATGGAGGTTATATTATGGTACATCGTCTTTCACGTTATATTAAACCTTTTTTAGGAAAGGCTATATTATGTTCTATCTTTATTATTTTGGAGGTGATTTTAGAACTGCAAATACCTTTGCTGGCTAAAAATATTATTGATAATGGAATATTGTCAAAAGATTCACGATATATTATTATAAATGGAAGTTATATAGTCTTTTTGGCTATTTTGTGCCTTTTATGTGGTATGATCTCGAGCCGTTTAGCTGCTATAACAGCAATGGGTTTTGGCGGAAGACTACGCGGGGAGGTTTTTGAGAAAACCTTATTTGATACAAAAAGTATGTTTAAAGAAGCATCTATTTCAAATAGAATAACGGTAGATGTTGGTAATATTCAGATGGCTTTTATGACGGCACTACAATTTTTTAGCCGTTCACCAATATTAGTTTTAATATGTTGGTTTAATGCGTTTTGCATCAATATGTGGCTTTCAATTATATTTTTTATTTTTATTCCCTTCCTGTCTATAATTTTTTATCTTATATCTAAAAAAGCATTTCCTTTATATACTTCGATGTTACAAAATATGGACAAGATGAATTTAAAAGTTCAAGAGAACATAGAAGGCATTAAAATTGTTAAAGCATTTGTACAGTCTGAGCAAGAAAAAGACAAATTCATTTATTACTCAAATGAAGTTTATGATAAATCATTAAAAGCTGAAGGAATGCTTATACGTTTTTGGCCAATAGCACAATTTTCAGTTTATGCTGGTACTATACTGTTAATTGGGTTCGGAGGTATAATGTCAATGAAAGGATATTTGGGTATAGGTGACCTTATAGCATTAATAAGCTACTTAACAATGGCTATGGTTGCTATGGTAAATTTAGTTACGATGATGACTGGCTTGATAATGGCAAAAGCCTCGGCAGCCAGGATCATAGAAATACTTGAAATAAATTCTCCCAGAAAGCAGGCTAAAATTTCCGATCTACACATTACACATGGAGATATATATTTTGATAATATTCTTTTTCGTTATACAAAAACTGCACCCGCACCTGTTTTAAACTTTATTGATTTGTCCATACGTGCTGGAGAAACCGTTGGTATAGTTGGTGGTACCGGTGCAGGTAAAACAACCCTTGTATCTTTGCTTATGCATCTTTTTGAACCTGATTCTGGAAAAGTTGTAGTAGATGGATACGATATAAATACATATGACATAATGAATTTACGTAATGAGATAGCTATTGTACCACAAATTAGTTATTTGTTTCAAGGAAGCATACTTGAAAATTTAATATTTGGCAATGTAAAAGCTTCAAATGATGATATTATTAATGCATGTAAAGTAGCAAATATACATGAATTCATATCAAATCTTACAGATGGGTATAATACAAAACTGGAAGAGGGAGGAGCTAACCTATCTGGGGGACAGCGTCAAAGGCTGTGCATTGCCCGGGCTCTAATACTAAAACCTAAAATTTTAATTTTAGATGATAGTACCAGTGCAGTAGATTCAAGAACAGAAAGCAATATAATGAAAAATGTGCGCAAGTTTTTATCAGGTTCTACTATTTTAGTGATCTCACAACGAATAAAAGCAATACGCAACAGTGATAAAATTGTATTATTGGCAGAGGGTAAAGTGTTAGGAACAGGTAATCATGATACACTGTTCAAAAATAATGAAATATATCGTGAGTTATGTCTAACACAATTAGAGGGGAGGGAAAAGTGTTGAAGCAAAAAAAATCCACAAGTAGAAATTTGATAGGATGGTATACTTCTGGTAAAAAAACTTTTTTTACAGCGGTTATTTTATTAATTGTAGGGAGTGGAGCTAATATTTTGGGTACTTGGTTACTTCGACCTGTTGTGAATGATTATATTGTTCCAGTTGTCGAAGGTAAATCCTATAATCAAAAATTTTCAAATATGTTAATATTTATCACTTTAGTTTATGTATTTAGTGTTTTCTCATCCTGGTTTGGTAATTGGTTAATGGTCAAAGTCTCTAATAAAACCATGTTAAATGTAAGGATTCAATTATTTACACATTTACAGAAACTTCCGATTCCTTATTTTGATACACATTCATTTGGTGACATCATGAGCCGATTTACAAATGACGTTAATACATTACGGGATACAGCTTCTAAAAGTGTGCCTCAGCTTGTATCTTCGTTAGTAGCAGTTATTGGTACCATCACAGCCATGTTATTGCTAAGTCCATGGCTGACATTAACGGTTGTTCTACTTGTTATTTTTATGTTTTTACTAGCGTCTATTTTAGGTCAGAAAGGTAACAAGTATTTTATGGAGCAACAGAAGGCGATTGGGATATTAAATGGTATTACTGAAGAAATGATTAGTGGGAAAGTTGTAATCGAATGTTTTAATCATCATGAAAAAATATTGCAAAAATTCGATGAAGAGAATGAGCAACTTATACATTCTGGAGTAAATGCTTTGAGCATGAGCAATATCATGAACCCTTTAATGAGCAATCTTTCTTATATACATTACGGTATTATTGTTGCCGTAGGAGCTTTATTTGTTATTGAAGGAAGATTGGATCTTGGCGCTCTGGTTGCTTTTCTTCAGTTTACTAGATCTTTTGTCCAGCCATTTGCAGGATTAGCTCAGCAAGCCGCAAGCGTTTTTTCTACAATAGCAGGAGCAAAACGTTTAAAGGAATTACTTGAAGAACCTTTGGAAACAGATCATGGAGATATCACTCTTATCAACTTGCCTGAAGGGACAGATAAATCATTTTGGAGAATGCCATCTGGAGAATTAGTACCAGTAAAAGGTGAAGTTCAGTTTGAGAATGTAACATTTTCTTATGGTGTAGAGATAGTAATGAATAATTTAAGTTTTAGTATGGAGCATGGTGAAATCACTGCTGTTGTTGGAACCACAGGGGCTGGAAAGACAACAATATCAAATTTAATTGCACGCTTTTACAGCGGTTGGGAGGGTAATATTTTATTTGATGGTATTTCGATTCAAGAAATTAAATTAGATGATCTCCGTAAGTGTATTGGTGTAGTGTTACAGGATAGTTATTTATTTAGTATGTCCGTAAAAGATAATATAAGATATGGATTGCCTGATGCATCTGATAATAAAGTAATTGAGGCCGCTAAACTCGCAGGAGCACACAATTTTATTGAACAATTACCATATGGATATAATACAATCTTGGATAAGGATACAATTAATTTAAGTCATGGACAAATCCAGCTTATAACAATTGCACGAGCCATACTAATAAATCCACAACTTTTAATTTTGGATGAGGCAACAAGCTCAGTAGATACCAGGACTGAAAAGATTGTTCAGAAAGGAATAGAAAATCTTATGCATGGTCGATCATCTTTTGTCATTGCTCACAGATTATCAACTGTAGAACGTGCAAATAATATTATCGTGTTAGAAAATGGAGTTATTCAGGAGGAAGGAAAATATGAGGAATTATTAAGTAAAAAAGGTAAATTATATTCTTTATATACAAGAGAAGATGATATGGATTTTTAAAACTATTTATATTAGAGATAAGAAAAACTATATACTATTTTTTTAAAGGCTATTATTAGACATTTATATAAAATGACTATAATGGTCTTTTTTACTATACAGAAAGTTTCTACTTATTAATTACTTCTTATTATATTTCGTAATTTCATTTATAAATTTAAAATACACTTATAATTATATAAATATATATAATTATAATCAGAAATATACTTATTTATTATTTAAGAAGTTGATATGTTAATAACTAAATGTTAAAATATGGTTAAGAAATTTTTAGAGGTATTATAAAATGATAATAGATTTTGATACAAATATTGTAAATTACAAGAAGAATGTTCTTAAAAACAGAGGAAAAATTAAATGGAATTGTCCTTATTGTGGTGCTAAAGGTTCATATCATCGTCATGGAACTTATAATCGTAATCTAATATTTTTTGATAATGGCAGATTGAAAGAAATTAAAGTAAGTATACAAAGGTTAAGATGTAAAAAGTGTGAGCATACACAATCTATTATACCATGGGATATTATCCCTTATTCTATTTTTTCTGTTAAAACGATTTTTCAATTCTATTATATTAGAAAATTTGAAGAAAAATCGCTATTTATGATGTCTCAAAAATTATCTATTTCTTATCAAATATTATCTAATTACATTAAAATAATACATTTATATCTACGAAAAATAGTTCTTTTGTTTAGATATATATATAATATATATAATAATAGAAGTATATTACTATATTATAAAGAAATTTCTCTTATTTATTTGTTATTTTACGAAAAGCCTATTTTACTTAATAGATCTTCAACAAATAAATATAAATTATTTTATGAATACATGATCCCCACATAGAAATTTAATTTATTTTATTTATATAATCAATTATAATAAAATAAATACTGCTTTGTGTATATTACATTAGAATAATAGTAGGTTTTTAAATAATAAAAAAAATTATAAAATATATATTATATTTAAAAAGTATTATTGTTCTGAA
>JAGZJZ010000105.1 GCA_018365455.1 Clostridiales bacterium
TTTTAACCTTGTGTCCCTACCTGCCGCCATTGCAGCTAAAATCCCGCCTTGACTGGAACCCATGACAGCTATGTTTTCGCCGAAATTTTCTATTCCGTAAGTTGTTGCGTCATATACATTATGCAACATATCTTCCATTATATAATTTTTTTTGATTTTTGGGCTTTTTCCGTGTGAAAGATAGTGAACACCTATTATAATAAACCCTCTTTCGCTCAATCCACATAGAAAATTCTCATACATGAGAGGGTGTGACATAGTACCCGGCAAAAAAACAATGGTAGGACAGCTTCTTTCTGTATACCAGATAGAAAGTGTTATCGGAACATTATTTGAAGAAATATCAACTTCTTTATACATACCATGTATCTCCAATATGACCGTTTTAATTTTATGGTCATATTATAGCTTATTGCAAACAGAAAGTCAATAGCTATAAATACATATCCTATTGCTGTGATAATATCGAATCCTCACGGTGGGACTGTGTACTCACTGTGCGATCCATATCCGCAGCAAAATACCCACTCATGGCATTTTGTGAGCCTCGCCGATCCACGGACAACGATGTAAGGAGATTTACTATCTTCTATATATACACAGCCCCTCCTCCCTTACAATTTACCTGACTATGCGGCAGATCTCATCCGCTTTTACTGAGTAAATTGTACCAGGGAGGATTCTGTTTTCTTTCCTGATTTGTCCTGTCCTATTTTTTGTGAATTTTTATATAAATGCAGTATCTCTACAACTATGAGGATATTTACCTCTGCCGCTTGGTCTCCCTTTACCCGGTCACAGTAAATTGTTACCCCACTCTGATGGCCATAGATACGGTAAATCTTTTCATCATCCTATTGACAAACCCGTTTTAAATGAATATAATGTACTTGTACGATAAGTACATTAATGGACACGGGGAGGGACATTGTGGAAATTATCATAAGCAGCAATACGAGCAAGCCGATATATGAGCAGATAACTTCACAGATAAAAGCCCTGATTATGAGCGGAGAATTACAAACAGGCGACCCTATTCCCTCTATGCGGGCGTTGGCAAAATCTATCCATGTAAGCGTGATTACCGTTCAAAAAGCGTATGAGGATTTACAAAGGGACGGATTCATTGAAACAACTGTCGGCAGAGGAAGTTTTGTATCAGCGCAGAATAAGGACTTTTATCAAGAGGAACAGCAGCGGTTAGCAGAGGAACATTTACAGGAAGCTGCTGATATTGGACGAACAAGCGGAATATCGTTGGAAAAATTAATTGAACTTTTATCGCTTTTTTATCAAGAGGAGGAGTGACTATGGACGCTATTTTACAGGTTGAAAATCTGACAAAACAGTACGCCGGTTTTATGTTAGACCATGTTTCGTTCTCTGTTCCCAAAGGAACTATCATGGGGCTTATTGGCGAAAATGGAGCCGGAAAAAGTACAACGATCAATGCAATTCTTGACCTTATCCATAAAGACGATGGTACAGTTACTTTTTGGGGACAGGAATTATCCTCATCTAGGCAGCTTAAAGAGGATATAGGCGTTGTGTTCGACGGCATTAATTTTTATGATACTTTGACTCCTGCCAAAGTCGGAAAAATCTCAAGTGCCGCCTATAAACAGTGGGACGAATATTTATATCAGGATTTTCTGAATCGCTTTCAGCTTCCACCAGATAAAGAGATTAAAACACTCTCCAAAGGAATGAAAATGAAATTGTGTATAGCCGTTGCGCTTTCCCATAAGCCAAAGCTGCTGATTTTAGATGAAGCTACCAGCGGTCTTGACCCCGTGATGCGGGATGATATTCTTGACGTATTTCTTGATTTTGTGCAGGATGAAAACCACTCCATTTTGATGTCGTCCCATATCACGACCGATTTAGAGAAGGTTGCGGATTACATTACTTTTATCCATCAGGGTAAAGTGCTTTTTTGTAAAACAAAAGATGAACTTCGTTACCACTATGGTATTTTCCGTTGTGGAGCTGCAATGTTCGATCAGCTCGATAAAGAAGAAATTTTGGCATACCGAAAAGATGATTATCAATGGAATGTGCTTGTAGCGGATAAAGAAAAAGTCAGAAGAAAATATTCAATATCGGCCACAATGCGAAATCCATGCTGTTCATTCTCGTGGTTTTTGCAATTGCGCTTATCCCATTTTCCGGCGTAGAGGGATATATATTTGTATGTGCAATTTTATGCAGCATGATGATCGTAACAACCTTTTCTTTTGATAACAATTCCAAATGGACACGATATGCCATGATAATGCCCGTTTCAAAGAAGGAGTTAGTGGTCGGAAAATTTGTTGTATTAACAATCTTTTGTGCTGTCGGCAGCCTGTTTGGTCTGGTGATTGGTTCCATCGGTGGATTTGCTATGAGAAAAATCACTTTTGACTTGGCGGGAATTGGCGAGCTGTTATTTTTGGCTTTGGCAGCATGGGTGATCTCCCTGATCTTTGGAAGTATGTCAATCCCCCTTGTGTTCAAATTCGGGGCCGAAAAAGGCCGTGTGCTGCTATTAGTATCATTTCTCATTCCGGCAGGGATTTGTTTTGGGATATACCAGCTTCTTGCCATACTGGGCGTTGAATTGACAGACCAGCTTGTTTTTATCCTGCTGTGCTGTTCTCCGCTCCTTGCATTGGCGTGGTGCTATGTAATGTACCAAATCAGTTATCATATCTTTACAAGACAGGAATTTTGATTTTAACCTATAGAGGAGGTGTCTTTTATGGAAGGCAAGAGATTTGAAATTACAGAAACCGAGGGAAGCGTTAAGGGCTTTTATGTGGTAGTAGATAGAGAAACGGCGTTAATTACCTTGTCGCAAAGTTTGGAACGGGCGGGGGCATTTGCCCATTAGTTGACAAAGACGGAAAGCCCCTCGTGACAAAATAAAGTAATTGAAACGAAAAGCGGAGAGGAAATCACTCTCCGCTTTTCGTTTGGAAATGACGAATATCATCAGTATACCAGTTCAGCTAGTCATGAAATGCTAAAATTGATATATGTATTTGGGTACGGTTCATCTGCCAGAACATAATGCCACCACTCGTTACAGTAGGCTTCAAATCCGCTGCTTTCCATGATATGCCTTAGAACATCCCGGTTTCTTGATTCTTCCTCTGTCAGTCCGCTTGCAGCGTGATGGGAATGTTCATCCATAAAGTCAAAATCTCCGCCCATTGGAACAAGTAAACCGGTAAGCCAATTTGGGGCTTACCACCCTTGATTGATTAAAAACAAAATAAAGAAATACCGTCAATGGCAGTGCTTGCACTGTTCATCAAGACCATGGACGGTATTTCGTGTTTTGCTATTGATATTTTTAGTTTCTTATGGAACACCATTCAATGTTGCTTAGGCTATATGCATAATGTTCAGTAAAATAAGCCAAGACAAACCATAGTATGATACAACTGCAACAAGGTCATTGATAGTCGTAATCAACGGACCAGACGCAACCGCAGGATCAACACCGATTTTTTTGAGGAAGATTGGAATAACAGTCCCCGATAAAGAGGATATCATCATTGCAAGGTTCATTGCAATTCCAAGGCAACCGGCAACTGCAAAAGAGAAATATGGGGCATTTCCCTTTATACACAGGTATCCACCAATCGCAACAAAGGATAATACTCCCAAAATCAAGCCATTCAGAAAACCGATACGAACTTCTTTCCATACAAGCATAGCTTTCTGTTTATGGTCGATTTGTACATCCATCAAAACACGAATGGCAACAGCTAAGGACTGGGTTCCTACATTACCTGCCATACCCAAAATAAGAGATTGAAAACACATAATGATCGGTATCTGTGCAACAATGGATTCAAAGAGTCCTACTGTTGCTGAAACGCCTAATCCTAATACCAATAAAATACTCAACCAAGGAATTCTTTTTTTGATACTCAAAAAATCGGCTCCGCTAAATCTTCCTCTGAAGGCAGACCACCCAATTTTACATAATCCTCATTGAGTTCTTCTCCAAGGATTTCAATAAAATCGTGTGAAGTCACAATGCCGAGCAGTTTGTTTTCGTCATCCAACACAGGGATTGAGTTTTCAGAGTAATCACGCAGGAAAGGAATACAATCTTGTATTTCCATTTTTGCATACAAATAAGGGTAGGACAGTGTCGTAATGTCAGAAAGCGGTGTGTTTTCACGTGCAATGATTAAATCCTTTAAGTCAATGGCACCGCAAAAGGTTTTGTTTTCGTCTACCACGTACAAAGTGGAAATATTGTCATTTTCCGCTGCTTGACAAATCAATTCCGACATAGCTACCTTTACGGTAGAGTTGTTCGATACAGCAATAAAGTTCGTTGACATTTTGCTGCCGATTTCATCTTCATCAAAAGAACTGATTAACTTAATTTCAGCCCGAATATCCGGTCGCATCAGATCCAGTAAAGTTGTCCGATTTTCTTTGGAAAGGTTTTGGAGCAATTCTACTGCTGAAGATGTTTCCATAAAGAAAAGAACCTCTGTTTTTTGATTGATTCCTAATAATTCAAAATAAGAATCATTGTGTTCCGCATATTCCAGAACATTAGCAATATTCTCCGGCTGCATAATGCGGAATAAACGCTGACACTCCTCTTTGGTAAGCGAGGTAAGCGTAGCGGCAATGTCTTTTTCGTGATATTCGCCGATCGCCTCTCGCAATTTCCCAGGAGTCAGATTGCTTCGGATAATGCTGATGATTTCAGAAGCAAACTCAGAAATTGATGCATTTGTGGTTACTGGAATGAAAATATTCTTGTTCATTGTTAGTGCCTCCTTTACACGAATTCGTAACGGCAGGCGTGCAAACATTCATTGATAGCTAAAAATGGGCATAAAAATACCATTGTTAGTCACAAAACATCTACACAGCCTGTTTCTGTTTGTGTAGAGTTGTGTTGAAGCAAACAATGGCATTCAAATATTTTCAAAAACGCAGTTAGAACACAGACAGCAAGTTGACATACGATCTCTGAAAATATAGGAATACCATATTCATCTTGTTACAACTGCAACTACTACTGTCCATATTCTCACCTCACATTTATTATTTGGCATTATACCGTAATTATTCTACTACGATTACACTTAAATGTCAAGCTATACGATTTATGAAGTTTAATTCCAATTTGTTCAATTCTATAAAACTGGGATTTTTATAACCAAACTCCCCAATCGCCATAATTAAATGTGCCACTGCCGTGACAAAGTTTCCCATTTTCTTCAAGTTCCTCAAATGCTTTTCGCATACGGATTAAAATTTCCGGCTGTATATCCAATGAATGATGTGCGGGGAATACTCTCTTAACAGGCAAAGACGCAACCTTTTTCAACGAGGTGAGATATGCCTCCGGATCAGTAGATGGATAGTAGGCAAATAATACATCTTTATATACCAAATCGCCGGTAAAAAGATATCCTGTCTCTTTTTCCCAAAAACACAGGTGTCCTGGCGAGTGTCCAGGGGTGTGTAGCACCTCGATCTGCCGTCCACCAAGATCAATCATATCATGGTCGGCTACAATCCTTGTCGGCGTTCCCTGGAAAAACTCATAAGAACCGACATCAAATCCGTCTGGTAAATTACAGCGATCAACTACCTTCTCCCGAATTGTTTCCATCGACAGGGGAAATTTACCGTTTAGCCAATCTAATTCAGCAGCGTGAGCGTAGAAATCAGGAAAATATTTATGACCTCCAATGTGGTCCCAATAAATGTGTGTCGCTACCGCTGTGATGGGCTTGTCCGTATACTTAATCACTTCATCGTATATGTTTAAAATACCGAGTTCTGTATCAATCAACAGACTCTGGGTATCTCCATTCAACAAGTAGCAATGAGTTTCCTCCCAGTGTCGATATTCGCTAATAACATAAGTTTTTTTATCTATGCTATCTATTGTAAACCAATCGTCCATAACCAGATTTCCCTTTCTTGCTATTGATGAACCGCTTGAATATGCACGATTATATCTTGATGGTAATATGCAGATGTGGGTGGATGCAGAAGATTCATTTTATCTATGATGATTACGCTGTCACTCCCAGTGTCTCAGAGAGTGACAGCTTCCTTGTCTTGCTTTAGGACAAGCCTCGTATATTTACTTGAAAGCTGCGTCCGCTTCTTCTTGGGTGAGCTGTCCAGTTTTAACAGCGTCAGAAATTGCTTTGTTCAATTCTTCAACTGTTGAGTAATTTCCAATGTGTACCTTTTGACCATTATCCGTTGTAATGTCAACGCTATAATCGGAAACCACATCATCGGTAGGTGGAATCATTGAATAGGTATCACCATCACCGCTATCTTTGGAATACAATACTCCATTTTTAATACTTTCCAGAGTTTCTTTATAGCTGGTCATCATAGCATCCACACTTTCCTTCGTAAATTCATGGAATACGCCTTGCCCATCATACCAACCATCTCCGGTTCCAATCAACGATTCCATTTCTTTTTTCTGTTCGTTCATCCAAGCCTCGTACTCGTCGGCTGTCCACCACTGCACATCCGGTGCTGCATTGTTCTTTTCGTAATCTACCTCGGCAATCCAGCTTTTACCGTCAGTGCTGATTTGACCACCATCGGTATCCTGATAGAGAATATCTACACCGGATGTATTTTCGGTTTCGGATGTCGAAACCTTTGGCGTGTCCGAAGCCAATGCACTTACATAAGTAAATCCTGCAACACTTAAACAGATTGCTCCGCACAAGCCTACTGCCCAAATTTTTTTGTTCTTCATAAATAAGACCTCGCTTTCTAAAAATTATAGCTGCCCTTGAGGACAGCTATAATATAACAATGCAACTTGGATATAGTTTGCATGAATTATGGATTTTAGATGAAGTTGTCTATCGGCTGCTTGCATGGCAATTCAAACCAAAACAGTACACCATTGCTTGTATTTGAGATACCATACTTTGCATGGTGCATTTCCATGATTTTACGAACAATATAAAGCCCTAATCCAGTTCCTCCTGTATTGCGGTTACGAGATGCGTCCGCCCGGTAGAAAGCTTCAAACAAATGTGGGATAGCATCATCAGACACATGGACACCTGTATTTTCAATTTCACCACGAATCGTACCGTATATTTCAGACAAAGAAATACGAATCAATTCGCCACTTGGAGAATACCGAATTGCGTTTACCAATATGTTTTGAATTGCCCGTTCCATCTGCACTTGTTCCACTTCACAGTAAAGTCGGTCAGGAATATTTGCTTCAAGGCTCTGTTTCTTTTTTTCCAATAAATCTGTTACTGTAGCAATCTGTACCCGAAATACTTCCGCAATGTCAACGGTTTTATATTCGCATTTTTGAGTTCCATCCGCTTTAGAAACATATAACAACTCTTTTACCAACTTTTCCATCCTGTCAACAACCGCAATGGAACGCTCCATGTACTCTGTGTGGTTCTCATAGCCGCTGACTCCGTTCAGCATCCCCGCCAAATGGCCTTTCAAAATAGTCAGCGGTGTTTTCAGTTCGTGGGATGCTGCCGAGAAAAATTCTACCCGTTGTTGCTCTAATGCTTGTTCCTTTTCAATATCTGTTTTGAGCTGCCGGTTTGCAGTTTGAAGGTCGTTCAATGCAGTAGAGAGCGAAGCCGACAACGAATTTAGATTTTGCGCCAAACAGCCCAATTCATCTTCTCGCGAAGTATTACATTGACCGGAAAAATTCAGTTCCGCCATTTGTTTTGAAATCCTGCTCAGTTGCACAATAGGTCGAGTAATGTACCATGTATAGAGCCATGCACAAAGGAGCGCTAGCAGAAAAACCATTAAGATGACATACGGAAGTATGGACAGCAATACTTTTGTTGCCTGCTGTACAACGTACAAATCCGTTTGAACTGCCAATGTATAAGTAGTACCGTTTTTTAGAGTAATCGGATAAAAGTTCGTCGTAGTTGTCCCGGACGGTTGCATATCTATGAACGACGCATCTTCATCAAATGTAACTGTTTGGTCTGCCGAAACGGTAGATGTTTCCGTTGATGCTTCATTTGGATAGATAATGTAACCGTTGCTGTCCTCAATCCAAAAAGTAGCATTTGTTTCCGCTGAAAAATCTGTCAATTCATTTTCACAATCGTCTATATTATCAAAATCCGTCATTTGCTCGGCAAGGTGCATGGCGGCTTTCTCCGTAGCCGAGTTTATAAAATTTGAATATGTCGTAGGCAGTAGCTTTGATATAAAGAAATATGTTCCGCAACAAGCTGCCCCCAGTAAGAGAAACGTAATTATAAAAATCTTGACAGATAGCCGCCTTTTAATGCACTTTATCAATTCTATATCCCACCCCTCTAATTGTTTTTATATAATCGGCACTTAGCTTTTTACGAATGTTCTTTATATGGCTGTCAACAATCCGATCTTCGACTTCCAAATCATCCGACCACAATCGTTCAAGTAACATCTGCCGAGTAAAAACCTTTCCTTGATTTTCAATCATAAGCCTAAGAAGTGAAAACTCCTTACTGGTCAAGACGACTTCGTTTCCACTTTGATACACATGAAATCCGTCAATATCTATACTCAACTCTTTATAGGTAAGTAGGGATTGATTTTGATTTTCAGTAGTTCTACGCCGAAGTATAGCCGCAATCTTACATAACAGTATTTTGGGAGAAAAGGGCTTTGGAATGTAATCATCAATCTGTTGTTCAAAGCCCCTCAACTGGTTTTCTTCATCTGATAGCGCGGTAAGCATGATGATTGGGACTTGTGACCTCTTGCGAATGACCTCACATACACCATAACCGTCAATTTTAGGAAGCATAATGTCTAACAATACAAGGTCGATTGCATCGTCAAACATTGCTATCCCAGCCACGCCGTCAGAAGCGACAGCAACTTCATATCCTGCATCAATAAGATGGTTTTTCAGTATATCTTGAATATCAGCATCATCTTCGACAATTAAAATCTTCTGCATTACTTCACCTCCATATTATAGATTAGCATTTTTTCTTGAATTTTTGTTGGAGAGAGTATGTTTATTTCAAGAATTCGACGAACATCCAGTTTGATATAAATATCGAACAGACTCCATGACTATATGCCATGAAATATCAGCAGCATAAGAATAATTTTTTTGATATGTTTCCCACAACTTTTCCATAACCAGACTTGATTCAACTTCATCAAATATTTCTCTTATATTCCAGATTTTATCTGCTCCAATGTTCCACGTTTCCCGGCTGTCGCTACAAGTGCATTCCATAGTATTTCTTTTTTGAGTTGTTGTCCATACAATTTTTGCAGGATATAAATATCATAAAAATCTCTCATTCGTGTATTCGTAACATTTCGGCTGATAACAGTTTCCAGTTTCTCAGCCAATACCGTCTCAAGATTATAAGCCCACACTTCAATTGTACGATCTTCAAGCATAAGGTTAAATCTATACCTTATTTCTCTTGGTGTAATTACATCCCCTGTGGAAATATCTATCTTTAATGGTGTAATGACACCATCAAGCTTAGTTTCCATACTTACTCGTACTCTCGGATAATCTGCTTCTTCCATAATTTCCGATATTCTTTTAATGTGAAATGAAACACCGTCATCTATGGGGATTGCTATGATTTTTGATATAATCGTCTCCACATCTGTTACACTAACATTAAACGGAGCTCCGCAAGACTTCTCGATAAAGTAGCGGGCAACGACTAAATTGAAATTTCCCTTATTTCCCTCACGATTATCTCACAAGGGCAAAAATAAGGGAAAATACATATCATTTCATCATATAAGGCTCTGCGAGCCTTGAAAAATAAGGAAAGTTCAGGAAATCTCTCCACAAATTCCGATTTGTTTATTCGTCCCTCACGTATTAACTGTTTATATGTCTGGTGCAAGGGCAAGCAGCTCCTTCTTTAAGAAATTTTGCACGGCAATATCTACCTGCGTTACATAGTCTGCAAGGCCCTTCTCTTCTACATGAGCGGTCATTCACGGTTCTTTATGAACTCCTGCGCCTTTGTTACTAAGCTGATATTTTTCTGAATACCCATATATGTTTCCTCCATTGGCTTCAACTACCTGGTTACAAAACTTCCATAGATTTATTGCAAACGATGTCTCTTAACTAAAGGAGTTAAGGTTTGAGAGAACTTGACAAACTGGAATTATGATAAGACCTAATTTATAGCACTTATTAACTATTATATCCTTTTCCCTCATGTTATGAACTTTCATAAAGGCAAAAACAAAGGAGAAGGATACATATTTTGAGGTTTTACGATAAATGTGTATACAGTTCCGTAAATTCTTTTTCCGAAAGTCTTAACTCCGTTTCGTTATAATAAGGAGAGCCATTTTTGATTCCGAATTCAAGAACTGTAGGTCCGTCGAAATAGTAAGCTTTATGTGTGTAGTTAACCGGTTCGGCCTGCCAGACATAATCTACTAAAGCCTTTGCCGCTTTTCTGGATTTTTCATCCTGCATACCGCCAACTGCGGGACCTGAGCCTGTACAGTAAATCTCTAAGTGGATTTCTTCCCCTTCATCCGATGTCGTTAAAATGCGATATAAAAAAAGATTTCCCAAATTTTCTGTCTCATAGATTGGTTGACCAAATAACGCTTTAATTTTACCGTATATAAGAGAAAACTGATTTTTATAATCTGCAAAGCCTTCAATAAAATTATATAGTTTACTGCTATCTGTTAATTTTTCCGTGTCTTTCACTGATTGAAATGTGTATGGCATTTTATCCTCCTCTGCTTTAATGAATGTTTCAAAAATCCCGATTGAACAAAATCGCTGCGCGATGGCCTGCCGGGGCTGTGGCGCAAACTGGAAAATATTGATGTCCGCCAATATGATCCCAATGAATGTGTGTCGCAACTGCCGTAATAGGCTTATATGTGAATTTCATAACTTCATCGTATATGTTTGAAATGCCGAGTCCTGTGTCAATAAGTAGGCTTCGCTCGCTTCCATTTAATAAATAGCAATGCGTTTCTTCCCAATGTCGATATTCACTGATAATATAAGTATTATCATCTACTCTATCTATTGTAAACCAGTTATCCATAGCCTGCATACTCCCTTCAAATTCCGATTTTTTGTTCTCTGTAATAGCCAACAATTTCATGTAATCATCAAAATCAGCCGTATTAGTCGGTTCAAACATAACCCATTTCCCGTCATGATAGGTTTTCGCCTCATTATACTGCTTACAAACAGCATTAGAAAGAGTATCCCTTATCGCTTCAAATTTTACCCTTTCATCTTTTCCAAAAATAATCATGAAACCAACGTAATTACGTTTTGCATATAAGCTACAGAGGGTTTTTCCCCCTCTTCGGTATTTATACTCGTAAGTCCAATTCTTACCACCAGTATTCCATAACTGTTCCATATCGTATTTTTCATCAATAGCCGTACATAGCGCTTGCCAAACTTCATACAAGGATTGTCCAAGTAATTCAGTCATAATTGATTGAGATGGTTTATTTTCAAGCATAATATCTCCTCCACAAATTCCGATTTATTTATTCACCTACCGTGATTTTTACACTCCCTTTTGCCTTTTCTCCTGTTACAGTTACTGTATATGTTCCACTTTCTTTTACTTCAACATCAAATTCTTCCGAAAAGAAAATGCTTTCACTTTCAGCGATA
>JAGZJZ010000032.1 GCA_018365455.1 Clostridiales bacterium
GCGGATACAATTCGACTGGCTCCCATCGGATTGTAAGCGGGTACTGAGCTGCGAAATGCATCAGGATTTCGGAGCGAATACCCGCGTGCCGCCAAAAAGCGCTCCGGGAAGGTTAGAAAATGCCAGTTCTGCGTTAAGCATTCTAAACCAATGTCCTGGTCCGCCCCCTTCTCTTTCCGTACACAACCTCCATCTACAAAGCGTCCTTACTCAGCAAAACCCAAATTTAAAAATTCAAATATTTTCAACATTTAAAAATCTCTGAAAAAGTATCCATACATAAAAAATGAGAAATGAGAAATCCTATCAGTAAAGCTCTAATGCGGATTTTTCTCAATAAAAGGTATTGTATATTTAGGAAAAATAGATTATGATACCTTTAGTTAGCAATGACTAACCTATAAAATACAAATATGAGGAGGTTCACAATGAGTGTTGTAATAATTGGTGGAAATGAAAGAATGGTCTGTCAGTATAAAGAAATTTGTAAAGCACATAACTTTAAAGCAAAGGTTTTTGCTAAGATGGCAGCTGACTTAAAAAGCAAGATTGGTAAACCGGATCTGATAATTCTCTTTACATCGACTGTTTCTCACAAGATGGTGCATTGTGCCATTCAGGAAGCCAGCAGAAACAATATCGCTGTGGAGCGTTCTCATTCCAGCAGTGCCAGTGCATTGAAGGAAATTTTAGGAGGTTTTACATGCCAGCAGAATTAATTCTCGATTATTTATCCAGCAGCAGTGCATGGGAGCAGCTGTGTTTTCAGGTAGTATTTCAATGCGCACCGGTGTTGAAGGGAGTCAAAGCGTCCAATCTGATTACCCTTCCCAAAGGTATGTGGCTTCATCTGTTTAACATCTTGAAGGATACTGACATTTCCTGCAAAATCTTATATTCAGGAAGTAAAAACGAGGTAATTTTTCTATATCGTGAAGACAGGCTTAAAGAGATCTTAAAAGATCGCAAAGCCTGGGACTTTGTAGAAAGCTGCGGATATGCAGAAATGGGGATGTCAGAAATTTTAAAAAGGCTGCGCAGCAGATATGAATTGTTTATGCGCAAAACCGGGGATTTTCCACATGAGCTTGGTATCTTCCTGCAATATCCCATTGAAGATGTAAAGGCATTTATACAAAATGGCGGCAAGAACAGCCTGCTGTCCGGTTACTGGAAAGTTTACCATAACCCGATGCAGGCTGCTCAGATATTCCGTACCTATGATGAAGTCCGGGATCATGCGGCAAGTGAATTTATGAAGCATAAAAGTATACGCCAGGTGGTATGCTAAAAGGTGACGAGGTATGCAAAGCTTACAAAAAAAGGAGAATAATTATGAAGACAATTAAAGTAGTGTATTGGAGCGGAACAGGAAATACGCAGGCAATGGCGCAGGCGATTGCAGAAGGTGTAGAAAAAGGGGAGGCGAAAGCAGATCTTCTGGATGTGGATACGATTCAGGCAGATGATCTGAAGGATGACAGTATCTTGGCATTGGGATGCCCTGCCATGGGCGATGAAGTCCTGGAAGAAGGAAGCATGGAGCCGTTTATGGAAGAACTGGAGAGCAGTCTGTCCGGTAAACAGGTTGCACTCTTTGGTTCTTATGGATGGGGAGATGGACAGTGGATGCGTGACTGGGAAGAACGTGTGACGGAAAAAGGCGGTAAACTGGTAGAGGGCAAAGGGCTGATGTGCTGCGAAGAGCCGGATGACCAGGTACTGGAAGACTGCCGCAAGTTAGGTGAAAAGCTGGCTAAGTTATAATCACGTTGAAAACTGAGCATATTTTTTAGGGGATATGCCTACTGCTTTTGTAAATGATTTTAAAAAGTTGCTGTAATCATTAAAACCGCATTGCTCACAGGCTTCGCTGACGGTGTTGCCGTCGGTCAGCAGAGCCTTGGCAATGGTGATTCGCTTTGCGGTGATATATTTATTAATGGTAGTTCCCGTTGCCGATTTAAAAATGCGGCAGATATAGGAAGGACTTAAATAAAAATGCTCTGACAATTCATCAATTGTGAGGGGGTTTTTTATATTCTGATTAATATAAGTTAAAATCTGGTCTACCTGCTGATGATAGGTAGGCGTCTCCTCGGACAATTCTTTTCGCTGATTCTTGTAAAATACCCTGTTTAAAAATACCATAAGTTCAATAAATGCACAGCGTTCGGTAAGATCGGAGCCGAAGCCGTCAATCTGGCAGATTTTATGGATAAAATATAAAAATCGCTTCTGTTCTTCTTCATTCAGACTGAGTTTGTGATCCGTACCAGGATTACGGCAGGAAAAACAATGATTTAAATCCGTCTGCTTAGACGAAAGCTTCTTCAGGAAATCCGGGTAAATAGACAGTACGACCCGTTCGTGGACCTCAGAATCAATTTGGGTCAGATGATGGCTTTCATACTGGTTGATAAAAAAAATATCTCCCGGCTGAATGGAATAAAATCGGTTATCAATTAAAAACTGTTTGCCTCCCGAGACAGAAAAATAGATCTCGTAACAGTTATGTATATGCATTTTCATTGGTTTTTCTTCATTATACAGGTGGGCAATGGAGAAATACTGATTCTCCAGACAGGATTCAATCGCTGCTTTGCAGGAACTATATTCTTTCATAGATCATACCTCTTCTAATAATCGCTGTAAGACGCTCAGGAGCGTGCTTTGTTTTTGGAAAATTCTTATTTCAAAACTTCTTTGGAATTTTAATTTTGATGGTTGCAACTCCCAATTGTAATGGATATAACGCCCAATTGTAATGGATATAACGCCCAATTGTAGTGGATGTAACACCCAATTGTAATCGATGCAATACCCAATTGTAATCGAGAAAACCATTTGTAATTTGAAATGCAATCTGCAACCTCTCCTAACTATACAGCAAAAGTTCAAAATTTGCAATATTTAGATCAAAAAACAACAAGAAAGAGTAATAATGATATGTTATCATTGTTACATCAGAGAAATATATAAATATAGTGCCACCCGGCGTAAATACGTCGATATATAGTGCCTGATATCTGTGTCAGGTGTGGGACTATGAATCGACGGCGCAGCGGGCTACCGCTAGATTCACAGTCGTGCAGCTGGCGCAGATAGCGGGTGCTATATGAGCTGCGTATTTACTATGGGTGGTATGAGTAAAGGTAAAAGAAAGGATCATTGACATGGAACTTAGAACAGCAGCATCCCCAAGGGATGTAAAACATTATACAACAGACCGCTTAAGAGAGGAATTTTTGATTCAGGAGCTATTTGTTCCCGGTAAAATGAAAATGGTATACAGCCATATCGACCGTATTATCACAGGCGCGGCAGTACCCACAGAACCGATCATGCTCACTGCAGGAGAAGAACTGAGAGCGGATTATTTTTTACAGCGTCGTGAAATGGGGGTTATTAACATCGGAGCGCCGGGTAAAATTACAGTAGACGGTAAAGTCTTTCATATACTGGCAAAAGAGGGCATGTATATTGGCATGGGTGCCAGGGATATCACTTTTGAAAGCGATAATGCTGAGATGCCTGCTAAGTTTTATTTTAACAGCGCACCGGCACATACGACATATCCGACGGTACATATTAAGCCGGAAGGGGAAGCGCAGGAAGGTGTTGTAATTGTAAAAAATGAAAATAAAGTGGAGCTGGGATCTTTAGAAGAGGCGAACCACCGTACCATTTGCAAGTATATACTTCCGGGACAGGTGGAAAGCTGCCAGCTGGTAATGGGAATGACAAAACTGGAACCGGGCAGTGTATGGAATACGATGCCTTGCCATACTCATGACAGACGTATGGAAGTCTACCTGTATTTTGACATGCCGGAAGATGCATTTGTTATGCATTATATGGGAGAACCCACAGAGACAAGACATATTGTCATGCGCAGTGAAGAGGCTGTTATTTCACCTAGCTGGTCCATACATTCCGGCTGCGGTTCCAGAGCGTACACCTTTATCTGGGGCATGGTTGGGGAGAATCAGGACTTTGACGATATGGATGCCGTAGCCAACAGAGAAATCCGATAAAGTATATACGGAATCGAAGCAATCATTAGAAATGTTTTGAAATCAAGGAATTTATGGAACTTATAGATAGAATAGAGGAGAAGCAAAATGGATATTTTAAATACATTTTCATTAGAAGGTAAAGTAGCTCTGGTTACAGGGGCAGCTTATGGAATTGGTTTTGCCATGGCTGAAGCCTTTGCACAGGCAGGGGCAAAAATAGCATTTAACTGCAGAGGGCAGGAACATTTGGAGAAAGCTCTTGCAGATTATAAAGAAAAAGGAATAGATGCTCACGGTTATATCTGCGATGTGACCGACGAAAAGCAGGTACAGCAGATGGTAGCCGATATTGAAAAAGAGCTGGGAACGGTGGACATTCTGGTAAATAATGCCGGCATTATTAAGCGGATTCCCATGTGTGACATGAGTGTGGAAGAGTTCAGACAGGTAATCGATATCGACTTAAACGCACCATTTATTATGGCAAAAGCTGTGATCCCGGCAATGATTAAAAAAGGCCATGGAAAAATCATTAACATCTGTTCCATGATGAGTGAACTGGGACGGGAAACCGTTTCTGCTTATGCGGCAGCAAAAGGCGGGCTGAAAATGCTGACCAAAAATATTGCGTCCGAATACGGTGAATTCAATATCCAGTGTAACGGTATTGGACCGGGCTATATTGCCACACCCCAGACAGCACCTCTTCGTGAAGTCTCCGAAGACGGCAGCAGGCATCCGTTTGACCAGTTTATTATATCCAAGACGCCCCAGGCACGCTGGGGAACCCCGGAAGACTTAATGGGTCCGGCAGTCTTTTTGGCGTCGGATGCGTCAAATTTCGTAAATGGGCATGTGCTGTATGTTGACGGCGGTATTTTAGCATACATAGGGAAACAGCCGAAATAGTATAGAAAAAGGAGAAAATTCAGATGAAAATAGCATTAATTAATGAAAACAGCCAGGCAGCTAAAAATGAAATGATCTGCAGTTCTTTAAAAAAAGTCGCAGAGCCTATGGGGCATGAAGTTTATAATTACGGTATGTACAGCGACAAGGATGCCCATACGCTGACCTATGTGCAAAATGGAATCCTTGCAGCGGTATTGTTAAATTCAGGTGCAGCGGATTATGTCGTTACGGGCTGCGGCACAGGGGAAGGCGCAATGCTGGCATGCAATTCATTCCCGGGCGTGCTCTGCGGCCATATCGTGGATCCATCGGATGCTTATATGTTTGCACAGATCAATGATGGAAATGCCATTGCCCTGCCATTTGCAAAAGGCTTTGGATGGGGAGCGGAATTAAATCTTCAGTATATTTTTGAAAAATTATTGGAAGGGGAGAGCGGACAGGGATATCCAAGAGAACGTGCCGTTCCCGAACAGCGCAATAAGAAGATCCTGGATGAAGTGAAAAAAGTGACTCATACGGATATGGTAACGATTCTGAAGAATCTGGATCAGGAGCTGGTGAAAGGCGCTTTAAGTGGAGATAAATTTCAGGAATATTTCTTCCCAAACTGCAAGTGTGAAAAAATAGCGGAATGTGTAAAGGAAATTCTGGCTTAAAAAGGAGCAGCAATATGCTAAGTATAAAAGTATTGGACAGGGATAATAAAACCATAGAAGTCAGCCGGGGAGATGAGGAAGTGAACCTGGTGTGCGCAAGAGAGTACCTGGAAGGCGACCGGATTATTCTGGAAACGGATGGAGAGCCGGTGTACC
Organism: Clostridiales bacterium; assembly: GCA_018365455.1. Classification (GTDB taxonomy): domain Bacteria; phylum Bacillota; class Clostridia; order Lachnospirales; family Lachnospiraceae; genus Robinsoniella. The sequence continues at coordinate 5,747 of JAGZJZ010000032.1, forward strand.
TGTGGCTGCAGATGGATGATGCCCTTGGCAGATCCCTTGTATATGTAACCGGAAATGTGTCATATACCATCCCATTCGGTGAAAAAAGAATCAGCTATTCACCAAAAGCATTCTATGGCAGCAAGCATCTGATTACAGCCAGAACAGCAAAGGACTATGAAATAAAAGCATATCGTAATCTGGCTTACAATATCAATGATCAGCATGGTGCAGCCAATTGCTTTCCGCATGCATCCGCCAATGTGGAGACCAGGGGTGAGGCCGTATTTGCAGCCAGAAATGCAAGCAGTCATGGGGAATGGCCTTATGAATCCTGGGGAATCAACAGGCAGGATGATGCAGTTATGAGAATCGATTTTGGACGTACCGTAGAAGTAGACCAGGTAGTGCTTTACACCAGAGCAGACTTTCCCCACGATAACTGGTGGAAAAAGGCAGTGCTTACCTTTTCCGATGGCAGTACAGTAGATCTGGATATGAAAAAAAGCGCGTTGCCTCATATAAAAGACTTTGAGAAGAAGCAGATTAACTGGATTGAAATCAGTCAGTTAATTAAATCAAAAGAGCCATCGCCTTTTCCGGCGCTGACTCAGATGGAAGTGTACGGAACGGACCTCTTATAATTGTCTGCCCGCTAAGGAAGATGGCGTCTTGCCGGTTTCATTTTTGAATACACTGGAAATACCTGGCATCTTCATAGCCGGCAGGCTGCGATGGATTTGATATCTGCAGCGATGTCTTTTTTCAGGAGCTGCTTCTCATGCTCCATACGAAGGTTGGTCATATATTGCAGCGGCGAGATGCCGCTGTTTTTTTTGTAGATACGGTTAATATAAGAGAAAGTATAGCCAAAGCGTTCCGACAGGTCATTTAGGGATATTTTGCAGTTGAAATGGTCTTCAATATACTTTTTCAGATTTTCATAGATGGATTATGCATTCAACTCCGGTGCATAATGATGGTACAATGGGGTGGACAATCCGGACATTTTATTGACTTTTGAAAAAATACGCTTATAATTACTACTAAATATTCTTTTATATTATAAGGAGGAAAACAAATGAACACGAAAGTTACCAGGGAAGAAGCGCTGGCATTATTAAAGAAATATAACCAGGAACTATTTCATATGATACATGCTCTTACGGTAGAAAGCGTGATGAGGTGGTATGCCCGGGAACTGGGGTATGGAGACGAGGCAGATTTCTGGGGCATGGCGGGATTGCTGCATGACGTTGATTTTGAAAAATATCCGGAAGAACATTGTATACAGGCACCGAATTTATTAAAGGAAATTGGGGCTGAGGATGAACTGATTCATGCAGTATGCAGCCATGGTTATGGGATTACGGTGGATGTGGAACCGGTACATGAGATGGAAAAGGTGTTATTTGCAGCGGATGAACTCACCGGGCTGATCGGCGCAGCAGCACGAATGCGCCCCTCAAAAAGTGTTATGGATATGGAAGTATCCAGCTTGAAAAAGAAGTTTAAAGACAAAAAATTTGCTGCGGGCTGTTCCAGGGATATTATCCGGACGGGAGCAGAGCGGCTGGGCTGGGATCTGGATGTGCTATTTGAAAAGACAATTCTGGCAATGCGGGAATTTGAAAAAGAAGATCACGAAAAGGATCTGATTTAATCTCACAGGACAGCGAAAAGGTTCTGGCGTATGAAAAGAGGAGAGGCAATATTACAGGAGGGACTGTAATAGGAAAAGGTATAAAAATGAAACAGACTTTACAAAAGAAAGAAAATCCTCTGGGTTATATGCCCATCGGGAAATTATTAGGAAAATTTGCATTGCCGGCGGTTATTTCCATGCTGGTAAATGCCCTTTATAACATCGTGGACCAAATCTTTATCGGACAGGGTGTGGGCTATCTGGGAAATGCTGCAACTACGATTGCATTTCCGGTTGTTACGATCATTTTGGCAGCGGCTACCCTTTTGGGGGCAGGTGGAAGTGCATTTGCGGCAATTAAGCTGGGAGAAAAAAAGGAAGAAAAAGCAGAGCAGGCTCTTGGCAATGTCTTTATCCTGCTGGCAGGGATTGGCATCCTGGTTGCGGTTCTGGGAATGATATTTCTGGACCCGCTGCTGAAAGTATTTGGTGCTACTGAAAATACCATGGGCTATGCGAGGGAATACACGTCGATTATACTGTTAGGAGCACCCTTTAACATGCTTGGCATTGGTCTTTCCAATATGGCGAGAACGGACGGGAATCCATCCCTGTCCATGTACAGTATCGTCATTGGTGCGATATTAAATACCATACTGGACCCTATTTATATATTTGTATTCCACTGGGGAGTTACCGGCGCAGCAATTGCAACGATTACATCCCAGATATTATCAGCCGTGGTGCTGTTTATCTATTTTGTAAGACGAAGCAATATGCGTCTTCGGGTTTGCAACTTTAAGTTAAACGGCTATATCTGCCGGAATATGCTCGTTTTGGGAATCTCCAGCGGAATCACCCAGATTGCTGCCACGATCCTTCAGGTTGTACTTAACAATTCCCTGATTTATTACGGAGATCAAACCAGTGTGGGAGGAGATGTGGCGCTTAGTGCCATGGGAATTGTTTCCAAGGTAGCTATGATTCTGGTGTCCATCTGTATCGGCATCGGTATTGGCTCCCAGCCGATTCTGGGATTTAACAAAGGGGCGAATAAACCAAAGAGAATACGTAAAACGTACCTATGCGCCATCGGGGCGGCAACGGCAGTATCAGTGGTTGGCTGGCTGGCATGTCAATTGTTTCCCAATGAGATTTTAATGTTGTTTGGAACTTCGGATGCCAACTTTACTAATTTTGCAGTGAAATGTACCAGAATCTATATGCTTGGCATATTCACCGCAGGTTTTCAGGTAGTCTCCACCAGTTACTTCCAGTCCACAGGACAGCCCATGAAGGCATCCATCCTGTCCATGCTGCGTCAATTAATTTTACTGATACCCTTTATTCTGATTATGCCAATGTTTTTCGGGTTAGACGGCATTTTAATAGCAGGCCCTATGGCGGATATTATTTCCGCTCTGATTGTTGCAGTATTTGCAGTCCATGAACTGAAGAAATTGTCAAAAAGCTGTAAAGCATCAGAAAGTACCATTGCATAACAAAAAGCACCTTTCGGGGTGCTTTTTGTTATGATTCCAGATAATGCATCTTTTTTTCCACATTAAAACTGGGCTGCAGATGTTCTACATATATGCCGACGATTGCCCGCTTCTGGTTCAGATTCAGCCAGTCATATTTAAAAAGCCCCTGATTGCCGGACATTTTCAGCGTACCATCCAGCGTTACATCCAGTTCCTGGTACTGCATCCGTATCCTTACTTTAGTAAAATACAGAGGAGCCTGCACATGGATGTACATTCCGGATTCCAAAAAGCTCATAACTTCGCCCGGATAGCTCTCTGTCTCTGTTTCCACCGTGATCTTATGTCCGCTTTTTACCGTTGCATAATTGCTTCGCGGTATGTTTCCGATATGGTAGGCAACCCGGATACAGATCACAACGCCCATAAAATTATAGATACTCCACACCAGATTGACCAGAAAGGGGATCAGGGCGATATATCCCAGGTGGAGGAAAATAGCTCCTGTAATCCAGGAGAACAGCGTGATTGCAGCGATTACCATATGGGGCAGGATTACCTGTGCCTGAAAATGGGAACGGTCATCCCGCATTTCTTTGGGGGTGACGGCAAAATTCAGGCTTGCGCTGAAGAATTCCCGTAAAACGGAGAGACACATATGGGGTGCCATTGCTATTTCATAATAATGAGCCCACTTCAGACTTCTGGTATTGGAAATCATAGCATAAAAGGAGGTCATCTGACCGATAAAAAACGGCACGAAAAAGGTCAGGATACCCACAAGGTCCGCCTGCATTGCCAGCTTGGTTGTAAGGAGGAACCAAATCGGGCAAAAGGTAAAGATCATTTTAGAGAATCCGGTATACCAGTAAATATCCCCGCCCAGATAAGCCAGCTTCTGCCACCTATTCAGTCCTTTCATACGTAAAGGATGGTATTCTCTGGAAGTCTGGATGTTGCCCCTGCACCACCGGTCACGCTGGATGACCAGGTCGGTATAAGTGGATGCCGTAAGTCCCAGAACCAGCACTTCATTAATGAAGACAGACTGATAGCCTGCAGCCTGTAAAAGCATGCCCACTGCCATATCTTCCGTAATGGTATTGGTTGGGTACATTCCGATTTCCATGACGCTTTTCCTGCGAAAGACTGCGTTTGTTCCTACGTGGAGGACTGCACCCACGGCTGCTCTGGATTCCTGGATTTCGCGCATGAAAAAATCCTGTTCATTTGGGATTTCCCTGCCCAGGTTGCGCTGATACATGTCCTTGTTGTAGTAGACCTGGGGAGTCTGTACAAAGGCAGTGTCCTCATCAGAAAAGTAGCCAACGGTATGCTTTAGAAAGTTTTTGGAACAGATCATATCGGCATCCAGTACGGCAAACAGCTCTCCGGTGGAATGGCGGAGGGCATTGTTCAGGTTCCCGGCCTTTGCACCTTCGTTAGAGCCTCTGGTCATGTAATTCACCCCGCAGCGTGCCGCCAGCCTTTTCATATACCTGCGCTGACCGTCATCGCAGATATAAATATTTAATTTATCCCTGGGATAATCCAGATTAAGGGCAGCCAGAACGGTGGTTTCTACCAGATCCTCCCCTTCATTATAGGTACAGATAAAGATATCCACGGTAGGGATATGGCCGCTAAAGTCTGCCAGGGTCTTTTTCTTCAGTCTGTATTTCCTGCTTAGCAATAGCTGGGATAACAGAAACTGTGCGATTCCCAGAAGCTCTCCTCCAAGAAGCAGGACACCCAGGAACAGTTCCAAAATACTGGCGGTGGGTATTACGGTCACTCTCCAGATGATATAGACAGAAGTAATCAAAATATTCCACCGGACTAATATTCCGGTGCTGCATCTGTTTCGTTTTACAAGATTGGAAATAAGTATAGAGCCGCCAACAGCAGCAAGGAAATATAGGAATCCCATTTATTTATGCACCTCGTCTGTTTTACTGATATGTTGCATTCCAATCTGCCCATTTAAAATCGCCTTCGGCGAGAGGCAGATTCCCGGAAACCATTTCTTTATTGTCCCATACCGTGCTGCAAAGTGCACGGCATGCTCTGAAAAGGAATGATGGTATCTTATAGTATTTCAATGTTTCACCATTTATATGTACAAATAGTACAAGTCTATGGTAGAATATTCCTCATAAGACTAATGGAACATTTATAACAGGAAACGGGGAGTATCAGTGAAAATCTTACACAGAGCAGTAAAATGGTTTGGATCACAGGGGATTGCCAAGAAAATTCTGATTGTTCTTTTGGTGGTTTCCATTATACCAATTTTATGTATACAGTTCATTTCTTTCAAAATCAGTACGTCAACTATTAAGGCGCAGACTGGGGAACTGATACTGGCAAATCTGGAACAATCGGCAAACAGTGTGGAAAGCTTTCTGGAAACTTATGATAAGTTAATTATGAATATATACACCGACAGTGACTATGTAACGTATCTCAAGCCAATCAATACCTGGGACTCCGGGGAATTTTATGCGGCAAAGCACGAACTGGTGAACCGTCTGCAGAACATCTCTTATGTCAATCCCGATATTCTGGGGATAGCAATTGTCGGCGTATATGGGGATACGGTCTTTTATGACAGTGTTACGTCATCGGGGAATGAAAACTTCTGTTTTGATGACGATAAAATGCGCTACAGCCCTCTGTTCCAGGAATCCATGGAGAAAAAGCACACGATTTATTCCAAAACCTATCATAAGATGGATTCGGAATACGGCGAAAAATACTATCTGTATATAGCGCATCAGCTAACGGATTTTAACAGCTATGGCGAAGGTCCCATAGGAAGCATCATGATCTGCGTAGATGAAACAGCTTTCGGTGAGGTGTATGCACAGGGAAACCATTCAGAGTCAAATGTAACTTTTGTGGTGAATCGAGATGGTGATATCATATCTTATCCGGATAAATCCTATGTGGGGACAAATATTTTTGAGGATGGAAAAGATGAGGAAAATATTGGTCAGGCTGCAAAAGAATATATTCAGAAAATGAAATATAAATCTAAAAAGAAGCTGGAGGTGAATTATAAAAGTATCCGTGACGGTGAATTTTACATTATTAATGTCCAGGACTTGAATTATACGTTATCCAATGTCTGGTATATCTCCGTTTTGATTATTTTAATCGGGCTTTTAGTAGGGATACTGTGTATGCTCATTGCCATTTCATTTTCGGAAATGACGGACAAATCCGTGAAAAAAATTCTGCATGGTATGAATAAGGTTTATAAAGGAAATCTGGATGTACGAATAGAAATGGAAGGAAATGATGAATTTGCCCAGATTTCCGATCACTTTAATGACATGATCCAGAAGATTAAGAAGTCCAATGCTATGGAGAGGGAAGCAATTGTGCGGGAAAAAAATGCGGAGATTAAATCCCTGGAGGCACAGATCAATCCCCATTTCTTATATAATACCCTGGATACCATCAACTGGATGGCAATTGCCCATGAGGAATTTACCATCAGCCGTATGCTCACAAGCCTTGCGGTGATATTGCGCTACAGCGTCCATAAAAGCAATGAGATCGTAAAACTGAGCAGTGAACTGGAATATTTAAAGAAATATGTCTATTTGCAGCAGCAGCGGTTTGACTATTCCTTTCAGTGTATTCTTCATGTGGAAGAAGAGGTACTGGATTGTAAAATACATAAGCTTTTGATACAGCCGCTGATTGAAAATACAATTGTTCATGGATTCCCGGGAAATACGGGATTTGATGAAATCAATCTTAGGATTCACAGGATTGATGATACGAATATAGAAATTGTGGTAGAAGACAATGGAAAAGGCATGGATCCGGAACTTGCAGAATTCTTTAATCAATTTGACTATAGCAAAGAGAGAATAGAATCCAGCATCGGGGTCCGTAATGTAATTACCAGAGTGAAACTCTATTACGGAGAATCAGGACATTTTCATGTTGTTTCCAGTGAAAATGGTACTGCGGTAACCATAACAATTCCATATGAGTAGGGAGGATGAGATTATGCGTATTATAGTTGTGGAAGATGAACCCAATACAAGAGAAGGGCTGATTGGGATCATCAAACGGTATACCGAACATGAAATAATTTATACGGCGGTAAATGGCAAAGACGGACTGGAAAATATCAGAGCGCTTAAGCCGGATCTGGTTATAACAGATATTAAGATGCCGGTAATGGACGGTCTTACCATGCTTCAGACGCTGCATGACGAAGGTGAAGAGTTTCAGTCATTGCTTTTAACCGGCTATTCCGAGTTTGAATATGCCAGAAAGGCTCTGAAACTTAGTGTGACTGAATACATTTTAAAACCACTGGATATCGAAGATTTTTTGAAACTGCTGAAAAAAGTGGATAATAAAATTGAAAAAACGAAGATTGAAAGGGTTTCGCCCAGCCAGCTTTTGTGGAGTTACCTCACCGGTACGGAGGAAGAAAAGCAAAAAATTCTGCCGGTTATAGAGGAGTCCATACAGGTTAATAAAAAAGTGCAGATTTCACTATTCCTGGTGAAGTGCAGCAGTGTGGTAAGAGAGAGTACCACAGAAATGATGGAAGAGACGAATTCTGTACTGGATGCCATGTGCATGGAAAACTACTTCGTGGTATTTCTGTCCCAGGACGTGGGGTTTCTTGTCATTGTGCTGGATACCGAGCGGAACCGCAGCTTAAAGCGGATGTTCCAGATGCGTGTACTGGAGAGAATCGGTAAAATTTCCAAATGCTTTTGCAGCTATACGACTGCATATGGCGTTACAGGGCTGGATGAAAAGGTTTTGCATTTGAAGGATCTGATGAGGCATGCATTTTCATTTCCCTCCGGCACTATTCTGGATGATGAACTGCTGGAAGGATTTGAGTATGAAAATATTGAATATCCCGATTCTCTGGAACGTGCCGTTTGCCGGGAGATGCGCAGCGGGAAAGCGGAGCGTATACAGGAACTGGGGGAACAGTTTAAAAAAGAGGTGATTGAAAGCAAGGGGCATCCTGATTGTATCCGGGAGTTTACAGTGCGTTTTACGGCAGGCCTTCTTCGTGTGGTGAATGAACTGAAAGAGAACCTGGAAAAAGAAAACGGGATTCAGTATATTGTGGGAAATATGGCAAAAAGTAATTCCAGGGAACAGCTGGAACATCAGTTTGACAAGGTAATGAAGACGCTGACTTTAAGTGAAGATGATATCTCTGGTCTTACTGAAAACGGAATGATTCTCAATGTGATTTCCTTTATCAGAGAGAATTACGCCAGGGATATAACCTTGACCGAAACGGCGGTAATGTGCGGTGTCAGCCCCGAGTATCTAAGCAAGATCTTTTACCGGGAGATGAATATAAATTTTGTTGCATTTTTGCAGAATTTCCGCATCAGTATGGCGAAGAGGCTGTTAAGCCTTGGAAAATGTAAAATTGGGGAAGTGTCAGAAGCAGTAGGCTTTCATGACCAGAAGTATTTCGTGAAAGTGTTTAAAAAAATATGCGGTGTTACACCATCCGATTATAAAAAGGAGATGAACAGCCAATGAAGCTGAGACGGCTATTGGGCGGTGCGGCGGCTTGTGTCCTGGTAATGCTGATTATTACTTATATCGGGTTTTCTTCCAAGAATAATAAAGTGATACAAAAGGTTACGAACGATGAGCAGATTATCCGGATTATGGCGCCTGACGAAGGAAGTGTACATAAACAGGCTCTGGAAGAGACGGCGCGGAATTATTCCGCAATCAGAGGAAATAAACAAGTAGAAATCCAGTTTATTTCCCAGGAGAATTTCCAAAAGGAAATCTGTATGAGAACGGATGAAGGTACCAATACAGACCTGATTATCTGTGAAAATACCATGATGCCATCCTTAATTGACATGGGCATATTGGAAGATTTGACCGCTTATATAAAGGGGAATGTAAAATCCAGGTACTGGCAGAATCTCTGGACCAATGCCATCAGCGACGGGAAATATTATGGGGTGCCGTTTACAAGTGATCCTTATGTAGTCTTCTACAACAAAGACCTGATGAAAAAAGAGAAACAGGAAGTGCCCGATACCTGGGATGAACTGCTGAGTGTATGTGACCGTATCAAAGGCCTGGGAAACTACGGATTTGGTTTCGCAGCAAAACAGCCGGAGGAAGTGACTGCTTTCTTTATGCAGATGCTGTATTCCTGCGGCGGCTCACTTCGGGAAGTGAATGGCAATGCAGGAAATCAGGTATTCCAATTATTGCTTCAGTTAAAAAACAGAAAGCAGATATCACCGGATACCATGAACTGGAGCCAGTCAGACCTTGCCCATGAATTTGCAAAAGGGCATATCGCAATGATGGCTGGGAATGCCAGTATGGCTTCCATTCTTCGGACCACCCGCCTGGGATTTGAGGTTGGCGTGACAGGGATGCCATCCGGGAAAAAAGAAGCGTATCTGCTGCACGGGAAGAACATCGGAATTACGAAATCCGGGGATATCCAGGAAGCAAAGAAGTTCTTGGATTATATCCGGGAACCGGATGTTGCAAATTTTCTTACGAAAGAGATGGATACCGTTCCGGTTCTGGTTGAAGGAGAGTACAAAAAGAAAAAAATAGGCCCTGATCAGGCTCTGGTGTCGGATTATATGAAAAACGGTGTTACAAAAGGTGCATATGATTCCTGGTTTGATATCTCAGGTGCTGTGGCAAACGGCATTTATGATATTTTGCACGAACGCACCGTAAGCATAAAGAATATCGGTGACACCATGCAGGACAAAGTTCGTGTGGCGCTTATTGATAAATAGGATAATTTACAGATGATAATAAAGGAAAATGTTGTGAAAGTGTATAGTGTAAAATGCCTTCACAACATTTTTTTGACAAAAAATGAGTAAAAAAGTATAGGGAAAGGTTAAAAATGTACCCCTTTTTCAAAAATGTGGAATTTTCAAATTGAAATTGGGATGATAATATATAGACAGCTTAAGAAAAGCGGGAAATGAAAAAGTAAAGAAAAAGGAGCGATGAAGTATGAAAAGAAAAAAATTGGTGAGCGTTTGTATGGCATCCGCAATGGTATTAGGATTGACAGCCTGCAGTGGTTCAGGTGGGGGAACGGATTCAACGACAGCAGGTACTTCCAAGGAGACGAAAGCAGAGACAGCAGCAGGTTCTGAAACAGCTGCCGGCGATGAAACAAAAGCAGCGGAAGATACAGCTGCCAGCGGAGACGCTCAGACAATTACCTTTACCTTCCGTGATGATGGACAGGGCGAGAAGAGTGCTCTTTGGCAATGGATTCAGGATGGATATGACAGCTGGGATAAAAAAGATTCCGTAAAATTAAATATTTCTCCCATCGTAGCAAGCGAAGGTGATTATTTTGCTAAAATCGCATTGCAGCTTCAGGATCCAAGTACTTGCCCGGATTTAGTCTGTGAAGATACTTTCCAGCTTCCAAATGACGTAAGTGCAGGTTACCTGACAGACTTAACCGATTACGTAAAAGACTATCCCGAATGGAACGACGGTACATACTACGAATCCATGCAAAACGGTGTCTCCAAAGACGGTAAACCATACGGCATCCCATATTGTACAGATACACGTGGACTTTGGTACAACAAGGACATCTTCAAACAGGCAGGATTGCCGGAAGAATGGGCACCAAAATCCTGGCAGGATATACTAGATGCATGCAAGACCATTAAAGAGAAAGTGCCGGATGTAGTTCCTTTCTGGTGTAACTCAGGTGTAGCTACCGGTGAAGCAACTTCCATGCAGACATATGAAATGCTCCTTTATGGAACAGGCGAAAGATTAATCGATGACAGTGGAAAATGGATCGTTAAGAGCCAGGGCATGTTAGATTCTCTGAACTTCTTAAATGATATTTATTCAAACGGATACGGACCTTCCTTATCAAAAGTATTAAACGGACAGGCTTCCAATACTTCAGCCAGAGAATATCTGCCACAGGGCAAGCTTGCTATCTCCTTAGACGGCAGCTGGATTCCTGGAAACTGGGAAGAAACAGGTGCATCACCATGGCCGGAAGCAAAAGACGTACTGGGATTTGCTCCAATGCCTACCAGCACAGGACAGGAACCCGGAACCATTACATTGGCAGGCGGCTGGGCATTATCCATTCCTGAAAATTCCGATGCAAAGGATATTACCTTTGAATTTATCAAACATTTAATGGATCCATCTATCTATACAAAAGCAGTTATCGCACAGGGCAACATTGCAACCAGAACTGATGTAGCAAAAGATCCTGAATATGCAGCAAAACCATTCAAACAGATCTCTACGGATTTCCTTGCTACAGCAGAATTCAGACCTCAGAACGACCAGTACTCCACCGTTTCCACCAGTATCCAGTCTATGGTAGAGGCAGTTGTATCCGGTACAAGTCCGGAGGACGCAATTGCACAGTATGGAACAGAAGTAAAGCGTGCTGTCGGTGATGACAAAACTATTGAAAAATAGTAATGAAATGCAACGGGCGGGGTTAATCAGAATAGATTGAAACCGCCCGGTCTTATTGAAAAGTGAAAGACAGGATACCCCGCTTTCTGCGGCGGGATATCTGACTCCACGAAGAAAGAAAAGGGGGCTGTGCTGATGGCTAGACCAAACAGAAAGGCAATGGTAATGGATGAGGCTAAGAAATCCATACTGTTACTGCCGGCGATTGTACTGTTAATCGCGTTCTTTATTATTCCGATTGTATTAACCGTTTATTATTCTTTTACCAATTTAGCACTTAGTGGTTCAAATGCAGCAAATTTCCAAATAGTGGGGCTGGAAAATTACATAAAAATGCTTACAGACCCAAATACTTTAATCGCAATTAAAAATACATTGATTTTCTTAGTTGGAAGTTTAATTGGGCAGTCCGTATTAGGATTTACGATTGCCTATTTGATGAAAAATAAAGCAAAGACCTTTCGTAGTATCGTAGGTCCCTGTATTCTGGCAGGCTGGGTAATGCCCGAAATCGTTGTTGCATTATGCTGTTCCTCTTTTTTCCAGGAATCCGGTACACTCAACATGATTATGGGTGCCATACAGATTGAACCCATCGCCTGGCTGTACCAGCATCCAATGGCTGCTGTTGTAGCTGCAAACATATGGCATGGAACTGCATTCTCTATGATGAACTTTCAGTCAGCGCTGGATAATGTATCCGGGGATATTGAAGAGGCTGCAAAAGTGGATGGAGCAAACCGCAGACAGACACTGCTTCGGATTATCGTACCCTGTATCAAAGATACCATTGCAACCAACACCATGTTAAATACGCTGTCAACACTGGGTGTATTTGGACTGATCTATATTATGACAGGCGGCGGACCCGGTAATTCTACCAGTACACTTCCCATCTACATGTACAGACAGGCGTTTACCAGCGGACAGATGGGTGCAGGAACAGCAATTGGTATGTTAATTCTGGTAGTTGGTATTGTCTGCAGTATCATCTATGCAAGAATCTTGAAATCAGACGATTAAGGAGGGAAATCATATGCATGAAAAAACAACAAAGGGAATCCATTATGCAATCCTTAGCTGTATTGCATTAGTATTCATACTTCCACTTCTCTGGGTTGTGATCGCCTCCTTAGATACAAATGCAAGTGAGGCAATTAAGGCACCTACGCAGTGGACAATAGAGAATTACAAAGCAGTACTTTCTAATAAAACGAATTTAAAAGGATTTGGGATCGGACTTTTCATCTCCTTTATCCAGGCGACTATCGTAGTAATTGTATCGGGGCTTGGTGCTTATGCACTCTCCAGATACCGATTGAGTTACCGCAAAGGATTTATGTATGTCATCCTTTTTATGACTGCATTACCCATGACGGCAGTCATTGTACCGGTATACAAAATGTTTTTATCAATAGGCTTGCTAGATAGCATCTGGGGTGTTATTCTATTCTTAAGTGCTTCATCCCTTCCCTATGGAATCTGGCTCATGAAGAATTTTATGGATGGGGTTCCGGTAGAGCTGGAAGAAGCTGCATGGGTAGACGGAGCGACAACCTGGCAGTCAATCCGAAAGGTAGTGGCACCGCTGATGTTCCCGGGAATTTGTGTGGTATTTATTTACACCTTCTCCGGAAGCTGGGGGAATTTCTTCATACCCTATATCTTGTTGAGTACACCTGCCAAGCAGCCTGCATCCATTCTTCTATACCAGTTCTTTGGAAATAACGGAATGGTTCAGTACGGACAGCTTGCAGCATACTCCGCAGTATATGCTTTACCATCAATTCTGCTTTATATCCTGTCACAAAAATATATGTCTAAGGGATTCACCATGGCAGGTGCAGCAAAAGGATGACAGATCACGAAATGAAATTTTTAAAATGCTAAATTGCAGATATCTTCATATCTGCTGTATGGAGGAGGTAACTCATGGTTTTAATTAAGGAAAGGATAGGAAAACTGGTTGAAGATTTACATGAATTAATCTATCCGGAATCAGTTAATATCCAGAATTACAAGATGATTCAGACTACGGAACGATTTACAGACATTGCTGGTTTGGATACCGGTGCATGGCTGGATTTTTCCAGGGAACAGATTTGGGGCGGGCATCGGGAATATTACTGGTTTGAGACTACGATTACGATTCCCGAAAGCTTTGACGGCAAGTGTGTAGTTTATGAATTAACCACCGGAAAAGAGGGCGAGTGGGATGCAACGAATCCACAGTTTTCTATTTACGTAAATGGAGAAATGAAGCAGGGGCTGGATGTGAACCACAGAGAAACGGTCCTGACGGAACATGCAGCAGCAGGTGAATGCTATCGTATCGTACTGTCTGCATTTACCGGAGATCAGAATTTCAGTCTAAAGCTGGATTCAAAATTAAAAGTACTGGACAGGAAGACGGAAAAATATTTCTATGATATTTCTGTGCCGCTAAATGTTGCAAGGCTGTTAAACCCGGATGACAAAGCATACATAACGATTATTACAAGGTTAAACGAGTCTTTGAACCTGTTGGATTTAAGAAAAGAATATTCACAGGAATATTATGCTTCCCTGGAAAAAGCACAGGAGTATATTACTGCAGAATTTTATGAAAAAGAGTGCGGCAGCAGTGATGCAGTTGTTTATTGTGTGGGACATACCCATATTGATGTGGCATGGCTCTGGTCACTTGCTGTGACAGAGGATAAAGCAGTCAGAAGTTTCTCCACGGTGCTGGATCTGATGAAACAGTACCCGGAATATATTTTTATGTCCAGCCAGCCTCAGCTTTATAAATATGTAAAAAAGAATGCGCCGGGGGTGTACGAACAGATCAAAGAAAGAGTCAAAGAAGGCAGATGGGAACCGGAAGGCGGAATGTTTGTAGAGGCGGATTGTAATATTGCATCCGGTGAGGCACTGGTCCGCCAGTTCATGTACGGACAGAAGTTCTTCCAGGAAGAATTCGGTGCGGATAACTCTATTTTATGGCTTCCCGATGTGTTCGGATATTCGGCTGCGCTGCCCCAGATTATGAAAAAATGTGGACTGCCCTATTTTATGACAACGAAGATCAGCTGGAATGAATTTAACAAAATGCCCTATGATACCTTCGAATGGGAGGGGATAGACGGCAGCAGAGTTCTGACCCATTTTGTATCCACCAGGGATTATAAAAAAGGCGCAGTGGAAGGCGGTTTTGAGACAGAACATTTCACAACCTATAACGGAGACATCAATCCGTCTCAGATTAAAGGCGGATGGGCACGTTACAGCCAGAAATATCTGAATGGAGAGATCTTAAATTCCTTCGGTTACGGTGACGGCGGCGGCGGACCAACTGCCAAAATGCTGGAGAACCAGAGAAGACTGGAAAAAGGAATTCCTGGTTGTCCAAAAACAGTTATGAGTACAGCTAAAAATTACTTTGAGGTTCTGGAGAAGAATGTAAAGGATCACAAATATCTGCCATCCTGGGTGGGAGAATTATATCTGGAATACCACAGAGGTACTTATACTTCCATGGCACGCAATAAGAAATACAACCGTAAAGCGGAGTTTGCATATGAGAACGCAGAGCTTTACGGCATGATGGATCAGGACCTGACAGGAAGTGCTTACCCTGACAAACAGCTTCATGAAGCGTGGGAAGTAATTTTAAGAAATCAGTTCCATGATATCCTTCCCGGTTCTTCGATCAAAGAAGTATATGATGATTCCAAAGCGGAATATGAAAGCATCTTTGCTATAAATAAAGAACTGGTAAACGGGGCATTAAAAAATATTGCGGATAAGGTACAGGCGCCAAAGCATTCTGTTGTAGTTTATAATCCAAACAGTATGACAGCAGATGAGATTGTCAGCTTCCCGTGTCCTGCCGGAATGGCAAATGCAGCCGTATACGACAAAGACTGTCTGGTTCCTTCACAGAAAGCCCACACCGGAGAAATTATCTTCAGGGCAGAGGGTGTTCCATCAAAAGGTTATAAGACTTTCTATCTGAAAGAAGAAGAACCGCTGAACAATGGCACTATGCAGGTTACTTTCGATCATATGGAAAATGATTTCTTTGCTATTACGTTAAATGAAAAGGGACAATTTGCATCTATTTTTGATAAAAAGGCCAAGCGTGAAGTATTGCAGCCGGGAAAAGCTGCCAATGTGATTATGACTTACGAGGATCGTCCTCATAACTACGATGCCTGGGATGTTAATAATTACTATGTAGAAAAAGCCTGGGAAGTGGATCAGGTTGAAAAAATGGAAATTGCGGAAAACGGACCGGTAAGAGCTGTCATCAAAGTAGAAAGAAAATACCTGGATTCCACAATTACACAATCCATCTGCATCTATAAAGATATTCCAAGGATTGACATTAAAAATGAAATTGACTGGAAAGAACACCAGATCTTCATGAAGACCTTATTCCCGGTAGACGTGCATACCAGCGAAGCAACCTTCGATATCCAGTACGGCAATGTAAAACGCCAGACGCACTATAATACTTCCTGGGATTATGCAAAATTTGAGGTCTGCGTACACAAATGGCTGGATGTATCCGAAGACAATTATGGTGTCAGCATGCTCAATGACTGTAAATACGGATGCAGTGTACATGATGGAGTAATCGGAATGTCCATGCTGAAATCTGCACGTTATCCAAATCCGGAAGCAGACAAGGAATTCCATGAATTCACCTATTCTTTCTATCCCCATGAAGGGGACTGGAGAAGCGCAGGTACCGTAAAACAGGCTTACCAGCTGAATAACCCGCTTACAGCGGTGGTAAAAGAAACAGAAGGCGGAGCATTAAAAGAAATTTATTCCCACGTATCCTCCGATCAGGATAATGTAGTGGTAGAGGTTGTAAAAAAAGCAGAAGAGGGAGACGCTCTGATTGTGCGTCTGTACGAATGCTTCAACCGGAGAACCCACTCAACCCTCACATTTGCAAAAGATATTGCATCCGCATGGGAATGTGACATGATGGAAGTGAACTGCGGGGAAGCGGCAGTAGCCGGAAACCAAATAGAGTTTGATATGAAGCCTTATGAGATTAAGACCTTTAAGGTGATGTTCTGAGATTCATGATCAGATAGGATCAGATACGTTCTTTAGCCATAGCACTATCATAAATATGTATAGGAATAAAACCTCTTTGAGATATAATCTTAAGGAGGTTTTTGCTGTAATAGAAAAAATATGATAACAAAAATTAATTATTTAATTCAATTAATAAGGTTCGTAATGTGGTGTTGTGGTATAATAAAAATATATGCTTGTCGCCTTTCATTTGGGACAAATCTCCCACAAACTGGAACGCACAGCTGCCAGAAAGCATTTTTTAAACACGCTCTGGTGCTCCATCCAGACAGTAACAATAGTAACAGTGCTGTCACTATTGCTACTGTTAGGATGGAGTTCTAGGTAAATATGGATTATTAAAATAACAGCGAAAGGGGTATGGTATTTTGAAAAAGCGCAGGTTCCTGCCTGTAGGTCAGGAAGATTTTAAAGAGATTATAGAAAATAATGGGTATTATGTTGATAAAACTCTGTTGATAAAAAAATTATTGGATGTGAGGGGGAAGGTAACACTCTTTACCAGACCCAGACGTTTTGGAAAGACACTTGGAATCAGCATGTTGCAATATTTTTTTGAAAATACCGGAATAAATCAGAGGGCATTATTTGAAAATCTGGCTATTTTAAAGGAAGAGGATATATGTGAAAAATATATGGGACAGTATCCGGTAATCCGACTGTCTTTAAAAAGCGCCAAGCAAGAATCTTTTTCTTATGCCTTTGCGGCGATGAAGCAGACGATTGCCGAAGAATTCCGCCGACATGAAAAAGAAGTGAAAGCTTATGAATTTGAGAAAGACAGAATTCAAAGAATTCTAAATGCTCAGGGAGAGGGGCAGGACTATCTTACATCCTTACAGTTTTTATCCCAGATCCTGTATCACCAATATGGAAAAAGAGTAATTGTACTTCTTGATGAATACGATGTACCTTTAGAAAATGCTTATTTTCACGGTTACTATGATAAAATGGTCAATTTTATCCGCTCATTATTTGAGTCTGTACTAAAAACGAACAGCTGCCTGGAATTTGCGGTCATTACAGGCTGCCTCAGAATATCAAAAGAAAGTATTTTTACTGGTCTGAATAACCTTCGCATTATTTCGATTATGGATAAAGCTTATGAAGAATATTTCGGATTTACGCAAGAGGAAACGAAACAGATCCTGGATTATTATGGATTAAATTGCCACATGTCGGATATAAGAGAATGGTATGATGGATACTTGTTTGGAGAGCAGGAAATTTACAATCCGTGGAGTGTATTGAGTTATATTTCTGATTTGCTGGAGAATGAATATGCGAAACCCAAACCATATTGGTCTAATACCAGTTCAAATGATATTATACGTCATCTTATAGAAGGTGCAGACCTCCAGACCAGAAGTAAGGTGGAATCTTTAATTGCCGGGGATACAATTGAAAGTGTAGTTCACGAGGATATTACTTATGCGGATATAGAAGAATCAGAAGAAAATTTGTGGAATTTTCTCTATTTTACAGGATATCTGAAAAAAGTCTCCGAACGATCTGTCGGAGATCAAAGGTTTATCCGTATGCAGGTTCCGAATGTGGAAATAAATTATATTTATAAAAGTAAAGTCTCCGAATGGATGAAAGAAAAGATACAACAGGAAGATCTGAGTCAGTTATATGATGCATTATTGAGTGGAAATGAGGTGGATTTACAGGATGAACTGGGACGCCAGCTGAGGGAAAGTATCAGTTTTTATGATTACAAAGAAGCATTTTACCATGGCTTTTTATTAGGTCTGTTGAAGCCGCTGGATGAATATTTAATAGAGTCTAATCGGGAAGGGGGAGACGGCAGGCTGGATATTCTGCTGAGGAGCCTGGATGTGAGGAAACCGGTGGTAATTGTGGAACTGAAGCAGTCCGGGGTTTTTCAGGATATGGAAACAAAAGCAACGGAAGCTTTGAATCAAATTCAGGACAAGGAATATTACAGAGAACTGCAACAGGAAGGGTATGAAAACATTATCTGCTATGGGATTGCTTTTTTTAAAAAGAATTGCAGGGTACAGGTTAAACGGATCGATTAAATGAAACTGAAACAAATGTATAGGCAGTTGCCAAATGGACGCGCAAGCGTGTCCGTTTGGCTCGTAGCTCGCGGGAATAAAAACGCATGATATCAGAATACATCCAAAAGATATGGACGTGTTCCGTTATCATGCGTTTATAATTTTAAAGGAATTACTGCATCAAACTCCCCAGGATCTGATTCACAAGTTTACCGTCAGCCACACCCTTAACCCGGGGCATCAGTTCCTTCATAATACGGCCTTTGTCCTTGCCGGTAGGTGTGTCAATGCCAAGGCCTTTCAGAACCTCAGATATAACGTTCTTAATTTCTCCTTCATCCATCATATGTGGGGCAAATTCTTCATAAACGGTGATTCGTTTCTGGCATTCCTCTATAATATCGGTACGGTCGGCTGGTGTCAGTTCCAAAGTTTCCTTGGTTTGCTTGATTTCCTTTAGGACTACTTCGTTTTCTTCCTGTTCCGTTAAATCTTCTCTTTTGTCGATGGCCTTATTTTTTAAAGCGGACAACAGCATGGAAAGAGAGTCTTTCCGTTCCTTTTCTCCTGCTTTCATAGCGGTAACCATAGCGCTTCTTACTTCATCTATTTTACTCATTGTGACCTCCTGTATGTTTTATTTTATTCTAACATTTATTATAGGAAGCAGGAAAATAAAAGTCAAGGAGAAATCTTTTGAAGGCATTACCAAACCTGGTAAATATAGGTTGTGAGAATTATTTTCATTTTTTCAAAAAAACTATTGATTTATTCCATAAGTTAGTATATACTAACCATTGAAAAGAAGATTAGCAAAAGCTAACTGAAAGAAAAATAGCAAGGAATATAATAATTCTTACAGATGAGGTGGTGAGAAGTGATGCCCTTAACAATGGCGAATACCGGAGAAATGAATGTGATTAAAAAAGTTGGCGGCAAGGAAGATACCAGAAGATTTCTGGAGAATCTTGGTTTTGTAACAGGAGCGGCTGTTACGGTTGTATCTGCTATTCAGGGAAATGTGATTGTGAATATTAAGGATTCCAGAGTTGCAATTAATCAGGATATGGCAAAAAAAATCATGATTTAAGAGGAGGAGAATGTAATGGCAACATTAAGAGATGTGGCTTGTGGAAACACGGTTACGGTAAGGAAGTTAAATGGCGAGGGTGCTTTAAAACGCCGTATTATGGATATGGGTATTACGAAAGGCTGTAAGGTTTATGTTCGAAAAGTTGCGCCCCTTGGAGACCCTGTGGAAGTGACGGTACGCGGATATGAACTGTCTTTAAGAAAGCAGGATGCGGAAATCATTGAGGTTGAATAAGAGGTAGAGAAATTTTTTGATACAGAGTTAGGTTAAACTAACTATAAAGGAGGAGAAAGTAAGATGGCAATTCGTATTGCACTTGCAGGTAATCCAAACTGCGGTAAAACAACTATGTTTAACAGCCTGACCGGCTCCAATCAATATGTTGGCAACTGGCCCGGAGTTACTGTTGAGAAAAAGGAAGGTAAATTAAAAGGACATAAAGATGTGATTATCACAGATTTACCGGGAATTTATTCTTTATCACCCTATACCCTGGAAGAAGTAGTCAGCAGGGACTATATGCTGGATGAAAAGCCGGATGTGGTAATCAATCTGGTGGATGCCACAAACCTGGAAAGAAATCTTTATTTAACGACTCAGATCATGGAACTTGGTATTCCGGTGATCATGGCGCTCAATATGATCGACCTTGCCAATAAAAACGGTGATAAAATCAATACGGGAAAGCTCTCTGAAGCATTGGGCTGTGAGGTTCTGGAGACTTCGGCATTAAAAGGCATCGGGTTAGATGAAGTGGCAAACAGAGCAATTGCCCTTGCTGCAAAACAAAAAACATTTCTTTCCCAGCACAAATTTTCTGATAAGGTAGAGGGTTATCTGGCTGACATTGAAGATCAGCTTCCGTCAGACTTGCCTTCGGAACAGGTTCGCTGGTACAGCATTAAAGTGTTTGAAAAAGATCCAAAAGTCATGGATAAACTGACACTTTCAGCTGACAGCAGCAAAATAATCAAAGATGTGGTAGAAACAGCAGAGAACGAACTGGATGATGATACAGAAAGTATTATTACCAATGAGAGATATGAGTACATAGAGAAGGTGATTCATAATTGTCTGAAGAAAAAACAAAAAGGGATGACAACTTCAGATAAAATTGATAGAATAGTTACAAACCGATGGCTTGCGCTGCCAATCTTTGCGGCGATTATGTTCTTGGTATATTTTATTTCCGTAACAACGATTGGTGCGGTGGTAACAGATTTTACAAATGATACCTTGTTTGGCGCATGGATTCAGCCGGCAGTACAGGCAGGTCTTGAAAACATAGGTGCAGCAGAATGGCTGGTATCTCTGGTAGTAGACGGTATTATCGGCGGTCTTGCAGCTCCCATCGGGTTTGCACCCCAGATGGCGATTCTGTTCCTGTTCCTTTCCGTTTTGGAAGATTGTGGATACATGGCGCGTGTTGCGTTTATCATGGACCGGGTATTCCGCAGATTCGGGCTTTCCGGTAAGAGCTTTATTCCGCTCCTGATCGGTTCCGGATGTGGTGTTCCTGGAATTATGGCAACCAAGACGATTGAAAATGAAGAAAACCGTAAGATGACTATTATGACTACCACATTTATTCCCTGTGGAGCAAAGCTTCCGGTAATTGCGTTAATTGCAGGCGCCATTATGGGTGGTGCATGGTGGATGGCTCCGCTGATGTACTTCATCGGAATTTTTGCTGTTATCGTTTCCTGTATCATGTTAAAGAAAACGAAATTATTTGCCGGAGAAGTATCTCCGTTTGTAATTGAATTGCCTCAGTACCACATTCCTGATGTAAAAACCGTGTTACTTCATGTGTGGGAACGTGTATGGAGCTTCCTGAAGAAAGCGGGAACGATTTTGTTCCTCTGCTGTATGGTAATGTGGTTCCTTGGAACATTTGGATTTGCAAATGGACAATTCGGAATGGCAGCTTCGGAAAATGACAGCTTACTGGCTATTATCGGTGGATTTATTGCTCCAATATTTGCACCTCTTGGATTTGGCAACTGGAAGGCAGTGGCATCGGCTCTGTCCGGATTCGTTGCAAAAGAAGGTATTGTCAGCACCATGGGTGTTATTGCCGGCATGACAGATGCGGCAGAAACGGATGCGGCTTTTGCGCAGACTGTTATGACATTCTTCCCAAGTGCGATTGCTGCTTTCTCCTTCCTGGTATTTAACCTCTTGGATTCCCCTTGCCTTGCAGCTATCAGCACCATGGCAAAAGAATTCAGAAGTAAAAAATGGACGGCATTTGCAATCATTTACCAGAATGTATTTGCTTATGCAGTTACCTTGATGATCTTTCAGTTTGGTACTGCCTTTACAGGCGGCGGATTCACAGTGGGAACTGCGGTTGCAACAATTATATTAATTATTTTCCTGTTTATGCTGTTCCGTCCGGCTTATAATCCGAACAAACACAAACAGGCATCTGGCAAGATGGCAAGAGCGTGATAAAACTAGTTGCCGCCCGACGCAAATACGCCGGGAGGCACTAGTGCCGACTGGTGTATTTGCACCGGGCGGTACTCGCGCCGCAGCATAAATGCAGATCCGGTACCGCGCTGCTTGCGCTGTAAGCGGCAGAAACTATATGACAGAAGAAAGAAGGGACCCGTATGTTAAGTTGGATCACTGCGAATGCAGCAACAGTCAGTATATCAATTGCGATTTTGCTTGTCGTAATTCTGGATGTGCGATATATCATCAAGCAAAAAGAAAAAGGTGGTATGTGCGCCGGTTGTTCCGGATGCGGCGGGAGTTGCAATAGTTGTAAACCTCAGCATAAAAAGATAGGTTAAACGCAGGATTGCGGGGCAGTGGTATGGATTTATAGAAGTGGTTGCTTCTCCATACTTTTGCACCCGCATTTCCTGTATGTATCAAAACATGGATGAGAGGAGGAAATTATATGAATCCGGCAAATCTGGTTATCATTCTGATCATCGCGGCTTTACCTGGAAATTGAGGATGAACAGCTAACGAAGGCAGTTGCAGACGCAGGATATCGTATAGTAAAGATCAATACGGAAAAACGCACATAGATGACTTGAAAATTTTAGTAAAAATAGCAATTGAAAATTCCTGAAAAGCCGATACAATGAAATTAGTAAATTTGATTTACCTAATAAAGATACCAGAGCCTGTCACTCAGCTATATCAGGATGTATGACCAGGATAACGGCACTTAATGCCTGCAATCCGGGTCAGCATGAAAGGATAAGCATTAGGTGCTCCGGTATAAAAGGATAAGGTGCAGGAGGGAATATGCAGAAATCAGAATTAAAAAAAATGGGCAGTATTCAGCAAATGGCATATGTACGGAACATGGAGTTTAAAGAAGGACGCGCCTGTGGCATGAAAGCATTTCAGGTGAAATCCGGTGAGCTTCAGTTTACGGCAGCACAGGATAAATGTCTGGATATTGTGGAGCTTTCTTACAAGGGCAGAACACTGAACTTTTTAAGCAAGCCAGGTTTACAGAATCGTCAGCATTACGATTCCAGCGGTTTTGATGCCCAGCGCAGCATTATGGGCGGACTTTTCTTCACATGCGGAACGGATAATGTAGGGACACCTGAGGTGGAGCCTCATCATCCCCTGCCGATGCATGGAAGCCTTCGGTCAACACCGGCTGAGCATGTCTGCGGGGATGCTTTCTGGGTGGGAGATGAATATCATATCAGGATCTCAGGAGAGATGCGTCAGGCACAGCTTTTTGGTGAAAATGTGGTACTGCGCAGAACCATTGAAACGGTTTTAGGCTCCAAGGTAATCAGTATACAGGATGAATTTGAAAATGAGTCCTATGAAGAAGTACCCTTCATGCTGCTTTACCATTGTAATGCAGGGTATCCGCTGTTGGACCAGGGCGCTGTGATAGACATTCCTGCGGAAGAAACAGTTCTGAGAGGGGAAGACAGTCAGACGAGTTTAAACTGGAGAGAAATGGAAGCGCCGGAAGATGGCAAACCGGAAGAAGTATTTTTCCATCAGGTACAGGCGGATGACAAAGGGAATACTTATGCTGCCGTCATCAATAAAGAGCTGGGACTTGGACTGAAAGTTCATTATAACAAAAATCAGCTTCCAAATCTGACTCAATGGAAATCTGCAGCATCCGGCGATTATGCCCTGGGGCTTGAACCATGTAACTGCCGTGTGAATGGCCAGACCTGGGAGAAAGAAAACCATACACTTATGACACTGAAAAGCGGTGAGAAAAAAGCAGTGGTATTAAAATTTGAGATTTTAGAATTATAAGAGTTGGGGGTGCTGTGGAGAGATGCAAGTCTATACGCAGTACCCCTGATTTCTATTTAGATCTATGAAGTTTTCTATTAAGATATCACCAAAAATGTTATGACTCTAAGAAATAGAGTTAGCGAAAACTAACAAAATAATATTTATTATCAGTAAAGACTTGACTTTTTTGAAAAGTTAGCATAAGATAACCATATAAAATTAAGTGTCCACTACATACATTAGAGTTAGAAAGGAGCGGTATTATGCCATTAGCATTAGCAGCGTCCGGAGATAGAAGAATTGTGAAATCTTACTATGGTTCTGAAGAAATGAAACGTCATCTGGAATCGCTTGGATTCGTAAAAGGACAGGAAGTCGAGGTATTGGGGGAAAACTTAAACGGAATGACCTTAATGATAAGGGGAACCCGAATTGCATTAAACCGCAGCCTTGCGCAGAAGATTATGGTGGAATAGACTGAGGATGAACAGCTTTTGTACAGAATTAAGAAATAGATAAAATTAGCAGAATAGGCAAGGACATATTCTGTTAATTTTTACAGTAGTGGTTAGTTGTGGCTAACCATATAAACTGTGGATATGAATTAATATTTATCTTTTAATCTATGAGAAAGTATAAGAAAGACAGGAGTGATCTAGTTGAAACCAAGAGAATATGACAGTCAGCCGATCCAAAAGCTGATCAATAAAAAAGAACTAATCATCAATGAACTGCGCAGCAAAGGTCTACGCATCACGAAACAGAGAAAGCTGATCATTGATATTATATTGGATGAAGAATGTACCTGCTGTAAGGAGATCTACTATCAGGCACATGGCAAAGATTCTTCTATTGGAATTGCAACGGTATACCGTATGGTAAAGACATTAGAAGAAATAGGAGCAATTGACAGAAGGAATATGTACCGCCTGTCCTGTGACCAGGATGCAGGTATCCGAAATGGATGTACGATTTTATTAAAAAGCAATACGACCATCCGGTTGTCCCAGGAGCAATGGGCAGAGGTTTTGGAAACCGGATTGAAGAAAAAAGGATTTTTAGCGGAAGATAAAATAGAGGCAGTATTAGTGCAATAGTGATGAAAATATAAAATTGCTGGACGTAAGCCTCCAAATCGTATATATTATAAGGTAATAACTATTGGAGGTGAAACTTGATGTACGAGTCCGGAGAAAATTATTTAGAGACAATATTAATGCTGAAAGAGAAGAACGGGACGGTTCGTTCCATCGATATTGCAAGAGAACTGGAATTCAGTAAGCCCAGTGTGAGCAGGGCTGTTGGAATATTAAAGGAAAACGGCTACATAACAGTTGAAAGCGGCGGAGAGTTAGAACTGACAGCGGAAGGTTCTGATCTTGCGAAATCCATATATGAGAGGCATAAACTTTTGACAGAGTTTCTTGTGAAAGTAGCAGATGTATCTGAGGAAATTGCAGAAAAGGATGCATGTAAAATGGAACATATAATCAGCAAGGAAGTTTTTCAGGGAATTAAGGCATATCTGAGCAAACATTAAATGTGTTCATACGGCACACGTAGCAAATCAGGTTTGAACTTGTCACGAAGACAAATATATGTTAATATAATAGAGCGGCAAGGAGGTCAGAGCGAAATAATATCTGACCTTTTTTGCGTATTTACTAATAGATATCAGTTTGATAGGAGGACACACAATGAAGATGCGAGGGATATATACATCCGTTAACGATATTAGAAGACGCGTTTTTACGGAAGTAGCAAGACTTTCGTATGAAGGCGGGGATTATTCCAGAATTGAAGAAATTCCATTTCAAATAATACCGGGAGAAGTAGCTTCTTACCGGGAAAGTGTATTTTTGGAACGGGCAATCGTAGGTGAGAGACTTCGTCTGTCCATAGGCCTGCCACTTCGGAAAATGACCGAACATGCACCAATATCAGATGGAATCGAAGAAAGTGCCATCGCTGAGAAATATTATGATCCGCCTCTTGTAAATATTATTAAGTTTGCCTGTCATTCCTGCCCCGATAATGTGGTGCGGGTTACGGATGCCTGTCAGGGATGCCTGGCACATCCATGTGTGGAAGTTTGTCCAAAGGATGCAGTCTCTATTAAAGATGGAAAATCTATCATAGACCAGGATAAATGTATTAAGTGCGGAAAATGTATCAAAGTCTGTCCTTATAATGCAATTATGAAAATTGAACGTCCCTGTGCAAGAGTCTGCGGCATGGATGCCATTGGTTCTGATGAACTTGGACGTGCAGACATTGATTATGATAAATGTGTTTCCTGCGGCATGTGCCTGGTCAACTGTCCGTTTGGAGCAATTGCGGACAAAGGCCAGATCTTCCAGACCATACAGGCAATTAAAAGCGATGTTCCGGTATATGCAGCAATTGCACCGGCATTTGTTGGACAGTTTGGACCGGAACTGACGCCGGAGAAACTGCGGGATGCATTCAAACAGCTGGGTTTTGAGGATGTAGTGGAGGTTGCAATCGGAGCGGATCTGTGTACCATTGAAGAGGCAAAAGATTTCCTGGAGGAAGTTCCCGAGAAACAGCCGTTTATGGCTACATCCTGCTGTCCGGCTTGGTCCGTTATGGCGAAAAAGCTCTATCCTGAGCTGGCATCTTATATCTCCATGGCATTGACACCTATGGTGCTGACAGGTCGTTTGATTAAAAAGAAGCATCCGGGTTGTAAAGTGGTATTTGTAGGTCCCTGTGCTGCGAAAAAGCTGGAAGCCAGCCGGAAATCCATTCGAAGCGATATTGATTTTGTATTGACATTTGAAGAACTCATGGGTATGTTTGAAGCCAGGGATGTGGACTTTAGCGCTATTACCAATGAAAGTAAGCTTTCCGAGTCCAGTGGAGACGGAAGGGGATTCGCAGTCAGCGGAGGCGTTGCAAACGCTGTGGTAAACTGTATTAAAGAATTACAGCCTAACCGGGAAGTAAAAGTCGTGAGTGCAGAAGGATTGCGGGATTGTAAAAAAATGCTGATGATGGCAAAGGCAGGAAAGTACAATGGCTATCTTTTAGAAGGAATGGCATGTCCTGGCGGCTGTGTAGCTGGTGCCGGTACGTTACAGCCGATCATCAAATCATCTGCGGCCGTTAATATAAATAAAAAAAATGCACCCCACCAAGGCGTTTTATCCAGCGACTATAAGGAGTATCTGGAAAAACTGGAAGAAGAATAGCTGAAAGTAGAACAGCGACAGGTAATGAAAATATATGAAGATTGATATTAGAACAATAAAGGACAACTGCTACAATAAATCTTTTCAAAAGGGTATTTCCCTGAAAAATAATGGAATGGTATACGGCATTCATTCCGATACGGAAGAAGCTTCCGGGATCTTTCATGCCAGTGGGGATGTGGAAGGCAGTTCGGGTACAGACTATCATGTCTGGTTTGATTATGATATGGAGAATCATGATTTCCTGGAGTATGAGTGTGAATGTCCGGCTTTCTTTAAATATCCGGGTATGTGTAAACACTGCGTGGCGCTTGCACTGGAGTATGCCGCACCGGAGAAATCCAAAGCGCTCTATGATTTTGAAAAATTTAAAATTCAGCAGATAAAGTCTAAAAAGATTCATACGGCACCGGAGTTATCCAAACTGATCTTTGAATATGCCATGCAGAACAAAGCACAGTTCCTTCAGCCGGAGGTTACGGGAAATATAGATTTGGAGCCGACACTGGTTCGGGATTATTCCGGATGGGCATTGGGTTTTCGAGTAGGTGCGGAAAATAAATATGTTGTAAAGGATATCCATTCATTCCTGGAGGCAATTAACCGGAATGAGAAGGTGGACTATGGGAAAAAATTAGGATTTATCCATGAAATGGGCGCATTTACAAAAGAGGCGCAGGAGTTAATTGCCTATCTGAAGAAATATATCGGAGAGTACCGCTATTATCATAACAGTACGTTTTATCTGCCCAGTATGCGTTATTTTAAAATTTCGGATGAAGCAAGGGGTGCTTTCCTGCACCTGATGGTAGGGAAGTCCTGCAATCTGGATGACTATATGACCCGGGATCAGGAGTTATCTGTGGTAAAGGAAAATCCCAGGCTGCAGTTTGGCCTGGAGCGTCTGGGAGAAGGCGGTGGTTTTTCCCTGGTAATTCCGGAAGAGGAAGCATTCTGGGGAAATGGAAGGCTGTATCTGAGAATGGGCAGAACCGTATACGAATGTGATTCAGATTTCACCAGGGAGATGGGCTCTGTTTGCAAAATAGGCAAAATTAACAAAGAAGTGGTTTTGGATGTAGAAGAAAAGGATATGAGTTCGTTTTGCAGTTCCATTCTGCCGGTTCTTAAGAAATATGCAAACCTTCGCGTGGATGGAGACCTGGAAAAATATATTCCCCGGGAAGCATTAGTCAAAATATATTTTGACTGGGAACAGGGATATATCACGGCATTAATGGAAGCAGATTATGGTGAAAAGGTTTACAATCTGGCAGAACATTATGATTTCAGCAATGCTTTCCGGGATATTCAGAAGGAAGCCAGAGCGGTAAAGACGGTGGAGCCGTATTTTGAAGGAATCAGCACAGATAACCGGTTTTGGATTCAGGATGAAAATGAGGATATGGTTTACCGCTTGCTGACAACCGGAATTGTACAGATCGAGAAAGTAGGAGAAGTATTTGTATCCGACGCTTTTAAGAAACTGCGGATTACCCAGGCAGCTAAGATTACGGTTGGTATCGCAGTAAAAGGCGGATTACTGGATCTTCAGGTAGATGCGGGGGAACTTTCCAAAGAGGATTTGGAGGGAATGCTTCAGAGTTACCGTCATCGTAAGAAGTACCACCGGTTAAAGAATGGTGATTTCATGGAATTGGAGGATAACGGTCTCGCTGTTATTTCAGAACTGGCTGACGGTCTGAACTTAAAAGCCAAAGAAATTTCAGGAGGCTCTATAGAGATACCCAAATACCGTGCATTCTACCTGGATCAGGTATTAAAAAATGAAGGTACCCAGGTTCACCGGGATACATCATTTAAGTCCATGATCCGCAATATGAAGGATGTGGAAGACAGTGATTACGAAGTACCGGTTTCCCTAAAGAAAGTTATGAGAAATTATCAGAAGACAGGATTTCGTTGGCTGTGTACACTGGATTCCATGGGATTTGGCGGGATTCTGGCAGATGATATGGGGCTTGGAAAGACGCTGCAGATCATTAGTTTTCTGTTAAAAAAGAAAGAAGGACCACAGAAGAAAACGCCAAGCCTGATTGTTTGTCCGGCTTCTCTGGTTTACAACTGGGAAAGTGAAATAGAAAAATTTGCACCGGACCTGCATGTTTGCGTTCTGGCGGGCGGCATGTCTGAGCGAAGAGAGCTGCTTCAAGGATACGAGGAGTTTGATGTGGTTATTACCTCTTATGACCTCTTAAAACGGGATATCGAAGAATATCGGGACAAACATTTTTATGCCCAGATAATTGATGAGGCGCAGAATATTAAAAATCATACTACTCAGGCATCAAAGGCGGTTAAGTGCATCCGCGCAGATGTGAAATTTGCACTTACGGGAACGCCTATTGAAAACCGGTTAAGTGAGCTATGGAGTATATTTGATTATCTCATGCCGGGAATGCTAAGCAGCTATGAAAAATTCAAATCAGGATACGAAACACCCATTGTTCAATCAAAGGATGAGATTGTCACCGGGCGTCTGCAGAAAATGATCAAACCATTTATTTTAAGGCGTTTGAAGTCCGAGGTGCTAAAAGACCTTCCGGAAAAAGAGGAAAATGTCATCTATTCCAAATTAGAAGGAGAGCAGAATGAACTTTACCGGGCGAATGTGAACAAGCTTTTGGAAATATTGAATCACACCAGCAACGAGGAATTCCAGACAGGGAAGATACAGCTTCTGGCACAGCTTACCAGGCTGCGCCAGATCTGCTGCGCACCGTCTTTGGTGTATGAGAATTATAAGGGCGGCGCGGCTAAACTGGATACCTGTATGGAATTGATTAAAAATGCAGTGGAGGGCGGCCACAAAATTCTTGTGTTTTCCCAGTTTACCAGCTTGTTTGTACTTCTGGAAAAGGAACTGGCAAAGGAGAAAATCAGAAACTACAAGCTTACCGGAGCTACTGCCAAATCCAAGCGTGCGCAGCTGGTGGCAGAGTTTAATGAAAATGATGTACCGGTTTTCCTGATATCACTGAAGGCGGGGGGAACGGGGCTGAATCTTACCGGTGCCAGTATCGTCATTCATTTTGACCCTTGGTGGAATGTGGCGGCACAGAATCAGGCCACTGACCGTGCACATCGGATTGGACAGAAAAACACGGTGAGTGTCTATAAACTGATCGCCAAAAATACTATTGAAGAAAAAATACTTCTTCTTCAGGAGGCGAAAAAAAATCTATCCGACCAGATCATTTCGGAAGACGGTGTATCGGTTACGAATTTATCCAAAGAAGATTTTATGGGAATATTAGAAGGTGTTTAACACCAAAACAGAAGAAGTCAGCAGACCACGCTTTCATATGGTGTGCTGACTTTTTGTATGGTATCAGGTAAAGAAATATTATTCAGTATTCCCAGAGTTCCCCCTGGCGGCTGTAAAAACAGCAACAGAGCGTGCACCCAGCCGAAATGATGGATCATTCATAACCGGCATGTGTCCGGCGGGGTAAATCTTTCTTGAATCTTCTTGGGCAGTATTCACTGCAAGATGCCATTTCAGCGGATTCGGCAAAGGGGGCAGTGTGACTGTCAGGGGTTCCCAGTAAACATTTACAGCCAGATACACAATATCATCTGCGGTATCATCCGGAAGCCGTCCCGCAAATAAAACGCCCATCATTTTAGAATCCGCCGTAATATGGCTGTCAAATGGATTTTCCCGGTGAACGCTGATGGCATCCAGCTTACAGTGACTGGGTGCCAGACTGCGGCGGATTGCAGGATGGCTGCGCCGAAATGCAATCATATAAGAAAAAAAGTCAAACATATCCTGGTTTGCTTCCAGCAGCGTCCAGTCCAGCCAGGAAATCTCGTTATCCTGGCAGTAGGGATTGTTATTCCCAAACTGCGTATTGCAAAATTCATCTCCGGCAAGAAACATGGGGGTGCCCCTGCTGCACATCAGGACAGCGCAGGCATTTCGGATCATCCGTCGGCGCAGCTCTAAAATTTGCGGATCTGTGGTATTGCCTTCCGCTCCGCAGTTCCAGCTGCGGTTATCATTGGTTCCGTCCGTGTTATTCCAACCGTTTGCATCATTATGTTTATCGTTATAGGCATAGAGGTCATACAAGGTGAAACCGTCGTGGCAGGTAAGAAAATTAACAGATGCGTTGTAGCCGCGCAGTTTGGGATCATAGAGATCCGTAGAGCCGGTAATGCGCTTAGCAGCTTCGGGTGCAAGCCAGTAGTCTCCTTTTAAGAATCCTCTCAGATCATCCCGGTATTTGCCGTTCCACTCCGCCCAGCGGTGCCAGGACGGGAAGGTGCCCACCTGATAGAGTCCCCCAGCATCCCATGCCTCTGCAATTAATTTTACATTGCCAAGAATCGGATCGAATGCGAGACTTTGCAGCAGTGGTGGTTTACTCATGGGGGAACCGTCTTCATTACGGCCCAGGATCGTTGCTAGGTCGAAGCGGAAACCGTCAACACGGTAATTTGTAACCCAGTAACGGAGGCATTCCAGGATCATCTGCTGGACGATTGGGTGATTGCAGTTTAAGGTGTTGCCGCAGCCGCTGAAGTTATAATATTTACCGTCCGGTGTGAGCATATAGTAGATATTGTTGTCAAACCCTTTAAAGGAAAAATAAGGTCCGGCTTCATTCCCTTCAGCCGTATGGTTAAATACAACATCCAGAATAACTTCTATGCCGTTTTCATTCAGGGATTTTATCAGATTCTTTAGTTCCAGCCCCTCCTGGTTTGATTCGTTGTGTGAGGCGTAGCTGGTATTGGGAGAGAAAAAGCTTACGGTATTATAACCCCAGTAATTTAAAAGTTCTTTTCCGTTTACTTCTCTGCGGTCACTCATTTCATCGAATTCAAAGATGGGCATCAGTTCTACTGCATTTATTCCCAGTTTTTTTAAATAGGGTATCTTTTCTTTCAGTCCGTCAAATGTTCCGGGATGGGAAACGCCAGAAGATATGTGCTTGGTAAATCCACGGACATGAAGCTCGTAGATCACCAGGTCCTCCATCGTAATTAAAGGCTGGCTGAAGCTGCCCCAGTCAAAGTTATTTTTAACGACTCTTGCCCGGTACTGGACATCACAGGAAGACTTTGCACCCCATACACTCTGACCGGTGACGGCTCTGGCATAGGGATCCAGCAATGGCTTTGTCTTGTCGAATATAAACCCTTTTTCCGGCAAAAAGGGTCCGTCCAGACGAAAAGCATATTCGAAATCAGCCATATTCAAACCAAATACGATCATGGAAAAAACATGACCAATTTTATAATTATCCGGATATTTCAGAACTGCATAAGGCGAGCATTCTTCGGGATGGTAGAGCAGCAGTTCACAGGATACAGCATGATGGGAATGCACCGTAAAGCTGATTCCGCCGGGAATCGCAGTGGCACCGTTGATCTCATAGAATCCCGGGCGTACTTTATAGCCTTCCACCGTGTCCAGTGGCAGAAGATGGCTGCCCATTACGGAGGGCAGTACTTTTGCGGAATATTCTTTTGTAACAATTTCTGTGGATTTTTTCATATTCACCTCCATTGCCGCATGAACGGCAGCTGCTTTCTAATAGTTCCTGCGGGCTGTGAGTCAGGTATACATGTGTTACTGGGAGGTATTTGACTTGCCTATAGCATCCAGGATATAGTCCAGCTCTTTTGCGCAGGTAGACTGTTCATAATGGATACCGTCTATCGTTTCATATCCGGTTTTGTTCAGATAACGGTATGTATTGATTACATTGCTGCCAAAGGCTGCTTTTAATTTGCGGTTAAATGTTCGTATCTGGGAATCCTTATGATACGTAAATGTGCTGTCTATGGGTGTAATGGTGGTAATATAAATTTTTGTATGGGGATACTGTGTCATCAGTTCACGGCAAAGGCTGATATAGCCATTGATATCCTGCATATCATTGACTCCCATGCAGATAACGGCTGTCTGTTTGGGATCTTTATCCAGGATTTTTTTTAACTCGGTAAATGCGGTATTTTGAAACCAGGGAAGTCTTGCTCCGCTTTTTGTAATAAACAGTATATTATCCGTTCGGTCATCCAGAACCATTTCTTTGCCTTTTGTCCTGGAAGCGCCCACAAAAATAGTTTTTCCGGTGCTCTGTGAAGATTTGTTATTTATACGTATGGTACAGGATGCCATGGCAGCATTATTATGAGCCTTGACAGTGATAGCCGCCGTTCCGGCCTGCAGGGCTTTTATATTACCGGATGCATCAACAGAGACAGTCTGCGGGTTGCGGGAAACAAAAGTTACCTTGTCAGATGCCAATTTGATACCGTTTTGGTAAGGAATAAGCTTACTTGATTCCCCGATAAATAGGTTCTGCACATATTTTGAAAAGGTTATTTCTGACTTTTTCGGAGCCACAATGACGGTGCATCTGGATTTAATGGCTGGCGCTCCTTTGACGGAACATACAATGACTGCTCTGCCAGGCTTTAAACCCGTAATCAGTCCTTTGGGTGATATCTTTGCAACTTTCGTATTGAGAGAGCGGTATTTTAACTTTTTTTGGGAGGCATTGCGGGGTACCACATGGGCGATACATCTTACGGTCTGTCCTTCTTTTACCGAAAGGGCCGGCCTCTTTAATTTAACAGAGACGGGGGGAACCTTGGAACTCCTGCCGGCATAGGCAGTGGTGTTCAGGGCAAAGAATGCGGTAATTACCAGTATTATGATAGATATTGTTTTTAATTTCTTCTGCATGATTCGATCCTTCACTTGCTGTAGATACTTTATTCCCGTGAGCAACGAGCCAAATTGATACGCTGGCGCGTCCATATGGTCTGCCTCGAGGGTTGCTGAACGTCCAGTGGATGTTCGTTTAGCAACCGCCAAAGCGGAGACCAAAAACTCCGATGCTCGCAATGGGTTTTTGATTTATAGATGTAACTCATTATACACAAGGGAAAAAACATTCGCAACATCTATAATATGAACTTTTGCTTAAGTTTTCATACATGACTTTTATATATCATCCTGGTATGATATACTGTAATAGAGCTTGTCGAAAAATATCAATTACGAAACTGCAGGCTGGGCGTGCAGATGGCGGGAATGATTTTTTGAACATGCTATTAGGATAAAGTACGACATAAGGGGTGAAAAAATGAAGGGAAATACGAAGAAAAAAATAATTTTAGGGGTAGTGATTGGATTTTTCGTGATCGTCATTGGTGTATACCTGGGAATTGCATATTATTTTACAAAGCATTTCTATGGAGGAACTATGATAAACGGGCTGGATTGCGGTAACGCTACCATCGCTCAGGTGGAAGATAAAATACAGGAAAGCATTCTTGTATATAACCTCACTTTAAAAGGACGTGACAACTTTGAAGAAGTGATTACGGCAGAGCAGCTTGGCTTTCAATACACGGATGAAGAGAAAGAAGTGGAAAAGCTTCTAGAAGCGCAGGAACCCTTTTTATGGTTTTTAAATATGGGAAAACAAGAAAAATACGAAACATCAGTTAATACTTCCTATGACAAAGAACTGGTGAGTTCACTGGTTAAAAATTTAAAATGTTTTCAAGACGGCAATATGGTGGAACCAAAGGATGCTTACATAGAAGAAACGGCAACCGGATTTGAAATCGTCCCTGAAGTAATGGGAAATACCATGGATCAGGAGCAGGTAAAGCAGGCAATCATTGATGCGGTAGACAATCATAAGACGGAACTTTCTTTTGAAGAAGCCGGACTTTACAAGGACCCTGAAGTCTACAGCTCCAATGAGAAAATGGTTACCCAGGTACAGGAACTGAACCGATTGACACAGGCAGAGATCACCTTTGACTTTGTAGACCGGAAGCTGGTGGCGGACAGAGGCCAGATCAGAGAATGGCTGGTGGAAGGGGAAAACGGTGAATATTCCATCGATGAAGATAAAGTAAGGCAGTTCGTGAATAAAATGGCGGCGGAGACGGATACATTCGGGCTCACCAGAGAGTTTAAAACCTCAAAGGGGGATACTATCACTTTAGAAGGCGGAGATTACGGCTGGGCTACGGATGTGGATGCCACAACCGAGAACCTGCTGGAGGCGTTAAGAGAAGGCAAGGTGGAGACTATGGAACCGGTATATGTGTATACAGCCATGGACCGTTCCTCCAACGATATTGGTGAAACATATGTGGAAGTCAGTATAGAAGAGCAGCGGATGTGGTGTTATAAAGACGGTGAACTGATCGTGGATACTCCCATTGTAACCGGTAATTCTTCCAAAGGATGGGATACACCAAAGGGTGGATGCTGGGCCATTGATGCCAAGAAGCGTAATGCGATTCTAAAAGGGGAAGGGTATGCCTCT
The DNA here is from genome assembly GCA_018365455.1 of Clostridiales bacterium. GTDB lineage: Bacteria > Bacillota > Clostridia > Lachnospirales > Lachnospiraceae > Robinsoniella. The sequence goes on from JAGZJZ010000032.1 coordinate 41,349, forward strand.
CCGGTAGATTACTGGCTGCCATTTAACGGGGACGTGGGAATCCATGACCTGAACCGTCCGGCATTTGGCGGTGAGATATATAAGACCGACGGCTCCCACGGATGTGTGAATACACCTTACGATAATGCCGAAAAAATTTACGAGGCTGTAGAGATTGGCACACCGGTTATTGTATATTAAAAAATACCTTGACGTTTTCTATACTGTTAAATATAATAGAGTCAAGTCAAAAACCCCGCTGCAAGCAACGGGGTATTTATTCTCTGCTTCCGCTCCGGTCGTTGCTAAACGAACGTCCGCCGGACGTTCTGCAAGCCTCGCGGCAGTCGCGAAATGGACGCGCCAGCGTGTCCGTTTGGTTCGTTGCAGGCGGGAATAAATTCACTGATAAGATTAGAGAAAGGATTTTTGCAATATGGACAGTTCGGAAGATATTGATGGTAATTGTGATACAGGCAGGGAACGTTTTGGGCAAAAACCTTAGAAAATAAAAGAAAGAGGCATAATCTGCTTTTTACGCAGATTGTGTCTTTTTGTGCATTTTAAGTTTTTAATTCAAAATCTGCATAATGAAATCACAGGAGGAATGAAATGAAATTTTTTAAAAAGCAGTCACCCGGAAGGCTGATTGCATTGGGATTTGCACTGGTAATTTTGGTGGGTGCCCTGATTTTGATGTTGCCAGTATCGGTTAATGACGGAGCGGAAGTAAGTTTTATCAATGCATTATTTACATCTACCAGCGCAGTCTGTGTAACCGGTTTGATTGCAATAGATACGGCTGAACATTTTACGGTGTTCGGGAGAACGGTGGTAGCTCTTCTGATTCAAATCGGAGGCTTGGGGGTTACGGCTGTGGGAGTCGCTTTTATTCTTGCAGCAGGTAAACGAGTGGGGATCAGGGGGAGGCTTTTGGTAAAAGAAGCCATGAACCTGAGCAGCTTTAAAGGCGTTGTGCGTCTGGTCAAGGCAGTATTACTCATGACGCTGTGCTTTGAAGGGGCAGGAGTTATTTTAAGTTTCATTGTATTTGTTCAGGATTTTCCGCCGCTGGATGCACTGGGGATTAGTCTGTTCCATTCGGTGGCGGCGTTTAATAACTCGGGCTTTGATATTCTGGGAGGCTTGCAGAATCTGATTCCCTATCAGAGCAATGTACTTTTGAACCTGACTACCTGCGGATTGATTATTTTTGGCGGTCTGGGTTTTCTGGTTATTTTAGATATTATTCAAACACGGTCTTTTAAGAAGCTTCGGCTTCATTCAAAGGTAGTAATTACCATGAGTATTTTCCTGCTGGCAGTCGGAACGGTACTTTTGAAACTCACTGAAGATATTACCTGGCTGGGGGCGTTTTTCCAGAGCGTTTCTGCCCGTACCGCGGGATTTAGTACATATCCGATTGGCAGTTTTACCAATGCAGGGCTGTTTGTTTTAACGATTTTAATGTTTATTGGTGCTTCACCGGGATCTACCGGCGGAGGTATTAAGACAAGTACATTTTTTGCATTGATGCAGGCAACCAAGAGTTCTGCCACCAATCAGCACAGCTCCGCATTCCGGCGTAAGATCCCCACTGAGGTCATTACGAAGGCATTCATCATTACATTTTTGGCATTGCTGGTAGTATGTACCGGAACATTTGCACTTTGTATATTGGAACCTAACTGCACCTTTATCCAGCTGTTTTTTGAGGTCACATCCGCATTTGGTACGGTAGGGCTGTCTACCGGAATTACACCGGATCTTTGCGTGGCAAGTAAAGTCGTATTAATTATAACGATGTTTATCGGAAGGCTTGGACCGCTGACGATTGCATCACTTTGGGTATTTAAGGAGACTTCCAACGTAAGCTATACGGAAGAAACCATTATTATAGGTTAGGCGTTATCAGCTGCATAGCCGGCTGTATGGAACTTAGAATATCTTTTATAGAAAATAGTAAACAGAAAGGTTAAGATTATGAGAAGAAATAGAGAAACATATTCCTATGGTATTATCGGGCTTGGGAGATTTGGAACTGCTCTGGCTAAAACCCTGTCAGAAGCTGGAGAAGAAGTGATTGTAATTGACAATACAGAGAGTAAAGTAAAGGAATTGAGGCAATACACAGAAAATGCATTTGTGGCTGAGACCCTTACAAAAGAAGTCCTGGAGGAAATCGGAATTCAAAATTGTGATACGGTGGTAGTCTGCATTGGTGAGAAAATTGATACCAGTATTCTTACAACGCTCAATGTTGTAAGCTTGGGAGTGCCCAGAGTCATTGCAAAAGCCATCAGCCCCGATCAGGGAGCCGTTCTAGAAAAAATAGGGGCACAGGTGGTATATCCGGAAAGCGATATGGCGGTACGACTTGCGAACCGATTGCTTGCCAACAGCGTTTTAGATTATATCTCCCTGAATAATAATGTGGAAATTACGGAAATAAAATTATCCGGTTCACTGGTGGATAAAAGTATTGTGGAAGCGGATCTGCGTCAGAAGTTTGGGCTGAATATCATTGCGATTGAGCGGGGGAATAAAACGGATATTGAGATTAACCCCCATTACCGTTTCTCTGAGGGAGACATAATCGTAGTAGTTGGGAAAAAGGATAATGTACAGAAATTTGAAGATTCCCTGAATTAATTCAGAATCAAAATCCCTTGACATTCCACCGCACTGGAAGGTTTACAATAAGTGTAACAAGGAGGCGGAACATGTATAAGATAAGTGAATTTTCTAAAATTACCCGGTTGACGGTGAAATCTCTGCGCTATTATGATGAGGAAGGCATATTGAAGCCGTCCTGCAGAGCTGACAACGGTTACCGCTTTTATAACGGGGAAGATTTCAAAAAAGCAGAACTGATTCAGTTTCTCCGGGATTTGGATTTCGGTATTGCACAAGTGAAGGAGATTCTGGAAAACTGCGAAAGTGCAGAAGATCTGTCCTACTATCTGGAAGAAAAGCAGGAGATGATCCGCAGGCAGATTCAAAAAGAAAAGGAACTTATCCGCCGGATGGACCGCTGCCTGAAGCCCAAAGAAGCGGAGGTGGAATTGATGGAATATAAAATTGAGCTGAAAAGCTTTCCGGCAATTACAGCTGCTTCCATGAGATATCGTGGAAGGTATCAGGATATGGGGAAATATATGTCTGATATTTATAAGGAAGTGAAAGGAAGAGGAGCCGGTGAGCCATTTTGCTGTTATTACGACGATGATTTTCAGGAAGAAGCGGATATTGAAATCTGTGTCCCCACAAAAGGCATCGTTGATGGGAAAAATATCAGTTGCAAACAGCTGCCGGCTGTTCCAAAGGCAGTCTGCACAACACATACAGGCAGTTATGAGGAGCTGCACAGAGCTTATAAAGCGCTGCTTGACTTTGCCAGAGATCGTGGATTCACCTGCCTGACCCCATCCAGGGAAATATACCATAAGGGACCGGGTATGATTTTTAAAGGAAATTCAAATAAATATGTCACCGAAATTGTAATACCCTTTCAATGACCGGGATATTAAGACCGGGATATTAAAGCAGAAAGAGAAGTCCCATTGCTAATACAGTCTGCATGGTTCCTACCAGACCGCCATACAGCATGGACTTTGGACCCTCATTTAAAAGATCCTGGAATTTAACCCGCATTCCGATGGCGGCCAGAGCGATGATTTCAAACTGCCCGCTTACCAGTTTTGCTGCCTTAACCAGGGGGAGTGGGACGATACCGAAACTGCTTATGATACTGAAGATAAAAAATCCTATGATAAACCAGGGGATTCCGCAGGAAATTTTTTTGCTGTGGGAATCCTTTTTTTGTTTCCCTAAGAACAGCTTTTCTCCGTCAGCAGTGTTCATTTTGGAAAAGACCAAAGCTACCACAACCAAAAATACAATTCGGATAATTTTAAAAATTGTTGCCATCTGTACAACATCATCGTTGATAAATTTTGCTGAGGCAATGACCTGGCCAATAGACTGCAGAATTCCGCCGATCATACCGGATGTATGGATGATCTCATCGTGATAGAGTATTCCTGTGATGAGGGGAAGGATCACCATCAGAAAGGTACCGGTAATATTTACAATGGTAATGGAAATTCCTTTGTCTTTTGCATCTGCATCAATTACTGGAGATATGGTTCCAATGGCTGAGGAACCACAGACGGCATTCCCGGCGCACATCAAAAGGCAGAATTTTTTGCGAAAGCCCAGCCGCTTGCCGATGAGGTAGGTTCCGGTGATGGTAAATGCCATCTGCAGTGCAATGAAAAGAATGCCGAAGATGCCAACGCCAAGGATATCAGACAGGTGAAGTGTAAGCCCGGTGAGGACAATGGAATACTCCAAAAGCCTGGATTCAGAGAACTTACACCCTTTGTTCAGGGAATCCCTGTTTAAAAATGTATTGCCGCAAAGGATGCCGATGCCAATGGCAAACAGGGCAGAGCCCACAGCCGGGACAAAAGAACTGATTATCTGGGCAATGCCGGAAATCACCAGGCAGACGATGAAACCAGGGATTAAATTTTTCAGTGGTTCGGTAAATTTTTTCAAAACATACACTCCTTCATATTTTTATTTTTGATTCCTGTTGATTTTACCATCAATTGGATATAAAATAAAATTATTAATTTTTATAAAATTATAATTTAAACTTATAAGGAGAATTATGTTAGACTATAGAATCAAGACGTTTCTGGAATTGTGCAGATTAAAAAATTATACAAAGACGGCACATTCCCTGCATATCACCCAGCCAGCAGTGACCCAGCATATCCAGTATTTAGAACGGGAATACGGCATGAACCTGTTTGACCATGAGGCAAGAGAGCTTACCCTCACACCCAAAGGGCAGTTGTTTTACTGGTCTGCGCTGACCATGGAGGCAAACAGCCGGAAGATTCATGAGCTGATGAAGCAGCCTGTGGCTGCGGCAAGGTATTTCCGGTTTGGAGCTACCCTAAGCATTGGAGAGTATCTGATGCCGCCGATTTTAACCGCGTATCTGAAGGAATATCCTCAAAACAGACTGTCCATGCTGGTTGAAAATACTGAGACTCTGCTGAAAAAACTGGATGAGGGAGAAATTGATTTTGCAGTGGTAGAGGGAAGATTTGACAAGGATGCCTACAGCCATGTGCTCTTGGCAAACGAAGGTTTTATTGCAGTCTGCTCCGGTAATTTTCCCATACGGGAGAATCTGCTGATGGATGATATCACCGGATATCCCCTGATTATCCGGGAAAAAGGTTCCGGTACCAGGTGGATTCTGGAGGATATACTGGCGGAACATAATTTAAGCATAGGGCAGTTTGAACAGCTGAATGAAATGGGGAATTTTGCCGTGATCAAACATCTGGTACGGGAAGGGCTGGGCCTGACTTTTGCCTACGAATCCGTGGTGGGAAAAGAGATCCGGGAAGGAACCTTAAAAAAAGTGGATATTCAAAATTTTCGGGCGGCAAGGGAATTTAACTTTGTTTATTTAAAAGACAGCATATTTGAAAAAGAATACCTGGAATTTTACCGGTACTGTATGCAAAAGAAGGAAGGAAGCAGCGATTATGAAAACCTATCATGACGTAGAACTTCCAACAATGGTTCTGATTATCTGCCGACTACTTTTCTCCGATTACACACAGCCATCCGTTTCGCGGATGTTTACGAACACGGATTTTAGAAAATCCTGCACCCTGCATGGCTTTTTTTAATCCGATTGCAGAAGGAATATGCATGTTCAAAAGAGCGGTCACTTCTGCATATTTATCCGCGTCATCTTCTTGCTGTACCATTTCACATATGACTGCAAATCTGCCTCCTGGCTTTAAAACTCGGAGAACTTCCTTTAAGTCAGAATGGATGTCCGGCCAGAAATAGATGGTCTCAATGGCAGTTGCCAGGTCAAATACGTTATCTCTGAAGGGCAGGTTAGAGACACTTGCTTTTAAAATATCAGCCCTGCCGTTTGCAATATAATGGCTGTTTTCTTTTAGGGCACGTTCAATGCAAAGAGGAGAGTAGTCTACGCCGTAGACTTTTCCCTGGGGAATTAATTTTAACAGGCGGCGCACCGCTTTTCCGCCCCCGCATCCGATATCCAGTGCTTTGCAGTCAGGTGCGGGATCCAACTGGTAAAGTGCCCATTTTGTCAGCCTCGCATGCCCCAGGTTCATTTTATGAATCATCAGACTGCCCCATTTTCCTTCCGGGCGCCGGGCATTTTTGGTAAGTTTTTTTATCATATTCTGTGGCTCCTTTTCTGGAGTATTTTCCAATACTTATCGTGCAAGTTTTTAATACTCTCTTGTGTAAAAGTTCGTACAATCCATTATAAAACGGAGAGTGAAGTGTGTCAACGCATGACCAATCCAAAAAAATGCCAGAAAATCCAGAGCAAAATTTGTCCAATATGCACAAATTAAAAAGTAAATATAGTTTGAAAAATACGGAAAATCAATTTTATTTATGCACTTTTTATATGTATATTGACTTAAAAGTAAGTTTCGTATAGAATGTCAACATATCAGATAGGAGCAGTACAAACTAACGAAAATGAAAAAGAAATGGAGAGGTAATTTATGAAAATGAAAAGAGCTTTAGCATGGTTATTGGCGGGAACTATGGCTGCTGGTTTGATGGGGTGTGGCGGCAGTACAGACAGCAAGAGTACAGGCAGTAATAGTACAGAAAGTAAAAGTACAGAGGCGGCAAAAGATGGTACTAAAAATGAGACGCAGGCGGCAGCTTCCGGAGACCAGATTACCTTACGCATGGCATGGTGGGGATCACAAAGCCGTCATGATGCTACCAATAAGGTGATTGAAATGTATGAGGAACAGAATCCCAATGTAAAAATAGAAGCGGAATTCTATGACTTTGACAGCTATTTTACAAAGCTGGATACGTTAGTAGCCGCTGATGACGTATGGGATATTTTTCAGCTGGGAGGAAATTTCCCTAAATACGAAAACAACATTGAAATGCTTGGCAGCTATATGGATCAAGGAACAATTGATGTAAGTGATACTACGGAATCATTTTTGAAAACAACCCAGAATAACAATGGGGACCAGGTAGGAATTTCTATTGGAACCAATACGTATGGAATCGCTTATGACCCGGCTGTTTTTAAAGAGGCCGGCCTGACTGAGCCATTGGATGACTGGACCTGGGAGGAATGGAAGGAGGATTGTCTGGCTATCACAGAAAAGCTGGGTATTTTTGGTACTTCTAAAATGGATAACTTTATAGCCGGTGTAACCCAGAGAGTATCCCAGACAGAAAAAGATGCCAATTTCTTCAATAAGGAAGGAAACGGTCTTGCCTGGACAGATGCGAAGCCAATAGCTGATTATCTGTCTATGATAAAAGAACTCACCGATGCAGGCGCCTATCCCGATGCAGGAGCTATTAAAGAAATTAAAGACATCGAGAATGATTATCTGGTGACCGGCGATGCGGGAATGACCTGGGTTGCATCCAACCAGATCAACTCCATCATCAATGCTGCAGGAAGGGAAATTAAGATTGCACCGGTGCCCCGGATTACCAAGGACGGCGCATACGGTATGATTGTCCAGTCTTCCCAGATGCTTTCCATTTCCAAAAATTCAAAACAAAAGGAAGAAGCAGCGAAATTTTTGAATTACTTTGTCAATGACCTGGAGGCAAATAAAGTGCTGAATGGTGAGCGGGGTGTTCCTATTATGACGAAAGTAAGAGATGAGGTTAAGGCACAGGCTGATGATGCAAATAAGGTGATTTATGATTTCGTGGATAAAATAGGAAAATTCCCGTTGGAGGACAGTAACGTAATCAGTCCCGAACCGAAAACGGAAATAGAAGACCAGGATAAGCTGCTGGTAGAGAAAGTGCAGTATGGAGAATTGACACCAGAGGAAGCAGCGCAGAAACTGGTAGAGTTTGCCCAGAGCAAATTTAAATAATCGTTTGAGGATTCCAGAAGCCTGTTTGAACACCGGTTCGGACACGCTCCAGAAGAATAGGAGACTAGATATGGAAAAGAAACAAAACAATAAACTCCGGAAGTTTATACATCACAACAATACGGCAGGTTATCTGTTTTCACTGCCGTTTATCGTTGGATTCCTGGGATTTACCCTGATTCCGATATTAGTATCCATGTACTACTCGGTAACAGATTATAAATTAGGACAGGATGCTTCCTTTATCGGCATGGAGAATTATTTCAGCCTGCTGGCAGATGAACGGTTTCTGAATTCTATGAAAGTGACCATTATTTATGTTGTGATTTCGGTACCCGTTAAATTGGCATTTGCACTGCTGGTAGCATATCTGCTGACGAAGAAGCGAAAAGGCGTTACTTTTTACCGGTCGTTATATTATGTGCCATCCCTGATCGGCGGCAGTATTGCGGTAGCGCTGGTATGGAAGACAATCTTTTCTACCAGAGGCCTTGCCAATGCCATTCTCACCGGAATCGGCATGAAGAAGATCTCCTGGCTGGGGGATCCAAACGCGGCAATGGGCATTCTCATTGCCATGGCTGCATGGCAGTTTGGTTCTTCTATGATCATTTTTGCAGCCGGGTTAAAGGAAATTCCGGGCAGTTATTACGAAGCGGCAGACATTGACGGTGCAAATAAGTTTCAGCGGTTTTTCAGAATTACACTGCCCTGTCTGTCCCCGATTATTCTGTATAATCTGGTCATGCAGACCATTTCCGCATTTATGTCCTTTACCCAGGCATTTGTAATAACCCAGGGCGGACCAAACGATGCAACGAACTTTTATGCACTGTATGTATACAAACATGCTTTCCAGTATTCTAATATGGGTTATGCCAGCGCCATGTCCTGGATCATGCTGGTGCTCATCAGCATCGTGACACTTGTGATATTCAAATCGTCTAAGTTCTGGGTATTCCAGGAATCAGACCAATAGGCCAAAGGAGGTTAAGCTGACATGGGAATGAAAACAAAACATCGCTTTGGCACTTTCTTCTACCACCTGTTTGTCTGCGGATTTGGGCTGATTATGATTTATCCGGTCCTCTGGATGATCAGTGGTGCCTTTAAAAATAATGTGGAAATACTAAATGGCGGGCTGAAGCTGCTGCCTCCCAGCTGGAGGTTTGAGAATTTTACCAACGGCTGGTCCGGATTTGGCGGAATCTCTTTTGGCAGATTCTTTGCAAATTCCTTTATCGTAGCGGGTATCTCAACGGCTGCAACCGTATTCAGTTCGGCATGTGTTGCATATGCGTTTGCCCGTATTAAATTTAGGGGGAGTAAGATCTGGTTTACAGCCATGATCTGTACGATGATGCTTCCGGCGCAGATTATTCTGGTGCCCCAGTATATTATCTATAACAGGCTTGGCTGGGTGGGGACTTTTTTACCTTTGATTCTGCCGCATTTTTTTGGTCAGGCATTCTTTATCTATCAGATGATGCAATTTGCAAAAGGGATTCCAAGGGAACTGGATGAAGCCGCTACCATAGACGGATGCAGCAAATATTCTATTTTTACCCGGATTATTTTCCCGCTGCTGAAACCGTCCATTGTTACAACGGTAATCATTCAGTTTTACTGGAAGTGGGATGACTTTATGGCGCCTATGATCTATCTGAATAAGCCCAAGATGTATACGGCATCTATCGCAATTAAGCAGTTTGCGGATGCCTCTTCAACAACGGATTACGGGGCAATGTTCGCTATGTCTACCTGCTCTTTGGTCCCGGTATTTCTTATATTTCTGATTTTTAACAAATATCTGGTGGAAGGAATCAGCACCAGCGGATTGAAAGGATAGATGCGATGATAGACAGAAAATTACTGCTGAACAGGCACAATCCCCATCTCACCTGTGCTCAGCCGGAGTCTCCGTTAACGGTGGGAAATGGTGAGTTTGCATTTACGGTGGACGTAACCGGTCTGCAGACGTTTTACGAAGAACAAAAGGATGCCCATGTGCCCCTTTGTACCATGAGCCAATGGGGATGGCATACCGCTCCTGCGGGGGATAACAGGGATTTGTATTTTGATCCATCCCAGGTAGTCAAAACAGAATATAAAAATGGAAACAGGGTAGTCCGTTATGCTTCGGACTGCCAGCCGGGCAATGAAGAAGTCTATCATTGGCTGCGGGAGAATCCCCACCGTCTTAATTTATGCAGGCTGACTTTTTTCTGGGATGGGCAGGACATCCAATCTTCGGATATGGAAAAGGTGGACCAGACTCTGGATCTCTATGAGGGGATAATAACCAGCAGATTTATTCTCCATGGCTATCCCACAGAGGTAAAGACCATTTGTGCCGGAGACTGGGATGTACTTGGAATCCGGGTGGATTCAGAGGCGCTCATAACAGGACGGCTGACTGTAGGGCTTTTGTTTCCTTATGGCTGCAGTGATATTACGGCATCCGACTGGGAACGGGGAGAGTTGCATCAGACGCAAATTATAAAAGGAGATAGCAGTGGATTAAAAGGAAAACTCTGTTTTCAGCGGATTCTGGACAAAGACCAATATTATGTGATATTAAACAGGGAAAGCGATTCGATTCTAAGCCGGGATAATGAACATGGTATCAATCTGAGAAATCAAGGCAGGACACTTGTTTTTACGCTGGGCTTTTCGCCTTTTGAACAGGGAGAGGCTCCGGGGTTTGAGCAGGTGGAGAGAAACAGCCAAAGGAAATGGAAGCAGTTTTGGGAGACCTGCGGAGTGATCGATCTGCACCGTTCAAAAGATAAGAGGGCTGCAGAATTGGAGCGCAGAATCATTCTTTCCCAATATCTGCTGAATCTGCAGTCCTGCGGCTCCATGCCTCCCCAGGAAACGGGGCTGACCTGCAACAGCTGGTATGGCAAATTCCATCTGGAGATGTATCTCTGGCACTGTGGCTGGGCACCTCTTTTTAATCAGGCACACCGGCTGGAAAAAAGCCTTGGGTGGTACCGCAGGCATTTGCAAAAAGCGAAAGAAAATGCTGCATGCAATGGATACCGGGGGGCAAGGTGGCCTAAAATGACAGCCTGTGACGGGACAGACAGCCCTTCTTCCATAGCAACCCTTTTGATCTGGCAGCAGCCCTCAATCATTTATATGCTGGAGCTGGTATACCTAAATGGCGGCGGGCAGAAGCTGCTGGATGAGTACTGGGAAGTGGTGAAAGAAACTGCGGACTTTATGTGTGATTTCGCTTTTTGGAATGAGCAGACCGGGTATTATGACCTGCCATCACCGCTGATTCCGGCTCAGGAAGAACACGATCCGGCAACGACGAAAAATCCGGTCTTTGAATTGGAATATTGGCATTTTATCCTGCACATAGCTGCCAAATGGGCGAAACGCCTGGGCAAAGAGGAAGAAAATTGGATTTATACCGCGGAGCATATGGCACCTTCAGCGGTAAGGGAGGGGCTGTATCTGGCATGTGAGACCTGCCCCTCCACGTTTGAAGAATTTAACCGGGATCATCCGTCCATGACGGGAGCATACGGAATGATTCCGGGAGAACGCCTTCATGGAGATACCATGAAGGCAACTTTGAATAAAATATTTGCCTGCTGGGATTTTAACACCATGTGGGGCTGGGATTTTGCCATGATGGCAATGACAGCCGTAAGGCTTGGGGACCCCGAAAGGGCAATTGATATCCTGCTGCAGAATTCACCCAAGAATGCATATGTAGTAAGCGGCAACAACTATCAGAAAGGGCGCACAGACCTCCCCTTATACCTGCCTGGAAATGGTTCACTTTTACTGGCGGCTGCTATGATGACAGCGGGTTATAGAGGCTGCGGGAAAGATCTGCCGGGGTTCCCTGATAATGGAATGTGGGAAGTAGAATATGACAATATTTATCCCTTTCCTTATTAGAGCGTATTTGAAAATTGATTTCTGGCAGCTGCGGATCTCACGAAATAGTATAACTCCTGGCGAATAAGAGAATTATTGAATTCATTTGAGTTATACCAGATATTAAATGTCTGCGATCAGGATTCCATGATTTCTGCAACAAAGGATTTTGGACGGGGAAGAGCAATGCTTTTGTTGAATTGTTTCCGATATTTTAAAGGGGATGTTTCCGTGTGTTTGCGAAAAATCTTTTCAAAATAGGTAATGCTTTCATACCCCAGCTGTTCCGCAATTTCTGTGATGCTTAAATCCGTTTCCGCCAAAAGTATTCTTGCCTGCTGAATGCGGTTTACATTGATGTATTCGTTGACTGTATATCCGGTTATTTCTTTAAAGATACGGCTTAAATAACTTTTACTCATATAAAAATGATCGGCTATGTGTGCAAGTGAACAGGCGGATGCGTAATTGGCGGTAATGAAGGATGCTACTTCCGACACTTTCTGATGAGGAGCGGAAGTGGAAAGCGCCGTGTTTGGAGCAGAGGTGACGTTATTATTCCAATGGCGCATGGCAAAAAACAGAAGTCTTGCAAGCTTTGTCATAGCCATCATCCGGTAGCCGGGATCACGGGTATACATTTCATCTGCGATGCCGTCCAGAAGGGAGAGCACATATTTCTGGTGGGGTAATTCCAGCTGCAGCACGCCCTGGTTTTTTCTGAAAAATGCAGCCAGAGAGAGTTCCCCGGTAGAAGCCAGAAAGGTGGAAAAGGGCTCATCCAGAAATTCGATTACAATCCGTTCATGATAGGAGTCGCCGTACTGTCCGGTTTTATGGATCTGATTGCGGTTTATGAAGACCAGGCTGCCCTTTTTAATGTGGTAAGTTTGTTTTTCAATAAAATAATACCGTTCACCCTCCACCAGATAATAGATCTCATATTCATCATGAGTATGTCTGGACGGCATGGTAAATTCATAATCCCGGACGACCCGGTCAATCATGATGCCATCGATACTTTCACTATACAGGACTTTACGCATATTCGTCTCCTTCGTATGGAATTAAAACTAATAGAATCTATAAATTATTATAGTATATTTTAATATATTGTCCAGAGCGTATTTTCAAACAGGTTCTCTTGTGTGAAAATTCGGAATCTGAATACAGAAGTCAAAAAAACCGCTGCAAGCGGGAATAAAAAAGAAAGCAGGTAATTGCATGAAGTATAGACACCACAAGGTATCAAATGTTCAAATAGCTTATATCGGAGGGGGGTCCAGGGGCTGGGCTTGGACATTTATGACAGATCTGGCTCTGGAACCCCGCATGAGCGGAACGATCCGCCTGTATGATATTGAAAAAGAAGCAGCCAAAGCGAATGAAAGCATAGGAAATCATTTAAGCAGACGCAGTGAAGCGGTGGGGAAATGGGAATATAAAACCTATAACAGCCTGGATGAAGTGCTGGAGGGCGTAGATTTTATCGTGATCTCCATTCTTCCGGGGACATTTGAAGAAATGGCAGTTGACGTACATATGCCGGAAAGGCTTGGGGTCTATCAGTCTGTGGGGGATACCGCCGGACCAGGAGGAATGATTCGTGGACTGCGGACAATTCCCATGTATGTGAAAATCGCAGAAGCGATCCGGGATCATGCACCAAATGCATGGGTGATTAATTATACCAATCCCATGTCTCTCTGTGTAAAAACGCTGTATGAAGTCTTTCCAAAGATAAAGGCTTTTGGCTGCTGCCACGAGGTGTTCGGCACCCAGAAAGTATTAAAAGGCATTTTAGAAGACACGTATGGGATGGAAGGGGTCAGCCGCAGGGAGATTCAGGTAAATGTTCTGGGTATTAACCATTTTACCTGGTTTGACTATGCATCTTATAAAGGGATTGACCTGTTTCCTGTGTATCAGGAGTATATTGAAAAGCACTTTGCAGAAGGTTATAAAGAAAGAGATACCAACTGGGCAAATGCATGCTTTGCCTGCGCACACCGGGTAAAGTTTGACTTGTTTTTGCGCTATGGACTGATTGCGGCGGCAGGTGACCGCCATCTGGCGGAATTTATGCCGGGTAATGAATATCTGAAAAATCCGGAGATGGTAAGAGACTGGAAATTCGGACTGACAACGGCAGCGTGGAGAAAGGAAGATCTTAAAAACCGTCTGGAAAAAAGCAGGAAGCTCTTGGCACGGGAGACAGAAGTGGAATTAAAGCCCACCGGAGAAGAGGGGATTCTGCTCATGAAAGCCTTATGCGGTCTGGAGAGAGTAATCAGCAATGTGAACATTCCAAACAGCTTTGGACAGATTCCGAATCTTCCCCTAAATGCGGTGGTAGAGACAAATGCAGTGTTCGAACGGGACGCTATCCGGCCTGTTGTAGCTGGAAAGCTGCCGGACGCCATCAAAGCCCTGGTTATGCCTCATATAGAAAATCACGATTATATTTTGGAGGCGGCTCAAAACTGTGACAGGGAAACCGTTGTAAAAGCATTTATCAATGATCCGGCATTTGCAGGGAAAAATTGCAGCCGGGAGGAAATCCGTTCGCTGGCTTATGATATGATAGATGCAACAATGGGTTATCTTCCGGGGGGATGGGAAAAACAGCAGGTATAAGCATCATAAACGAAAAAGGCGGCTCCGTTCTAATCTGACGGAACCGTCTTTTATGGAAAAATGAAAATCAGGCTTTAAGAAACATGTTCAGCAGACTTTTCAGGAGATTTTTTACAGGTTTTTTTCGTTTTGAATTTTAATTTCAGTTTTTCCGGACGGTTTGGATTTTTGGGAAACCAGCCTTTGGAGACACGTTCTACCTGCTCTTTTAATTCTACGATGCTCCAGAAGCAGGTAAAGCTTAAGATGCTGAACAGGGCGGAGAACATGGTGTTTTCAATATTTACGGTAATGACTAAGCACAAAACCCCGGCAAGCAGGAAAAGAGGCCAGATTTTACTGGAGAAGTAATACTCTCCTTTCACGACGATGGGATGAAATATGCCGATGATTAAAAATGCAAATAAACCAATCAGTAAACCTTCAAAATACATAGATTTTTCCTTTCTATATGAGCATTAAAGCTGTTTCTGGTACCAGTACATACATTCCTGGACCCGGGCTCCATATTCTTGATTTGCCGCACACAGATAGCCGAGGACACAATTGCGGATATGTTCAGGAGCGTTATACAATTCCGAAGCGATGTTGTCCACCAGGTGGTCACGGGCTTCCTGGCAGAGGGACAGATAGTGTTCTCCCGCCTGAGTGAAATTGTCTTCTTTCTCGATTTCGGAACGCATAACTGTGCCGGAGATACATGCTCCGTTGCCGCTTGAGACCATTTTGTCAGGAGACCATTTTTCTTCATGGTTTACAGGAATATCCCTGAAATCAGGACCAATTCTCCTGCGCTGTGCATCCCAGTAGACGAAGGAACGTCCCTGGAGCATTTTATCTGCAGAAAGCTGGATTCCATCAATCAGGTTAGCAGGAGAAAATGCCGCTTTTTCCACCTGCTGCTGATAATTATCCACATTGCGGTCTAAGGTGAGGCAGCCTACTCTTGTGAGGGGGAATTGCTCCTGATCCCAGACCTTCGTATCATCCAGAGGATCGAATGATAGGCTGCAGGCTTCATCCATGTTCATGAACTGGACGCAGAGCTCATATTGGTAAGTCTCTCCCCCAGCCAGGGTATTGTACAATTCTTCACCTGCTATATTGGGATTTTCACCGGCAAGTTTTGCCGCTTCCTGCCGGGTTAAAGTACATTCCTGGCAGGAGGGTATCCAATGATATTTTACATAGCGCCGTACCCCTTTTTCATTTTCCCAGACATAAGTGTTCACGCCGTAAGTGCGCATACAGCGAAAGCTTGCCAGCGTACCCAGATCCGAATACAGCAGAGTCACAAAATGAGCAGACTCAGGAGTCTCTGCCACAAACTTCCAGAATGCCAGAGGATTTGGTAGATTGTTGGATGCGGATGGGGACAGGGACTTGATGGCAGTGGGGAACTTCATGGCATCTCTTACCAGAAATACGGGAATATGGTTACAGAGCAGGTCGAAGACACCGGAGTCAGTATAAAACTTGGTAGAAAATCCCCTTACATTTCTTGCAGTGTCAGGGGTTCCTTTAGTACTTACAGCAAAAGAAAACCGGGAGAAGGTATAGGTTACCTGACCGGGTCGCTGCAAAAATGATGCCTTGGTATAAGGGCGCATAGACTGATAGGCAGTAAAGCAGCCAAATGCACCATAGCCTTTCGTATGTACAGCTCTTTCGATGATTTTTTCATGGACAAAAGTGTCAAGGGTCTCATGTAAAATCGTATCCTGTAAAAGTACCGGTCCGTCAGGGCCAATTGTCTGGGAATGCTGATCCGGGTTTTGATTTCGGCATTTCTCCGATGGGGAGCGGTAATCCTGTGTGCACTTGTTCTGACCCATATTGCGGCGGTTTGGCAAAGAACCATATTGATTGTGATGTGGCATGGGAAGTCTCCTTCTTAAAATATCGCTTTTTTATTATATGAAATAAATTAGAATATGCAGCTTGTCTTTGAAAGGTATTAGAAAATTCTGACGGGAAGTATTGAAAAGCAGGAAGTCTCATTGTAAAATAAAGGCATATGTTTAAAATATTTCATTTCAGGAAGGATAGAAAAAATGCAATTAAAATTATTGGAACCAAGGTTCAGCGTTTGCAAGCTTCAAACTGGGGAAAAGATCCCTTATGAAGATGAATTTGTATTTACAGGCAAAACAGATGAAGAACTTTCACTTGTCTGCCCGGAAAACAAGGCGCCAGATCAATTTTTGGAGCGGGAAGACGGCTGGAGGGGATTTCGGATTGAAGGAATTCTGGATTTCTCTATGATCGGGGTGATTGCGAAAATCTCAAAGCTGCTGGCAGATCATGAAGTGGGAATTTTTGTAATCTCCACCTTTCATACTGACTATGTGTTTGTAAAAGAAGAAAATTGGGAAAAAACAGTTACACTGTTAAAAACAAATGGTTACGGAATCGGATAAACTAGAGCGTGTTTGAAAATTCATTTCCGGACAGATGGCTGGAATGGATTATCAAACACGCCATTTTTCTGTTATGTGACCTGGTCACGGAAAATAAATATCAGAACCCTTATAATAAGACTCAGGATAATGATAGTTTACCAATGAGATGCCGATAAGGCAGTAATCAAAAATGATCAGAATAGAGGTAATGATAATATGGGTAAAAAAACAGTGATAATCGGCGGGGTTGCTGGTGGGGCTACCACTGCTGCACGTCTTAGAAGACGGGACGAATCAATGGAAATCGTGGTATTTGAAAAAGGAGGCTATATTTCTTATGCAAACTGTGGTTTGCCGTACTATATCGGAGATGTGATCAAGAGCCGTGACGCACTGCTTTTACAGACTCCCCAGGGGATGAAAAAGAAATTTAATATTGATGTGCGCATTTACAGCGAAGTGATAAAGATTGATCCGGACCGTAAATGTGTTTTGGTTCGAAATCTGGAAACCAATGAAACTTATGAAGAAACCTATGACGATCTGGTTATCGCTACGGGATCATCTCCGCTGAAACCGCCTATTAAGGGGATTGACGGGAAAGGGATTTATACGCTTTGGACGGTGCCGGATACCGACGAAATTAAAGCGTTTGTAGCGGAAAAACATCCGAAAAGGGCAGCGATTATCGGAGGCGGATTCATTGGTCTTGAGATGGCGGAAAATTTGCATCAGGCTGGGGCAGAGGTTACGATTATCGAAATGCAGGATCAGGTCATGGCGCCCATTGACAAAGAAATGGCACAGCTGCTCCATGAAAATATGCAGATGAACGGAGTGGAACTGATACTGGGTGACGGTGTCTCCTATTTTGAAGACCGTTTGGGAAGAACTGCAATTATACTGAACAGCAAAAAAGTGGTGACAGCTGATCTTGTGATTTTATCAATAGGAGTTCGCCCAAACAGTATGCTGGCTAAGGAAGCCGGGCTGCATTTAAATGAACGGGGCGGTATTGTGGTAGATGAAAATCTTAGGACTTCAGATCCCAATATCTACGCAGTAGGAGATGTCATTCAGGTGGAGAATTTTGTTCTGAAAAATCCTGCAATGATTCCTCTTGCCGGACCTGCAAACAAGCAGGCAAGAATCTGTGCGGACAACATAGCGGGAGATAAAAAAGAATATCATGGTTCCCAGGGAACCTCCGTGGCACAGGTATTTGACCTGACTGTTGCGGCAGTGGGAGTAAATGAAAAGACCCTGAAGAAAATGGGCAGGATAAAAGGAAGAGATTATGAAACCGTACTGATCAACCAGAAATCCCATGCCGGATATTATCCTGGTGCAACCCAGCTTACTTTAAAAATGCTGTTTGACATGGAAGGTATGATTTTAGGAGCCCAGATTATAGGCCAGGACGGCGTCGATAAAAGAATTGATACACTGGCAGTTACCATGCGTTTACACGGTACGATATTTGATTTGGAAGAATTGGAACTTTCTTATGCTCCGCCTTATTCCTCTGCGAAAGATCCGGTAAATATGCTTGGATTTACAGCCCATAATGTTCTGGACCATATGGTATCCTTTCTGGAATGGGAGGAAATGGATCGTTTACAGGTACCCGGGCAGGATACACCTTATACAATTCTGGATGTGACAGAAGAGATGGAGCGCCTGGTATATCAGATTCCAGGGTCTTACCACATACCCCTGGGGGAATTAAGAGAAAGAATGAGGGAACTGGATAAGAACAGTATGATTATCGTATACTGCGCAATCGGTGTCCGGTCATACAATGGAGCCAGAATACTGATGCAAAATGGATTTAAAAATGTAAAAGTATTGTCAGGCGGTACCGGTTTCTATAAATCAATGCATTACCAGGACAGGGAAGAATGGGAGGATTCAGAAGGGATGTCAGAGAAAGAAGTGAAAGCAGCCCAGGCTCAGGCTAACACAGTGCAGGTTAACGCAGAGCAGGTTAACACAGCTCAGGCTAACACACCACAGGCTAACGCAGCACATGTTAACACAGCGCAAGTAAATACAGAAACAGTGCCGGCGCAAAAAGAAATGAAAATTCTGGACTGCTGCGGTCTTCAGTGCCCGGGTCCCATTATGAAGGTAAATGAAACACTGAGAGAAATGGAAGAGAACCAGGTTCTGCAGGTTTCGGCAACGGATATGGGATTTGTCAGAGATATTGATGCCTGGTGCAAAAGAACAGGGAACACCATGGTGAATTCCGAACGTAAAGACAGAGAAAATATCGTCTATATTAAGAAGGGAACCAATGTGTGCCAGGGAAGTTCCACGGAAAATGCAGTCACCCTTCCACAAGGCAAGACATTAATCATATTCAGCGGGGATCTGGATAAAGTTCTGGCTTCCTTTATTATCGCAAACGGAGCGGCAGCAATGGGCAGGCCAGTCACCATGTTCTTTACCTTCTGGGGGCTGAATGCACTGCGAAAAACAGATAAACAATCGGTGAAGAAACCGTTTATCGAGAAAATGTTCGGTGCCATGATGCCCAGAGGAACCGGTAAATTAAAACTTTCCAGGATGAATATGGCTGGAATGGGAACCAAAATGATGAAGAAAGTAATGAAGGATAAAAATGTGGAATCCCTGGAAGAACTGATGCAGCATGCCATGGCAAATGGGATTAAACTGGTAGCTTGTACCATGTCCATGGATGTGATGGGAATAACCAAAGAAGAGCTGATCGATGGCGTGGAACTGGCTGGTGTGGCATCTTATCTTGGGGATGCGGAAGAGTCGAATGTGAATTTGTTTATTTAAGAAATTAGTTACCTTTTCCTCCACAATTTAAAAAATTTTGACATTTCCTGAAAATAATACTATAATAACTGTCGGAAATTCAACAGGAGGAACATATGGCTAAAAAAAGACATCTAAAAAAGAAAAATAAGATGATGACAGGAAATGTCATTGAAAATGAAACACGCGAAGAAACTAACGAAACAAAAGAAACAAAAAAAGCAGACACAGCAGCAGTTACAGTATCGGAAACATCAGCAGCAGTTAAGGAAACAGCAGCTGCCCGGACAGAAGAAGTTCAGACAGGGATCCCTAAAAAGGAAGAGGCTACTGCTGTTAAAAAACGGGCATCTAAGAAAACGAATTTTTATGTTCAGTTTCAGGATGCAGAATATAATGAACAGGATATCATTGCCCAGGTGAAAAAGATCTGGAAGGATGCCGGCAACCGTATTGCGGATTTGAACACCATGGATATTTATGTGAAGCCGGAAGAAAAGATGGTATATTATACAATTAATGAAGAGTTAAGTGCGTCATTTGCACTTTAAAAACAGGTGGACCCCAAACGGATATGTTGGGGGTCCACCTGTTTTTGTATAACAAAAGGTAATGGTTTATACGGTTTACAGAAGTTTTTTTAAGCTTTGCTTATCCAGAATCCGTATGCCGCCTCTGGATAATTCTACAATGCCCTCTGTTGAAAAATACTTGAGCATCCGGGAAACTACTTCTCTGGCGCTGCCCGTATATTTGGCAATCTGTTCATGAGTCATTTTGATAGTATCCGATTTTGCCCGGGTGCATTCGTCCAACAGGAAAATAGCCAGGCGCTTGTCAAAACTCATAAATAAAATCTGCTGCATAGCCCACATAACATCGGAGAAACGTTCGGTTGCCAGTTTATATGCATAGGCTTCCACATGAATGTTTTCTTCCATAAGTACGGAAACAGCTGAAGAGTTAATCTGCAGTATCTCGCAGTCTTCGGCTGCATCAATATACACATCAAAGGTAATGGTTTGGAGCACGCAGGATGCAGATAAAATGCATACCTCACCTTCGCCAAGCCGATAGAGTGTAACTTCCTTGCCGGTTTCGGAAAGTAAATAAGTACGCATAACCCCGTTTTTGATGATGAGCATTCCGATACAGTCATTTTCGCCAAAGTGTATATGGCTGTCTCTTGCATAGCTGGTGGTGACTGCATTTCTTGCAAGAGTATCCTTTTGGGCGGTATTTAAATGCTGCCAGATTGGCAGGTATTTTTCCAAAAGCAGGGAATTTTCTTCCAAATGATCCATAATAACTCCTTTTTGACTATCTTTCTCGCTGGAAAGCAATACGTTTTGATCCGTCTTCCAGATAGATGGTTCCACAGTGGATAAAACCGTTTTTCCTTAAAGCTTTCTGCATGGGAAGATTATCGTCATGGGTGTCAATTTTAAGGTTTCCGCACTGCTGAAAACACCATTGGAAGATAAAGGAAGCAACGCCTTTCGTACCAGCGGCAGAAGTAATGCGGTGAATGACGCCATAAGGCAGTTCATTTAACCAGCTGCCTTCAAAGATTTCCCGGTAAGAAGGATCTTCTCCTGTTTTAAAATAAAAGGTTCCGGCGATTTGGCCATTCTGAATGCAGACATAACTGCAGCCTTTGTCAATATCGGATTGGACAAGTGCAGCTGACGGGTAGGTGCCGCCCCACTGTGAGGGATTGCCGTTTTTCGCCATAAAGTCTCTGGCATCTGCATATAGCTGCAGCAATGTATCTAAATCATCTGGGGTACTTTTTCTGATTTCCATTTATGAGATTCCTTCCTGTATGTAAATTTAATATAAAAAAATGCGGGCAGATCCTGTAATATTATATTTTCATTTTATCCTATGAATACCAAAAGAACAAGGAAGAGTTTGTATAAATAATTTAAATTCCAGTAAAAACACAACAGTTTTTAAAGAATGCATTTTCATATTTTATGATGTTACTGCTAATAATGAATAATAAAATGTCATATAGCATACCACGGTATTCGGTATTTTATGTAAATATTTTTGTTTTTTTCAAAATAAATGGGATTCTTGTCATTGCCCTATGTCGAAAACTGCGGTAAAATGGAGACATGTCATTTTTGGAAGATGAAAGAAGACAGAAAAAGAAGGGACACCTGTTATGTGGCAGCAAATCATAGATTATTTTACAAATAACATGGATACTTATCTGACGGCAGCATGGGAGCACGTGTGGATCAGTTTGCTTTCTCTTGGAATTGCGCTGGCAGTTGGCATTCCGGCAGGCATATACTGCGCACACACAAAGAAATTCCGTAAGTGGATAACTGCATTCTTTAATGTACTGCGGATTGTACCCAGTTTTGCCGTTTTAATATTATTAATTCCCATTATGGGAACCGGTGTAAAACCTGCAATGACAGCGCTGGTGATACTGGCAATTCCGCCCATTCTTATGAATACAAATGCAGGATTTGAAAGCACCCCCGAATTTATACTGGAAACTGCCCGGGGACTTGGTATGACAGATAAACAGATATTTCAAAAAGTGAAAATTCCCCTCGCCCTGCCGTATATTCTCATCGGCACCAAGACTGCATTCGTTGAGATTATCGCCAGTGCTACCCTGGCTGCCTATATAGGAGGCGGTGGATTAGGGACAATTATATTTACCGGTCTTGGATTAAACAGAACTGATTTATTATTGATTGGCGGAATCTCAGTGGCGCTGCTATCCCTCTTTTCCGGGTTCCTGGTGACAGCGGCAGAAAAATGGATTGTAAGATACCGCTAGTGCCGCCCGGCGTAAATACGTCGATATATAGTGCCTGATATTTGTGCCGGGTGGCACTAGTACTCCATCCAGCCAGAAAGCCTACTGGCAATGGGGCAAAAAAATAGAGTCAGTGCAGAGCACTGTAGAATAGTAAGGAGACAAAATGAAAAAAGGAAATAAAGTTATAAAAAAAATATTTGCAATATTTTTAGCAGCATCCATAACCGCTTCAATAGCTGGCTGCGGCGACAGTAAAAGTAATGAAAAAAACATTAAAGTGGGGTCAAAGGATCTTACGGAGAATTTGGTGGTAGCGGAAGTTTATGCCCTGGCATTGGAGGATGCAGGTTTTAATGTAGAAAGAGTCATGGATATAGCAGGATCCGTTGTTCATACCTCCATAATGAATGGAGAAGTGGATCTGTACCCGGAATATACCGGCACCGGTTTAATCTCTATTTTAAAAATGGATCCCATGACAGATGCACAACAGGTATATGACACGGTAAAGGAAGAATATGAAAAGCAGTATAAATTGATCTGGCTGGACTATTCTCAGGCAAATGATGGACAGGGTCTGGTTATCCGTACTGATGTGGCAGAGAAATATGGAATTAAAACCATTTCAGATTTACAGAAAAATGCGTCCGAACTGCGTTTTGCTTCCCAGGGGGAATTTGACCAGAGAGAAGACGGGATGCTGGGTCTGGAAAAGCTCTATGGACCATTTGACTGGAAATCGTCAAAAGTATATGACGGCGGGCTGAAATATTCCGTACTGGAAAATGATGAGGCGGATGTGGCACCGGCATATACTACCGAAGGCCAGCTGGTAAAAGATGAATTTACCCTTCTGGAAGATGATAAGAAGCTCTGGCCGCCCTATAATTTAGCTCCGGTTGTGCGGGAGACCGTGTTAAACACTTATCCGGAAATTGCAGACATTTTAAATAAGATCAGCGCTACTCTGGATACGAAGACAGTTACGAAGCTAAATGCCCAGGTAGATGTGGATAAGCGGGAATACGAAGAGGTGGCAAAGGAGTATTACGACAGTATAAAATAATGCAGCTAACGGAGGCATTTGTGTGAAGAAAGCAATTGAATTTATAAATGTAAGCAAAAAATTTGATAATACCGGATATTTTGCAGTAAATGATGTTAGCTGTGAGATCGGTCAGGGAGAATTTATCACGATACTGGGATCATCCGGATGTGGGAAAACGACATTACTGAAAATGATCAACCGCCTTTATGAGCCGGATGCAGGTACCATTAGAATTTTTGGAGAGGATATCAGCGCTAAAGATCCGGTTCTGCTTAGAAGAGAGATCGGATATGTAATCCAGCAGGTTGGTCTGTTTCCCCATATGACCGTTGGGGATAATATCGCTACGGTCCCAAGGCTGTTAAAGTGGCCGGAGGAAAAAGTGCAGGCTAGAGTAAAGGAACTGCTGGAGATGGTGGGTCTGGCATTTGCAGAATATGGTAAAAGGTATCCTTCCCAGCTTTCCGGAGGCCAGCAGCAAAGAGCAGGTCTTGCAAGAGCCCTGTGTGCAGATCCTCAGATCATGCTGATGGATGAACCCTTTGGCGCCATTGATGCCATCAACCGTATGAACCTTCAGGAGGAACTTTTGAAAATCCATGGAGCATCCAAAAAGACGTTCCTATTTGTGACGCATGATATTAATGAGGCGTTTAAACTTGGAAACCGTGTCATTATTATGAATGAAGGTAAGATCAGACAGTTTGACAAGCCGGAGGTAATCGCAAGAAATCCTGCGGATGATTTTGTGAAATCCCTGATTGACTCCACGCGGAAACAGGAACAATTCTGGGAGGCATTTACATGATCACATATCTGGTAAAATACTACGATAAATTATTGAATGCATTGGCAGAACATATAATGATCGTCCTGATTACCCTGGTATTATCCGTAGTACTGGCTTCGGTTTTGACAATTTTAGCCATGTATTTTCAGTGGATATCCAAGATTCTCATTGGATTTTTTTCCATGATTTATTCCATACCAAGCCTGGCACTGTTTGCTATATTAATACCGGTGACAGGCCTTGGGAGAAATACGGCAGTGATTGTACTGGTGATGTATAACCAATATCTGCTGCTGCGTAATTTTATAGATGGGCTGAATCAGGTGGATGGATCTGTGATAGAAGCTGCGACGGGAATGGGCATGAGCCGGATGCAGATACTGGTTAAGGTACGGATTCCCCTGTCTCTGCGTCCATTATTTACGGGGATACATCTGGCGGTGGTATCTACAATCGGAATCGCAACGATAGCGGCAACCATTAATGCGGGGGGTCTTGGCAGTATCCTGCTTGACGGTGTGCGGACCTTAAATGTCAACAAGATTCTGTGGGGGAGCATTTTGTCGGCGGGGCTGGCTATTGTGGTAAATGCAGGACTGAGCAGGTTAGAAAAGCATATGGCAAAAAGATAGATGGATGAGGCAGGTGTGGGGATGAAGATCATAATTGAAACACCAGAAAAGGATGCAGAAGATAAAATTATTATTTCTATGCATAAATTGAATGAAAATGTCCTGAAACTAATCACGGCACTGAAAATGCAGCAGGATACCCTGATCGGATATAAGGAGGAGCAGATGTACCGGATTCATCCCGATGAAGTTTATTACTTTGAGACAGTGGATAATAAGTCCTATATGTATTGCAGAGAATCTGTTTATGAAATAAAACAGAAGCTGTATCAGATCGAAGAAATTTACGGAGTCAGTGACTTCCTTAGAATATCCAAGTCCGTCATCATTAATATGGATAAAATAAGTTCCATAAGACCCGCATTTGGCGGAAGGTTTGAAGCCATGCTGGAAAATGGGGAAAAGATAATCATTTCCAGACAATATGTGCCGGAACTAAAGAAAAAAATGAATGTATAGGGGGGAGAACGGGATGGAAAAAGAACATCAGGCAGGTTGGATCAAGGCTTTGGTTCATGATTTTTGTGCAATTACAACTGGAATCCTTGTGATGCTGACTCTGGCAACCGCAGGTACCAGTACCGATGTGATTGAACTTCCCAGTAATATATTTGGACAGATATTACTCCTGTCATTTTTAACAACGCTGTTTAATACCATCCTCTATATATGGACGCCGAAAAGAAAGTTCAGTGCCATTTTAAGAAGATGCATACATTTAATCTGTGTGATAACGGTAGTAGTGTTATTTGCCACGTACTGCAACTGGGGGATCAACACATGGGAAGACAGACTGATCCTTACGGCAGAGGTTCTTGTAGTCTATGCAGTAGTTGTATTTTTTTCTTATTTCAAATCCCATAAGGAGGCAAAAGAGCTGGATCGTGGGATAAAAGAATACCATAAGAGAAAGAAAGACATGCTTGCTTTCAAAGAGAATGACAAAAATAAATAGCAGCTTACACTCTGTTTTATACTTCTTATACCTTAAATTAGGCAGGTCGCTTTGCGGCCTGTTGTTTTTTTGCAGAAAAATAATAGAATAGAAAATCATAGAGAAATCCCGGGAGAATAATAGAACAGAAGGGAATGCCGCGGTGCGAACTTTCTTCCGGCTTATGTGCGGCGGTATGACAGAGAAATCTGTTATAAAATGGTGGTTATATGAGTGATATCATGGAAGTGTCCCATTTAAAAAAATCTTACCGGGAAACGGAAGCAGTCAGAGACCTGTCTTTTCACGTAAAGAAAGGAGAACTCTTTTCGCTTCTGGGACCAAATGGTGCCGGTAAATCCACAACGATTGATATTTTATGCACCCTGTTAAAACCGGATGGGGGAGAGGTAAAAATAAATGGCTGCATGGCTGGAAAAGAAGATCTGCAGATTAAAAAGGATATCGGTATTGTATTCCAGGACAGCATACTGGACGGATCACTTACCGTAAGAGAGAACCTGAATCTGCGTGCAAAGTTATACATGAAGAAAAAATCCCGGATACAGCAGGACGTTCATGAGGCCATCCTTGCTGTTTCCGCTATGGAATATATAGACCGTCCGTACGGGAAATTATCGGGAGGACAGAGAAGAAGAGTGGATATTGCCAGGGCGCTGATACATAAGCCAAAGATATTGTTTCTGGACGAACCCACTGCCGGACTTGATCCCCAGGCACGTCAGGATATTTGGAAGATGATATTGCACTTAAAAGGGGAGCGGAAAATGACGATCCTTTTAACGACACACTATATGGAAGAAGCCACAGTATCAGACCGGATCATCATGCTGGATCATGGCGTTGTGGCTGAGAGCGGAACACCGGCAGAACTAAAGGAAAAATACCAGGTAAATACCCTGGATGAAGTATTTTTAAAAGTTGCCAAAAGTGAGGGGGTATTTGCATGAATACATTGCTGATCCGCAATTGTAAAATTTTTTTCCGCAACAAAAAAGGTGTTTTCTCTTCTCTGATAGCAGCGCTTGTGGTAATTGTATTATATGTATTTTTCCTGGGTGACAATATGAAAAAAAGTCTGGTAGAGCTTGAAAATGCAGATCATATTATAGATGCATGGATCATGTCCGGCTTTATATCGGTGGCATCCATGACAACCACATTAGGGGCTATGGGGCTTATGATCCGGGATAAAGAAAATGGCTGTATCAAAGATTTTTTCTGTTCTCCTTTAAAGGAATGGCAGATTGCCGGCGGATATGTGCTGAGTTCCTATATCGTAGGTGTATTGATGAGTATTTTCACCTTAATAGCAGCTGAAATATATATTGTGTGCAGAGGAGGAGAGCTGCTGGATCTTTTATCTATGGCAATGGTGTTAGGGGTAATCCTGCTAACGGTACTGGCTTCCAGTGCAATGATGTATTTACTGATTTCCTTATTCAGCCATTCGGACACATATTCTACGGTATCTTCAGTAATTGCACCCCTGTCCGGTTTTCTCACCGGTATATATATTCCGGTGGGAACACTGCCGGAGGGGCTGCAGACAGTGGTTAAATGTTTCCCGATTTCCCATGGGGCAGCGCTGATGAGACAGGTCATGATGAAGGAACCAATGGACGCAGGACTGTCAAAAGTATCCGGTGAATTTGCGGTAGATTTTAAAGAAACCCTGGGTATCACGATGACATTAGGAAGCCATCAGGACAATGTATGGATTCATATCGGCATCCTTCTGATAACAGCCGTCATCTTTTTCGGACTGTCTGTATTGATTTTGAAATATAAAAAAAGAGAGCAGTAAAACAGCAATGAAAAGGTATTAATTTATCGGCGCATGCTTTATAATAAGTATAAGCAGACCACATAATGCAAGTTTTGGTGTTGTTGCAATACATTTCTAGAGAGGATGACGCAGATAATGTTAGAATTACCGGAAAGCCATGTGATGGCAGATCAGCTGAACAAAACAATAAAAGGTAAAACGATTAAAAATGTTACGGTGAATCAATCACCACATAAATTCACATTTTATTTTGGAGACCCACAGGAATATGATATGCTGCTCTCCGGCAGGCAGGTGGGGGAAGCCTGTGCGCTGGCGGGACAGGTAGAAATAGCCCTTGGCGATGCAAGACTGTTATTTACAGATGGGAGTAATATACGCTATCTGAAAGAGGGGGAGAAGCCTCCTAAGAAGCATCAGCTCTTTGTCGAATTTACAGATGATACGGCGCTTGTCTGTACCGTTCAGATGTATGGAGGAATCCATGCTTTCCTGGACGGTCAAAATGATAATCCCTATTATCTGGTGGCAAAAGAGAAACCGACACCCTATATGGAAGCATTTGACCGTACCTATTTTGAAACCTTATATCAAAATGCAAAGGACAATTTAAGCGTAAAAGCACTTCTGGCAACGGAGCAGCGTATACCCGGACTGGGAAATGGGGTACTGCAGGATATTCTTTTCCATGCAGGAATTCACCCAAAAGAAAAGATTGGGAATATCGATGAAACCAAACGGGATATGCTTTTTATAAGCCTTAAGAAGACATTGCTTGAAATGAGAGAAAATGGAGGCCGGGATACCGAAAAAAATCTGTTTGGAGAGTATGGCGGTTATCAGACATATCTCTCAAAGAAAACCCTGGAAGAGCCATGTCCAAAGTGCGGCGGCTGGATTTCCAGACAGGCATATCTGGGAGGGAATATTTATTTTTGTCCAAGGTGTCAGCCGGTGGATGTGAAATAGCAAAGGATTTAGGATTTTAATAAAACATAGTAAAGAAAAGACAGGTCTTCATGGAAGATTTGTCAATGGCATCAACCAGTTCGTATAATAGCGAACTGGTTTTTTACTGTTCTAAAAAAGCGCAGAGAATCCCCTTAAAATCATATTGGACTTTTTAAAT
>JAGZJZ010000106.1 GCA_018365455.1 Clostridiales bacterium
TCAGGCAATAAAAAACACCAGCCCCAAGGCTCATACGTCCAAAAAGCTAGTGTTTAGTGCGCCTTCAGGGGCTCGAACCCTGGACACCCTGATTAAGAGAAATCGGTATCACTTTATAATAAAAGTGATACTTTTCCATTATAGTAATACCTTTTAGTTATTATAAATAAGATATTCAGATGGGATCGTATATGTAATTTTATCTTCTGTTCTTGTATATGGAACATTCATTTCTTTTAGTGCTGTTTCTAAATAATCCATTAGATTATTATTTAACTCATTTGTAGCATTAATGTAATCATTCGCTTTTTCAGGATCATTATTGATCAATGCTTCATAAAATTTATCTAATAGTTTATATATTTCAATTTTAGTATATAAATATTGACTTAATTTTTTATTTACATCTGTATTCTGTAGATCTGCCAGCCTACTTTGATTTTCAGCTTTATATAGCGCTATTTTATTAAGATCTTTTTCTCTATATGACTGTTGTTTTTCTTCATGAGAGGTTATATCATTTTCAGATATTACTTGTTCATTCTGCAAAAATATATAGTCTTCTGGTTTTAGATCGTAGAATATATTATGTGCTCCGTTCGGTAAATAGGTATTTAAATTCGCACTGGCTCTTAAATCTTGTAGAATTTCTTGAGTAGGAACATATTTTACTGTAATGATAATTAATAAAATCGTTTCTATCAGAATTATTATATTTTTCCAAGGAATTTTGTTATTATTTCTTTGGTAATTATTATAATTGTAATTTCTTAATGGTACGTTCATATGCTCTTTTCTCCCTTAAATATATTGCAAGATGGTTAATTTATCTTCTGTATCTCCCTGTACATAAGACATAACTCACTCCTCCAGTGTTTTTAATATTGTACAGTTGTATCTCAAATTTGATCTGGATTTGGATAGATCCAGAAAGTCCGCACAACTTATTTGAGATACAATCCAACAATTAACGTTTCTTGCCATTTTTTTTAGCCAGTCCTGGAGGATAATGATTCTGTTTTTTCTATTTCTTTATATTTTTCGGCTGCATCTTCTAACCTTGCTATAAATTTTATTTGTTCACGTTCAGGTAAAAATGAAAAATTCTCAAGTAATTCTTTTTCATTTTCGCTCAAATTATCAGTTTCTACTCCTTTAACCCCCGTTAAGATCCATGCTATATCTACCCCATATGTTCGGTATAACGATAATAATACTTTTGTACCTAGTAAAATCTTATCATTTTCACAGTCTGATAATCCTCCCTGGGAAATATCTGCCTTTTCACACACCTCCTTCATTGTTAATTTATTGGATTTTCTCCATTCTTTTAGCCTTTCCCCGATTGTACTCATTTTTCCTCCTCGTTTCATTTTAACGATATTTATACTTGACTAAAATTCGTTATACTGATATAATAATTATATAAAAGTGATACCTTTTCACTTATTTAATATTTAATTATAACATGTAAACCGAGGAAATTACAGAGTATTTTGTAAGGCTCTTATACCAGACAAAATACCGGAAAGGGATGGTAAGGTTAGAATGGCAAAAGGAAATCAAAAGTGTGTCCGTATGACGGACGAGGTATTGCAATATGTAGAAAAGTACGACGGAAAAGGTTTTAATGAGAAATTTGAGAATCTGGTATTGTTTGCCCTTAAGGAAGAAAAGGCAAAAAAGGAACGTTTAAAAGATTTGGATGCTGAGATTGAACAACGCTGGAAGAAGCTTCGTCTTTTATCCGATAAAGCATGTCAATTAGACCGAAACTTGTACCAGGCACTAAATTTAGAAAAATCCCTCCAGGAACTTAAGGAGCGGTTCGTTGATATAGCAAAAGATTGAAATTAGGGGAGGTTAATTTATGAAGCTAAAAGAATATTTACCAGTTATATTTGATAAGGTTGTTATTTATAAAGAGTTGGAGATTTGCGACTTTATTAACCTTTATAAAGGGCAGAAGTCTGGTATTCCAGAAAGATTACTGGATATGGAAGTAAGAAGTATTGGTGCAAAGTCAAAGAACACTTTAGATATCTTAGTTAAAATAAATTGATAAAGTAGCGGCAATCCAACACGGGCAACGTAGGCGCCCGTGAACGTGCATCGCACGTTGAACACCAACAAACCAGTAAGAAGTGCCGCCTTTGACAGCATAGATTCTTTTTCAATAGCCTACAGCTTGCATCCTCCTGGCGCTTCGCTTGACCAATGGATACCAAAGTTGTTCGTAATACTTCAATGCCTGGTCGATAACTGGGATGCATAAACAAAGAATTATACCGTATCTCGAATAAGCTACAGTTTTCCGGGATTTCAAAGAAAAAAGTAGATACCTAAACAAAGAAGTGCGCTTTTGGCATTCCGAGCCGGATATAAGTCCAGAAACTCCCTCTATTGCGGCATAGTCCCCACACTATAGCCGCAAACAAAAGCAAGAGCCAATAAAAGAATCGGCAAGCCAACGCGGGCAACGTAGGCGCCCGTGAACGTGCAACGCACGTTGAACACCAACATGTCAGCAGGAAGTGCCGCCTTTGACAACACAAATTCTTTTTCAGTAGCATTCAGCCTGTGCCCCCCTGGCGCTTCGCTTGACCAATGTATACCAAAGTTGTTCGTAATACTTGGATGCTTGGTCAATAACTGGGATGCATAGACAAAGAAGTATGCCGTATCTCAAAAAAGCTGCAGCTGTTCGGTGTTCTGCAGAAAAAACGAGATACATAAACAAAGATGTATGCTTTTGGTAGTTCAAGCAATGGAGGAAGTATGACAGAGAAAGATGCAAATTTTTTAATTCTAAAAGAATTATTCTCTATGATAAAGGCACTGGAAAAAGATGGTGCCTCTGAGGAAATAGTTGATCAGTTAAAAGAAATTTATAATTATTTTTCTTTTTATATAAAGGCATAATTATGAGATGGCAGGCAGGTGATGTCCAAGGCTTAAGCGATTGGTGGTTGGACGAATGGAGCAAGAGTAAAACTATCAATCGCTTAAGCCTTGGACATCACCTGCGATGAGGCAAAGATTAAAATTTAAAGAAGGTGTTTTAGTGAACATTTTGGAAAAGTTGAAAAAAGTTAGTGAATTAGTAATTAAAAAAGTTGATTTATTTTTTAGTTTATTGGATGGTCATCCGTTTGTAACTATTTTACTTTGCTTATTATTTCTTTCTGTAGAATTTTTTTTAGCGACAGTGTTTCGATATTGGGGGTGGCATTAATGAATAGATATACTGAGGATATGAAAATATGGCTCTTTGATCTTGCACATGGCAATCTGACAGATAGCCAGATATTAAGTGGCTTCGTGAAACATTATATTTTATATGACTGCAATGTGGCAGATATTCAAAGAGATATTGCTTTCCATACGTGTTATGGCATAGATAATACCCGTAATGCTTTAGAAAATGTTAAACGGGTATTAATGGCTGTAGCTTGTAATTCGTAGTTTGGAGGTGCTTTAATTTGTTAATCATATTGCAAGTATTACTATGTATCTTTCTCATTTTATGGATCTTAATTTTAATTTCATATATTATTAACCATTTTGATTTTCCGTTTCATTATCCAGAATGTAAATTGTCTAGTATAGACATAGAAATTCTGGAAGCGCAAAAAAAGCGTTTTGAGATAGAAAAGGATTTGGAAGATCGAAGAAATTGGAAGACTGATAAAAGTAAATATTATGTTTCTGGTAAGCCTTGGGAAAAAGAAAATTAATTCGATGTTAGGTTTTACTGCCTATTAAAATATAGGCATTTATATAGATAACTATGAATATATCCCGCACAAGCTAATATGCAATGCGTGGGTATCAATAAAAACTTAAAGGAGGTTCTTCTACTATGAATGAACAAAGAATTTTATTAATGTTTTGCAATGCCTATGATATTCCGGCACAAAATGGACAGTCCGGTGCAAAGGGTTGTACCCTTAACTATTATTTTGTAGGGCAAAATTGTGACCAGTTGAAAAAAATGGAAGACCGATACAATAGTATTGGTTACCAACGTGCAAAGTGCAGTATTGACTTCGACAAACGTGCAATGATTCCTGCGGCTCCGGCTGTATATGATGCCCAGTTTGAAATGAGCGTTGGAAGTGATGGAAAGCCTGTTTTAAAAGTTGTTGATTTGAAATACGTATCTGATGTTGAATTTACGATGAAACAGCCTGCCGGACAATCCAAATAATTTAAATTTGTATCTCATGTTCTCTCCGGAGCTGTTCCGATCGGAACTTGCAGCATAACAAATTTGAGATACAAAAAAGTTTTTGAAAGGAGTTTGCTATGCCGGAGGATATGCAGAATCTACCAGAGCCGGAAACTGTGCAGACAGAACCGGAAACAGAATTGCAGGAAATAAATACAAATCCTGTAACTGTAGATTATACGGATACATTGAATACGATTGATAGTAATTTAAATAGCCTAACAAGTGAAGTTTCTTCTTGGATTGCCGAACAACGTTTACAACAAATGTCGGAACAGGAAACCGAACAAGAAACTTCTTTACCAGAAACGGAACCTTTGGAAACAGAGGTTCCGGTATATAAAGATTCCATAGATAAACTTGTTATTTCCTTGGATCGCATAGATAAATCTTTAAAATCTGTAAGTAAAAAGTTAGATATTAGCTATGCAGAAGAAATACAGGAACTAACGGTGCAAATTGAGGTGGCAAATAAGTTTATATCAAGACTCTATTTTTTAGGTTTTCTTACTCTTGCCTTATTAATAGGTATTACAATATATAAACTTATTTCACATACAGTTACGGATCACATGTAACAATTTTAAAAATGTCATAAAGCCAAAATAATAATTATGTAATTAAAACAATTTTGTGATCCGGGAAAGGAGGAGCCTATGCCATTAAGTTTATTAGCTGCTAGTGCAAGTGCGTTAGATGAAGCTACGGTAACACTTATTACGGATGCAGTAGGGAGTATGTCTGCAACTGGTATACAGGTTATTGGTATTACAGTAGCTGGCGGTATTGGTGTTATTGTTTTAAGTGCTGGTGTTAAATATGCACTTAAAAAAGTGAAAGGTATTTTATCAAGTGCCGCTTAATTAAAAAAATTGAAAGTTGTGATGGCTTTCATGCATGGGGCGTGAGAAATCACGTCTCATTTTTTACCCAAATTTATGTAAAAAGGGGGTTTAGAAGTTTAAATGATCAGAAATTTTATTAATTCCCATATTAAGAATTTGTTTAGAAGATTAGCAATATATCTTTTAGCGTTATTCATTAGTGTATCTTCCGTATTTAATTGTTATGCCATTACCGCCAATGCTTCGGCTGTTGTAGCTGTAGGTTTGTTTGAGATCCTTAATGGTCTGCTTGCAAGTTTTGGTATTACTTATATAACTACGGAGTTGTTGTCTGGTACTGACGGGTCTTCTGCATTACAGGATTGGTATGATGGATGGGAACAATCATATGAGGAAGAACGATTTAAGGTCATAGATGGTGGGGGCGGGCAAGAACCTGATACAGAACCTGATTCCGAGCCTAATACAGAACCCAATTTACCAGAAAAAATCCCAATATTTCCTGAACTTATTGAATCTGGCAAAGATGGCACTATAAGTATTACTGAGGATGTGTGGAACTGTTTGAAACCATATGTTGACAAACTCACTTCTGGAGCAGTTGATTTGTGGGATAAAGTTGTAAGTTGGGGAAAGCCAAAATATTCTCCATTGCCTAAAATTTTTTCATCAGGGCGATTCCCTTATTTTGCTTACTGTAGTTTATTAACTGGAAAGGAATTTTGGGTTTTTAATGATGAGCCAATGTATTTATATCGAGATACGGAAGGTGTTCACGGTGGAATAGTTTTGACTTATAAATATTCGATAAGCGGTGGATCTGTTAATGATCATACTAATATTGGGAATGTAACTTTTGGTATTAGTTCTGTTTATCATGATTTGTCTACGTTTGCAACTAATCAAGAATTATATCCTAATAAAGAATCTGCATCAGTTGCTCGAAAAGCTAATGAAGATAAAAATAAAGGGAAAGTAGAAAAGCAACAACCTGCATGGGTTCATCCAGATATAGAAAATTCCTATAAAAATGAGGGAAAATATGAAATGTATCCTCCTAAGGAATATAATATTCCAACTCTTAAAGAATTACAGGCTTTGTATAATCAGGTACAGAAAAATTCTGGAAATATTGAAGAACAGAACCAGTTATTAAATGGTTACTTCCAGAATATGGGCTTAGAATTTCCGCAAGGAGGGCAAACAAATCCCAATCCTAATCCGAAGCCTGACCCTGATCCCAACCCTGATCCTGATCCCAACCCTGATCCTGATCCCAACCCCGATCCTGATCCCAACCCCGATCCTGATCCCAACCCCGATCCTGATCCCAACCCCGATCCTGATCCCAACCCCGATCCTGATCCCAACCCTGATCCTGATCCATTTTGGAAAATTAACGGTGAAGCCGTTTCAGAAGCTGTAAAACTAAATTTAGAAAAAGTCGAATGGAATCCATTGAAGCCATTGGTATCTGAATTTGAGAAGTTTAAGTTTTCTGACAACTATACTTACCCTGTAATTGACATTGATAATCCAGATATTCTTAAAAAGTTCTATAATCATTCAAAATTAGTTTTAATAGATTTTGCCGATTATAAGGAACAGTTTTTGTGGGCAAGGTTAATTGTTAAATGCTCACTCTGGTTTGCTTTCGCTTATCATATTATTAAGTTGTTCCGGGTTCGTTTTACAATATCTTAAGGGGGAATACACGTGACAAATTTAATTATTAGTTTAATAAATACTATCGGTAACATGTTGCAATGGCTTATGCCGGATATAGTTCTTGCACCAGAAATTATTAACAATTTCTCCAGCATTGTAGATACTGTTGTTGAGCTTCTTAATAAAGTTAATTTCTTAATTCCTCTTTCCGATATCTTTTTAATCATATCTTTGGATATAGGATTGCGTGTTGTTATGGTTATTGCTTTTGGTGTTAACTGGACTGTTAGGCGAATTTTTGATGTGATTCCTTGATTGTATCTCAACTTTCAGCCAGGCATTTACGCTGCAGCTGAAATATTGGGATACAAAGAAAGTGAGGTGGGTATATGAAACATATTAAGAACAATCTGTTTTTCTTATTTTTTGATTTTATAAGTTGCTTATTCTTGGTTGTACTCTTCTGCTCCTTTGGTATGCCAATAAGCTATGCAATAATATTCTTTATGTTTTTCTTTCTGTATTTGGACCTTATTAATTCCATATTGCAGTTCGTAAAAAGAAAGCTGGTGGAAAGATAATGGTTCGAAAAAAAGAAGATATTAAAGAATTGGACAGATTACCAATATTAGAAGAAAAGTCTCTGTATTGGCAAAAGAATGTGTCTGTACGCAAGAGAAAACAATGGTATTTAAAGAACTATACAAATTTTAAGCTGAAACTTAAGATTCGTAAAACATTAAAGTTTTTAAAAAAGTTAAGGCTTCCAAAACATTTGTCATTTTTTCGATGGATACTTATAGATTATATCTCAGGCAAGCAAAAAAGGTTTTGGGGTATCTACCAATTTGTCGCTTTACCGGGGGAGGGAAAGACTCTTAGTATGGTTGCACATATGGAGCGTGCCCGGAGAGATAAAGGTAGACTTTACGTGGCAACAAATTTTAATTATAAGAATGAGAACATGCATATAAACCATTGGTCTGATATTATAACGGCTTCTCTATATGCAAAAAAGAATAAATTGTGCTGTATTATCGCACTGGACGAAATACATATAACGTTCGATTCCAGCGATTGGCATAGTTTTCCCCCAGAGATGCTGGCTCTACTATCCTTTAATCGTAAATTTTCTTTACAGTTCCTTTGTAGCAGCCAGATCTATGATCGCATTCCTAAAAAGATAAGGGATATCGCAAATTTTACAGTTATCTGCAAAAATATCTGGGGCTGTGATCGTTACTTCCGCAATTATTATTTTACAAAAGACAACTATGAAACCCAATTTTCCGGAAAACGGGCAAAGTGTGAATTTATCCGGGACTATATAGCGGATGACTCCCTCTATTCCCTCTATGATACTTTGGAACAAGTCGATCAGATGAAGTTAAAGGCGCAGGAAGAGAAAAGCAAGCGGGAAGAAGCATTCAATTTGTTATTTGGAGAAACGAAGGCATTGGCGGAGCGGATGGACGATTTGGACGCTTGCGTCCAATCGTCAGACGCACCGTAATGCTGGAGTTTTGTGTAAAATATTACCTTGCAAAAGCACAAGCGAATCCCTGCACCACGTACTTGTACTACGTGGTCTGAAAATACATATGAGATACATACTCTAGCCAGCATAAATACTGGGAATTATGCTAATTTGAGTCGTTCGGGAAACGGGCATTTCCCGAAAAAAAATAAATAGCCCGTTTTGGGATACATGGAGGTGTTAAATTTGGTTCCAAACAGAGAATTTTCTAAGGCAGAAATCTACAACGAGTTTGACTTGGAACAACAAAATTATTGGTTTGATTTTAAACAAAAGAAGTTCTTACATAACATTGATACTTTTTACTATAGCGTGAAGTTTAAGAATGATTTTACTGCTGGTAGCCGGGATGCTGACGTTTTAGAGTTCAGGGAATATTTTAAAAAATTACAGAGAAACTTTTATGAGGGATTTGATTCCAGTATTTCCTTTTATTTGGAAGAACTGGGAAATTTGAACCTATTACCTTACAATTTTAGTCGTTTCTATACAATATGTTTAGAGAAGCCGGACGAGTTCCATATTTTTATCGCTCCAAAAGTGCCAAAAGGCACAGGTGATACAGCCGTAACATGTGAGGTTATTGTGCAGATTCGTTCGTATTCCCTTTGGCTTTATGGCATCACTGAAGCATTTACCCGCTCTTATGCATATGTATGCGGGATTGCTGCAAAGTTTAATTTGCAAATAGATTATGTACAGGAAAACCGGGTTGATTATTGCTGGCATTCAAATTATCTTTCTAATCCGGAAAAGTTCTTCTCTATGGAGAATTTTTATAAGATGCGTGTTGATCGGTTTCGTGGTGCACATTTCAATACTGAAAAAGTTGGTGCTGATGATTACCTTATAGATTATCTTGCTTTAGGGAAACGTGGTCAGAAGTGCTTTGTCCGCATTTATCTAAAAAGTAAGGAAGTTGTAGAAATGGGTTATAAACCATTTTTCTTTAAGATTTGGTTATTTCATGGGTTAATTAACCGTTACGATTTTTATTGTTACGAAAAAGCTTTTAAGGCAGGTAAATGGGCTTATTTAGACATTGCCAGATTAGAATATTACGCTGAATATGGAACCAACGATTACTATAAAGGATTATGTGTGGAGTATATTCGCAAGAATGAATTTCGATTGAATGTAACCGATCAAATACGTAATCTGGCTAATTTGCTTACTCCAAAGATAAATCTAATAATGAATGTCGAATACCAGACTATGCGTAAAGCATCTAAGTCTTTTCCGTTGGTACCTTTTAAAGATAATTCGAAGTACCGGGAATGTCAGAGAATCTATGATTATTTAGATAATCGTTATCTTATATCTGGCTATCTTACATCCAGCATCTTCCGTCTGGTGGAAACTACTGGTAACTCAAACAAAAGCCGGCGTGAAGATTGCGGTTTTTGGAAAGAACTTAGAAAAGCAAGAATGCCTGATGTGTTGGTTCCTAAACAAGAATTGTCTTTTGTTAGACAATACAATAGGAATTTATCTGCTGATGTTCTAAAACGGCAAATTATCAATAAATCAATTGTCTTAGGTTTTTATAATAAGGGAATTAATGAGGATGTTCCGTTACAAGATGCTATCCAGGCAGTTTTCACCATGAATGATAATGACATGGAGATGGCAATGCGGTATAAACAGAAAAAATCCAGACAGTATTCTGTCGACGAACTGTCTGGACTACGAACAAATTATACCAGTTGCAATTATATGTTAATTAATGAATCTACTGGTCAAATCTACAATAATGATAGCATAGATAATTCGCTTTTACAAGGGGGTAAGGAAGATGAATTATAATAAATATATAGAAGAATGCAACAAAATGGCAATTGAAAAACGAGATAATGAGAATTTGCAAAAGGTCTACTCTGATTTGGATTTTGATCAGATGGCTTTTAGGGCACAAGAGTACCTAGACTACTTAGACTATGTAGGTAGTCTTTTCGAAGAATAATAGTAAATGTATCTCACTATTCTTCAGGAGCTGCCCCGATCAGAAACGGCACCATAAAGAATATGAGATACAATATAAGTATTTAACAAAAGAAAGGCGTAAAACTATGAGTACATCTATAAAACAAGCTTTTGATATATTTATGAATGACCGGGAAACGTTCTGTGCTCCTAAAACCCTGATTTATTATAAAGATAACCTGAACCAATTTTTTTCTTTTATTAAGAATCAATATGGATTTGATATTGATAACATAGATATGAATGATCTGCCAAATACTGCTTTTGGTGACTATGTTAAATACTTACGGCAAAGAGATTGTTTTGAAAATCATCCGTTTACACCATCAACTGGTCATAAAATAAAAAATTCTACTATTCGCACTTATTCCAGGGCAGTAAAAGTCTTCATTGGTTTTTGTAAAAGTGAAGAATTATTAGAATCAAATTTAAAGATCACAAAATTACCAAAAGATGATGCGAAACAAGTAGTTCCCCTATATTCAAGCGAAGTTGAAAAAATTGATAGTTTATTTAATGATCGTACTGAATTTGGTTTGAGAAATTTCTGTATTATACACTTAATGTTGGATGCCGGGCTTCGATCCTCAGAGGTGGTAAATCTCAAGTTAAGTAATTTGCTATTTGATAAGAACGTTATTGTTGTAGAAGATTCAAAGTATAATAAGTCCAGGGTAGTTTTAATGTGCCCTCGATTAAAGAGTAGGTTGTATAAGTATTGTATCCTGCACAGGTCTTACAATGCTGACTCGTTAGAAATTGGCAAGCAAAAAGTATTTATGCAGATTCGGGGACAGGAATATATTAATCTCAATGTTATTAAGCAATTCTTTGCTCGCTTGAAGCGTAAAACCGGCATTGAACGCTTACATCCGCATCTGCTCCGGCATACCTTTGCAACTTCTTATATAATGGGCGGTGGCAATTTGGAAATGTTGCGTTTGCTCCTTGGACATTACGACTATAACGTAACCCGTAATTATCTACATCTTGCTAACCAGTATATGATGCTTAATGCAGATATCTATAAATTAGACTCTGTATTTTTCAAAACTACCTATTAAAACAAAATGTATCCCACTTTTTCCAGCCGGCTTCACCAGGCTGCGAAAAAAACGGGATACATTTTTATATTTATTAGAGTCCTAGATTCTACTATATTCGACATTCAGGCAATAAAAAACACCAGCCCCAAGGCTCATACGTCCAAAAAGCTAGTGTTTAGTGCGCCTTCAGGGGCTCGAACCCTGGACACCCTGATTAAGA
>JAGZJZ010000107.1 GCA_018365455.1 Clostridiales bacterium
AATTCAGGTTACGTAGCCCGCTACGCGCCCTTCATCCGGGACAAATCTCCCACAAAGTGTGACGCACAGCTGCCAGAAAGCAATTTTAAAACACGCTCTGCCGCCCCCCTGGAATTATATCCGAAAGTGTGTTAAACTATAAGAAATTCATTTTATAGGAGGACTAAAACATGAAAGTAGCAGTAACATATGAAAACGGACAAATTTTCCAGCATTTTGGACATAGCAGCCAGTTTAAGGTATATGAAATCAACGAGAATGAGATTATCTCCAGTGAAGTGCTGGATACCAATGGCAGCGGACATGGTGCGCTGGCGGGATTTTTAAAAGAAGCAGGTGTTGATGTTTTGATCTGCGGCGGTATCGGCGGAGGGGCCCAGAATGCCCTGAAAGATGCAGGAATCAAGCTGTTCGGCGGAGCTTCCGGCGATGCAGATGAAGCCGTTGTAAACTTGTTAGGAGACAAGCTTTCGTATAATCCGGATGTGAAATGCAGCCATCATGAGCATGCACACGGGGATGGACACAGTGACTGCGGCAGCCATGCAGACCAAAGCTGCGGACATAACTGCAGCCACTCATAGAGTTCATTTATAAATATATATGAAAAATACATTGGGACAGTATTTCCAATTTCATATCAAAAAAGGCAAAATTATCATACGTTTTCTATATTGACTTTTCCCTCATATCCCGATATCCTAATAAGGAAACGTCGGTGAACAGAGCTTGCTGACAGAAAGCAATTTTAAACAGGCTCAAGAACAGATGAGGAGTAAGAAGATGGAAAATAAGAAATTAGAAAATAAGAAAATAATATTTTTTGATATTGATGGAACGATATATGATCACAGGACAGGGGTAGAGCCATCCACGAAGCAGGCGATTGCAATGCTGGTTGAGAATGGCCATATCCCTGTCCTTTGTACAGGAAGGGCAAGAGCAATGATCATGGAGGAACTGATTGCTCTGGGATTTCAGGGAATTGTGGGCGCTTGCGGAACTTATGTGGAGTATCATGGCAAACCGGTACAAAACCGCATCTTAAGCAGACAGGAAGTCCGCCGGGTGGTGGATGCATCCGTAAAATACGGTCTTGAGGTAATCCTGGAAGGAAGTAAAGCCATGTATTATAATGAGAATTTAAAGCGGTCTAAATATCTGGACCAGGTCCGGCACATGACAGGAAAGTATGTATCACTTCTGCCTATGATTGAGAACATGGATTCTATAGAGATGAATAAATTGACCGTTCATTTTGGAAAAGAGTCTGAATTAAAGGAATTTCGGGAAGATTTAAAAGACATTCTGGAGGCCATCATTCATTTTGAGGCAGACGATGATAATTATGCGGAATGTGTACCTGTGGGGTATTCTAAGGCAACAGGTATCGAAACACTGCTGCATCACCTGAATATTGATCAAAAGGAAAGCTACGCGTTTGGAGACAGCGTAAATGATCTGGAAATGATCCAATATGTAAACTATGGGATTGCTATGGGAAACAGCAGTGAAGAGGTATTTGCAGTTGCAAAATACAGAACCAGCGGTATATATGAAGATGGAATCTACAATGGACT
This sequence comes from Clostridiales bacterium, assembly GCA_018365455.1. Lineage (GTDB taxonomy): Bacteria > Bacillota > Clostridia > Lachnospirales > Lachnospiraceae > Robinsoniella. The sequence goes on from JAGZJZ010000107.1 coordinate 1,581, forward strand.
AAAAGAATTTGCCCTGATTTAGTCCTTTACACTTATGATTATTTATACGATATAATTTATAAAACACCAAAGAGAACATTTACCGCAGAGGGTTAACTTTGGTGTTTTTTATTTATCCATTTCCTGGAATCATCCCGGAAACCAATTCTTTTACATACAAAGCGATTCGACAGAATCCACCAAAATCCAACATGAAACCCACACACAAAGAAAAAAGAACTATGAAATTTATACAGTTTTTTATCCAAATACTGCATAAACTGTATTATCTTTTCCTATTGACATAGAGCGCACTCTATAGCGCATAATAAAACTAGTACGGCGTTGCTTAAATAACAGCGATATAGCATCTGCTATTTAAGCAATGCTGTACAAGGAGGCAGTTATGGAATACTCAGTAAAACAAGTTTCAGAAAAATTAGGCATTTCAGTTTATACCTTACATTATTATGATAAAGAGGGACTTTTGCCATTTATTAAGAAAAAGGATAATGGAACCAGGGTCTTTACGGAAGGGGATGTGGAATGGGTGGATATGATACTTGCCCTTCGGGAAATCGATATGCCCATTGCAAAAATAAAAGAGTATATTTCACTTCTGGTGCAGGGAGAAAATACACTGTCCCAGAGAAGAGCACTCATTACCCAATACCGTGAATATTTAGAATACCGCATGCAGGCAATGAAAAAATGTCTGGACATTACCAGCAGGAAATTGAATGAATATGACGTAGGAGTGCTGGACATTTTAGATGAACAAGATGGAATCAGAGAAGAGAAGGAGCGGAAAACATGACCTATGAAGCATTATTTGAAGAGATTAAAAGTATTTTCAGTAAGGCGGATGTAAACACCATCCACACACATCTGGCATATCAGTTTAATATTGAGGGAGAAGCTGAGGGAGCATTTTATGCCGAGGTAAAAAACGGGGAGCTTTATATAGAACCATATGAGTATTACGACAGAGATGTACTGTTTACTTGTACTGCAAAGACACTTTTGAAAATTGCAAAAAAGAAGCTGGATCCGATTCTGGCATTTACGCTGGGGCAGTTAAAAGTGGAAGGAGATTTTGACAAGGCACTGATGCTTCAGAAATTTATTTAGGGAGGTTTGTCTATGAGTAAATCAGGAATTTTACTGGGAGCAGGAATAGCAGCAGCAGCGGTGGAAACAGGGATTGCCGGTTATTTTTTCAGGCGGACCATGATTCGGGGAAATGCAAAAGAAGAACGGACCACCAAGATGGCGGGAACCGACTGGAACCAGTACCTGCCGGAAATACGAAAGAAAAAAGACTGGGTAGACAAACAGAATCACGAAGCAGTTTCTATCATTGCAAGGGACGGATTAAGGCTGAAAGGCCATTTCTATCCCGGGAGAAATCCGGATAAAGTCATCCTGTGCCTCCATGGTTATACCAGCCGGGGTTCCAATGATTTTAATTCACTGGCATATTTTTATCTGCATTTAGGTTACAGTCTGCTGATCGTAGATCACAGGTCACACGGGGAGAGTGAAGGAACCTATATTGGATTTGGATGCCTGGACAGATTTGATGTGGTAAAGTGGATTCGGTATCTGGAAAAAAGATGCGGTAAAAATTGTCTAGTTATGCTTCACGGCATTTCAATGGGAGGTGCCACTGCTTTAATGGTGAGCGGATTGTCCCTGCCCGGCTGTGTAAAAGGAATTGTGTCCGACTGCGGATTCACTTCCGCATGGGAAGTATTTGATTCTGTTTTGAAAAATACATACCACCTGCCTTCCTTTCCAATTCTGCAGATAGCGGATGTTATGGCAAAAAGGGAAGCCGGATACGGGTTAAATGAGTGTAATGCTTTAAATGAGGTGGCGAAATCTACCGTGCCGATTCTATTTATCCATGGTGATGCGGATACATTCGTACCCTCCTGGATGTGCCATAAGCTGTACAAAGCCTGTAAATCACGAAAAGAGATGCTGATTGTGAAAGGCGCAGCCCATGCAGAAAGTTATTATAAAAGTACCGAAAAATACGAAATCAAAGTCAAAGATTTCTTGAACAGCATTATGGAGGAGGGGTTATGATGAAAACAAGATATGGAAAAAAAGTATATCCGTTAACTGCGGCGCAGCGTCTGCATTTTTTTACGCTGGCGCACTGCGCAAAGAAACAGGTTCTGAATATAGGAACCAGTTTAACGATTGAACAGGATCTGGACTGGGATGTTTTGAAGAAAGCGATTTATGAAGCATATGCCAGATGCGAGAGTATGCGCATCCGTTTTGCAAAGGACAAAGCTGGTAATATATATCAGTACATTGCGGACAGAGAAGAGCGGGAAATCGAACACTTTGATTTTACCGGATGGCAGCAGGAACACGCTGAGGATAAAATGAAAGAATGGACCGGAATCCCGTTTGAGCGGTTTGACAGTCCCATGAACCGGATTATCATGATTCAGCTTCCGGATGGATACCAGGGCGTCTATATGCTGGTAGACCACATGACCATGGATGCCCAGTCTCTGATCGTATTTTTAAAGGATGTCATTGAAATCTACTGCCATTATAAGTATGAAGGGATCGACTATCCCAAAGAAATGGCGTCTTATATCACTCAGCTGGAAAAAGATATTGCATACGAAGCCGGAACCTCAGCGAAGAAAAGAGATACCGCCTTTTTCGAGAATCTCATCAAGAGTTCAGAGCCGGTTTTCTGTGATATCCATGGACCGGAAAAACTCATACAGCAACGGAAATCCACGGGCAATCCAGAGCTTCGTGCGGCTGCCAATCTCACGGATAACGTAGATGCCAACATAACAGTTTTTCATCTGGAGGCTGAGCCCTCCAAGCGTCTTCTGAATTTTTGTGAAGAGCGTCAGATATCTATGGTATGTCTGCTCATGATGGGACTTCGGACTTTTTTACAGAAAGAAAACGAGCTGGATGACGTTTCCCTTACCACCACCATTGCCAGACGGGCGACTCTTTCCGAAAAAAAGAGCGGCGGAACAAGAATCCACTGTTTTCCTTTCCGAACAATTGTTTCAAGGGATGAAACATTCCTGGAAGGGATTCATAAGATACGGGACGGGCAGAACCAGTTATTCCGACATGCCAATTATGACCCGGTTTCTTATTTTGAGGTGAGAAGAAAACATTATCAAATGCAGGGCGCCCAGACCTATGAACCCATGAGCCTGACCTACCAGCCTCTGACTATGCAGAGTAAAGGATTGGACAAACTGGGGGATATTAAATACAAGACCGCATGGTATACCAACGGTGCGGCAGCCCATACCCTGTACCTCACCGTTATGCACAGGGCACAGGACAATGGACTGGATTTCAGTTTCGAATACCAGACCGGTGCCGTAACACCGGAAAAACTGGAATATGTATATTACTATCTCTGTAAGATATTGTTTTATGGAACAGATCATCCGGAGGATACGGTTGGCGAAATAATGGATCACGTATAAGGGAGCCCAAAAGGAGCCGAAAGAAAATTATAATTTAGGAAAGGATGGGTATAGAGATGCTGGATCAATTAAAAGAAATGATTTGTAAATATGTAGAAGCAGAACCGTCTGATATTAAAGAAGAAAGCCGGTTTATAGAGGATTTGGGATTTAATTCATACGATTTTATGAGTATGGTTGGGGAGATAGAAGATACGTTTGATATCGAAGTGGAAGAGCGCGAAGTGGTAAATGTAAAGACAGTCGGTGATGCAGTGAAATATATTACAAAATTGCAAGAAGCTTAAGAAGGTCAGGCAACAGTGGACATTTAGAATGGCTGAGAATAGCCTGAAATGGGAGGAGCATATGGAAACGAAGATCCAAAATATGAGAGACATTATACAATACGCAGCAGATCAGTATGGGGAGGCCCCGGCAATCCGTTATAAGGTGCGTAAGGAAGTGATTACCAAAACCTACCTGGACATTCAAAAAGACAGTGAAGCATTCAGCAGGTCACTGGAAAAACTGGATATGCTAAAAAAGCATGTGGCTGTCATAGGTCCTACTACATATCAATGGATAATCAGCTATTTTGGAACGGTTAATTCAGGCAGTGTGGCAGTGCCTCTGGATGCACAGCTGCCCGCAGAAGAAGTGTGTGAGCTATTAAACCGTGCGGATATCAGCGTTCTGGTGTTTGATGAACTGCGAAAGGATCTGGTACAGGCTGTAAAAGAGAAATGTCCGGGAATTCAATATTTGATATCCATGCAGGCTTTGGAGCATTTGGATGAAATGCTGTCATTTAGCAGGCTGCTTGAAGAAAATGCAGGAAGTTTTTCGGCTGATATAGACTGTGATAAAATGACAGCGATTCTTTTTACATCCGGGACAACCGGAAAAAGCAAAGGTGTTATGCTGAGCCACCGCAATCTGGCGGATAATGCAGTGTGTCTGGATATGAAGATTCCGGCAGGCACCATTTCCATGACGCTTTTGCCTATCCACCATGCATATTGCTTTACCATGGATATTTTAAAAGCTATTTACATCGGAATGGTTATCTGCATCAATGATTCCATTATGCACGTGCAGAAGAACATGAAATTGTTTAAACCGGAAATCGTCCTACTGGTGCCGATGGTGATTGAATCACTGTACGCAAAGCTTGTAGATGCAACCGGGATTTTACCAAAGAAAATGGTTGCTAAAGCGGCTCTTGGCGGAAATCTGAAAACGATCTGCAGCGGGGGTGCCTATTTGAATCCGGATTTAATTGACGGATTTCAGGCATATGGCATCCGCATTCTCCAGGGATACGGAATGACAGAATGTTCTCCGGTTATCAGTACCAATCTGGAGTGGGACAGCCGTAAAAATTCTGTCGGGAAGCTGCTGCCGGGGTGTGAAGTGAAAATAGTAGAGGAAGAAATCTGGGTGAAAAGCCCTTCCGTGATGCTTGGATACTATAAAATGCCAAAGGAAACGGCAGAGACGCTGGAAGACGGATGGCTAAAAACCGGTGATCTGGGTTACGCAGATGAAGATCATTTTCTGTACATTACAGGCCGGAAAAAGAATCTGATCATCTTAAATAACGGGGAAAATGTCTCGCCCGAGGAACTGGAAAACGAAATCAGTAAGGCACCTCTGGTAAAAGAAATAATTGTGAGTGAGAAAGACAGCCTGATTCAGGCGGAGATCTTCCCCGACTATGAATATGCAAAGAAGAAACGCATGAAAAACATCGAAGCAGAGCTGCAGAACATTCTGGATGCGTATAATAAAGACAGACCGGTTTATAAGAGAATTCATGGATTGAAGGTCCGGGAAGAAGAATTTGTAAAGACACCTTCCAAAAAGATCAAAAGGGTTTAAGACTATTGTAATTGCTGCTCATTCCGTATACAATATGAATAGAAGAAGTGTCATATTGATATGGATTGGAGTTAGTGGAATGCGATATTATGTACAGGATAAATTAATACTTTTAAAAAAGGGAGAGACTCCGCCGGAAGGGCATGTTCTGGTGGAATGCCTCTCTTCATCGGAATATAAGAAGCGATACGAGAAAACCCTTCACGTGGATTTATTGACCAGAAGCCTTGGAAATGTGGAGTTCTGTAAAGCGGATGTGCTGAGAAACTGCATCGTGGGAACGTTTGTAATACCCTGTAAGGAAGACCTTCTGGAAAAAGAATCCGGGTTTGGTTATTACATGGATAAGGAAAAGCTACTCTTTGTAGATGATAACCACATTGTGGAAAAAATGCTGGAGGAAATCTGCCAGATCCAGGTACTTCCCAAAACATATGTAGCCCATGTATTTTTTGAATTTCTAGAATATCTCACCAGGGATGATGTGATTTTCTTACAGAAGTATGAGGAAAAGCTGGAGGAAATGGAAGAAAGCCTCTCCAATTCCGACACCAGAGAGTTCAATAAAAAGCTGTTAAAATGCAGAAGGGAATTGCTAAAACTCAATGCCTATTATCAGCAGCTGATGGATTTAAGTGATACCCTGAGTGAAAACCAGAACCGGCTGTTTAACCGGGAAGACTGCAGGCTCTTCACTTTTTATACAAAGCGTGTGGAGCGTTTTTACGATACCACCCACATGCTCCGGGAGTATTCTATGCAGCTGCGGGAAATGTACCAGTCCCAGATCGATATCCACCAGAATAAAGTGATGCAGTTTTTGACCGTAGTAACCACAATTTTTATGCCCCTGACGCTGATTGCAGGATGGTATGGCATGAATTTTGCCAACATGCCCGAACTCAAAACGAAATATGGATATGGAATTATCATTCTGGTTAGTATCCTGGTTACCGGAATCGAAATCTGGTATTTCAAGATCAAAAAGTGGTTTAAGTGAATACAAGACAGGGCATTAAAAAAGCGGGGTTGCTATCGGACCCGCTTTTTTCGCTTATTTAACCGTTATGTTTGATTATTTCACCCGCACTGTTTTTCTTTTTAAAGATAGGAACTGTAATGCTACCATCGCAGAACCGTTTACTAACAATCCCAGAGTTACTATCATACCTGCCATTACTGCCATCTCTACCACTCCTTATCGTGTGATTTATTTAACGTATTCTATCACTTTTTTTGTTGTTTGACAAATTTTGAACAATCCTATTTATATGGTAAGAACAGAAAAATATTGTATAAATTTAGATACATTGACGAAAATTTAACACAATCCTTGTATAAAATTTAACGAACATCGTTCAGACCTAAAAGGATATTTTAAATAATTACTTAAAAGAACTTTGGCTTTTTATGAAAAATAGTAGAAAATGGAAAATTTTGTGCGGATAAGAAAAATTTGTGGAAAATCATAAAGGATGGTGAATTATACATTATTTCGTGATATACTATTGATTCATAAAGCTTGAAAAATGTTCCGGACAACAAAAACAGTAAGAAGATGAGAAATTCGTGTTGGTACAAACCCAAATTTAATTAAAGTTATATAGTATTTCAGGAGGTAAAAATGGACAGAGAACGGATGATTAAGGAATTTTGCCGCTTAGTATCCATCGATTCCCCTTCTTTTTCGGAGCGGGAGATGGCAGATTATCTGATTGGTGTATTTGCAGAGAATCAGATTATGCTGGAAGAAGATAAAGCCGGTAGTTTTTTTGGCGGGAATTGCGGAAATCTGTATGGCTATTGGAAAGGGACATTAGAAGGGGATCCTATTTTGTTTTCCATGCACATGGATACCGTAGAGCCGGCAAAAGGGAAGAAGGCCGTGGTACATGAGGATGGAAAGATAACCAGCGATGGGACAACGGTTCTTGGAGCCGATGATTTGGCGGCAATCGCTGAGGTGATCGAGGCGGTTCGCAGTATTACAGAACAAAAATCTGCTCACCGGGATGTGGAATTTCTGATCTCCATAGCAGAAGAGCAGCATCTGCGGGGCAGCCAGGTGTTTGATTTCTCCAGGTTAAAAGCAAAGGAATCGTATGTACTGGATAAAACCGGGCAAATTGGAAGTGCAGCAGTGGCGGCGCCTTCCCTGGCGACCTTTGAAGCAGTGGTACGGGGAAAAGCAGCGCATGCGGGATTTGCGCCGGAAGAAGGTGTAAACGCCGTTTTGATAGCAACAAAAGCGGTAACACGGATTCCACTGGGACATGTGGGGACGGAAATGACCGTAAATATCGGCAGCATCCAAAGTGATTTTGCAACCAACATCGTGCCGTCTGCCTGTACGGTAAAAGGCGAGGTGCGCAGCTTCTCCCATGAGGCGGTGTTGAGGCAGTTAAAGGATATCCACAATATTTTTGAAGAAGAGGCAGCCATACTTGGCGGTTTTGTGGAGTATCAGGAAGAAATCTTATTTCAGGCATATGTGACACCTGCGGATGCAGAAGTCGTCAGGCGCTATGAAGATGTCTGCAAAAGTCTTGGGATAGAGCCGGTTCTGGAAAGAACATTTGGAGGCAGTGACCAAAATCATTTATCTGCAAATGGAGTCCGGGGAATGGTCCTGGCATCTGCCATGCAGCAGGCTCATTCAGGCAGTGAGTATACCACCGTAAGTGATATGGAAAAGGTGACGAAAATTGTGATGGGGTTAATGGAAAGTGAAATATAAAATTTAAGTTTCTGTATGAAAAAAGCAAAAGAAGAAGATCATAAGTATCGGATAGGAGATTACGATGAAAAAAAGTCAATTTGATAAACTGGTAGACAGAAAAGGCACTAATTGCCTGAAATATGATTTTGCAGCTGAGTTTGGAAGACCGGAAGGGTTGATACCGCTATGGGTGGCAGATATGGATTTCTGCGTGCCGGATCAGGTAAAAGAGACCTTGAGGCGGTGCGCCGAGCATGGTGTTTTTGGTTACACGGATGCAAAGCCGGAGTATTATCAGGTTCTGGGAAAATGGTTTCTGGATCATTTTGGATGGGAGACAGATGCGTCCTGGGTTGTTAAATCTCCGGGGGTGGTGTTTGCCCTGGCAACTGCAATCCGGGCATTCTCAAGAGAAGGGGAGAGTATTTTGATCCAGCAGCCGGTATATCACCCCTTTGCAAATGTAATCAAAGCCAATGACCGCAGGCTTGTGGTGAACCAGCTGGTATGTGAAGAGGGTGTCTACCGCATGGATTATGAGGACTTTGAGAAAAAGATTGTGGAAGAAGAGGTAAAGGTCTTCCTCCTGTGCAGTCCCCATAACCCGGTTGGACGGGTCTGGACCAGAGAAGAGCTGCAAAGAGTGGGGGATATCTGCATGAAGCATCATGTACTGGTCGTTTCCGATGAGATCCATTGCGACTTCACTTATCCGGGGTACCAGCATCTGGTATATGCTTCTTTGGGACAGGCATATGCAGACAATGCCATTGTGTGTACCGCTCCGAGTAAAACCTTTAATCTGGCTGGACTGCAGGCTTCCAATATTTGGATTCCAAACGCAGACATACGGGAACAGTTTAAAAAAGAGATTACCAAAACCGGATACAGTGACCTGAATACCTGCGGCCTTGCCGCGTGCCAGGCTGCATATACCTATGGCGGTGAATGGCTGGCTGAGTTAAAAGAATATCTCACAGGTAATCTGGAATTTGTAAGAACATTTTTAAAAGAAAACCTGCCCCAGATTCATCTTATAGAGCCTCAGGGAACTTATTTATTATGGGTAGATTTCTGGGAACTGGGGCTTACCGTGGAAGAACTAAATGACTTTTTGGTAGATAAAGCTCATCTGTGGCTAAACGACGGTTCCATGTTCGGTGAGTGCGGGAGCGGATTCCAGAGAATCAATATTGCCTGCCAGAGAGAAACTTTAAAGAAAGCATTTGAACAGCTGGCAGAAGCCATTGCCGGCTTACGGTAGGAGGGACAGAAACTCTGACGCAGGAGCGGCGGATTTAGCGGAGGTAACAGATTGAATACAAACAGTTATGAATTTGATGCTGAAATTAAAAAAGTCCCCGATATCGACGGGGCTTATGTAGAGATTCCCTTCGATGTAAGGGAAGTTTTTGGAAAAGGTAGAGTAAAGGTAGATGCTCTTTTTGACGGAGAACCCTATGCCGGGAGCCTGGTTCGGATGAAGACACCCTGCCATATCATAGGACTTCGCAAAGATATCCGGCAGAAAATCCAAAAACAGCCCGGTGATGTGGTTCATGTAGTCATAAAAGAGCGTATCTGAAATTGATGTTACGACTGTCTGGTGTGGGGAATCCGCTGGGGCCATCCAGGAATATTCCCATTTAATACGGCGGTGAACATTCTTTCTTTCACGCCGGGATTTTCCGCATTAAGCTGTCGGATCAGATTTTTCGCATACTCTCTTTTGGTATAGCCGTC
>JAGZJZ010000033.1 GCA_018365455.1 Clostridiales bacterium
AATTTAAAAAGTCCAATATGATTTTAAGGGGATTCTCTGCGCTTTTTTAGAACAGTAAAAAACCAGTTCGCTATTATACGAACTGGTTGATGCCATTGAGAGCATTTTACGGCTCTTTTTAATAAGATTGAAAATCTATCTGTTGTTATATGTAACTAACTGAGGAATATACATCGTCATATTCGATGTGACGCATTATGAATAGAAATCATACGCGTCCGGACTAAATTAAAAGGATGTTTCAAAATGTGTACAAGTTTTGCAGTATACAGTCAAGAAAAAGCTATTTATGGTATGAATTTTGATACTGATGAAATTGATTTACAACTAAATGTCAATTGTTATAATGATATGAACTTATTTTATTTTTCAGCCTTAGCAGGTAATAAATACCGGAATATCGCTGGATTTAATAGTGAGGGACTTTTTATCTGTACCCAAGCAGTAAAATATAATTCCGATTTTAAATCAAGTTGTGACGAAAATGATTGGTCTGCTTTTGATATTTTTGATGAGGCACTAAAGAAATCCAAAAAAACATCTGAATTTTTTGGATTTCTTAATAAAAGAGTAATCTCATATCCTAGAAATCCATTATACCCAGATTTAGGGTTACATACTATGATCGCTGATAAAACTGGTGATGCACTAATTCTGGAAGAAGGAAACGATACAAATATAGTAGCCCTATCCATAATGATTTTATTATTATGACAAATTTTCCTAATGGGGATTTTAAAGAAGCAGATTATAATAAAGTATATGGTTTAGGTGCTGATAGATATATTTGTGCTCATGAATATATTAACGATCATATTCATGGCTTTGGAATAAAGGAAGCCTTTGAAGTTTTAAGTAAAACCAGTCAGGCAAATACTTTGTGTTCCATAGTGTATGATCCATCAAAAAATGAAATTTATATTAGTTTTAAAAAAGATCTCAGGAAAAAATGGAAAATTTCTATCATGGAAAAAACAATTCAATCATTAGAGGGATTTTTAGGCAATAACAAAATCCAATTTACTAATGGGGAAATATTTGTGAATGATCTTATTCGCTTATATAAGTGAAAACTGTCAGAATAAGCAGCAAAATTCTGTACAAAAGGGCCATGACTTTCAATTGTCACGGCCCTTTTTGAATAAATATTGAATTTATGTATAACCTGACTTCTAACCGGGAGGCAATAAAAGCTAACCCTTATTTGTTAATATCCGACTATAACTTTAGCTTCAAAAATACATTTATAAAATTTAGGCATACTACAAAACTTTAATCAACCGAAATACCTGCTCCGCAGTATTCGTAATATTGGTAAGCGCCACCTGGCTGTCCATTGCCTGCTCCAATGTTGTAACCTCCTGTAAGATGGGAAAATACGCATCTATCCCCTTTTCATTGCATTTTACAGCATCCTTGGAGACACTGCCTGCAAGGGCGATCACTTTTGCTCCGTGTATTTTCGCAAGTGTAGCCACACCCACCGGTGCTTTTCCCATTGCAGTCTGCAGGTCCAGCCGCCCTTCTCCGGTAATCACAAAATCCGCATCCGTTATCTCTTTTTCCAGATCGACCGCATTCATCACCAGATCAATTCCAGGTGTCAGTATTCCACCCAGAAAGCTTAAAAATGCAAATCCCAGCCCGCCTGCCGCACCTGCCCCCGGATATTCGGAATAATTCTGTCCCAAAGTAATTGCCGTGATATCAGCAAAATGTGCAAGATCCCTGTCCAGCTCCTCTTTCATCTCATCTGTAACACCCTTTTGCGGACCATAGATCCAGGTTGCACCGTTGGTTCCGCACAGCGGGTTGTTAACATCACAGGCTATCTGGAATGTGCACTCTTTCAGTTCGGGAATAACGGTGTCCATTTTTATGGATGCCACCTGTTTTAGACTGTCTGCCGAGATACCCACAGGATTACCTTCCCGGTCGCAAAACCGGTAACCCAAAGCCGTTAGCATACCGATACCTGCATCGTTTGTTGCACTTCCTCCAATTCCGATTATGAAATTGCGGCATCCCCGGTGTATGGCATCCAGGATTAATTCTCCCACTCCGAAAGTAGTTGCCAGCAGCGGTTTTTTTTCTCTTTCTTTTAAAAGGGTGATTCCGGCAGCTGCTGCCATTTCCATGACTGCCTGCTTTTTATTGGGTATGATTCCGTATGCCGCGTTTACTTTTTCCCTCATCGGACCGCAGACAGATCGGCTTATATACGCACCGCCATATCCTTCCACGAGAGCTTCTACGGTGCCCTCTCCTCCGTCAGCCAGGGGCTTCACAATTACCTCTGCATTCGGATAAACCCGCTTTATTCCGGTTCGTATGCCTTCGCCTGCTTCCATAGAACTAAGGCTTCCTTTCAAAGAATCAATAGCAACTACTACTTTCATACGATCATTCCTCCACCTGTCGATGCAGCCTACCTGCCTTCATTTTTTATCTCTTCAATATATTTCACATTATTCTCCAGATGCTCCCTCATAACTTCCACAGCGCTCTTTTCATCTTTTGCCATGATCGCATCAATAATTTTTCCATGATATTTCAGAGCAAGATCCCATCCCATCTTCTCAATAATGGTCGTTACGTAAGAATTGATGACTTCCCTCAGAATTTCATTTGTCTTAATAATCAGCGAATTCCTTGTCATCTGGCTGATCTTAAAATGAAACTCCGTATCCATTACCGCAAACCCCAGGGAATCAGATTCATCCTTTTTCTTCAGCATCTTTTTGTGGATTTTCTTTAATTCTTCTATATCCTCTTTGGTAGCCCTGCGTACCGCAAGCCTTACCGATTCCACATCAATGATCTGACGGAACTCAAATACCTGTTCTGTTTCCTGCCCGCTTAAATACACAGCCGGCACTAACGCCTGCATATTCCCGCTGATATCAATCACTTTCACAAAAGACCCTTCACCCAAACGGGTTTCAATCAACCCCAGCGTACCTAGCTTCTGAAGTGCCTGGCGTACCGTAATCCTGCTTACCCCCAGCATATCCGCCAAAGCATTTTCCGAAGGAAGCTTGTCTCCCTGTTTCCATTCACCATCTATAATCATTTGTTTTAATTGCTCAAATACCTGCTCCCCAACATTCACTCGCTTAATTGGTTTTATACTCATATGTGCCTCCACTATTCTACCTGTACGTTGTCATACAGATACAGTTATCATACCTTCTTTTCAGCATGATTGCAACTGTTTTTAAGGCTTTTTCTTATGAAAACACATATCATTATAATGCCGCTCCGGCTATTTCTGGTGCGGACAGCCTAGAGCGTGTATGATTATTTGTGCAACGCTGTGGAAGTTAAATTATTTGAAATATTTTTTAAAAAATGCAAGTGCTTTTGGGGCGCTTGCCGCATAATCATCGGTATAAGCTTCACAGCTGATCCTACCATCGTAGGAAATAGCATTCAGGGCATCTATAAATGGCTGATAATTTTCTTCCGCTGCCGACTGGGGATATACCCGCCCATCCGGTCTGGCAAAATGAACATGGCGCAAATATTCTTTTCCTTCTTTTATCAGATGTTCGACCGGTTCCTTTTCTTCTGTCAGATGATAGAAATCAACCAGCACCTTTACATGCTCTCCATCTACATCTCTTGCCAGCCGGCATCCCTCTTCAAATGTATTGATCAGGTTACACTCCTGTCTGCGAAGGGGTTCAATCACGATGGTAATGTCCAAGTTATGTGCGATGTCATTTACCCTCTTTAATAAGGCGGCTACCTGCTGATATCCCTGATCCATAGGGAATCCATCCGGTACATTTTTGGCAGGACCGCTGCCGAATACCACATATTTCACACCTAACTCCTGTGCCCGTTTCAGTGCCTCTGCGGCATATTTTAAATTGGCTTCCATATCTGCATCAGGTCCTGTAAGCCGGTAACCGGTTGGAAAAAAGTTATTGCAGACCTCACAGTTCACACCGGATACCTCCACGCGATGCTTTAAGGCGGCGAATTCCGCCGGACTTAAATCCATCATCTGCGCAAGGGGTAACTCTACATAATCGTATCCATATGAGACTAATTGCTCCAGAAATTCGATTCCGGTTCCATCTTCCCCCTCTGCGATCATATTCAGACAACATCCAAATTTCATACGCTTCTACCTCTTTTCTGCTTTTTTGCAGCAGTCCCTTCCGATTCTATTTGCAGATTGTTCTCTATGATCTGCCGGGATCAATTATAACTTTGATATAATTGTCCGGGTTCGTATGTAAATCATCCATCGTTTCTTTTACTTCTTCCAGAGAAATTGTCTTCGTAATTAATTCTGCCGCATTCATTCTGCCGCTTCCAATTAAATCCACTACCTCACCAAATTCTTCATGGGTGTAGTTAAAGGAGCCAATGACTCTGCGTGCAGAGCATACGATATCCTGCATATTAATTTCCATTTCTTTCTGGGACATTCCCACCCAGATAGCCTGTCCGCCGATTTTCAGACACTTAATGGACTGGTTCGCTGTAGCCTGAACCCCCACTGCTTCAATGGAAGTATCGATCATGCTGCCATCCGTATATCTGGAAACAGCTTCCATATAATCCTCGTTCTTAGGGTTTATTACCTCATCAGCACCAAATGCTTTTGCAGCAGCAAGTCTCGTATCGCTTAGATCCGAAACCATGATTCTGCCCGGATTCTGTAATTTTACAATCTGAAGTATACAAAGCCCAATGGCCCCGGCTCCGATAATCAGTACATTCTGGCCTTCTAAATTGCCTGCTTTCTTCACTGCTCCATATGCAACCGCATACGGCTCCGCCAATGCACCGATTTCATAATCCGTATTTTCGGGCAATTTATACAGCAGCTTTTCCGGTACAGCTACATATTCCGCCATCGCTCCATTTACCGTCAGTACGCCAAAGAACCTCTTATTCAGGCACATATTTGTCAACCCTCTTTTGCAGTTTTCACAGGTGCCGCAGAAGTGAATGGGCTGAACGATGACCCTGTCTCCCGGCTTAAACTTTCCGGCACCTGTCCCGGACTCCACTACTTCTGCCGAAAACTCATGCCCCATGGTCATAGGCGCAATTCTTCTTCCGGTCAGTCCCAGATATCCGTGTACATCACTTCCACAGATACCGCATGCCCTGACTTTGAGAAGTACTTCCTGTTCCCCGGGGACCGGCACCGGTTCCTCCTGTATTTCTAATTTACCTGGTCCTGTATATTTTAATGCTCTCATTATGCTGAACCTCCTTTTTATGTATTCGATTTGATACGGTTTCAAAGCACCGGTATTTTAAACTCGCTTCAGAGCGTCTTTGAAAATAGCTGTCTGGCAGATGGCGGGAATGAATGTTCAAACACGCTCTAAAACACCGGTAATACCAATGCTCCTATAATTGCTAATATAAAGATACAGATTGCTGATATAAATGACCCCAGTGTATACGTTTTCAAGCCGCCGGTCACCGTCAATCCTGACAGGTTCGTCGCTACCCAGAATCCACTGTCGTTTACATGTCCCACACTATTTCCACCAGCCAGACAAGCCATGGCAATGTAGACCGGATGTATGCCCACTGTTGGTGCCAGGGTTGCCATAATTGTCATGGAGGTAAGTCCTGCTACGGTACCGGACCCCTGGGCTACACGGAAGATAAATCCAATGAAAAATGCAAGTAACAATACTACAATCGCGGAACTGGTGTCCAGTCCTAATTTGTCTACCAGAATGGTACCGATATCGGTTGCTTTAATTACTGCGCCGAAGGAACCGCCTGCACCTGTAATTAAAAGTACTACTCCCGCAGCCTTTAATGCTTCTCCTGCGGATTCTTCAATATTCTTCTTGCCGATATATTTATAACCTAATAAATAAGATGCCAGTGCGCCTAATAAGAGCGCTGTCAATTTGTTGCCTAAGAATTGGCTGATTAAGGGCTGGTTCTCTTCCCCAAAGATTGCAGTGCCCACGGTTCCGCATAAAATGCAGATAATGGGAACTATAATTGGAAGCAGAGAGATGAAAAAGCTTGGTCTGTTCTCCTTTACTACCTTGCCCTGTTCTTCTAATTCTTTTACAACATTGGAAGAATGGTTTACATCCTTTTCCTCATTCCAGAAATGCCTGTCATGAATTTTCGTATATAAAAACACACTTACCGTTACGGTAATAATACCGAAAATCAATCCGAATATCAGCATGATTCCAAGATCAAATCCAAAGATATCCGGCGCAGCCAGCGGGTTCGGAGTGGGCGGAACGATACAATGAGCAGTTGTTGCACCAATCGTTAACGCGCCGGTTGTATATGCCATTGGTTTGTTGATCTGTCTGGTAATTGCAATACCGATGGGAATGAGGATTACAAATGTGACGTCAAAATAAACCGGAATGGATAAAACAAAGCCTGTAAAAGCAATGGCATACAGTGCTTTTTTAGCAGGAAACTTTCTGACAAGGGTTTCTGCAATTACACTCGCCCCGCCGCTGTCTGACAGCAATTGCCCTAAAATAACGCCAAATCCGATGGGCAGTCCCATGCTTGACATCATGCTGCCGAAGCCGTCCGAGATCTGCGTAATGGTACCCATGACACCCAGCTTTGATGCAATCCCCATATACAGACAGGCTATAATCATAGCGATACTTGGGTTGATTTTCAAAACCATAATTAAAAATAAGATAATAGCGATCGAAATAACCAGATTAATAATTAATAAAGTTCCAACGTCCATAAAGACCCCCCTTAGTTGATGATATCTGATATTCAGATTATCCGCGGATTTCTACACCTGTAATTTTCTCATAATACTTTGCAATTGCGCTGTGATCTTCCTGTCCGCATCCATCGGCACGAAGCGTCTGCAGCATTTCCATAGCCAGTGCGGTCATTGGAAGCGGCGCTCCCACCCCGTGACCTGTTTCCAGGGCATTGTTCAGATCCTTTATATGTAAATCAATTTTAAATCCCGGATTAAAATTACCCGCTGTAATCATTGGAACCTTGGCATTCATAACCGTTGAGCCTGCCAGACCTCCTTTGATTGCATCAAATACCTTCACCGGATCTACGCCTGCTTTAGTGGATAACATAAAGGCTTCCGATACAGCCGCAATATTCAATGCCACAATAACCTGATTCGCTAATTTTGTCGTATTTCCTGCACCGATGTCTCCGCAGTGTACTGCGCTGCCGCCCATTACCATTAACAGATCATATACCTGGTCGAAGACCTCTTTCTCTCCGCCAGCCATAATTGACATGGTTCCGTCAATCGCTTTTGGTTCGCCGCCGGATACCGGTGCATCAATCATTTTTACACCTTTTCCTGCACATGCCCTGGAAATCTCCTGGGATGCAAGGGGTGCTATAGAGCTCATATCAATTAATATGCTGCCTTCCTGCGCACCTTCCAGAACCCCGTTTTCTCCCATAACAGCCGCTTTTACATGTGGTGAATTCGGCAGCATGGTAATTATTGTTTTACACTGTTGTGCAACTGCTTTGGAAGATTGTGCCGGAACTGCGCCTGCCGCTGCCGCTTCCTCCACGTTTTCCTGCATCACATCAAATACCACTACTTCATGTCCTGCTTTTAACAGGTTTCTTACCATTGGCTTCCCCATGATTCCCAATCCGATAAATCCAACTTTCATTTTTTATACCCATTACCTATTGCAGCCTTGTCTGCAATAGCGCCACATTCAAACAGGCTGAAAGAATCACACTGTGGCTTCCTTTCTATATTATAATTTTCCATCAGCCCTCTTATCTGGTTTTTATGATCATTGATTCATTTTTTCAATTGCTTCCACGATATGCTCTTTTGTCAGTCCGTGGTATTGCAGCACATCTGGATAGTTATGTGCGCTGCAGCCGAATGTATCATTAATCCCTACAAACTCAATTGGTTTGCATTCTTTGCAGATTGCCTCTGCAATTGCAGATCCCATGCCTCCGGCTATATTATGTTCTTCTGCTGTCACGACTGCCTTTGCATCCTTAACAAGCTGAATAACCGCTTCCCGGTTCAATGGTTTTATGGTACTGACATTCACAACTTTTACAGACACTTTTCCTTCCAGCTCTTCTGCCGCTTTCAACGCAAGCCCTGCCATGATTCCGGTAGCAAATACTACAATATCTTTTCCTTCTTTTAAAACTGACGGCATTCCGATGTCGAATTTTTTGCCCTCCGGTGTTACATTTTCATAATCATTTCGATTGAGCCGGATATAACAGGGACCATTATATTCTGTAATTGCCTTTACCGCTTCCACGGTTTCATTGGCATCTGCGGGACAGATTACCGTCATATTAGGGACAGCCCGGAAAATTGCCATATCTTCCACACACTGATGGGTCGCCCCATCACCAAAGTCAGACATTCCCGAAGATGATCCGCATATTTTCACATTTAATTTTCCAATAGCGATTGTCTGGCGGATCTGATCAAATGCCCTTCCCCCGGAAAATACAGCAAAGGAATTTGTAAATGGAATTTTCCCCGTTTGGGCAAGCCCTGCTGCAACCGATGTCATGTTCGCTTCTGCTATACCCATTTCAAAATGTCTGTTGGGATACGCTTCTTCAAACAGCTTACCCATTGTAGAACCACCCAGATCGGCGTCCAGCACAACAATATTTTCGTTTTCTTTTCCAAGCTCCACCAAGGTTTTGCCATAAGCGATTCTCTGATTTGTATAGCTCATTCTCTCTGCCTCCTTTATGATAATTCTGCGATAGCCTGTTTATAATTTTCTTCCGTCAGCATTCCATTGTGGAATCCCACTACATTTTCTGCGAAGCTTACGCCCTTGCCCTTTACCGTATTGGCAACAATCATGGTCGGTCTTCCCTTTACCGTATCTGCTTCGTCCAGAGCACTTAGGATCTCTTCCATGTTGTGACCATCTATTTCAATCACATTCCATCCAAAGCCCTCCCATTTCTCGATTATAGGATTGGAATCCATCCGGTCCACAATTTTGCCGTTTGCCTGCAGCCCGTTTCTGTCCAGGATAGCAACGAGATTATCTGCCTTATATGCACTTGCCGCCATTGCCGCTTCCCAAATCTGGCCTTCTGCCATCTCACCGTCACCGCAGAGCACATATACTTTCCGGTCAATCCCATCCAGCTTCATCCCCAGTGCCATTCCAAGCCCGATTGACAGCCCCTGTCCCAGAGAACCGGTTCCGGCTTCAATCCCGGGCGTCTTCAATACATCCGGATGCCCCTGCAGGTAAGAACCGATTTCTTTCGTTGTCTTCAAATCGGCAACCGGGAAATAACCCGCTTCCGACAAGGCTGCATACTGCAGGATCGCCACATGACCCTTACTTAACAAAAACCGGTCCCGGTCCTTCATTTTCGGATTCGCCGGGTCATGCTTCATTTTGTAAAAATATAAAGCAGTTACGAGATCGGCGGAAGAATTAGATCCTCCGATATGTCCGGCAACCCCTACGCCGATGCTGACTACTACATCTTTCCTGATTTGCTTTGCTTTCATCTGAAGCTCTTCAATCAACTTCTTGTCATAAACCATTCCTTTTCCTCCTTTTTTGTTTTGTATGTTGTTACATGTCAGTTGTATTACAGGTGTTGAGTTGAATATTACTCTTATCTGGCATTTTTGTCAATAGAATTGGTTTATTTTATATTTTTTTGTTGATTATATATAGTTTTGGGTTTGAAAATTTGTTGATTATTTTTATACCGGACGGGGACGAGGGGTAATTGAACTCTACGCTACCGATTCTCTTTCATCCTGTAAATGGCTAGAACTATAAACTCTACGGAGCGTTTATTGCAATTGTGGGGATAGAAAGATAAGATATATTTAGATTTAGAAAAAACAGTTAAACAGAAAGCAGAAGTCCAAAAACCTTGAAAATAGACAAGGATTTATGACAAACTCAAACTTGTTAATGCATTCAGAAAAAGGAGAAATAATGGGTAATTTTCAACCAATAGATATGGAGACATGGCCTATGGCACAGGCTTTTTACTACTATACGCAGATGGCACCAACCAGCTATACCGTCAACGTCAATATAGATGTAACAATTCTAAGAAAAATACTAAAAGAACGGGGGTATAAATTTTTTCCGGCTTACCTTTATTCCGTGACCAAAGCAATTTCAAAACAGCCTGAGCTGCGTGTTTCCCTGCAAGACAATATATTGGGACATTGGGACTCT
Organism: Clostridiales bacterium; assembly: GCA_018365455.1. Taxonomy (GTDB): domain Bacteria; phylum Bacillota; class Clostridia; order Lachnospirales; family Lachnospiraceae; genus Robinsoniella. The sequence goes on from JAGZJZ010000033.1 coordinate 10,197, forward strand.
CTCACCCCCGCCTACCCGCAATTTCATGAAGATGATAAGACAACATCCCTTTTATGGACAGAATACCATGATAATTTTAAAGTATTTTACAGACAATACCTTGCCGATACAACTCAGCATGGGCGAAGCCATGGAATCCTCTCTTCCAAAGGTGCTCCGCCGCCTAATGCTTATGTAATATCCTGTATACCCTGGTTTACATTTGAAAGCTTTTCCATTCACAATCACGGAATAAAGAATTACTATGTTCCAAGCATTGAAGCCGGTGGCTTCACAGAACGTTCTGATGGGAAAATCATGATGCCTTTATCCGTTACCGTTCACCACGCAACAACAGATGGATACCACTTAAAAGAATTTTTTGAGGAATCGCAGCAAACCATGAATACTCCACATGAGTGGCTATAAATGAGCACCGCCTTTTCCTGTATTCACTGCTTATCCAAACCATTAAAACCAGCCCCACGCGCCGAATCGCCCTTCGGATTGTTTCATCGTCTGTCTTTCCTCTTAATGATGCCAGTAATTTTAAATTCGTAAATTCGGAAAGATTGGGCTGCACTCCCCTATGTCTAAAACAACAGGAAAGTACAGCGGTATTCATTCCAGCGCATACTTAAATTGTTAATATTAATATAGGCATTCCATCCTCCATATTAATCACGATCATCAACGTCCATTCCATCCCCCTGGTACCACCACAGATTACAATGCTTTTTATTTCAACAATTTACATAAAATATCATGCAATGCCATAAAATCAAGCGGTTTCGCCAGATGTGCGTCCATCCCTGAGTTCAGTGCCTCCTGGATATCTTCTTCAAAAGCATTTGCCGTCATGGCAACGATCACAATCTGTTTTGCATCGGGTCTGTCCAGTTCACGAATTGCCCGTGTAGCTTCGTATCCATTCATTCCGGGCATTCTCACATCCATCAGGATGGCATCATAGGTTCCCGGCAATGCATTCTGGAATGCCTGAACTGCCTCGGCGCCATCTCGCTTTACAACCGATACTGCCCCATGCATCTCCAGCAGCTCGCAGAGTATTTCTGCATTGATCGCATTATCTTCTGCAACCAAAAAGCAGCGCCCTGTAAATATTTCATTTTGCTGTCCATCTGGTTTTATGACGCTGCACTGGTTTCTTTCATCAACCGCATCCCCCTGTGCAGCTTCGCATTCCAGTTCTACCCGAAATGTAGAACCCTTATTGATCCGGCTCTCTACAAAGATTTCTCCTTCCATCAAATCTACCAGTCCTTTGGTGATGCTGAGTCCAAGTCCTGTACCCTCCACATTTCCCGCTGTATTGCTTCGTGTGAATGGTTCAAAGATATGATCCAGGAATTCTTCCGACATTCCGATTCCCGTATCACTGACCGAGAAACGGTAGCGTGCCCAAAGTGCTCCTTTTGCAGAAGGCATCTCCTCCACCAGAAACTGTACCGTACCGCATTCCGGAGTGAATTTCATGGCATTTCCAAGAATATTTATGAAGATCTGATTAATGCGCAGTGAATCCCCATAGAAGTGCTCATGGCGGATCCCCTCGGTCCGAATTTCAAACTTCAGTCCGGAGGCTTCCGCCTGGGGCGCAATAATCGCCGACAGCTGGTTCAGCAAATCAGACAGGGAGATCTTCATACGATTCAGTGTTATATTAGACCGCTCAATCTTGCTCATATCCAAAATATCGTTAATCAGGCTGAGCAGGTGCCTGGAAGAAACGGCTATTTTCTGCAGGCAGTCCTCCACCCGCTCCGGCTCACCGATATGAGCCGTTGCCAGCGTGGTCATACCCATAATGGCATTCATGGGCGTACGTATATCATGGCTCATGGCTGACAGAAAATCACTCTTTGCCCTGTTAGCCTCTTTGGCCAGGGTTAGAGCATTTTCCAGTGTCTGTTTTACCTGACGCTCAGCCGTCAGCATATCCGTCACATCCGCCCGTACCAGACAGATTGTGCTGTGGTTTACATCACCCCACAATACATTGATCTGCTTATAGAGTAAACCATCTTTTGACCGGTAGGGAAGTACAAAGTCATAACCCGACGGCTTTTCCTGCAGCCGGTGAATCATATTTTCCATAAGAAACTGCTCAAGTACTTCATCTCTGTCTTCACCTGTTCCATTACCATAGACATCTGCAAAATTTGTATCTTCATAGTTATCCGCAATAAATGGAGACAGATTTTCCAGTACCGTCTGACGTGTATAGGTTATAAGGCGTTTCGTATTGATATCAATAAATCCTGCCAGTTCAAATGTATAAGCAATCATATTGAGCAGCCCCTGCTGCTCCCGCACCGAATCGGTAATATCGGTTCTCACCAGGCACACCCTTCCAAGCCGCAGATCAACAGCAGAAACCGTCATGTTCTTTGTCCTGATATCGCCTTTATCATCCATCGTGGAATAAGCGAACGTATAGCTTCCATCCTCAGTCAGCCTCTGGCGTATTACCTCAGGATCCAATAACCTGGCGTACTGCTCCCTGTCCTTTGGAACAACCGGAGATCTAAGCATATCCGCCATCCTTTCCGAGTGCCTGCCCCTGGCTTCCGGGAGAAAATCAGAACTCTGATTCGATGTTAGAACCGTATAAGTATCCAGTTCCAGGTTCAGATCAATGACAAAGTCATAGGCAGTAATGGATAGCTGATGAAGAATGCGGTCCGATATGGTCTGCTCCGTAATATCCGTTACGGTCAGTATTCCGGTGATATCTCCCGTATCCGGCACTTCCACCAGATTAACCTTGAATTGGACATAACGGCCTTTTTTCTCCCTCGGCATCTTGATAAAACATTTTAAAATCTGTTCCCTTTCATTCCTTTCAAATGCTGCAAGGGCGGGCGCATTCAGATACATCTTTAAGAATGTTTCCCTTTCCTTTTCGTCAACCACCAAACTGGCTATGCCGGTAAAAAACGCTTCCCTCACCGAACCCAGAGTATTCAGCAAATCTGAATCTGTATGATCAATAATTTCCAAAATTTGATTCCGGGTAATATTGCAGTGTCCGATAATCAGCGCATTGGGTACCGGAATACGGTAATGTTCGATCAGCATGTCCTTATACTGCTGCCGGAGCTGTTCCTGTTCCATGATTTCCCTGGTCATATCGTGATAGACTGCATATACCCGGCTTTCTCCATTTTCATTCTGGAACAGAGAGAGATTATTTTTCACACTGACATAGCTGCCGTCACCCTTTTTCAAACGATATACAATTTCACACTGGCTTTCTCCACTTACAATATATGCAGAAAGCTTTTTATATACAAATTCCTTATCATCCGGATGCACTCCAGCCATGGCATCTGTCTGATACAGTTTCCACGCTTCCTCCAGAGTCATTCCGGTCAGCTCCGCAAAACCATCAGATATAAATTCCGGAACCATGCTTTTGTCCCGTTCATAGCGGACAACAGAAACTCCACCTGGAAGATTTTTTACTAATGTCTGAAAATACTGTTCCAGACGTTCTTTTTCCTGCCTTATGCGCACCTCATCAGTAATATCCCTGACATAGTTGACATAGGCCGGAATCCCATTCCACTCTGTTTCCCGGAAACGTGTACAGAAGCAGCTTCCGGAATCATCCGGCCTGATTTCGTGCTCTACTCCATCGGGGTTATTCTTATGGAGGATACAAAATTCACAGGGTTCATTTCTTCCATGAAGGGCTGCATAACATTTCTGTCCGATATACTCTACCTTTTTGGTAAAAAGATTCCTGGATTCGTTGATATAGAGCAAGTCATAATTTTTCTTGTCAATCACATAGATACCATCAGCTGTTTCATTTGCAATATTTTGAAACAGCCGTGTCTCTGCCGACATGCCTGTGAGGACGGCATAAAATTTCATAGTCTCTGACAAGATCCCCATACGTCTTCCATTTAAATGAATCCAAATCAGATAACCGTCCTTATGGTACATACGATAGGAGACATCCAGTACCTCTCCGCTGATCAGTGCTTCCTTTGCCGCTTCCTGAACCCGCTCCCGGTCCGGCTCATATATAATGTCAAAAACATCGCGGTCTGTCATTTCCACGTACTCTTCCCGGGTGTGTCCTGACAGTGACATTACTCCTTCCGATGCAAAGACAGGAGAAAAACGCTTATTCTCCACCAGATAAATAACTACTCCACCCGGAATCGCATTGATGATATCCTGCATCTGTTCGTTCGCTCCGGCAAGCTCTTTCTCCAAATACACCTGTTCACTGACATCACTGTATACACCGTAAAGCAGTTTTTTTCCATCTGCCTGGGCTTTAACTGCTCCTTCCAGATGAATATAGTGGTATTTGTCTGTCTTGTCATTAAAAACCCGGTATGTCTGGCGCATAACTCCATTGCACCGGATTGCTCCCATAATATTTCCCTGTAGAAGTCCCAGATCTTCCGGATGTACCCCCAGGAAATTTGTTCTTTGTTCCAATTTCTTAATATGTTCATCGGAATACCCCATTATTTCATAAAAAGCTTTATTATGGAATAATGGTGATATAGATCCGTCCGAATACTGATAAACGCATAAGCCGCATGGAATGTTCGCAAAAGTTGTCTGCAGCTCTTCCTTAACTGCCTTGGACTGAACCTCTTCCCTTTTTTTATCCGTAATATCCAGAATGTACTCAATATGCGCAGATTTGTCACCCCAGTCGATTATTTTACCGCTAAGCTGATAAGTGCGGTTATTGAGGGGACTGTGAAATTCTCGAACCATAAGCTCTTCCCGGCTCATGTCGCGTGCATGGCAGAATGGACACGGCTTCTCATAACCTGCCGCCTGATAACAAGTAATTCCATCAAATACCTGATTTTGAAAAAGTAAATCCCTAACCAGCTGATTGGCATACAGCAGTTCCATGTTCTCGGAAGCACTGACATATATGCCTACAGGAGCATTGTCCAATATGGCTTCCATCTGATCCGTTGAGAGATCGCAATCCTGAATCATGCTGGCTTCCCCCTTTTTTAATCCACCCATTCCATCAGATCTCCTTTCCAAAGATAAAGTCATATAATGTCTGATACAGCCGGTCTGGTTCAATGGGTTTAGCCAGATGGGCATTCATTCCTGCTGCTTTACTTTTCTCAATGTCATCGTCAAAAGCATTGGCAGTCATGGCAATAATCGGTATGGTTTCGGCATCCACATTGCTCAGATGACGGATATTATTTGCCGACGTTAATCCATCCATCAAAGGCATTCGGATATCCATCAGGATGGCATCATAATATCCCGGTTCTGATTTACTGAACAATTCTATCGCCCGCAGGCCGTGTTCCGCCGTGTCAACGGTAAATCCCTTGTCCTCCAGCAACATGGCAGCCACCTCTGTATTAATCAGATTATCTTCCACTAGCAGCACACGTTTGCCGGTAAAATCATAATTGATTACCTCCTCCTGATGGGTCTGTTCTTCCTGTTCACCCAGTGCCTTGGTAAATGCAGAGACCAGTGAGGATTTAAACATTGGTTTACTCATCAGTAAATTTACGCCGGCAAGCTTCGCCTCATGTTCAATGGACAGCCAGTCATAAGCTGTCATAATAATAATAGTAACTTCCGGTCCTACAATCTCACGGATTCGGCGGGCAGTCTCTATCCCGTCCATTTCAGGCATTTTCCAGTCTATCAGGATCATATCATAATATTTTCCAATACCCCACAGCATTTTTACGCGGTCAATTGCCTTACGCCCGCTGTCCACCCATTCCGCCTTGATTCCGATTTCCTGAAGAGTGGTTATTGTGCTTTCACAGACAGCCACGTCATCATCTACCACCAGTGTTTTCAGGTGGGAGAAATTATAATTGGTTTTTTTCTGATTGTGGCGCAGCTTCTCTTCCTCTGTAATGCCAAGCTTTACGTCTACAGTAAATTCCGATCCGATTCCTTTTATGGAACGAACAGTTATTTTACCATCCATCATATCCACAATGTTTTTGGAAATCGCCAGCCCCAGCCCGGTACCGCCATACAAAGCAGTTGTACCGGAACTCTCCTGTGAAAAAGGCTCGAAGATATGCACCAGATAATCTTCGCTCATCCCAACGCCGGTATCATTGATGATAAATCGCAGAACAGCATCATTCTTGGTCTTCCTTTGCAGTGCTGCTGAAAAAGTGACTTTACCGCTTTCGTTGGTAAATTTAATTGCATTGCTCAGAATATTAATCAATACCTGTTGCAACTTCATGGCATCCCCTATGTAGTAGTCATCCAGAACCGGATCCACAATGCACTCATACTCCACACCTTTAGCCGCCGCCTGAGAATAACAGATAGAGTTCACCCCTGTTAAGAACTCTTCCACAGGTATCTTCTCTTTTTTCAGCAGCATCTTCCCGCTTTCTATCCGGCTCATGTCCAGAATATCATTGATCAGAGCCAGCAAAAAACGGGAAGAGATACCGATCTTGGAGATGCAGTCTGCCACCTGCTCATCATCACCGATAGAACGGGCTGCTATTGCACTCATACCGATAATTGCATTCATAGGAGTACGGATTTCATGGCTCATCCTGGAAAGAAAGTCAGATTTGGCTGCATTCGCCTGTTCAGCAGCAACTAATGCTGCAGACAATTCCTCTTTCTGCTTCTGCTCCTGCCGGACAACATCCGTGGCATCGTTACACGCTATACACACTCGTCCCAGATCCTGGCTGATATAGAACACCTGAAAACGCTTGACATAAACGATACCATATTCATCCTTCATCTCAGTGATAAAGGTATAGGTGTCCTGTTCCGCCAGCGTCTTTCTGATATAGGCGTAATCCAGTTTAGCAAGAAGCTCTTTCTTCGGCATCTCATCCATATACTTTTCTGCAACGGCACGTATGTCCGCCCGAAAGCCATCTTTGCACGAAAATGTTATCTTTTCACTTCCGGTAAGCGAAAACATTCTGTGCGTATCCTGTTCCATATCAATTTCCATTATAATGTCATAGTCCAGTTCCGTTATTCTGCTAAGCAGCTGTGACTGAAGTTTCTGCTCCGTAATATCGAACATATAAAAAAAGATAATCACATCACCGGTCTCAGGATTCATGGAAGAACGAAAACTCATGCTGCACCAAAAAGCGCTCCCCTCTTCGCTGCGACATAAAAAATCAAAGTGGTAATCCACCTTTCCTGCCTCGTGGTCAGCCAGCACCTTCTCCCGGCATAGCGTATCCCGTATCTTCTCCCCATATGCCGTATCTACAGCAGATGCCGACAGATTATACACTGTTTTTTCATATGAATCCCCTACGTGCGCAATGGCGATCTCCGATGAGGAAACATAACTCTCAACCTTATCCTGGGTGATGTTAATCCGCCCTTGAATACCCCCTCCTGCGGAAGACAGCTCCGTAAAATATTCCAGTTCCTTTTCGTACAGCTCTTTATCCCGCTGCTGCAGCTTCTTTTCATCCGTAATATCCACAAATACGCAATAAAAGTACCGCTCATTATCTTCTTCCGTAAGAAGCTGCGCCTTAATGGAAATCCATTTCACCGATCCGTCTTTGCAGAGCAGACGGTTTTCATTTTGAATGGTATTGCTCTCCTCCAGCTGTGCTTTCAGCCGGTCCGTCATAACCTCCAGATCATCCGGATAAATCACAGAGGACATTTTATTACCCATCTGTGCAAATTCTTCGCGGGTATAGCCAATGAATTCAAACAGTCCGTCATTCGCATCAATTACCGAAAAATCCGCATCAAAATGACACCGGAACACTGCTCCCGGAATATTATTATAGATATGAAGCACTTCTTCCTGAGCCTGCTTCTGAGCAGTAATATCAACACAAACAGATGTAATAGCCGGCTTCCCATTCTCCGCCGTCATCTTACGCCCTACATCATGCACCCAGATATAGGTACCGTCCTTTTTCTTCATCCGGTATTCAACGACATATTCCCCTTTATCTGCGATCTGGATATCTACTGCATCATCCACTCTCGCCCGGTCCCCCGGATGCATACATTGGGTAATCATTCCGCCAATATCAGTAACAAATTCCTCTTCATTTTCATAACCCAGATATTCCAGCATCCGCCGGTTAATAAAATAAAACGGGAATCCAGGCTCCATATAACCGCCCATCATTCCCCCTGCCAGGGAATCATTTAAAAGTGCCTGACGCTGCTGCATCACATTTTCCATCACCAGAGTCTGTGGATAATGCTCTTCTCCTCTTTGGCTGCTGCCTGGTTCTGCAAAGTGCAAACTGCAAACCAGCCATCTGTTTTCCTGCCTGCACAGAGCAAAAAAGCCGTGCAGGCGCCATGCGTACACGGAATTTTTGAGTGTAAATTCAGCCGTCATAATATAAATAGAATCATGATAAAACTGCTCGTGAATCACTGAGAGATTCATTGCAAACGGCTCCGGAATCTCCCGAATATCGGTAAGGACATAATTTGCCATATCGGTCTTTCCAAAGGCAAACTCTTTCTCTCCCGTGCCAATAAACTGAATATCATCAGCCAGAAATTCTGTCGTCAACACTGCATTCCTCTGTTCAAACCAGGAGCTGCAGAATAGCCGGGCTGTCTGCCTTGCAGAAATTTGTTCCTTCATATCATTTCCTCTTTCTCTAAACAAAAATATACCGTTAATTTACGGTTCATAACACAGATATTTCGAGGTATTTCGCCAAAATATTTTATTTTCATTTTAGCATAGAAAAAGAGGTTGTGCAATCATTTCAATACTCTGACTACAGTAAAAAATCTCCTTGTGTTAAGGTAGGTATCATGACTTAACACAAGGAGATTTAAACACTACTTCGTTACAATGTAAGCGTAACTTCATTATAACTCCTGTAAAATATTTGTAGGTAAGGTTCAACTTTTATTTTTAGGTTTAAAAGCAGTAAGATAGTTCTGAAAAATCTTCCTGCGCCAAGTGAAAAAAGTGAGAATGCCCAGGAGCAGGACAGCCAAAACTATGACCGCAATGGGGTTCATACCCGATACATCTAGAAAATGCGTCACATCATCGTTCACAGGTGCATTTCCATTTAAATATAGGATCGGCACTAATATCCATGCCGCCCCGGAATAAACGGAACCCAGAACGAACAGGCAGGAAAAGATCCGATAGAATGGCTTTTCATTTTCTTTCCGATACAACAGTATGTATATAGCCGCTGTTAAAACTGGCAGCAGCACCCCTCCCGCATGAAGCAGCGCCGAAGTTACCGGTTGATATACGCCTCCTTCGGAACTCATATGAGCCTGTAAAATACTAAAGTCTGTTATCCTTGCGCCACATAAAACCGCTACCAGAGCATGACCTCCTTCATGTAGAAAAATATATAGGGGTACTACAATCACCAAACTGAGAAACAATAACAAAATATTTTTTGTTTTTTCATTCATACCTATGTTCCCTCCCACCTTGCTCTATTAAGGCTATTATAGCAAAAGTGTACGGCGAGTACAACTACTGAGAATATTTCTTATTAGCTGCTTTACTCTTGGCATATTCAAGATTTTATAGTATGATACTGTGGTTAGACGCACCTAACTTTCAAAATATGATCTATAACTCAACTATTATAGATAACCCTCCCGATCCCGTCCCCGGAACAGAATTGGGACGATCCAATGTCAGTATGGAAAAATACTATAAACCAAAAAGGAAAATACATATGATAAAACACAAAGACTTTACTTTTATGATGATTTCTGCTTTTTTATGTGCCGCTCTATTTGGGGTTAAAGTTACCGGAACTGCTGTTCATACCTTAATCGGTCTTCTATTGGGGATCCTCTCCACCGTTCACTTGTTTGCCAAATGGAAAAAATACAGGTTCATGCCGGTAAACATAAGGCGTATCGATCAAATTTTGATCCTGTCATTCCTGTTTATTTTGATTTCGGGAATTATTTCTCATCTGACAGCAGGCATGCTGCTCTTTAAAATTATACATAAATTATCTTCTCTGGTCTTTTGTATCAGTTTAATCGGACATGTTGTCCAGCATAAGAAATATTTGATAAAAGCATAATCTGGTGTATGATCCGAAACGTGACTTGCAACATGATTCGCAGCATGATCCGAAACGTGCTCTGCTACATGATCTGAAACGTGCTCTGCATCATGATCCAAAACGTGTTCTGCTTACATGATCCGAAACGTGTAATCCGCAACGAATTCAAACCTGCACGAAGTTCCACTTCGTGCAGGTTGTCAGCGCAATCGGCTTTATTTATATCTTATACCGTTCTTTCAGAACGCTCCGTTACAATCTGAAGCAGCACAGCTGCAATAATAATGAATCCCTTTATAATATCCTGAGGATAGGAGGGAACCGCCATTAAATTCATAATATTTCCAATGAGTGCCAATACCAGCGCCCCCACCACTGTCTTTATTACAAACCCGTTTCCTCCAGCCAGGCTTGCACCGCCGATTACACATGCAGTAATGGCATCCAGCTCCTGTCCCACTCCTACGGACGCACTGCCGGTTGAACTTCTGGACGCTACAAAAATCCCTGCCAGGGCAGCCAATACACCTGAAATGGCATAAACAGATATCAGATAACGTTTAACCCGGATTCCTGCCAGTTCCACCGTAGTCTCATTGCTCCCCACAGCTATCACGATACGTCCAAAAGCTGTATATTTCTGAATAAACCAAAAAATCACTACAATCAGTACGGTAAATAGAATAATGGGGTAAAACAGTTCTTTTTTTACCAGCAGATCCAGATACCCCTTTTCTAATTTGATCGGTGTTCCGTTAGTAAGTACAAATGCCATTCCTCTGGCTATTGTCATCATTGCCAGAGAAGCTACGAATCCCTGCATCTTCGTATAAGCAACCAGCACTCCTATAAAAGTTCCCATAAGAAGCCCCGCCGCCAGGGATATGAGAATTGCTAAGATTAAATTCATGGAAAAATCCCGAATTAGAATGGCTGTCAGCGATGCACCAAATGCCATGACAGAGCCGACTGATAAATCAATTCCTCCCGTTAAGATTACAAATAGCATACCAATTGCCACGCAAATAGGTGCTGCCTGCTGCAAAGCTATATTTCTCAGGTTCATTACCGTCAGAAAATTTTCCGATAACAGGCAACAGACAATAAATAAAATGATAAAGATGATATATGTATTATTTTGTATTAACAGCTGCCGAATCCGGCGCTTCTTTTTCTCCTGCTGCATCCGCTTATACCCCCATAGCATATTTTATTAAATTGCTTTCAGCCAGTTCTTCCTTACTCAGTTCCCCGGTTATCCTTCCCTGGAACATAATCATTGCCCGGTCGCACATGCCGATAATCTCCGGCATTTCGGATGAAATCATAATAACCGCCACCCCATTTTCCGCAAGTGAATTCATTATTTTATAAATTTCTATCTTGGCGCCAATGTCCACACCCCTGGTGGGTTCATCAAAGACCACGCATTTACAGTCTGCTGCCAGCCATTTGGCAAGTGCTATTTTTTGCTGGTTGCCTCCGCTCAGGCTGTTTGCATGATCCTCGGTAGAACCATATTTCGTCGACAGTCCGGTAAGCAAATCACAGACATACTTTTTCTCTTTCTTATGGTTAATTACACCAAACCGATTGGTAATTTTTCCAATTGCAGCCAGGGTGGTATTCACACGAATACTCTGTTCCAATAGAAGGCCCTGTTTTTTCCGATCCTCCGGCAGCAGTCCAAACCCGCTTTTGATTGCTTCTTTCGGATCCTTGAAATTCACCTTTTTCCCAAAGTAAATGATATTCCCGGATTCTTTGGGATCCGCGCCAAAAATTGCACGCATCGTTTCCGTCCTGCCAGATCCCACGAGGCCGCTGAATCCCAGTATTTCTCCGGATTTTACATAGAAGCTGACATTGTTCACCAGCCCTCCGGCATTCAGCCCCTCAACACGGAGCACTTCTTTTCCAATGACTGCACTTCGCCCGGGAAACAACTGGGTCAGATCCCTGCCCACCATCATATTGACCAGCTTTTGTTTATCAATGGAAGCAGTTGGCACCGTCCCAACATAGGTGCCATCCTTCAACACCGTAATGTGATCGCTAAGCTGAAAAATTTCCTCCAGCCGATGGGAAATATAAATAATACTGGTTCCTTCTGATTTCAGTTTTCGAATTACTTCAAATAACTTCTCTATTTCAGAAAATGTCAGGACTGCAGTAGGTTCATCTAATACCAATACCTTGGCATTGCGTGTCAGACATTTGCAGATCTCCACTACCTGCTGATATGCCACACTCAAATTTCCCACCCGCATACCGGGATCTATTTCCCCGAATCCCAGTTTCTCCAGCTGTTTTTTTGCATCAGCCTTTAATTGTCTCCAGTTAATAGTCAGTTTTCCCCCGGATAATTTATCGATAAAGATATTCTCTGCCACGGTCAGATCCGGTGCCAGCATAAACTCCTGGTAAATCACGGCTATCCCCTGTTCCTTGGCATCTTTTGGGCCATTGATTTTAATCCGGGTACCATCCACCAGAATCTCTCCGTCATCCTTTTGATACGCACCGGATAAAACTTTCATAAGCGTTGACTTTCCTGCGCCGTTTTCTCCGATCAGAGCATGTACCTCTCCTTTCTGAACCTTTAACGAAACATCCGTCAGCGCCTTAACACCTCCGAAATGCTTGGTTATATTATTCATCTCAAGTCTGTATTCGTCCTGCATAGTATCCTCCATATTCCGGCATACACCGGTAGTCCATAATTGAAACAGGCTCTATGAACTACCAGTGAATATTTAAGATTTAAAATCCAAATTCGTAATGTTCATCAACGTTTTCTTTTGTCACGGCAACTGCCTCCGTCAAAATAACATCGTCATAGCTTTTCCAGTCCTTTTTATCCACCAGGATTTCTTTGGCAACTTCTATACCTTTTTCAGCTACTTTATATGGAGAATTTTCTCCTGTACCAAAATATTTTCCTTCTTTGATCAGATCATATGCTTCTTTTGCCCCATCTGCTGCTGCAACCATATCTACGCCGGTAATTCCTGCATTTTCCAGTGCTTCCATTCCGCCAAATAACATCTGGTCGTTTTCTCCCAGCATACAGTTCAAGTCTTTGTTGGCAGTAATTAAATCTTCTGCCGCAGTTAATCCCTCTTCCCTTGTTCCTGCACCCCAGCCTTGTCCACGCAGGGTAAATCTGGCTTTTTCATTGGATGCTTTTCCATTTTTCATTAAATCATCCTCAAATTGCTGTGCCGCTTCCCACGCTTCTTCTTCACTGTATCCGGCTCTGCTTTCAATGATTCCGCAGAATAAACCCAGCCTTCTTTCCATACATGCCACATTTCCTTTTAATGCACTCAGGAGTACCGCAATGATTTCTTTGTCTTTGTCAAACTGATCGCCGTATGCTTTTCCCACCAGTCTGCCATTTTGTTTATTGTCGGAATATATCGTGGTACATTGATTACATTCTCCCACCCCACTGTCCAGATTAATCACCGGAATATCTGCCTCTGCAGCCGCGTTGATGCTTGGAATGCAGGCATCCGGCTCAACACTGTCCAGAAAGATCAGATCCATTCCCTGGGTAATAAATGTCTCTAAATTTTCAGTTTCTTTACTGGTATCACTGTTGGCATCCAAAACGGTACATTTCCATCCCTTTTCTTCCGAAAGTTTTTTTACCGCCTCCACCAGGCTGACAAAGTAGGGGGAATCCTGTGTCTTGATTGCAAAACCGACTTTAATATCTGACTTTTCCTGCCCATCAGCCGCCGATACCTGTTCCTCAGCCGCACCCTTTCCTGCTGCTGTTGTTTCTTTTTCCTGCCCATTGCTGCCGCATCCCGCCATTGCTATCACCATTGTCAAACACAGCACTGCACTTATCATTTTTTTAAACATACCAATACCTCCGCTTATTTTATAATCATATGATTTGCCGCAATTTCCCACACAAGAATTTTCTAACAGACGTATACTCCGACTTCTTTTGCCATTTTTGCAAAGTTAACAATATTTTCCAATGGCATGTCATCCATAAAGTTACTGGTAGGCGCCATAATATATCCGCCTTCTTTGCCCAGGGACTGTACTCTCACCTCCATTTCCTTCTTCAGCGTATCCATAGAACCGATCAGCGCAGTCTGTTCATCTATGCCGCCATGAAATATGAGCTTATTTCCAAATTCCTTTTGCAGCCGGAAGGTGTCCATATCGTCCGCGCTTGGCTGAATAGGGTTCAATATATCAACACCTGTAGCAATAATTCCATCCAAAATCTTATATACGGATCCGCATGTATGATGGAATATTTTCGCCTGAGGCGCTTTTGACTTAATAAAATCATTTAATTTTTTTCGCCTGGGAACAATCATTTCATTAAAGAGCTCCGGAGATATAATTGGTCCTCTCTGCGTACCGTAATCATCTCCCGTTTCCACAATCTGTATGTACTCTCCGCATTCTGTCAACAGAACATCGTAAAGCCCCATTTGTATTTCCAGCGTTTTATCCAGCAGCCTGTTTGCAAATTCCTTATCCACCAGCATATCCACCAGCATATTTTCCATCCCGCGCAGCTCCCAGGCAAGCTCAAAAAATCCATGTGAAACCGCTCTGGAAGCTATTGCATAATCCGTCTGGTAATACAGGTACTCTGCCCTCTCCCTCATACCTCTTGCACGTCCGGGAGCATAAGGATTGGGCCATGGGTAGGCATCTATGTCTTCTATCTCTGCATCTGCCAGCGGACTGCTGTGTCCCTGAGACAAGCCGTTAACCAGTTTTTTCTTAATCCCAAATTCATTTGTAATTACACCTTCTTCATCATATACCAGTTCATATCCATCCGGCGGAAGTAAAAATACATGCCGGAAATCCCCTCCCATTTTTTCCATCAGTTCATCATTATACAATGCGGAACTCTCATCCGGACGAATCATAATATCTTCACTTTCTACCTGAAAATACTCTTTTACCCGCCTAAAGGTGGGGTTCGTCATCCCCGATGCCGTGGAACCGATGTCAATCGCCACACGGTCCGGTTTCCTGTGTTCCAAAATACACTGCACTCTTTCTCTGGGTGTCATTATTGTTCCTCCTTTTTTCTCAGTGCTGCATTTCGTAAATGCAGTACTATTCCCCTGCTCTTTTATCTATAACTGCATCTCAGACAGCTCTTCAAACTGCGCTTTTATTGCAGGATATAGCTTTTTATATATTCCATACAGCCTGTCATACTTTTCATAGTTTGCTTCCTTCACAGCTACCGGTTCGAACTTCAAAAATTTATCTCCTGCCTGAAATGAATCCAGGATCCCGGCACCATACGCGGCATTCATCATATTTCCCATTGCCGTTGCCTCTTCACACTCTGCCAGGTACAAGGGCCTTGCGAGTACCTCTGCAAATATTTCCATCCAGATGTTACTCTTTGCAATCCCGCCCGCGATCCTGAGTTTTTTTGCCACGGCACCTTCTTCACCCAGTAACTCCATAATTTCTCTTACTGCCAAAGCATTTCCTTCCATAATTGCCCTTAGGAAATGCTCCCTTCCATGACTTGGAGATATCCCGAAAAAGACACCTCTCATAGTTCCATCCCACTGAGGACACCGCTGCCCCACTAAAGTAGGAAGAAATAAAAGTTTATCGGCACCTGCATTTACCTGCTCTGCCATTTGGTTCATTTCTTCATATACCGTTTCCGAATTGCATTCCTGCATAAATTTATCCCGGAACCAGCGGTAATTTCCTCCTCCAAAATCAACTCCAGCCATGTTGCACCATGTACCCGGCACAATGTGGTGATAAACGTGGAGTGAACCGCTTCTTACCGGCTTACCGGTACATACCCCAAGGGCGGTGACTGTACCTCCCGTAATAAATGCATCCCCATCTTTTGTAATACCGCACCCAAGACCGCAGGAGACTGCGTCCATGGCGCCTGCCACCACCGGAGTACCCATAAGCAGACCGGTACTATCACCTGCCTGTGCCGTAATATTTCCTACAATATCAAAGCACTGGTATAGAGCTGGCAGTTTATCCATATCCAGTTCACAGGCTTTTACCAATTCCCCGGACCATTCTCCAGTCTCAACGTCAAACAGCTGGGTCAGCCCTCCTTCCGAAAGATTACAGGAAAATATGCCGGTCAGTTTATATGCAAGAAACCCTGCAGCATTTAATATTTTATAGGTCTGCTGATAATGCTTTGGGTAATTATTTTTAAACCACATCAGCTTTGGCGCTACATTGGATTCATCATTTCGGTTCCCATTAATCTGTGTTAATATTTCCTGTCCCACGTTGGCATCAATCCATTTCTTTTCCATAACCGCACGGCGGTCTGTCCAGATCATTGCATGATGAAGAACTTCTCCATCACGTCCTACCGGTATCATAGCACTGCTCTGGCTGTCAATCCCCACTACCGCAATCTGGCTGCCGGTAACCCCTGCTTTCCATAAAACTTCCCGAATTGTTTCTCTAGTTCCCAGCCACCACTCATTGGGATCCTGTTCTACTGCACCGTTTTCACCAAAAAAAGTCTTATGTTCCCTGGATGCTATACTAACCATGACGCCTTTTCCATTAAACAAAGCCGTTTTACAGCTGGATGTCCCCAGATCAATACTGATAATATACTGTTTATCCATTTTCTCTTCCTCGTTGTTCGTAATCGTTTACTATGATTTACTGTTTGATATATAATGTTTAATGTTTGTTTATTGTGTTTGTTTTGTTTATAGTTACATATAATCACACTCAGATTCTTTTGTCAAGTGATTTTTGTTCGTTTTTATATATTTTTGTCTAATATAAATATTTTTTTGTTTATTTAATATATTATTTTTTGTATTTCTAATTAATTCCTACCAATTTCCTATCATATATACACAAACAAACATTTCATCTCAAGTACCCTATTGTAATTTTTAGCACTTAATTATATAATAGAATAAACAAACTCAAGATAACTATGTTTTATTTGTGTTTGATTCTTTTGAAAGGAACAAAATGTGATATGAAAATCAAACGAACAGATCAGATTATTGAATATATGCGTACTCATGGCGGAGTCGCAAATGTAGTAGACTTATGTGAGAAATTCGGCGTTTCCGATATGACCATCCGAAGAGATCTGCAGACACTGGAAAATAACAAGTCCGTTATCCGGCATTATGGAGGAGCCACTCTGATACAGGAAATAACTACGTCTGTCAATGCTGCTCCTTTCCAAACACGGCTCAATGTTAACCAGCAGATTAAAATGAGTTTAGGGCTGGCTGCATCAGAATATCTGCAAAAAGCCAGTATGCTGCCTACCTGTAATGCGGTATATATTGCCTCTGGTACAACTTTATACAGTATGGCACTGCAAATTAATTATCCGTTAAATAATACTACCTTAGTTACCGACAATGTAAGTGTCTCTCAGGTACTGGCAAGCCATCCGGACTACACCGTAATTTCCATAGGCGGCCAGTTAATTCTCCCCTCCCTGAATGCAGTGGGATACGTTGCTGAAAATATGATTCGCAGCTTTTCATTTGATTACGCTTTTATCAGCGCTGCCGCTATCGATGAAAACGGTTACATCTATAACTACAATTATATAGAGGCAGGAACTTTTACCGCCGTCCTGGAGTCCAGCCGCCATATCATTGTAGTTGCAGATTCCACCAAATTTATGAAAAAAACCTTTGTGCAGCTCTGCCAACTGAAAAAGGGATATACCCTCATTACTGATTCAGGTATATCCCAGGACTTTTATGATACTTTAGTTAAAAATGAAGTGGATGTGATTGTAGCGCCATGATCCGCGCCTTGACCCGTTTGGCTAAATTCTTTTCAGCGTAATATTTTCACCATAATAATCCGCCTCACCAATATAGCCAACTCCGTCATAGGTAATGTAAAAGAGGAACGTTGATTTCATATTAACCATAAAGTCCTTATATTCCACATTGCTAACCTGAACGAAATCTTTTGTAAATGGAGCCACAGTATAATTTGAAATAAACTGACCATACATTCTCATATGCAGATTTGTGGTTACGAAATCTGTTTTTAATACTACCATTTTATTAAGTGTCAATGGCTTTCTCCCATGATTTTCAATCCTTACATCCATAATTCCGGTTGGTTGTTGAAAGCCCGCTCCCACATAGAGACGAATGGATACAGACGGCTGTTCCGGTGCCACAGTTACTTTACAGGTTGCAGATACTCCCTGACAGTAAACGGTTATCACTGCTGTTCCGGGACCATTAGACTGTATCTTACCATTGGCATCCACAGTCACCACTGAAGTGTCTGAGCTTTTCCATAACAATCTCTTATCCGTTGTATTAGAGGGGGCAATTGTGGCGGAAAGCTGGCTGGCTGTTCCATTATTAAGCGTTATTTCATTCTTGTTCAGCGTGATTCCGGTGGGCTTTACATTTTGGGGCACTGATGTATCCGGTTTACTTACAACTACTTTGCAGGAATACTTTTTTCCCCAAACGGTCGCACTAATGATCGTACTCCCCGATGCTTTTGCCTTGACAAAACCCTTGCTGTTTACAGCAGCCACACTCCCTCTGCTGCTTTTCCATTTCACTTTTCCAGAGGTCCGGGTCAGCTTAAGCTGCCCCGTCTGCGTTTCTTTTAATCTTAGTTCCCGTTTGTTTAACTTAGGTTCCTCAACGGTAATTTTGCAGCGATAAGTCTTTTTTCCAATTTTGCCAGCAATGACAGCCTGCCCTTTGCTTTTGGCTTTAACGGTTCCCTTTGGTGTGACTTCCGCTACTTTTTTTCTGTTACTGCTCCACTTTACCGTCTTTTTGGTTCCTTTTATACGCAATTGCTTTTTCTGGCCTTTTATCAGGGTTGCTTTATTACTGCTGATTTTAACAGCAGCCTTCACATTCAGGGTGCTTGAGATAAAGACACCTGACATAAGTATGATAATTCCTAAAAAAACAGCTATTGATGACCTGCACTTTATTTTCATAAATATCCCTCCTCTATATTACCCTTCTGTACGCCGCTTTTTCCTTTTTCTGGATCCCATAAGCAGAAATCCTGCTGTTCCTCCAGTAAGTATCAGGATGGCAGCTATCAAGGTACCTGTAACCAGCTTTCTGTTTGTATACCAGCGTATGAATAGATTCGTAGTGATATAAAAATTCTTTACTGCTACATTCCCGATATTTCCTGCCGCATCTACCGCGGTTATGCTGATAGCCTGACTGTTTCCCTGGTTCTTTAGCGGAATCAGATAGGCGCCCTGCCCATCCTGTACCGTTTCTACAGTTTCCCCATTCAGCTGAATCAGGACATTTTTCAAAACCATATTATCTGATATATCAATCCTGGCTACCTTGCTGTCTTCAGAATATGTGATATCGCTATCGATGTTAAGGGGAATCACCACCGGTTTTGTTTTATCTACACCAAATCTGAGTTCTGCTTTCTTTGTTTCGTCGATATTTTCATTTATATTTCCTGCGGTATCACGTGAACTGACTGTCACGATATACTGCCCTTCCTCCCGGAACTTTTCAGCCGGTATCTTATAACGGTACCTTGTCCAGCTTCCATCTCCGCCTTCCCGGTCAATGGTATAATCGCTGCCTCTTTTCAAATCCTGAGTGTTACCATTGTGACTGACCTTAACGCGTACTGATTCTTCCTGCAGGCTGTCCACATTGGTTTCCGTCAGCATTATATCCTGCTCTTTCTGAATATAGGTACCTCCAATATTTCTTGCTTCCTTTTCCATAACGTATACCGAACCAAACCGATTGACGGAAAAAATAATTTCTTTACTGGTCTCATTCCCCGCCAGATCTGTGATGGATGCTGACAAAGTATAGATATCATCCCAATCCTGGATATACTCAAAGTCATCAAATAGAAAACTGCTGCCGTTTTCCGATTCCTTATAGTTACCGATAAGCTCTGCTTTCCCCCGGTTCGACCCCTTCAATCTTATTTCCGCCTGACTTCCATAGTTTGTGTCTGACCAGATTACAACAGGCGCCACCTTACCATTGTTGGCAGATTTGTCTTCTATTTCATTAAATTCTAAAACCGGTGCCGTTTTATCTATATAGAAATCATCTTTTAGCTCTTGTTTTTCCGGATTTCCTGCCTTATCTGTATATTTAGCAGAAAATGTATAGTGGGCATCCTCTTCATAAGAAATCGTTGCCTGATACACATCTTCCCCCTGGCTAGTCCAGCTGCTGACCACCGGGAAATCCTTCTTCTCCCCATTGTCGCTGGCTTCCCCTATAATTTCAACTCTGCTCGTCTCAAAGTTTTTCTCTTTAATCGTAACTGTCGCAGTCCGCTTATCTTTATAATAATACTTGTTCTGCACCTCATTATTATCATATGCCACCTGGATCTCCGGCTGTGTCATGTCGATAACAAAGGTATCCTCCTCATCGTAATCGCTTTCGTTTTCAGCCAGATCACTGCATGTTATGCCAAACTGATAGTCACCGTCCTCCTGGTAAGTTAAAGTGGCTGTATACGTTGTCAAGTCAGGGTCCTTCTGATCCTGATGTTCTGTCCAATCATGAAGTTCAGGTATCCCGCCATACTTATTTGTTATCGTCAAAATGACATTTTCCTGGGAGAAGTTTCTCTCCGTAATGGTAATTGTGGCTGTTCTGGCTTCCTTATAGAATTCTCTTTCATCTGCAAAATCCATATCATAGGATGCGTTATCATAATCCACATTTATCGCCGGGGCAGTCTTGTCAATACTAAGGTCTATTTTTTTGGAAGAGATATTGCCCGCCCGGTCTGTTAGTTTTATCGTTACGACTATACCATTACTATTGTGGCTGATTGGGATACTGGCTTTCATTTCTGTGACCAGATTCTGTTCTTTCTTCTCAACGGTCCAACCGGCTCCCTCGCCTGTTATGTCACTTTGGTTATTTATTTCCAGTGTTCCCGTATGATTATTTTCCGAATCATAGGGTGCTTCCACGCTCCACTCAATACTGCGTATGCCGGAATAAGTGTCACGAACCATAACTTCTACACTGGTATCATTTTTGTATAAAGGCCTGTTCTCTCGATCCTCCTTATTTGTATCCGGCAATTCCATACTTATATCCGAAGTTTCCAGATGCTTATTTTCATCTTCAACAATGACTGCATCTGCCTGCAGATAACCTGTATCTATCCCGGATTTCTCTGCATGATTACCAGGCATGTTCTCCACCGTATCAATGGGTTTTGCGAAAATTCTGCCTTTAAAGTTGGGGGGAATGTCAATTTGAATTTTTCCCGCTTCATCCGTCTTTTTCTTACCCTGAATGATCTGTTTTCCAAATTCATCAGCAATATAATAGCTGATATATTTCAGCCCTGAAGTTGGATTATTCGCCCCATTCTTATTGTGAAACAGATCCGTGGCAAACACAGTGACCGTGGCTGCCTCTTTAAAATAATACCCGTAATCTGTGGTAGTTGCGGCTCCTTTTAAATCTTCGCCATTACTCTCCTGATAGTTTTCCGGTTGAAATTCAAACTTCAGCAGTCTGGGCGGTGTTTTGTCAATGGAGACTTTTATACTCCGAACCTGAGATACATTTGCTGCATGATCAATTGCCCATAGATAATAACTATTTTCACTTTCTTCTTTCACCTCAAAATAATATGTATCTTTTTGGTTTGGATCTTTAGATGCCGGCCTGGAAGAATTAAAATCATTCTTTGTACTATAGCGGACTTCTCTGATCTGTGATGAAAATGGCAGATTGCTGTCACAGACATCGGAAGCCTGTACCGTTACTTTTCCTGGTGACCATGAGCTGGCTGGAGTCTTGCTTAACTTTCCAATCTTCGGGTTATGAATATCTTTATACAGTGTAAACTTCTTTTCCGACTCATTTCCTGACCAGTCAGACACATTAACCTCCACCGTATACGAACCGTCTTCGGCAATGGGTGCATCTTCTGTCTTTACCTCAAGCATGTCTGGTGTCAAGGTCTTTGGCGCATACAGCTTATTATAGATTATTTTCCCGTTTAATTTTATCTGCATGCTCCTGATACCTGAATTAATACCCGTTTCCTGATCTAAATCATCGGTTACCCCAACAGCAAGGCTGGTATCCCGGTTATAGCAGTCGTACTTCTTACCCGTCACCTCCACCGTACACTGTGGCTTTTCCGTCAAAGAAATATCTATTTTAGGAGCAATATTTTCAAGCATGATTTCTTTAGCCATGGATTTTTCCGATTTATGTTCCGTATAATCTATCGCCATCGCATAGATCTTATTTTTAAATGGAAAAGACACTCCATAACTATCCAGAACATGCTCCGGCAATATAAAATCTGCATACCAGGAATCTTTGCCTGCCAGCTTCTGAGCTGCCTTGGGCTGCGTAAGTTCCATAAATGACCCCGGTGTCTGTCCCGGCACGAATAACTGGATAAGTTGTACTCCGGAACCCTTCGGATCATCTTCTGCCTCTACTCGAATGCTTACGGTCCGATTTCCGTACCATTCTGATCTCAGCTGTTCAAAGTCATAAAGACCGCTCAGATCGTTTAGGACAATTAAGGACTTTATCAAAGGTGTTCCCACATCCATACTGACCCGCTTTTCTTCCACCTCTGTCCAGTTTCCTGCATGATCCACAGCCCAGATAAAATAGGATCTGTCAAGAAAAGACGCATTTTCCGGCTCAATGGTATAGGAATATTTCCGGCTCTCCCCGTGTACCCGTGTCATCTCGCGTACATCCTCCCCAGTAAGATCAAAGTTTTCATCCTCAGGATCCGTTCTGCTGATATAAACTGCTTCTATATCGGATGGCTCTATCTGTCCAATATCGGTATCGGGCACTACATCCCACGCTTCAGCCTCCAGTGTAATTCGTTTTTTGTCCCAAATCCGCCCTGTTCCATCCAGATATTCTGCGCTGCTGGTGACAGGTTCGATATGGGGCTTCGTTTTATCCAGCTTCACCTGTCTGGATAGGATATCCGAACAGTTTCCCGCCTGATCCATTGCATAAAACTGGTAAGCGGTTATCCCCTCTTCCTCTGTAGTATAAGCATAATATGTATTCCCGTTTTCATCAATCTGTGCTTCCATAGATACCGGTTCATCTGTGACCGCAACTCCATTTTCTGATATTTTCTTGTAATAAACCTTATCAATCCCAGATAGTTTATCTTCTGCTGTCAGTTCAAATCGAACTTCTTCATTGGTCCACCCTGGTGCAGGGTTCTTTTTCATTTCTATTATCGGTTCATCCATATCAATTTTTACATCTACAATTCGCTTCGCTACATTTCCGGCTTCATCCTGAACATAAATAATATAATTACCATTATAGGATTTTTTT
Organism: Clostridiales bacterium; assembly: GCA_018365455.1. Taxonomy (GTDB): domain Bacteria; phylum Bacillota; class Clostridia; order Lachnospirales; family Lachnospiraceae; genus Robinsoniella. The sequence goes on from JAGZJZ010000033.1 coordinate 33,568, forward strand.
TCTTCAGGAATTGTAATGACAAATATCTCTTTTCTTTCACTGTCTACTGATTTCTTAGCGTAGTTTTCTTCCGTTTTCCCATTCTCAGCTATATATTCATACCATACAAGTAATTCTTTTGATTTGGTATCGGATGCATATATATTTAAGTTATAGCTCTCCTTTTTCCACCCCTCTGACCATCCCTCAATTTTTTCAAATTCAGGAGGGGTTGTATCATTCTCATCTACCCAAACCTTAAGTTGATATTTTTGACCGGAGGGCATATCTGGTATTGATATGGAAAATGTTCTTTCCTTTTCCTCTCCCTCATTTCCAATCTCTTCTTTAACCGGAGGGGCACCTTCTAAATTGTGCTCAAGTTTTGATTTTAGTACATAGTAGCCTTTTTTTAAATAAAATTTAACTTTTTTATCTTGAATTATGATCCTCGTTCCCTCTAAAGCATACTTATTTTTTTCATAATTCTTTTCCAATTTTCCTTCCAAATCGAACTTTAATGCAACCGTTTTTTCTTTAGACCGAAAATCCGCCAATGCTTTATAGTCTTGCTTTATATTCCGAATCTCTATATAAGCAATTCCACTCTCATCCTCTTCAAATACAAAGGAATCTACCTCTTCCCCTACCAGAGAATCCACATCGTTCAGAGGCTTTACCTCACAATCCTCCAGATACCTTTTATCATTTGGTTTAAAATATGCTCTGGCAGATCCTCCATATCCCACTGAATGTCCATCTTCATATTCATTACTTTCCTCATTGAATACTTTCCAGACGATGCTCCCAGCTCCCATTGGCTCACTACTAAGATTCAATGTCTTCTTTACTAAAGTATATTCAGGGATTTTGATAACACCCTCAGTCCCTTGTATCGGAATACGATGTTCTTCATATCCTTCTTTTTGTATCCTGACAATATACCCCTGCTGACGGTATTTAACAGTTATACTGTATTTTCCATGTTCATCAGTCTCTGTTTTATTCAGCACAATCTCTTCATCATCAGATACACTATGCTCTAAAATACTTACAGACACTCCGCTTTCGCCCTTGATCCTCCCTGATGAAAAAGCGCTGATCATTCCCTCTATCTTTACCGCTTTTTCAATGGTTATCGTTTCCAGCTGTATTATATTATCTTCATCTGCATGATCAGGATCTATCTCTACCGTTTCTGTCACAAAATTTTCCTTGGATATACTTACCGAATAATTCATATCTTCTTTCAATTCAGCGGTAAACGTAAATTCCCCCTCTTCATTTGTCAAGTAAACATTCTCGCCTTCAACAGACTCATCATTCCGCTGAGTGTCATTCGTTTCTTCTTCTTCTTCCACTTTTGGTTTCATCTTCAGGTGGACCTTGGCTCTACTTACAGCATTTGAACCAATATCAATTACTTTTCCACTTATCTGAAAACCCTTTTCTTCTGTTTCGGACTCTGTTTCCGTCCCATCCTCTGTCTCTGCTTCAGACTCTGTTTCTGTCCCATCCTCTGTCTCTGCTTCGGATCCGGTTTCTGTCCCATCCTCTGTCTCTGCCTCAGATTCTGTTTCCGCTCCATTTTCCGTTTCAGCTTCTGTATCCGTTCCATTCTCTGCCTCTGTTCCGGATCCGTTTTCTGTCTTATCTTCTGTCTTTGCTCCGGCTTCTGTTTCCACTGCAGGCTCCGCTTCAGTTTTTGATTTTACCTGGTTCTCTGCTTCTGCACTGTTCCCCGGAGCTGCTGCATAGACGGCATCAATCTGTCCGAATACTCTGGTGCATACGATTACGAACATCAGAACAATCGCAATCCACCTCTTATTCTTATGAAATCCTTTCATAACTTCACCTCCTCTTCAAACATGGCTGCTTCCCCTTTTGAAGATCTGCTGACCTCATCCCGTACGATTTGAAAGTTTTTATCCATCACCGCCGTTGCTTCGTCTTCTTCTTTATCATCATCCCTCCATAAAGCAGATGTTTCCTCGTCTGCAGCATTCATGGAATTAATCAGCAAAACGGTATCTCCAGTTCTGTTTTTATTTCCTTCCACTTCCACATTCTCCAGCATATGTGTTAAATCCGATGTTTCTTCTTCCCGGATTCCCAATACGGGACTTGCCTCTGCAAATCCTTTACGGTAAGCTTCGATATGTTTTCTAGCTGTTCTTCCCGATAATTCTCCTATTACTTCAATAATTCTCAAATGGAAAAATACAACTGCCGCGCTAATGAGAAAAAGACCTCCGATTCCAAAACACACCAGCGATATCACCTGATAAACTTCTGCCTGTTCCATAACTACCTCCCGTTCTCCTTCCCTTCCTGTGCCCGGTATGCATTTGCGACAGCCTCTGCTGCGCTATCGGTTCTTCCCAGAATATACTCCTTGATCCCAGCCGTTTTATCCGTTGTTGTCTCAAGATCTCCTGTTCCGGATTTTACCTGTGCCAAAACAATCTCCATCTCATTTTGCGTAATACCGTCGCCTTTAAATTTTCTCGCATAAGTCTCTATGGCGTTGATTACAAGACGGTACAGTTCCAGGGATACGATTTCCTGTTCTCCCGGATCTTCTGACACCTGATCTGTCAGACCGGTGAGATTCCTCCAGTAAGGTGCATACAGACCTTTATCAGATGCCTCTTCCACATTTAACGTGATATCCCGGTTAAACTTACCAATATCGCAATATATATTAGCCATATGGCGGTTTTCATAGGTCTCAGCCGTATAGGTCAGTACGTCTTCAAACCATTTAATTGCACTTTTAACTCTGGTAACCTGATTGTCCTCAGATTGATCTTTTCCATAGTCATAATAATACCAATACAGTTTTCCGATCTCAAAAGCCAGCTCCCCATATCCTTCTTCCTGCTGCAGAATTCCCAGATTCTCCTCTATGCATTTTTTAAACTGTACTTCTTCTTCAATGCTAAAATCTGCGTCTTCCTTGTAGGTATCCAGTAAACTTTTATATGCTTCCAGTGAATCCGGCTTAATCTTAATGGCATCAATCAGCAGTTTTGCTTTTTCTTCATTCCCTGTCTGTTTCACAGCCGTCCTGTAAATAAAGTCGTAATTATTATTATTTTCCACTGCTTTCAGGATCTGTGCGCCTGCTCCTCCTGCCATAAAGAGCAGAGATACCGCAATCAGGGTGATGAACACATTCAGCTTCTTCTTTTGTTCCTTCCGGTACTCCCCATCCACCGCTTCATAATGATTCAGGTCATACAGGAGCTGAACACAGGACTGATACCGGTCCTCCGGATTAGGCAGGGTACATTTTAAAATAATATTTTCAAGTCCTCCGGAAAGCGCCGGGTTCCACTGACGAATAGGTACCAGTTCATAAGGCGGTTCGGAAGGGCTTTTCCCGGTTACCAGATGATAGATCGTAGCACCCAGACAATAAATATCCGTTCTTGCATCAGTCTGCCCCATTCCTCCAAATTGTTCCGGTGCCGCATAGCCTTTCGTACCCAGACTCGTTGTATCTTCCTGGCTGTTTTCCTTATATTCCCGTGCTATTCCAAAATCAATAAGCTTGACATTACCGTCTGGTTTCAGCATAACATTAGATGGTTTCATATCTCTATAAACCACAGACGGATTTCTGGTATGCAGATAATCCAAGACTTCGCATAGCTGTTTTGCCCATTTAATGACCTGCTCCTGGGGCTGTGCTCCGGTTTCACGCAGAATTCTGCTAAGGGGCTCCCCTTCGATATAGTCCATAATGACGTAGATCACTTCTTCACTTTCGATAATGTCTACGATTCTGGGAAGCGTGGGATGATCCAGCTGTTTCATTAAATTCGCTTCCTTGATTAAGCTTTGAATCTTGACCGCATTATCCCGGTCCTGGGCATGGCTCTGGATTTCCTTTATTGCCCACTGTTTGTTCAGCCTCTGATCCATTGCAAGGTATACCTTAGACATACCTCCCTGACCAATTTTCTTCAGTATTTCATACTTACCGTCAATGATTGTACCTATTGCTGCCATTTAATTACACATCTCCCTATTTCTCTTTCGTTATCTAAAGCCTGTTTGAAAAGTTATTCCTGCCACTATTTAATACAAATAATAATGGTAGAAATATTATCTTTTTCCATACGCTGTTTATTAAGCTCCACTAACTCAACCGCCTTTTTCCGGATGGTTTCCTCATCCTTCAGTTTTCCAGGATATAGCGCTCCGTGAATCTCATTTTCTGAAATCTCGTGACGAAATCCATCTGAACACAGCATATACGTACAGTTTCGTTCAGGCTTCCCTGACAGGAACTGGGGATTGATTTTGCCTCCTGCACCCAGGCATTGAAGTAAGATATTGCGTCTGTGGTCATTTTCCGCCTCCTGTCTCGTCAGTCTGCCATTTTTTACTTCTCGCTCCACAAAGGTATGGTCTTCCGTCAGCTGAGAGACCCGGTGCTTAATCCGGTATACCCTGCTGTCTCCAATATGTCCAATAATAAAAACCTCTGTTCCAACCATCAAAAACGCTGTTAAAGTCGTTCCCAGTTCAATTTTATTCCGGCTTCCATAACTATATATTCTTACATTGATTACCTCAAATAGTTCCTTCATGCTCTCCACGGTACTTTGGACTGAAAAATGATTCAACAAATGAGGAAATGTCTCAGAAAACCATCCTGAACATCCCTCTATTGCCGAGGCACTCGCCACTTCCCCCTTTTTCAATCCCCCCATACCGTCACATAACACAGCAAACAATACTTTTCCAAGGGGTGTATCTGCCTCTTTGATAAGAAGGCTGTCCTGATTTACTTTTTTGGAAATGCCAATGTCAGAATAGTATGTTGATAATATTTTCATACGATATCTCCATTACAATTTTTAAGATTCCCTTCACCATTTATCTGCTCATTAAGTTTACTGATCCATTTTTTTCTTTCATTGACTACAAATGCTTCCAACCGCCCATCTATACATAAGATTTCTATTGATTTCATTTTATGGGATCTAGAAACCATTCTTATATCTGCGTAGGGAATTATAATTTCTTTCGTGGTTTTATTATATTTATGTGCCACAAAATACAGATCACTTTCGGTAAGAAACAACCATCCCCCTAAGCTGTTTTTTCCCTCCCAGTAATTTGCATTGCCTTCAAAAAAGATATCATGCTCCTCTGCTAACTTAGCCCGAAATATATTCATCTTTTTCGAAATATACATTACAAACAGCGTCATCAGTATGCCGAATAAAATTCCTGCACTTATACCTAATACGAAGGCTTTAAGGATGTCTCCATATATAAGTGCGCATACCACACTAAAAGATATACCAAACAAAAAAGCTGATATTAAAAAATTCTTTAAATAACTATTTTTTGCTCTCATTATGTACTTCCCTTTCACATATTCCTGACAGGCCTTATTTATACAAGAGCGTGTTTTAAAATTGCTTTCTGACAGCTGTACGTCACAGTTTGTGGGAGATTTGTCCCGAATGAAGGGCGCATAGCGGGCTATGTAACCTGAATTCGGGGCAAATATGTCGCAAAGTGGGGCGTGCAGATGGCGGGAATGAATTTTCAAACACGCTCTAGAGCGGTAAGCTGCCGTTTTGCAACATACAGATGGATAAAATGAATGATCAAATACTATCCGGGGTGCCTGGCTCCTCTTCAAACTTCAATTGCAATTTTGGATATCTCACCTGTTGTATATTTTCCATGTATACCTTACAATAAGCTTCTTCCGATTCATCCCGATACCCTTCAAAACAAATATCCTTAATGTCTTCTTCATTAAAAAAATACATCTGCTGATCTGTTTGCCCCACCGGATATACACATGCCGCATAATCAAAATAGCCGATTGTCCCTTCATTGTTATACAATGGAACTCGATTTATAATCATTAATTTCTGCTTTCCTTGTTTTAGTATCACTACGCTTCCTATCGGCAATATTTTTTCCATCATGTTTGTCTTCCTTTCCTAATCAAATTATCCAAATAATGCGCCAAGAGACTGGAATGGACTGCATATTGCATTACCAATATCACTAAAGGCATCCCCTATTCCCGACACAACATCATTAACCTTATCTGCTACATAATCTGTGGCTTTCTGAACACCGGATACTACATCATCCCAGTTATCATATACATAATCAAACACCATATTGCCAACAGTTGTAATTGCTGCTCCGGCAACAAATCCTATTGCTGCACCAGCCACTGTACCTGCTCCCGGAATTACTGAGCCTACAACCGCCCCTATTTTCGCACCAGCCGCTCCACCGGCAAGTCCAATTCCTACGTGAGCCCCCGTCTTAACAAAAGCATCCTGGGTACTTTCCCCGCTAAATTTCATTGCTGCAAAATCTATTATAGCGCCTATAATTGGCAAACCGTATTTCGCACCAGCCTTTAATGCATTTCCGCCTTTAACCATAGCTGCTGTCGTTTCTGCCACATTAGGATTGATAATTACAAATGCATTTTCACCGGAGCTTCGGGCAACTGAAGTTAAAATATTAATTTCCCCAGCAAACCTGCCCAAAAAGGCGCCACTGCTTTTTAAAAAGGAACCAGCTACATCTGATCCAAGATTTGACTTAAAATCATTCCAAAAATCTGCCTTATCCCCTTCCTGGGACTCCATACTTATATTCGAAGCTGGCAAAGCATCCGGTATCACTTTTAAATTATTTTTACTTCCAGATATTTCTTTTTCCGTCTGCTCATACAGCTTGACAATTTCTGACAAACCGCCTCCAAGAGTTTTCACATGATTAAACGAACGCTGAGTCTCATCATTTATTTGTTGTAAAGTACGTTTTATATTGTAGGAATAAGAATTCTTCAAATATAAATTACCTTTTACTTCGGAAATGCCTGTTTTTATATCGTTTAAATCTCTTTCTAATTTCTGAAATGACGAAATCTGTAATTTTAGTTTTAGTGGCATAACTTCCAGTTCTCCCATAACAATTCTCTCCTTCTTTCTTTGAATAGCTTTAAATGTACACAAAATCCAGCAAATGCAGTTGCACTTGCTGAATTCTTAAACTAATATTATAGGTTCAAAGCTATTCATAAGCATTCTCACTCATATTTCCAATTTTCTCGCCCAGTGGATTATCCTTGACCTTGTCCAGAATATAAGCCCGAAATTTAAACTCTTCTTCATCTTGCATTCCCATATAGAAAACTTTATCTATATCTTCATTATTAAATAAAAAAGTTCTTTCCAGATCCAATATACCTTCCGGATAGAGACAACCACAATAATCATATAATTTACGTTCTCCTTCATCTGTACGCATTTGAATACGTCCACAAATCATAAGCCTTTTTGATGCCTCTTTTAATAGTACTACTGAGCCAATCGGCAAAAAATTTTTCATCTGATTATCTCCTCAAATTTATATTTTAATTCCATGGGAAAATATGTAACTCGCCCAGGTTAAATTCAGGCAATTCAAAATTTGTATAGTCAATAGATAAATCTACCCCAACGCCTACTCCTGCTCCTATACCACCGCCAATTTTAATGTTCTTGTTGGTGTAAGAGTTATTTACGCCAAATTCTCCTCCAAATAAACCACCGGAAAGGTTCATGTCCATTTCTATTCCAAATATCTCCAGACCACCCTTAACTTCTCCATGAAATATATATTTTTCGCCCCCAAACGCTGCAACAGCGCCATATACATCCTTTCCATCTGCGTCAGTACCAATATATCCTGCACCGAATCCAGCTTTACCATTAAAGTAGCCAATGCTCCCTTGCGCAGAACCGTGAATATTATTTTTATCAGTCCCTAACGTTGTATTTCCCTCTGCCTTAATACCATGAGCCGTTCCTTCTGCAAGGGCATATATTCCCGGATCCAGTTTTCCATCCCTTAACAGTTGACTCCCTGCTCTTGCTTCAACAGCTCCCGTCAAAACGGAAAGAATACCAGTTCCTTTGAGATAGTCACCAATACTACCACTTAACTGATCTTCCAATACACTGAATGAAGCATTACCATTTATTCCGGCACCAATATTGCCATTTTTAATATCAAAATCTGCAAATGCATTGCCCTTAGCTTCCCCTTTCAAAATGGACACAATATTCTCTACAGCAATATCGCCCCATTCCGCTCTGCTCAGAATAGATAATAACGCACCAGATGCAGACATATTACCAACGTCCCACTTATTCCAGTCCACAGACGTTAGCAGCGTACCGTCCTTGCCAAATAAACTGAAGACTTTTTTATTCTCTCCCAGCTGAAAGAGATCATTTGATCCTAACGTCTCAAATACATTTCGGATCACCCCGTTACTGTCTGCAAAATATTGGAGCAGAGAAGAAATGTTTTTAGCCAGCAGAATATTTGCCATGCCACCTCCATATCCTGTAATCTGCTGTTCTGCAGACTTGTATACCACTGCAATATCCGATACTGCTGAGGACATTCCTTTCAGATTCCTGCCTTTCTCACTGGTCGTACTTGAAATAGAACGAAGATTTTTTTTGACTCCCGATATAGAAGACGATTTTACGGATAACCTCGCTGTAATATCTGTAATCTGCATGGATATACTGGCTAACTGCAATGCTACAGAGTTTAGATTCTTCTGTTCTACGAGCAAAGAACTTAATTTGACTTCAAAGCTGCTCATACCCTACTCCTCATTCTTTCACCATTTATTTTTATATCAATTCTTATTGAGATATCCGGAATATGAAGATCTCATTTGCCAGAGTAATTTCATCTGCATTTTTTAAAGCGACTCCCTCTGAATCTATTTTTTTGCCATTGACAAATGTCCCATTAACCGATTCCTTATCCTGAATGGTATATAACCCATCCTCCCATAATATAACTGCATGTAATCTGCTGATTACTTTGTTGTCCAGTATTGCATAGTCCACAAGTTCCGGTTTCTTTCCAATAAAAAACTCCGGTTTTGAGATTTCAATGATCTTCCTTGTCCGTTCCTGCTCCAGCCTTGCCTTCTTTGCATTCCTGGAGAAATTGTCATTCAGAGGATTCTGCAATTCGGTCCTCTCATCTTCATCTTCATCTTCACTTTGGAATAGCAGCGTCGTACTTTCCTCGTCAACATGCTCAATCTGAATGTTCTCTTTACCGCTTTTTTTCTGTCTGATATTATTTTGCTGACCAGTATCTGTTAAATATTCTTTTTCCTGCTTCTTTTCATTTCCGACTTCTGAAACTGCTGCCTGTCCTTTTTGTTTCCTGGGGGATCTGTTATCCTTCCAACGAACAATGAGTATATGCATGAGCTTGGCAAATAGTAAAATACAACATACGGCTAATATGTAAACGACTTTTCTGGTCAGCGGCATCTTTTTTTCCAGATTTGATCTGGATTTCTCCAGCAGTGATACCTTCTCCTGAATACCATCTACGGTCAATTCCGACTCTTTCATGGCACCCTCCACAGCCTGGATATTCTGCTGCAGGGTTACCAGGGATTCTCCTTTGTAGTCGCCGCTTTCCTCCAGCTCCCTGCATTTACTCAAAAGCGTCTTCAGATTTTGGAGCGCCAGTTCCTTCTCCTTACTTCCGTAAACGATTCCATAATTGTCCAGAATTTCTTTAATCTCATCTACCGCAAGAGAATAATAAGCACGTATTTCCTCATTGGTATAAGCTGCGTTATTTAACCCCACAAAATAACCATCTGTATCCACAAGTGCGCCTCCTGAATTGCCAGGGGTTACTACTCCCGAATGCTGTATACATACTGCGTCCTTTCGCTTTGAAGAAGCATCCTGTATATAACCGGCATGGATTTCAACATCAGCTTCTGAATACTGTACGGCGTTGCCTGGTACTTCATCCGGAAATCCCAGTACATAAACAGGATCTCCCGTTTTCAGACTTCCGCTGCTGCCAAGCTTTAATGCATTTTTTTCATTAATAACGCTATCCACACTTAAGATACTATAGTCCTGCGCCTGGCTTTCCGTCATCACAACGGCCTCCACATCCACGTCACCTTTAATCATAACGCGAATGCTGTCTGTCAGTTCCTTTACATCTGTTTCAATTTCTTTTTCTTTGCAATACGCAGATTTTTCTTTGTTGGAAATATTAACACTATGATAGGTTGTTACTACATAGGTATATCCGCTGCCATTGCTGATCAGACAGCCGCTGGAACGCTTAAGCATATGAAATCTGCCATTTTTATCAGTAAATCCTGCTTTTATTTCTAAAATCCCGCTTTTGGTTTCACTGATTTTATCTACTTCTTTTCCATATACTTTTATGGAAGCAAACCCCAAAAAACCAAAAAATAAAATCATGGTTAACCAAATCGTTTTTTGAAATGACTTATTCATTCTCACTTTAATACCTCCTGCATACCGCAGACAGATCTGCAGTACTGCTTCAATAGAAAGTTTAAAACGCAAAATGCGTATATATCTGCTTTTGCAATATCAAAAACACATATATCTGCACTTAATTCAGAAAGTGCAGATAAGAGCACGCCTCCCCGTACTCTTATCTGCTGCACTTCGGTATTTCACTTTTGGAATTATTGAATAACATCCGAAGAAAGTGAATTTGCTGCGGTCACACTTGCTTCTTCTGCTCTCTCATATTCTTTCGCCATAGCCTGTAAATCGGTGACATGCTCATTGACCATTCCAATCATTTTGTTAATGTCATCCTGGAGACCCTGGAATTTTTTATTATAAGCTGTGGCTGCATCTCCGCTCCACACATTCCCCGTTAATCCATTTACTAAACTTGTCATCTGCGAGGTTAGTGATTTTATGGAATTTCCTGTGCTCTGGAATGATGTCGCTGTGCTGGTTAATTTACTGGTAGAGACTTTTAATGTACCTGTCATGTTCGTTTCCTCTCTTTCTGTTCTTTCCTCAATGAAATCTTTCTATCCGATTATTTATCGGATGATTAGAATGATTATTTATATGATCGGCTGGATGCCACACTCAAATTGGCTTTTTCTGCACTATTATACTGTTTTACAATCTCCTGAAGGCTTGCAACGTACTTTTCTATCGCCTGATAAAAATTATTCATCTGGACAACATCCTGCTGAAATACCTTATGGAAAGCATCATTTGCTTCACCATCCCACATGGAATTAAGAGATGCTTCTTCGGTAACCAGACTTTCCACCTTTTGTTTAAAGTCATTGTTGAACTTCATTAATTCAGACGCCTTTGTATTAAGTGTTGATGTTGTTACTGTAATTGATCTTGCCATATCTTTTCCTCCTTAAACTTTGCTTTGATCTATATGGATTTTTGAGTAATGCTGTACTAGAACCTGTTTGGAACTCTTCTAGTAATTCCTTCTTCTTGCTCTTTCTAAAGCCCGCATTTCTGCTTCATAGGTTTTCTGTGCAATTTCCCGCAATACATCAGAGGTCTTACTCAGATTTTTTGCGATAGAAGATATATCACCCTCAACGATCTGCACCTTCTTCATATATGCTGCTGCATTATCCCCTTTCCAGTTATAGGATAAATTACTTCTGGTGTTTACCAGATCATTCTCAGCAATTCGTTCCAGCTTCCCCGAAAGAGATTCCAGCTTATCAGCCTGCTTAATTGTGTTTTTAAAATCCATCCTTATGGAATATTCTGATCTTGCCATTACGGACTCCTTTGCTAAGAAATAATGTCAGTTGGCAGAACTCTTGACAGCTCATTTGCTTTTTCTTCGGCTTCATCATATAAGTTTGCCATATTCAGTAAATCTGTCGGATGCTCTTTTAAGCGTTTCAAAATAGTTACTACATCAGACTTTACTTCCTTTAAATAACTCTGATGCATATTACTGGCATCTCCCTCCCAATAATTTTTTGAATTGGTAATAATCGTTTCGATTTTATTCCAATTGGACTCCAGAGAACTAACTTCATCTGTGATTTCCTTCGCCTTCGCCTTCAGTATCTCCGGAGTAACTCTTAATGTAAATGTAGCTGACATGGTTTCCTCCTACACTTGAATTCCTGTAATCAACTGGGATATCCGGTTCTCACAAGTATCATACTTACTCTTTGCCGTAGTTTCATATTTATAGATTTTGTCCAGGTTATCCAGCAGCGTTCTTAAAGCATCCATATCATTTTGAAATACCTGTTTAAATGCCTCGCTGCTTGGACCATCCCACATTTTATCCAGTTGAGAGACACTTTCTATCATTTTCGACATCTCTGACCTCATTTTTGTAATACTATCTGAAATCTGATCAGAATCATTCTTTAGCCGGTTTGTGTTAACCCTTATTTTATCCATCCTGAATATACCCACTCCCCTTTCCCTGCTTATTATGAATTAAAAGTATTGAGAAATTAATCGCTGTATATTTCCTAAATCCTTTAGCGAAACAGATTCCTCAAATCTTGGGATATCGTCTGAAGTATCCAGTATCTCTTCTTCGGTATTTTCATACTGATTTTTAATGTTGTCCAGGACTCTGTGTAACTTCGCCAGAGAATCACATTTACGATGAAATACCGTTTCCTGCACTTCCAGCCTGTCTGCAATCTTCCGTATACCTGTATGCTCAGAATTTTTCATACAGTTGCGAAGCTCCTGCAATTCCCGCAAATCTTTTCGTAAGGATTTTTCGATAATTTTCAACGACTCTATTATGTATTGTAACTTGGAAAAAGAAACTTCAACCTGCATATATCCTCAACCCTTCTCGCCCGAGTATAACAAATACAGCGCCGGTAAAGTTATTTTTTCCGTAAACGGCACATTCATCTGCCCAGAATGCACATTTTAAACAAGCATCAGTCTGCTTCCATCCATCACACCGCACATGTAGAGCGTTTTTTCTTTTTTTAGCATTCTTTTTTGATCCATAAAATATAAATTAAAATTTTCAAAATGTCCCACTTTTTCACTTCTCATTTTCTTAGCGATCATCTCAGAAATTTCTAAAATGATTTTCTCGATAATTACATTCTCATTCAACATAAAATCATAATGATCATCCGCTGCCGGTATCCATACATCAACTAAAATCATGACACTCCTCCTGATTCATCCATTGTTGTAAAATTTCTCTCCAACAGGAGCCTTCTCTGCAAATGCTGAAATTCTGTTTTTGGAAAAACAGCATATACACAAAATCCTGCTCCTTAACGAACAGTCTCTCTGTCACTATTCCCAAATTGCTGTCTACTTTTTCAAAACCGGAATAAAAACCACTTTCCATACAGCATTCCAACAATGTTTTTTCTCTTTCCAGTCCCCCACTATACAAAGGAATCTCCCCAGCTCTGTCCCACAGATTCTCCGGAAAATAAGATTCCTGGAAAAGCAGATCCAGCCATTCCACACAGCATAACATCGTCATCCGCAGCATATTCTGATCTCTCTGGCTTCTTTCCAGAAACAATACCTGATCCTTGTAAATATAATGACAGCGCATGGGAATCCTGTCACTCCTGGCATTGATACAGACTTTTGCATCAAGCAATATCTGTATCATAGAATACATGGGTTCCAGAATCACAACCTTATCCTTTTCAAAAGAGATATATTCTTTTTGATATAATCCGGCTAATATGGTATGTATATCCGCTGTATTTTTAATTTGATCATGAGGTTCCGTCTGTGCCAGACCATACCAAGATCTCTTACCGCTGCCCGCCAGAAGGATATGCAGCTCTTCATCTTTTATATAATAACTTTCATAAGTTACGTAATCCATCCAAATACTCCTTAATATCTGCCTTATAAGAACGGGACAGGGGAACGGTAATTCTGTTTTCCAGATAAATGATGTTCTGGGAAAGCTTTACCCCCTCAAAGTAATTGACATTAAACACAAAACTCCGGTGGCATCTCAGAAAATGTTCCGGCAGCAATTTCATTACATTTTCTAAAGAATCGTATTTGCTGAATTCCTTGCCTTTTAGACGGATGTAAATCTTCTTTTCTCTGACTTCCAGATAATAAATCTGCGTAAAAGGTATGGCTATCTTTCCCTCCCTGTTTTCAATCAGGAGGGCGTTCTTCTCTCCCCCCTGGCTTCGCTTTCTGTAAAACGATGCCACAAATTCCCTCACTACCTGCCTTGCCTGTTCTGCTGTATATGGCCGCAGCAGCAAAGAACAGGCACGAATATTCGGCGTCATATATTCCATAGGTGAAATACTGCTGTCAGAGATAAGCATAATATCCAGAAGCTCCCTGGTTAACCGTAGCCGCTCCGCCATACCGATGTCCTGCTCTCTGCAAATCTCCATCATTGCCAAGTCGAGAAAGTGTTCTGCCTGTAAAAATTCTTCCGCCTCCCTGTCGCTGAAATAATCCCACACCTCCAGCCGGTCATTTGACTGGGATGCCACCGTTTCCCTTGCCCATCGGATCAACTCTTTTGCTTCTGATATATTTTTATTGTATACAAACATTTCAGCCAAACTGCCTACCTCCTGGCTAAGGGTACCACCACTTTTTTAGTCCCTTTTTCATCTGCTACATCCGGAAGCATGCCAATTCCAGCCTTCTCTGTCTTAGACTGCTCAGCATAGGGGATATATTCGAAGTTGAGAATTGGATTATCCCCTGACTTTCCTCCAAAATGAATTCCTGTCTTGTATCCGGCAAATAACTCGTAAATCTGGTACCCGGTAATCATAGAGCGTTTTTCCAGAGAAAGCTCACTGATAAAATAAATATAGTGCAGTCTGCCTTTTGCAATAATATTTTCCAGAAATCCCTTCATATCCAACTCCGCGTTATAGACCAGAGGCACAAACCAGCTTAAATCGCTTATAAAGATAAAATAAGGAATCTCCTTACACATAACGTCAAATATTTCATCCTCTTCACAATCTTCATTCAGCATGCTATTTTTCACCTGATTCCGCTCCTTAAACACCGGAAGCAGATCCCGAAAAAATGCAAAGACACTCTGTTCGTCTGAGGCATATGTCACCCGGTCGGAATTTATGTAAGAACGCAGGCTGCCTCCGGGAGCGTCTATAATACAGATCCTGCTCTCTTTTTCAATTGCTGCCTGAAGACAAACCTTCATAAAGTTTGTCTTTCCGGTTCTTGCAGCCCCGCAAATCAAATAGCAGTACGCCTGGCGAAGAAGAACGCCGTAAACCTCTGCATTTGCTTCATCGTACCCCGCCGGCAGATGTTCCGGCGAAGCTGTCAGCTTTTTAAATCCATCCAGATCTCTAAACTCAGACCAGATTGGTTTCTCCGGAATTTCCGGTACTCTGCGTGCACAATTTCCTTTCCATGCCGCTTTCATCTGACGGCACATCATACTGATCTTTTCCATTCTCTGATAGTCATTATCTGCCCTTACAGCCAGTGCCGTCTGATATTCCAGAATCTGCTTTCCGTAATATGCAAGCCCTCTGCCCTTGACTCCGCTCTCCGGCAATACTTCAATCTGCATGCTGTACAAAACGTCTCCATATGCAAATTTATCCTGCATAGCCAGACATAAAACAGTATTCAGATTCTCAGCCACACGCATTGTAATTTCGTTCATTCCAAACCCGCCGCCGGATATAATTAAAAATATTCCGTGGCTGATACCCTCCTTTGCAAGCGTAATCATTTGCTCCTCGTATATCTCTCCTGTTTTCTCTCTGAACGCCGCATAATTGTCAATAAAAATCAGGACAGACGGAAGAATCAGCCCATTTACCTGCACATACTGTTTATAATTTCCGCCCCGGAATAAACTTTTACGCTCTTCTAACATGGACCTCAGCATAGTGAAAAACTTCTGGATCTTATCCAGATCCGACTCATACATCACCCCGCCAAAATGAGGTGCTTCTTCAAAAGCAGACATCATTTTACTGCTAAAATCCAGCACATACAGGTTAACCGCCTCCGGGGAATACTTCTGTATAATTGCATAAGCCATCGTCTGCATCATTGTACTCTTCCCGCAGACGATGCTTCCGCAGATTCCAATATGGCCATCCTCCGCAAAATTTACCGTCAGCGCCATCTGATTCTGGTTGGCAGGATCATCCATCTTACCCAGTGCAAAATCCAGACTCCACTGATCGGTCATCTGCTTCCAGGTGCCTGTATATTCAAAATTGGTTTCTCGCGTATCTGCAAATTCATCCAGATATATCTTATCGCCAAGTACCGGCATCCACAGCTGCTGTTTATGGGTAAATCCATACTCTCTGGCAGCTGCCGCCAGATATTCTTTCACTGCATCCAGCTGGGTTTTCTCCTTTGCCTGGGGAAGCTTTACCCCTTTTTCCGCCGCCAGGCTGACAAGATATTCTGAAATTAAGCAATCTGTATTCTGTCCTGCTGCAGCACTGTACAGATTCATAAAATCCAGCAGCCGTGCCGTATTATATTTGCTTTCTTTATAGTCAATCTGATGCACCCTTAATACCTCATACATGGTATCTAACAGGTTTTGCATATTTCTGGCATGGTCCATACACTCCTGCAGAAGACAATTTATCTGTTTCAGAGCTTCCTCCAGACATTGTATAAGGCGATCCATCCAGGCGATCTCCACGCCTTTTTTCTGGGAAGCCTTCACCGTATTTCCGGTCATTTCCACCTTTCCGGTCAGACTTATAATTTTGGCAAGTTCCGTATTTACGCCCGCTGCATTCTCATCATAAACCGCACCGCTGAACCCGGACTGAAACAATTCGTACACCTCATCATTACCCACTTGTAAATAACAGCGGCCTGCCTGGGTAATATAAGCAGCATCCGGTTTATGCAGCATATCATTACTGTCCTGTTTGTCCTGCACACGCAGACAAAGACGGAACTTGGAGTTGCTCCAGATATTGTCATCTACCGTACCGCTGGGTTTCTGGGTTGCCAAGATCAGATGTACGCCCAGGCTTCGCCCAACCTGAGCGACGCTGATCAATTCCTGCATAAAATCCGGTTCCTCTTTTTTCAATTCAGCAAACTCATCTATAATAATAAACAGATGGGGAATCGGATTAGCCGCCTCTCCATTTTTATACAATTTCGTATAGGCATTGATATTGTTAACCCCATGTTCCGTGAAAACCCTCTGCCGCCTTCTGTTTTCACTTTTAATAGAAATCATGGCACGGTTTACCTGGTTCCCGGACAGATTAGAAATTTGTCCGATCATATGGGGCAGCCCCTGGAAAAGATTCGCCATACCGCCGCCCTTATAATCAATGATAAAAAAACCAATGTCATCCGGGCTGTAATTAACAGCCAGTGACAGCATATACGTCTGCAGCGTTTCACTCTTTCCCGAGCCTGTCGTACCTGCCACCAGCCCGTGGGGACCATGATACTTTTCATGTACATCCAGATAGCAGGGCACGCCCCCCGCCTTTTCTCCCACAATTCCCCGGATATTTTCATAAATTCGGCTCTTTGCCCACAATTCTTTTACAGGCAGTTCCTCCAGTTTTTGAATATGAAACATATCAAAGAAAGTCAGGGCAGAAGGAATCTCTCCTCCTTCCTCCATTTCCAATACCTGAAGAGTGGACAGATGTCTTGCGAAATATTCCAGTTCCAGATCATTTACCCGGTCAAATACAATCGCCTGCTTTTCTTTCTCACTGGCTGACACCTCATACATTCCCTGAAAAACATCCGTATTTTCTATAATAAAATCGCAGTTATTCGGCAGCTCCTCATACCGTTCCGCCATCAGTATGGCAGTCAGTCCGCATGCCGCCTCTCTCTCAAAGACATATTTTGAAAATAACTCCCCTTCCAATACAGAGATGTCCGAAATAAATACGATGTAATACGGCTTGGGCAGCTCTGTTTTTCGATTATCCGAGCTTTCCTCCAGACGAACCCGGAAGACCTTCGTCAATTCGTAAAACACATCACTTGCCTCTTCTTTATTTGATGCTACAAAGCGGGTTTTCTTATCCTCAGACCAAACGTGGGGAAGCCATTTTGCATAGTCCCATTTACCGTAATCAAATGAGGTAGTCTCATCATAGATATAACCCAGTTTGACTTCTGTATAGCAATTATTAGAAGCCAGCTGTGCACTTAGAATTTTAGCAATCTCAATCGCGCCTTTTTTATATTTGCCCCCAACTACTCCCACCAGATTATGTTTAATCAGGTCCACCGTTACGGGAACCTGATACAACGTCTGAAAATTCTCCTGAATAAACGCAGGCTTTTCTTCTAATTTATCCTTGTATAACTGAAACCGCTTTTTCGGAACATCGATCAGAACCTGAAATGGCAAGTCCCCAATTCCCAGACGATGCCGAAGAAAATCTACATGTGTCCGGTTTCTGCTCCATAAGATCCCTTTCCGCTCATCGTATTTCAGACAATCGGACGTATCCGGATACATCTCCACCAGGGATTTTTCCGTATGTTCATATTTTTCCTTGATCTCATCCGCCTTCTCTGTCAAATACTGTCCATACGCTGAAAAACGCTGTTCCTCATTTTCCTTCTCAATCTTCTTCTGATAGCGGATATTTACCAGGGACCAGGTAAG
Organism: Clostridiales bacterium; assembly: GCA_018365455.1. Classification (GTDB taxonomy): domain Bacteria; phylum Bacillota; class Clostridia; order Lachnospirales; family Lachnospiraceae; genus Robinsoniella. The sequence goes on from JAGZJZ010000033.1 coordinate 52,039, forward strand.
CCCGATTACCGCAGATGATACAGACATAATCAGTCCCGAATACATGTATAAGGATGACTTTCCTCCGGAACTGCCTGAAGCATACATCATCATAAAAGAACCAAGCAGCATGGGCAGTGCCATCGTAAGAGCCGGTCCCACTGTCATAAGGAGCGGCTGCTGCTTTGCCTTCGTCAGCTGAGGCGGCGCCTCTATCTCAACCCGCTCTGCATCCAGCTTTTCATAGTTACGCGGTGCCCGGTGGTATAAGGTTTTTCCCACAGAAACCGGCAATTCCGCTGCAGATACAGCTGCCTTGCTTTCATCTGCCGTATACTCTTTTAATTTCGTTTTGGAGACTTGAACATGGCCCCCTTCTGTGTCAATAGCAAGTAAATCCCCCAAATACACTAAATGAAGTCCGATAATATTAATAAAGGTACCAAACTCAAGCTCCACCTTGTTATCCACACGCAGAGAATTCACATAAATGCCATTCGGACTACTATTGAAAATTTCATATCCCCTGGCTGTCTTTACAATCTTTGCATGGTTTCCTGACACCATACTCTGATAATTGTAAATAATATCATTCTCGGGTTTCTTCCCAATTGTGATTTCATTCACTCCATCTAACTTAAACTTTTGATATACATGAAAGCCGGATGCCGTATCCTTCACTATGACAGACATATTCTCCATAAAGTTCGTCTGGAGCCGCAATATATCACCGTCTCTAAGCTGCTTCCCTTTATAATTTTCCCTGTGCTGTCCCTGATCCTTTATTCCCGTGAGCAATGAGTCAATCGGACGCGCTGGCGTGTCCATTTGGCGACTGCCGCGAGGGTCAAAAACCCCGTTGCTTGCAGCGGGGTTTTTGACTACCTGATAATGTGTATCGGGCTGAATTCTCCAGATTCCATCCAGTATCTCCAATCGAAGCTGTATATCTTCCTGCAAATGAAAATAATCACGGTAAAATGTAATTGTATAATCCGCATTGTTCAAAGAAGGTAATAAGAATTCTTTAAACGCATCCTTTGTATATATGGACAATACCATGCTCATGCATTCTTACCTCCTCTTCTCATTTCTCAGAGAATTTTCCAAAGACACCTCTTGCTGTCTTTTACCATTTTTCACTTGTTCTTTCAAACTGGCTTTTCTCTTCATAGACAGCTTCAGATTAACAATCGTCAATATTATAATCACAACCAACTCATAGCTGATTATTGCATAATCGGATATTAACACTTTCCCTATATTCATTTTAATTATTCCTCCCTACAATAAAGATTCCTAATATTTTCTTTTACCTTATACCAGTGTGTTTACTATGGTTACATCAGAAATTCCTCTTTAATGTATGAATTTTTTTAAGATATTATATACCACGCAGGATGATATCTGGTTGGTTATGTATCTAAAGGTAGGTTTATTGACATGAATAGATTGGTTCAAGACAACCGCTGCTGCTTATGCGAAGCAAAGGGGCACTGTTCCTTTCTATCAGAAGAATCTCTGATCTGCCTGTTTATCAGATATCAGTAGAAAATTAAAATGATTAGAATTTTCTCTGAGTACTAAAAAAACGGAGAGTAGAATAAAAAAACCGATAACCTATGAAACGTATTCATAGTTATCGGCTCTCCCGAATATTACTTTTTATATTTTTTCTGGAAAACAAATCTTTTCTAATTACTACTGGTCTGCTTTTTCTACCGCAACATACTTTTTACAAAAGGCGACGCCATATTTTACTATATTTGTTATGCCGCATTTACGCAAACCCACATCATAATGTTTCTCTTCCATTTGTCCAAGAGCTGCTTCTCGTGCAGTTCTTTTCAAAGATTCCATAATATCACTTTCTGTTCCGGAAACACCTTTCAAAATCTTAAATTCGAAAAGAATTCCTTTCTTCCCATCATAATCAACCAACTGGAGATCATATCGTCCGTCTCCGGATTCCTGATTAGAATATATACGATAGTTACCACCTACCGCACTCAATAGACCCAGCACCAACGCATGATAAAAACTCTCTGAAGCTGTATCATGAAAACTTGTGTTTACTAATAATAATTCCCTAAGCTGTTCCTGTATCAGATCCGGGTCATCAAACATTACCGCTTCTAAAAATCTGTGCGGACTTGATGTAATACTTGTCCTGGTCATCTGCTCAAAAATTTCTTTTCGATATACTTCTGCTATTTCGCGGTTTGGTATACTTAGATCATAAGTTGCAGATAATCCCATCTCTACTTTTTTTGTATCAAGCGGCCTTTCTTCCCTCAGATATCCGGACATCAAAAGCAAAGAATAAAGTGTATCATTCCTATTTTCACTTTCAGAACTGCCGTAAGCAAGCTGCGTCTCTATATATGCCCGAAAGGATTCCCCATTCATAAGAGTTGTCAGGTTCGTTATGATTTCCGGACTTGCTGTTTTAAGGATGTCTTTTAGAATATCATTGCTGCTGGTAGCTGTCCAATAGGTTCCCGGCGTGCAGCCAGAAGCAAAATAATTCATAACAGACCAGGGATTGTATATTTCCGTACCTCCAAATAAATACCCGTCATACCATTTACGAATCTCGAATATTTTATCTGGAACACCATAATAGTCGGCAATCTCTTTCACTTCATTTTCCGTAAAGCCAAAATAATTGTTAAAGTCTTTATCCAACAAAGTCGCAACTCTGATATTATTAAGCCCGCTAAAGATATCTTCTTGCGCAATACGTAAAATACCAGTCAATATAGCTCTTTCTAAGTGTATATTATTTTTCATTCCGCCAGAGAACAGATTTCTTATAAAAGTGATTACATCTCTTTCAAATCCTTTTGCATGTCCCTGCATAATCGGTGTATCATACTCGTCAATCAAAATGATTGGCTTAACCCCTTCTGCCTGATGCAGATATTCGGTTAGATCGCCCAAAGCATCTTTATAAACTACAGGTCCCGCTGTCTCATCCAATATTTTCTCTACTTGCTTCTTCTGATACGTATTCAAAGATTCAAAATGGCCTAACATTGCATGGCGATTAAACTCTTTTTGTATCAAACGGCAAATGGATTCATATGTTTCTTCCCATGTATCACATTTTGCATCCTTAAAAGTCAAAAAGATAACCGGATATTTCCCTTGGAAACGTGTGTACTTTTCACCACTGTCCCAGATATTCAAGTGATGAAAATAAACATCATTTCCTGGAATATTTTCAAAAAAAGTGCGTAACATCATTGTATTTAATGTTTTCCCAAATCTCCTTGGTCTTGTAAAAAGTGTGACTTTTGCAGGTTTATCCAATAATTCTTTTATAAGAAGCGTTTTGTCAACGTAATAATAATTACCATTTACTATTTCTGTAAAATCATCTGTTCCAATATAAATTGCCTTTTCCATCGTTTTCATCTCCTTTCCAGTATCCCCCAATTCCAGAGATTAATTACATTGCATTTTATATATTATAACAGATTAACAACTTATCTACTATTCCTATTTTACAGATGTCGTTTCATCTTCCCATTCTCACTTCCCAGACAATGAGGGCAGATATCCCTGCATTTATGGCACTTGATTCTCCAGTCTCCCTGTCCTTCCTGCCCAAATGCATATTCCCAACAGGTTAATTGTTCCATTTGCGGCTCCCCCAATGCCTTTACCGGACAGGCATTGATACAACGGCTGCAATCTTTACAAAATTCCGTCTCAAGGATGGGATCCTGTTCTAACTCCAACTCTGTCAGAATCACACTCAGCCACACCATATTGCCATATTCCGGCGTAATGAGTAACGTATTTTTCCCGATCACTCCCAGTCCTGCTGCCTGAGCTGCGTGTTTACCAGAGACAATATTCCGAAAACGCATTGTCTTTTCATCAAATTCAGATGGTCCGATAGTTCCCGTTGGTATGGCAATCACTCCCTCCTTTTCCATGTGGGAGCAAAACGCAACTGCCATCTTATCCATGGTGTCTGAGATCATATTTCGTACAATCGTATAGGGGATTGTGGTCGTACATGCCAGCGTACCTGCCAAAAAACTTTTTGCAATAACAATGACAGACTTGCAGTCCGGCAAAACATCTGTGGGATGATATCCCTCCGGTGCGTCTGAAAAACGTTCTATCCCGGCAATCCCACACAAGTCTGCTCCGCTTTGTAATAAATAATTCTTAATTTCTTCATTATGTATCATGTGAACTCCTCCTAGTGCCGCTCGGCGTAAATACGTCGATATATAGTGCCTGATATCTGTGTCAGGTGTGCGACTGTGCTATGTAGTGGCGTATTTGCGACGGCCGCTACTAGAATAAGATACTACATGGAAGCGACAGCTATATGTCGTAATTCGATAAAAAATCCTGTGCTGTCCGAATTAACTTCTCTCTGTATTCTTGTGGACCAATGACTTTCACACGATTTCCAAAGCTTAACAAAAGTGCCTGCCATAAACGTTCCTTTTGTGGAACATGAAGAAACATGCGGTATTTGCCATCCGGCAGTTCTTCGAATTCTTCATCGGGAAAATACTCCTTTAATAAAGCTTTCTCTTCTTCTCTGCATTGCACTTCAATCTCCGAACATGTGCGGTAATATTTCTGTTCTGATTCCTTCATCAGCTTTTCAACCTCATCATGCTGAACGGTACATCTGTCTTGTGAAATCTGCAGTTCAGACATTCTGGCAACTTTACATGTGCGGTAATCCAATTTATCCAGATCATAAAAAAACAAATACCAGGCATACCATTTGTAATGCACTGCAAGGGGCTGTGCTCTGCGCTCTGACTCCACTCCTTCTGCATTGCGGTAATGGAACCGTATCGTCCGGTTTTGCTTTATTGCATTTTCCAAAAAAATGTTATACTCCTGCACCACAGCATTTTCTCTGGTAACACCAAAATCCCAGAAAACAGGCTGACTGTTATTTTCTCCTGTTAATGTTAGGTATTTTCTAATCAACTCTTCCAGGATACTATTGGAATAAGATGTATTCAAACTCTTCAGCGCTTTTAAGATCAGCTGCTTATCCGCATCTTTTAACAGATGGTTTTTTAATTTGAACTCTGGTAAAATAGCATAGCCACCTGTTTGCCCGCTATTGGCAAATACCGGAATCCCAGCCTGAGAAAGTGAAATCATATCCCTCTGGATTGTACGGACAGATACCTGAAAATGCTGTGCCAATTGTCTTGCACTTACAGATTCATTATTCAGCAGGTAGATTGTTATGCTCAGTAAACGATCTATTTTCATAGGCATTTGGTTCTCCTTATCTTTCGTTTTCCTCATTGTACCATATTACAGCTAATTGTGGTTTGACAAGATATTAAAAAAGCAGGTCAAATATAGGAAAGAAAATCTTATTCTCTCCAACATTTGCCTGCGTTCACTTTACCTATTATCTTAGTCTACCCACTCTATACCTTATCCCACTCCCTCTATATCCTGCTAGCCGGCACCGCCTGTTTCGCTCCCATAACCGTATTCGCCCCATAGTTAAACTTAGGTGCCAGAGTATCATCCAGCTGATATCCAAAAGCTTTCCCATTATACTTTTCAATGGCATATTGGACGCTGTCAATGGCAACACAGAAATCCTCGTCATTCTCATAAGGCTCCGATTGGAAATAAAGCATTTCACAAGGTTCCAGTTCAACCACGTCGCATCCATCCGGAATAGCTCCTGCGTAGTCAAAAGGCACTTCCACTCCTGCTGCAACATTAGACGTTCCTTCTTTTACCAGACTGGCTGGAAGTTCTGCAATTGCCGCCAGATCATATTTCTCAGGAATGCTGTTAAATAAACCTTCCCAATCACATCCTGCTTCCTGGCAGAACGAAAAGTAATCCACAGCTGTTGCAGAGCGCATTAAAATTAACTTTCTTTTTGGTCTTGATACCGCAGTAATCATACATAATTTCATTTCTTTACACATATTTCTGTCCTCCTTATGATTAATTAACGTAAAATAATTCCGTATGGGATACTGAACAAACAAGGGAATGGGATCCGGGGAACTCCGGTACGAACTGGGTGTAACATGGAATGCCTCCCAAAAAGCCTTCACATATCCCTCATGGGTCTGGTAGCTGCTGTTCAGGGCTATATCCAGAATTCGCCTGCTGCTGTTCAATAACTCCAGGGAACTTTCAGACAGGCGGATTGCCCTCACGTATTCTTTTGGTGTCTTTCCGATAAGTTCCTTAAAAATTCTGTCCCCATGCCTTTTCGAGTAACCTGCGCAGGAATACATTTCCTCAAAGGAAAAATCTTCACTTTCCACATGTTCCATTATATAATCCTGCATCCTCTGTACGGCATTTACTTTCTCCATATCCCACTGCTTCATTCCCATACCTCTTTCTCATTCTATATGATTTCCAATGGTTTTTCTTGAACTAATTGGACAAGATTTCATCTCCTGTCCCCTACTTTTTTATTATAATTCTTTTTCTCTTTAAATTGTAAAAAACGATCATATTTTTACAAAGAATAATATAATAAGAAACGCTATAATTGAATAGAACAATAAAAACCCCACAAAGAAAAGAGGAAAGGTGTATGAAAAGACGTGTTGTTTCACTTTTTTTAACTGTAGTCCTGACAGCCAGTACAATATTTAACGCTGTCATTCCGGCCACTGCTGCTACACCGCAGACAAATGCTGAAAATCCGCAGGTACAGAGGGAGGGAAACCTCAATTATTTTTCCAATCAAGGTAAGTTGAACACTAAAGCATTTGTCCAGCTGCCAATGGGTGCGGTCAATGCAAAGGGCTGGCTTCTGGAGCAGCTGTATCTCCAGAAAAATGGACTAACCGGAGCAATTAACGATGAATACCCGCTGTATGGTCCGGCTAACGGCTGGCGGGGCGGAACTGGAGATGGCTGGGAAAAAGGGCCTTACTATTTAAGAGGTCTGATGTCCCTGGCTTGGGTTTTAGATGATGATGAATTAAAAGAAAAATCCATGGAATGGATCAACTTCATCTTAGACAGCCAGCGTTCCAATGGCTTTATGGGACCGGTCAATGACGGTGACGGCAGTTCAGACGGCTGGGACTGGTGGCCCCGAATGGTCATTCTTCAGGTGATCCGGGATTACTATGAAGCAACTGCTCTTCAGGGTACACCGGATGAAAGAGTACTTCCGTTCTTTGAAAACTATTTCCGTTACCAGTTAAACCGTTTGCCCCAGAAACCTCTAACTTCCTGGGCAGCATCCAGAGGCGGTGATAACATTGAAGTACTTCTCTGGTATTATAACCATGCCTACGATGAGCAAAACCCCACAAAAAGTGACTGGATCATAGAACTTGCGGAACTTCTGGCTGGTCAGACGAAATCCCAGGACAGCGGTCTGAACTGGAATGATGTATTTACTGAAACCACCGTCCGGGAACATGTAGTAAACACCACCCAGGCGATGAAAACACCTGCTGTACTGAGCCAGCTCCCCGGCAGAGAAAATGATAAAGCTTCTCTCAAAGAAGGGATCTTCAACATGGGACTGGACCACGGCAGAGTGGATAAGCTTGCCAATTCCGATGAGGCAGCACGGGATAATCTTCCTTACCGGGGTGCTGAACTGTGCTCCATCGTAGAAAGCCTCCTTTCCAACGAAATCTCCATTGCCATAACCGGTGAAAGCTGGCTGGGAGATGATATGGAACGTATTGCCTACAACTCTCTTCCAGCGGGATATGCACCGGATTATAACGGACACTGCTACTTCCAGGCACAAAATCAGGTCATGGCTACCCACGGTAATCATGAATTTGACTGTGATCATGGGGATGACAGCGCCTTTGGTGCACCTACCGGCTTTGAGTGCTGTTTCCCAAATATGCATATGGGATGGCCTAAATTTGTGCAGAACATGTGGATGGCAACCAAAGATAACGGTCTCGCTCTGGTGATGTACGGACCTAACACCGTAACGGCTAAAGTTGCAGACGGCAAGACAGCTGTCTTTGATGAAACCACCGACTACCCCTTCAAAGATACCATCGGACTGGATTATTCCGGAGATGAAGCCAGTTTTCCGTTAAGCTTAAGACTTCCCGCATGGTGTGAAAATCCGGTTGTGGAAGTGAATGGAAAAGGGATGGATATAAGCCAGGCAGATGGATTTGCAGTAATAGACAGAAACTGGAAACCAGGAGATCAGGTCACCGTCACCTTCCCTATGGAAGTACGCACTTCAGTATGGTACAACAATGCCGCTGCTGTAGAATACGGACCACTGATTTTCTCCCAGCGTATTGAAGAAGACTGGCGTATTGCATCCGATGACGCAGCCAGAGATATCCAATACGACTCGGTGGGCGAGTTTGACCGAAAAGAAGTTTATCCGGCAAGCGACTGGAATTATGGCCTGGTCATCGATCCCCAAGATCCGGAAAGTTCCATTCAGATAGAGTATGCAGACGAAATTGGTTTACAGCCGTTTACCCTTTCTAACGCTCCCATCACCATGAAGGTAACGGGGCAGAAAATTCCCCAGTGGAAATTAAAAGGCAATGTAGTTCCGGAACCTCCATTTTCTCCAATCATTTCGGACGAGTCCCTTCAGGAAGAAATACAACTCGTTCCTTATGGATGTACCCGGTTACATATGACTCAGATGCCTGTAGTGGGAGACCCCATAGAAAGCGGCATTACCTCAAAAACACAACAGGATTCCCAGTCCTATCAGGAAAATGGGGAAAAAGTTGTAGAATTTGACAACGTAGTAGTTCCCAGTGCCGATGATTATACCTTGAAGATTTATTACACAGGATCAGGAACGCTGCGACTTAATATCAACGGAAAATACGAAGAACAGATGGAATTTAACGGAACCGAACCTAATATCGTGGAAAATTTAAGTTCTATCGTACCGGGCAAGAACCAGTACTTCTACTTCAAGCATGAAAATTATAATAATATCCGTTTCTTTGGTAACGACAATGTTAACATAACCGGTATCGATGTTGTTCCGGTAAATCTTTTCACGCAGCCGGAAATCAAAGAAGCGATCAGTAATAAAAATGGTACCAGCGTGACATTAAATACCAATATCGACCGTTCCAGTGGATTTTATACCGTAAAATATGGAACTGAAAGCGGGAATTATACAAAAACTGCTGAAAATTTCTACAGCAAAAAGGCAGTCATTACCGGTTTAGAACCAGGCGAAACCTATTATTTCCAGGTATCCATGCTGGTAAACGGTGCAGAAAAAGTTTCCGAAGAAGTAAAAGCAGAGTCTGCATCCACACAGCCTCTGACATTTAAAGACGACTTCAGCGACCCAGCCGCAAGTAAGAATAAATGGACCATTTACGATCCCAACCATGTGATTAATTTCCAGCCGGGCAAAATGTCCGTAGGCGTCAGCGATAATATTAAAGCCATGACCGGAATGCAGGAATGGACCGACTATGCCGTAGTTGCCGATTTAATTGGCACAGGAAACCCCGACAGAGACTTTGGCATTATTCTCCGTGCAACGAATGTCACGGATGGTTCTGACGGCTATAACGGCTATTATGTAGGCATAAATGCCGTTGCAGGCGGACTCAACATCGGTTATGCTGACGGAGGATGGAATGGCATAGCCACTCCGGGAGGCGTTGCCTATGAAGAAAACAAAGTATATCAATTAAAAACCATTATTGCAGGAGAACGGCTGGCTGTGTATGTAGACGGCGTGAAGCTGTATGACCAGAATATTTCTGAAATGAAGAGTGGTAATAAACCGGTTCCATACTATGCTTCCGGCAGTGCCGGACTTCGCTCCTGGAAACAGTCGTTTGATGTAAACTCTTTTGAAGTTCGGGAAATTACAGCAGAAGAATATGAAGACCTGGGAATCGAAAACAATCTCTTTGAGGATGATTTTACAAATACCGAAGAGAGCCTGGCAAAATGGACGGTTCTGGATCCCAAAGATGCAGTGTCATTTGAAGAGGGGCAGATTGGTGTAGGCAACAGCGACAATCTGAAGATCATGGCGGGAACAGGTGAGGAAACCTGGGAGGATTATGCAATTGAAACAAAACTGTCAGGTCCCGAAAATCCCAACCGCGACTTTGGCGTTATGTTCCGCTGTACGGATGTCACTGCCGAAAATGCAGACAGCTACAAAGGTTATTACGTTGGCATCGATGCAATCGGGAATGGTTTAAATGTAGGGTATGCCAACAATGGATGGAATGACATCGCAAAAGTACCTGCATTTACTTATGAACCTGGAAAGGTCTACGATCTTAAAATACTGGTAAAAGGAAGTATGTTTAAAGTCTTTATAGACGGTGTGCAGGTCTATGAGCTGGAAGACGATAAATTCTCTTATGGCTCCGTAGGGCTTCGATCCTGGAAACAGCCATTTACGGTAAACTACTTTAAAGTAAGAAACCTGACAAAAGCAGAGACAGACTCCTTCACCAATGAAAAACCGGATCCGGGACCGCCGGTGCAGGTAACACCTGATTTCCAGGATGATTTTGAAGATGCACCTGCCTCCGCGCAAAAGTGGCGCCTCTGTGGATCTATTGACAAAATCCACTTTGCCGACGGAAAACTTTCCATGGAATCCAACAATAACGTAAAAGCCGTTGCCGGCGAAGAAGCATGGACAGACTACGTTGCCGAAGCCGATGTGATCCTGGAGGGAAAAAGCAATCAAAATGCAGGCCTTATGTACCGTGTAACCGGTGCTGGAAATAATGGATCCGATAATTATTGCGGATACTTCTTCGGAATCGGCAATAATAATGACGGGACCGGATATTACATCAGCGGTTATGCAGATAACAAGTGGCACCAGACCGAACGTAAAAATCTGCCTGCTTTTGAAAACGGCAGAGCTTATCGTTTAAAAGCAGTGGCATATGAAGACATGGTGGCATTGTATATAGACAATCAGTTAATCACCAGATTTGTCAATACCCGTTTCCCCAACGGTATGATTGGACTGCGGTCATATGAGAAAGCATTTTCCGCGGATCAGGTAGTGGTACGGGAAGTAACCGCAGATGATCTCACAGTCTTTGATGAATGGACACGCTATATCGATGAAACATTTAGCGCCCACAAAACGGTCCAGATCAAGTTTCCTAAATTTAGTCCTACCAAAGCATACAAGATCGTATATGGCACCCAGCCAGGCGTTTATACCACAGAAGTGTACGGTCTGCTCCATAGCAACAGCGGTTCCAAATCCGATAAATTAAGCGTCAGCGTGCCCGATAATGACACCGATTATTATTTCCGGGTAATTGCCTTAGACGGAAATGAAGAAATCGCGGCATCGGGAGAAACTGTAATCCATACCGGTGAACGTTATGATATCACACAGGATCTGGATAATCTCAAAGAAAGCTTAACCGTTGCCGGAAACATTGACAGAAATGCCTATACACAGGATTCCATGTTCCGACTGGATTGGGCAGTTGCCAATGCCAACCGGGTGCTGGGTAACCAGAACAGCAACCTAATCGATGCAAGACTTGCCAAAAACTGTATCGCTGTAGGCATAAATGAACTTATGGAAACAGAAAAACCGGTTGTAGTATTAGACCACATCACGGTAAAACCTCCCGTTAAAACAGACTATTTTACAGCAGAAGATCCTGACTTAAAAGGCATGGAAGTCACCGCTGTGTACAGTAATCAGACCGAAAAGAAACTGACGGCAGAGGAATACCGCATGACCGGATTTGACACCACGACACCCGGCGAAAAAACAGTTACCGTAATTTACGAAGAAGGAGCAATCTCCAAAAAGGGTGAATTTAAAATAACTGTCCATGAAATTCCGGTTCCTGAAAAACCAGATACCACACTGCTGAGTGCCCTGTATCAGAAAATAGCTGCCATCGGACAGGGAAATTATACCGCAGAGAGCTACCGGAACCTGCAAACTGCACTTACCGCTGCCAACAAAGTACTGCAAAATGAAAATGCTGCACAGAATGAAATTAATCAGGCAGCGGATGACCTGCTCCTTGCATTTACGAAGTTAGAAAAAACGACACCTGTGGTACCGGAAACAGTGGATAAAGGAAAACTGCAGATGATCTATGATACTTTGAAAAACACGAAGTACAACAACTATACAGCAGAAAGCTGGAACAATTTCCAGACAGCACTGGCTGGCGCACAACGTGTTCTCACTGATACGAAAGCCACGAATTCCCAGGTCAGCAGCGCTTTCGATACCCTGTGGAAAACCAGCCGGGACCTGACCCAGAATCCACCTAAACCGCCGGTAACTCCTTCCTTGAAAAAAGGAGCGGCTTATACTTACAAGGGATTAAAATACAAAGTAACAAACGCTGTGAAGGGAAAAGAAACCGTATCCGTAACCGGCGCACAGAAAAAATCCATAACCAGTATCACCATTCCTTCCACCGTTACTTTAAAGGGCGTAAAATGCAAAGTAACTTACATTAAATCCAAAGCCTTTAAAAACTACGGGAAGCTAACCAAAGTCACCATTGGCTCCAACATTTCCAATATTGGTTCCCAGGCATTTTATAATGATGGTAAATTAAAAACCATAACCATCCGCTCGAATGTACTGACGAAAGCTGGAAGTAAAATCTTCCGGGGAATCTCGGCAAATGCGAAGATTAAAGTTCCTAAGGCTAAGAGAAATAGTTATAAGAATTTGTTGAAGAATAAAGGTCAGAAGAGTACGGTTAAATTTATTTGGTAGTTGTAGTGCATTAAAAAGGGACTTGCAGAAATAATTTTATCTTCTGCAAGTCTTCTTTTTGCTCAATTCAGTCCAGACAGATAAACTACGGAACACAAGTTTTCTCTGCAACAGAGATATTATTCCATTACTATTTTAAAACAGTCACTATACTCTGCATCGCTTACTGCAACCTCTAATTTTCCGGTTAAAATACTAATGCCCGTTACATTTTTTACAAACGGAATCGATTCATTCGTTCTCAAAAGGCGTATTTCACGAATAGGATTTGAAATAGATAATTCTATGCTTTTTGGTAAGCGTATAGATCCTTCACTATATTTATACAGCATATAAATAACATTTGCTTTCTGTGTAAAGGCATAGGTTTCATTGGATTCTAAAGTATCACAAGCAATAGTTTCATATATAGCTTCTCCATTTATTTTAAGCCATTTCCCAAGTTTATACAGAGATTTCATTCCTTCCTCCGGAAGTTTTCCATCTGGTTGTGGTGCAATATTGAGCGCCAAGTTTCCGCCCCTTGCAACGATATCAATCAGCAAATGTACAAGCTCATGTGCTGATTTATAGTGATCCGAATAAGAAAATGAAAAATCTTCTCCTAGACTGATGCAGCTTTCCCATGGAACCGGAATTGGCTTTTGCGGAACCATTTGTTCTGGAGTAATAAAGTTTTCATATTCTCCCGAAACAGTACGGTCACATACAATCAAGTGGGGTTGTGTGGTATTTCTTATGGTGTTTACTACTTCTCCTAATCTAATATCCTGTTTTTTTATCTCTGGGTTCACCCAGCCTCCATCCAGCCAAAGGACATCAACCTTACCGTAATTAGTCGTTAACTCCAGCAATTGCTTATGGGTATATGCAACAAATTTTTCCCAAATCTCAGGGTGCTCATCAATGTCATAATTTACATTTCGATCTACTGCATCACCGAATTGCTTTGCCCAATAATAATCACTGTGCCAGTCCGGTTTTGAGAAATATACTGAAATAGCCATCCCCCTCTTCCTAAACTCCTCGTATAATCTTCCTACTATATCCGCATTTGGATTAGTAGAAAACGGGCAGGAGGGATCCGTTATCTTATAGTCTGTTGTCTCTGTATCAAACATACAAAAGCCATCATGATGTTTCGTGTTAAAAAGAAGATACTTAAAGCCACATTCCTCTGCAAATTCTGCCCATTTATCCGGTCTGAATTTCACTGGGTTAAAGGTTTTATTGCAATCAATGTATTGTTGTTTAAATTCATCCATATCATCTGTCCAGTCAATCTCTTTCCGGCTCCAGCTTTCATCCCCGTTTGAAAGTGCCCAAGATTCTATTATTCCCAATTGGCATCCAGGCGCCCAATGTATCATAAGTCCTAGTTTCAACCCCATAAAATATGTTAGGTTTTCTTTAACCGCCTGTTCTTTTGGTGGGATATAGTTTTTATAATCAGTATAGAAATGGACACCGTTATCAACAATATCTTCCTGTTTATCTCTATCTCTTTTAACTTCTTCGGTAACGTCCATATTTTGACTATTTTCCATTTTATTATTCTCCTGTATTATAAATAGTAGTTGTATTTATAGTCCCGCTCCAAGGACTGTACATTATACTATATTTTCTATTTGGCTATCTTTCTAAAGCTAAATACGGTTTTCATATTTTGAAATTAAAGTAATAACTATTTCAAGTTCGTCTGGTTTATTTTCTGAAAAGCTCTTTGTCTGCGTCGTCCACGCTGTTTCCCAATCAGCTAACGTGTTATAGAACTCATTCGCCCTCCATGCCTGTCGTTCAAAAATTTGGGGAAGATCGTCCTCCACATATTCTTCATCATTTTCCAGACAGCGGGCAAGCATTTCAAAAAATTTGATCCATCTTTGTTTATAAAATAACTCAATCATTCCAGACCATTCTTTCCATGCATAGTCAAAAATATGAGTACAGTCCGTTGTGCCCCACAAAGTAAGAAGTACACTTGCATTCCATTCGTAATATTCCTTTTCCTCCAAAGTCTCTCCCCATCTGCGCGCATCCCCAATCCACTTATCCAACCGGAATTCAGACCGTGACGAAAGAAGTATATCCATATCTGAAAGTAATTCCAGAAAAGACTCTGACTCTGTTTTAAAAGCTTGGGCATCTCTGTTTAAAAAAGCATCTGCAACTTTTACATACAATGCTTGTCCATAATTACTCAGCACTTGGCGTAAAATATCAACCACATCATACCTTGCACCATCTGAGTTCACCCGGGCAGACATTAGAAGCTTTAATGCCGAGAATAGTCTTCTATTTCCATAAGGGTAATGAAATCCATCATTAGGACCAGATTTTTTAACCCGGACTGCAGGTCTTGCAGCAACAATAGAGCTTTTTTCCACCCCGTTTGTACCAGGCATATAGACTGTCTTTAACAATATTTCTCCCGCTTTACGCACTTCTGCCGAGTCAATTCCGGTACGGCGCTGCATATACTTGTCCATCCATTCCGACAAATCAACTTTCTGCCCCCCTGTAAGCTGGGTAAATGCCAAATCATAATATGCAGGATTTTGCCCGATTGATTCCATAAATAATCCTGCTCCACATACATTTGGTGCAATTTTTGATACTGTTTTATAAGGATTAGCTGACAACATCTGCAAATCCCCATGCAAGTTTGTTCTGCCGCCAAAATTATGAAGTGTACCGGTAACAAATGGATATCCCCAGAAATTATCCGTTTCAGTATGCTTCTCTCCGCATAAGTCTAAAATAAGAAGATTCTTTTTGTCCATTCTTGACACAATATCATGGCGTATTGACCAGGATTGAGCAACCCAAACACCATTTTGATCAAAGTTTGTCAGTAGTTTTTTTACAGAATCACCTACTGCTTCTAAATATTCTTTCGTATTTAATGGTGGCTCACTCTCGTGAAACGGATCAATTGCATAGAATCCATATGTACCAAATAACTCTTTTTGTTTTTGTAAAAAGAGAGTACCCAATTTGTCGAAAAGGGGGTCTGTAGGATCAAGCTGCCCTGTGGCAGGCAAGCCAAACCACTCTTCCTTTTTCATAATATTTGCATCCGGATATTTTTCTTTCAAGAGTAGTGGAACGAAACCTGAAAATCCCTGTTGTATGGGCTGCATTCCTAAACTCCGTTCACGCTCTATTATTTTCTGCCCCAGGTCTACATGGGATTCTATCCATTTTGTAGGAAGAGGACCACAGAAGCCTTCAATATTTGTCATCCACTGCCATGCCAAAAATGCCGGACCACATAAAAATTTTCGTGCCTCTTCATCCGTAAATCCAAATTCAGTCAGTGTATCACGCCAAACTCCTTCTATACCCACTACACTTAAGGGCATATTAATGCCATTCAATGCCATAAAATCAATTTCTTTCTCCCAACGATCCCACTTCCACCATGATGCGGAATAGTTAAAGGTACAATAATTCATGTAAACACGGTATTTCTGTTCAATCACGGTTCTGTTACATGCAGCTACAGGGGGTAGCAGCGTTGGCAATTCCATCCGGCATCCACACCATGAAAGGTTACAATTTGCAACATGTTTCAGATACCACCCCAGCCCCGTGGCCATACTTATGTAATTATTACCCTTAATCACTAATTTTCCCCTAAGAGTGTCTACTTCGTAAACATCCTTTTCGCCAACAGCTTGTACCCTTTCAAAATTTATTTGTTCCCAGTGTCTGGGCAAAACACGTTTTGCTAAATTTTGTATTGCATCCATTTCTTTAATCTCCTCATTTCAATTTTATCCGTTTCAATAATTCTTTCGGTCGGATTTTACGGTCTATTTCTTTTTAGATACTTAAGAGGTGATTCTCCTACACATTTTGAAAAGAGGCGGGAAAAATGTTCTACGCTAGAATAACCAACGCGGGTTGCCGTCTCATTTATTCGTAATGAGGAATTTGCCAAAATCTCTTTTGCCCTCTCTATTCTAACTTGGTTGAGATAATCTTTAAAATGCATGCCCATTATTTCTGTAAAACAATTACTAACACTTCTCTGATTAACATGGAGATCATCGGCAACATTTTGAATGGTCAAATTCGGGTTATGATAATGCATATGTATATATGCCTGTATAGCATCTGATAACGGTATATTCATCTGATTATTAAGTTTTAAACTTAGTTCATAAATTTTATTGCTGCACAGCTCTTTTAGTTCTGCATAATCAGATGCTGATAAAATTAGTCCGGTAAGGGCTAAAAGCTCTTCATCTGCCATACTGACAAATTTTTTCTCAAACATCCGATGGAGTTCTCCAAAAAAGCTTACCAGATCTTCTTTTATCAGACTTGGTGCCGTCTCTTCTTTACTAATAATATTAAAGAGCTGTTCAAGCGCCTTTGACAATTCATGTATGGATATACTTCTCATTAATTTAGCAGTTACTTCCAGCAAGCCCTTATAAGCTGCCATATATCCCACATTTGAAGTGGCATTATATTGAAAATAAACTTCACAAGGATGATAAAATCTGGCATCCATTGACTGTTTTGCCTGATCGTAAAGTTTATTTATGCTTTTATATTCTAAGCATTTACTGGAACCAACGACGAGAAGTTGATCCGCCTCCGGGTTACTATGTATTTTTTGTACCAGAAAATCACAAATATCTGAAACCTGATATACATCATCTCCAAAGCAAAGGATAATTATCTTCCAGTCAAAGAATCCAAAGACAAAATGTGCTGCATTTTCCCGAAGTATAAAAAGAAGCTCAGACACTAGAGCGTGTTTGAAAATTACTACACATTGGTCATTTTAACCAAATTAATATTGAGGCGATACACAAAAACCCCAGATAGGTGAATGCAAGTTTGTC
>JAGZJZ010000008.1 GCA_018365455.1 Clostridiales bacterium
AGTTCTGCGGCCAGCTGACGGAGTCCATACCAGTTTCCCACGCACATCTTTTCGTACACTACCTATCTTATACAAAGCGTCCTTACTCAGCAAAACCCATATTACATTCCACTATTTCCCTGAATATTATGATAAATATCGAAATATTTTGATATAAGAATCAGGCAATACAAGTTATGATAAGCATAACAACAGATCAAGAGAATTTGATTTAATAGAAGGAGAAATGAAAATGGAACAGAATACCGGAATGACAAAGACCTACAGTAAGAAATTTTTATGGCGGCAGAGAATTGGCTTTGGAATCTCTGATTATGCCTGTAATCTGGCATATCTGATGGTCAATACGTATCTTTTGATTTATTATACAGATGTGGCAGGACTGAATGCATCGGCAGTTGCTTTTATGTTTTTGGTTACCAAATTTTTTGATGCCTTTACCGACTATGTAGTGGGGTCATTAATTGATAAAACCAATACCAAGATGGGTAGAAACCGCCCCTGGATGCTGGCTGGAGCTCCGGTTCTTGCAATTGGTATGGTGCTTGTGTTTACCAGCCCCGATTTTTCCCAGTCCGGAAAATTGATCTGGGCATATGCAACTTATATCATCTTTTCCTTTGGCTACACCTTGGTGAATATTCCTATGGGATCCATCCTTCCTACATTGAGTGCTGATCCCACAGAGAGAACTAAAATTGTAACCTCCAGAACCATTTTTTCCAATCTTGGATCCCTGACATCTGCATCTATGGCATTGTTTCTAATCTCCAGGCTTGGCGGCGGAGACGTGGCAGCTGGTTACCGCAATACTAATATCATATTTGGAATCATCGTTGTAATCATTTTATTCATTTGTGTATTCAATATCAAGGAAATAAATCCGGCACCTAAAGTTGTGAAAAAGACAAGTATAGTAAAAGATCTTGGCAGTCTTGTAAAGAATAAGCCTTATATGTTAATGCTTGCCCAGACCTTTTTCTTATTTGTCGGCTACTTGGGGATGTTTGCAACCATCGCTTATTATTTTAAATATATTGTGGGCGATGAAATGCTCACCTCAGTTGCCGTATCCCTGTTAACAATTGTACCCATTGTATCCATGCTTTTATCAGGAGTTATGAATCAGAAAATATCCAAGAAAAATATCTCTATTCTTGGTACTGCAATTCAGATTTTAGGATTCATCTTATTATTTGCTGCGAGAAACTCCATTGCCATGATTTATTTCAGTATTGGTATTATTGGTTTTGGAATGGGATTTCGTCAAACGATGTTCTTCTCTATGCTTGCAGATACCGTGGATTACGGGGAATGGAAAAATGGGAAAAATCTCGCAGGTACACAGACCGCCGTATCCGGATTTATTAATAAAGTAGCAAGCGCTTCCGCAAGTGCCATTGCGGCGGGACTTCTGGCATGGGGAGCATATGACGGCGCGGCGGCAGTTCAGAGCGCAAGTGCCAACACTGCGATTACCATAGCATTTATTGGAATACCCGTTGTCTGTAATGCAGCATGTATTATAATCCTGTTTTTCTATGATTTAGATCAAGTATATCCGAAGATCAAGAGGGAAATGGATGAGCGCAGATTGACAAATGCCAAGGAGGAGAATGCATATGTGGAAGTATGATTTTAAAGTACCGGATCAGAAAAAGTACCGGGTGATTGTCCACACGGACTGTAAAAATGAAGCTGATGACCAGTTTGCGGTTGCCCATCACCTCATGACTCCTAAATTTGATGTGAAGGGAATTGTCGCGGGGCATTTTTGTAAAAATCCTCAGGATTACGGGGAGGAAAATACTGCAAAGGCAAGCCTCCAGGAAGTGGAAAAAGTACTTGGACTGATGGGGGTAAAAGAGCAATATCCGGTATTGCTGGGAGCACCCCACTCTTTAGAAGATGAGAAGACTCCTATAGATTCAGAGGGTGCCAGATTTATCATTGAAGAAGCGTTAAAAGAAGATTCAAGGCCTCTCTTTGTGGTCTGCCAGGGTGCCGTTACCGATTTGGCAAGCGCATTACTTATGAAGCCGGAAATAGCGGATCGAATGACGGTCATCTGGATTGGCGGAGGTGTGTGGCCAAAAGGCGGATTTGAATTTAATCTGATGATGGATGTGAAGGCGGCAAACCTGGTATTTTGTTCGAAAGTTCCACTATGGCAGGTACCTATGGATGTGTATAAGCAGATTGCGGTTTCACTGGCGGAATTGCAGTACCGGGTGAAACCCTGTGGAGCAATCGGAAAATACCTGTTTGAACAGATGGCGGCATTTAATAACAAGCTTGCTGATTATGCACCATGGCCCCACGGAGAGACCTGGGGACTTGGAGACCAGGCAACTGTTACACTGCTTTTAGATGAACTGGAAAAAATGAATTACGATTTAAAGCCTGCTCCGGCAATTGGGGATGACATGACTTATATCCACGGTCAGAATAACCGGGAAATCAGGGTGTATCATACCCTGGATGCAAGGATGACCATGGAAGATTTCTATGCAAAACTGGCGATCAATTTTGGTGCGGGTATTTAAACCTTTAAGGGCAAATAAGGGAAACGGAGGAGTAATACATGGCATATCTGGTTTTTGATGCAGGCGGGACATTTACAAAGTATGCATTTATGAATGAAAATACAGATATTCTGGAGCGTGGGAAATTGATTACGCCGGATTATACAACGGGAACGAAAGAAACGTTTATCGGTATGATCAGCGACGTAATAGAACGTTATAAGGACAGAATCGAAGGCATTGCCATCAGTATGCCCGGCATGCTGGACAGCGATGCAGGGTACTGTGTAACTGCCGGGTATCTGGCATATTTATGCGGTACTCCACTGGCTGAGATTCTATATGAGAGACATCAGATACCGGTCACAATCGAAAATGACGGGAAATGTGCTGCATTGGCTGAATTCTGGAAAGGCAGCCTGAAAGGATGTACCAATGGTGCGGTTTTGGTTTTGGGTTCCGGAGTGGGCGGCGGACTGATTATTGATAAAAAGCTGTATAAAGGCAGGCGGCAGACAGCAGGTGAATTCAGTTATGTGGCAGTGGAGGAAAACAGGAAGTACGAATTGGACGGCTACTGGGGAATGAAGAGCGGATTCCAGGGTTTCGCCAAAAGAGTGGCGTTTTATACCGGGGAGGATTGGGAAAAATATGACGGACTGCAATTATTTGAACGCGCTGAAGCAGGTGATGAAAAGGTGTTAAAGGGTCTGAAAGATTTTACGGACAGCCTTGCACTGCAGGTATGCAATCTAAACATGCTGCTGGATCTGGATGTGGTTGCGGTAGGCGGCGGCATCAGCTGTCAGCCGCTGCTGCATGAGTATCTGGAAAAAAGCATTGACGGATATATGGAAAATCACCCCATGAGATTTTTAAGTCCCTATATCCCCAGACCGGTTGTGACCAATTGTGAATTCTATAATGATGCAAATTTAATCGGAGCACTATATCATTTTTTAAATAAAGGAGGAGTTGAATAATGGGATTTCCGGAGAATTTTTTATGGGGCGGCGCAGTTGCGGCAAACCAGTGCGAAGGTGCTTATCTGGAAGACGGGAAAGGTCTGAGCATACAGGACGTAACACCCCATGGCATTACAGGCCCAAGGACAAAAGAGCCGACGGACGATAACATGAAGCTAGTAGGCATTGATTTCTACCACAGATACAGAGAAGACCTCAAACTGTTTGCAGAAATGGGATTCAAAGTATTTCGGACATCCATTGCCTGGAGCCGTATTTTTCCAAAGGGTGATGAAGAACAGCCAAACGAGGCAGGGCTTAAATTCTATGATGACCTGTTTGATGAGTGCCGCAAATACGGCATGGAACCGCTGGTTACCCTGTCCCACTATGAGACACCGCTCTATCTGGCGGAAGAATATGATGGCTGGATCAATCCGAAAATGATTGGTTTCTATGAAAAATTTGTTACATGTGTATTTCGGCGCTATCAAGACAAGGTAAGGTATTGGCTTACCTTTAACGAAATTAATTCCATTCTCCATGAGCCTTTCTTAAGCGGAGGAATTCAGACACCGAAAGAACAGCTGACGGAGACACAGCTGTTTCAGGCAGTGCATCATGAATTTGTGGCAAGTGCTATGGCAGTGAAGATCGGACACCATATCAATCCGGATTTTCAAATCGGCTGTATGGTGCTCAGTATGCCGATTTACCCATTGACCCCCAATCCTGACGATGTGATTGCAGTGATGGAAAAAGATCATCTGAACATGTTTTTTGCGGATGTACAGGTACGTGGAGCTTATCCAGGCTATATGAACCGATATTTCAGGGAGCATGGCATTTCATTAAAGATCACAGAAGAAGAACAAAGGATTTTGAAAAATACCGTGGATTTCGTATCATTCAGCTATTACATGAGTATCTGTGAAACTGCAGATAAAAGCCTTGGAGAATCGGGAAAAGGAAACCTTCTGGGAGGGGTGAGAAATCCTTTGTTAAAGGAAAGCGAATGGGGATGGCAGATAGATCCCAAGGGTCTGCGCTATGTCCTGAATACCTTTTACGACCGCTATCAGAAACCGCTTTTCATTGTGGAGAACGGACTGGGCGCTGTGGATAAGCTGGTAATGGGAATGGATGGAAATAAAACGGTAGAAGATGATTACCGCATTGGCTACTTAAGAGACCATTTAAAGCAGGTAGAAGAAGCGATAGAAGATGGTGTCCCGGTGATGGGATATACAACCTGGGGGTGCATAGACCTGGTAAGTGCTTCAACCGCAGAATTAAAAAAACGCTATGGTTTTATCTATGTTGACCGAAACGATGACGGCTCCGGTACCTTAGAACGTTATAAGAAGAAATCATTCTACTGGTATCAAAAAGTAATTGCTACCAATGGAAAAAGTCTGAATGAGCATATATAAACCAGGAGATATAAACCAAGATATATAAATCAGGAAACATAAAAAGACAATTACAGTATGGAAAATGCAGAGGATGCGATTGGCAATGTCGGATTCCGCTGCATTTTTTTAGATCAAGTACCAATAACGGTTGAATTTTTTAGTAAATCCAATAAATCCAATAACGAAATAAAATTTTAAGGTTAGCCTTGACAAACACTGTGCAGGGGTGTACACTGGAGAAAATTAAATAGTTCCGGTAGGTAAGGTTACCACAGGGATACGGATTGTTGCCGCGAAATGATGGAGACATCATGAGTTGGTTTGAACAGGCCGCATCGAAAAACAAGGTGCAGCATAATACAGTTTCATCGCCCTGTGATACTAAAGCTCAAACGGTGGCAGTTTCTATATTATTTTTATAATGTAGCTGAAGTAGAATGTATATTCCCATACCATAGTTTGTCCTTTGGTATGGGATTTTTTATTTAAAATAAGGAGGTGGTAAGAATGGATAGTGGAGGCAGTCATGAGCGATATAATATCAGCACAGAGGGCACAGATGAAGTTTCGGAATCGCCGGGAGTGGATCACACATCCATTCTTGGGCTTCCCGGGTGGTTTTGTAATCTGAATTATTAGAAGACAATGTCATTTTCCGGTTCGTGAATATTTCATCAGCTGCCATCGCTGCTGTTTTTATGCACATTTGATATATTTGCTGTGGAACGAATGATCCCGGCATTTATGCCTGCTATGTAAATGAAAACGATAGCGGTGGATTTTTATGCCCTTTTTTAAGAACATGTAAGGTTATTTGAAAAAAGGAGGTATAAGACAATGAAAAAAAACAGAATGAAAAATATGGTTCGCCGTGAGACGGTGAACGAAAAATTAAAATATGCAGCAACACTTGAATGGAATAAATTTTATGAGGAATTTCAGACCTCATCAGAGGGAATGACAAAGGAACAGTTAGAAGCTTCGGAAGAAGCCTATGGAAAAAATATAGTGACCCATGGGCAGAAAGAGTCTCTTTTCAAAAGAATCTGCGGGGCTTTTATTAATCCGTTTACCGCTATTTTATTTGTATTGGCGGCAGTTTCTGTATTTACGGATATTCTTTTTGCTGATCCGGGAGAACAAAATCCGGTTACGGTAATCATCATTACAACGATGGTAATGATATCCGGTCTGCTCCGATTTATACAGGAAACAAGAAGTGGAAATGCAGCAGCCAGATTATCGGCAATGATACGGACCACTACCTGTGTAAAGAGAATGGAAGAAGGAACGCGTGAAATTCTGCTGGAAGATGTGGCAGTTGGGGATGTGGTGCTGCTTTCAGCAGGAGATATGATACCCGCCGATATCCGGATTATTTCTGCAAAAGACTTATTTATCAGCCAGTCGGCACTTACCGGAGAAAGTGAACCGGTAGAGAAGTACAGTGCATTATCAGGCAGCAACGATGCAGTGACAAACAGTATATATGGTTTAGAAAGCAGCACAGATGCAGTAACAGATTATTCCAACCTGGCGTTCATGGGCAGTAATGTAATCAGCGGCAGTGCGTCAGGCGTAGTTATTGCAGTAGGAAATGATACCATGCTGGGTGAAATGGTGAAATCCCTTTCAGATAAGCAGGCACAAACCTCTTTCGAAAAAGGGGTGAACTCGGTCTCCTGGGTATTGATTCGATTTATGCTGATCATGGTTCCGGTGGTATTCTTTATCAATGGATATACGAAAAATGACTGGATGGATGCGGCGCTGTTTGCCATTTCCGTAGCGGTGGGACTGACGCCGGAAATGCTGCCCATGATAGTGACCACCTGTCTGGCAAAAGGTGCTGTATCCATGTCCAGGCAAAAGGTTATCATTAAGAATCTCAATGCCATCCAGAATCTTGGATCCATTGATATCCTGTGTACCGACAAGACTGGCACCCTCACAAGAGATAAGGTAGTACTGGAATATCATCTGGATATCGAAGGAAATGAAGATCCAAGGGTACTGCGCCATGGATTTTTAAACAGTTATTATCAGACGGGGCTTAAAAACTTGATGGATATTGCAATTATAGACAGAACCAACGAATTGCAGGAACAGGAGTTACAGCTTCAGGGCATTCAGTCTAACTACACCAAAGTAGATGAGATACCATTTGATTTTGAAAGACGCAGGATGAGTGTGGTGGTAGCGGATAAAAACGGCAAGACACAGATGATTACAAAAGGTGCTGTAGAGGAGATGCTTCGGGTTTCTGCATTTGCAGAATACGAAGGGAAAGTGGAACCGCTCACAGACCAGATGCGCAGCAAAATACTCACGAAGGTTGAAGAATTAAATGAAACCGGAATGCGTGTGATAGCAGTGGCACAGAAGACGAATCCCTCGCCGGAGGGAGCCTTTTCCGTTGCAGATGAAGCAGAAATGGTTTTGATTGGTTACCTGGCATTTCTGGATCCGCCTAAGGAAACAGCAGCTGCGGCTATAAAAGCATTCCACGGATATGGTGTGAAAGTAAAAGTCCTGACCGGAGACAATGAAAAGGTTACCTGCTGCATTTGTAAACAGGTAGGCTTGTCAACGGAACATCTCCTTTTAGGAACTCAGGTGGATGCCATGGATGACAGCCGGCTGGCAGAAGAAGCAGAAAAAACAACGGTATTTGCAAAACTCTCCCCTGCCCAGAAGGCAAGAGTTGTAAAGATTCTTCAGAGCAACGGGCATGCCGTAGGGTATATGGGCGACGGGATCAATGATGCGGCAGCCATGAAGGCATCGGATGTGGGCATTTCGGTGGATACAGCAGTGGATATTGCCAAGGAATCGGCGGATACGATTCTCCTGGAAAAAGATTTAATGGTATTGGAAAAAGGTATTCTGGAAGGCAGAAAAACCTATGCCAACATGATCAAATATATAAAAATGACGGCTTCCTCAAACTTTGGAAATATGTTCTCGGTACTTGCAGCCAGCGCATTCCTGCCCTTTCTTCCAATGGCAGCAATCCACTTAATTCTGCTGAACCTGATTTATGATATTTCCTGTACAGCGATACCCTGGGACAATGTAGACAGTGAGTTTCTGGCTGTGCCGAAAAAGTGGGATGCATCTTCCGTCAGCAAATTCATGCTGTGGATAGGACCAACCAGCTCGGTATTTGATATTGCAACATACCTGGTGATGTATTTTGTAATTTGTCCGCTGATGAGCGGAGGCTTCATGTATCACCAGATTACTGACCCCCAGATGCAGGATGCATTTATTGCAGTCTTTCAGGCAGGCTGGTTTATTGAATCCATGTGGAGCCAGACCTTAGTCATTCACATGATCCGTACACCAAAGGTTCCATTTATACAGAGCCATGCATCCGCTCCGGTCACGATTCTGACCCTGGGAGGAATTCTTACAGCAACCGCAATTCCTTTTACGGGATTAGGCAGCCTGCTGGGGCTTGCAGCTTTACCGGCGGTGTATTTTGTTATTTTGGCAGGGGTCATTGTATGTTATATGGGATTGGCTACGTTTATGAAGAAGATGTATATTCGGAGATATGGGGAATTGCTGTAGAAACAACGATATCCTATCAAACTGATGTTAACGGAGATAGTTCATTAGTTTGATGGGATATATTTTTGCCGGAACCTTGAAAAATGAGTCTTTTCGACATCACGAATCTATGTTATCATATTTTATACACATTTTTATGCTAAGATTCTAAATTGGTATGTTTAGAATTATTACTTATTAAAGTAGGAGGAGAAATTTAATGAAGAAAAAATTGTTATATGCTATATTATTAAGCGCATCTATTCTTTCAATAACAGGGTGTCAAAGTGATAACAGCACTAAGGAAACTGCAAAAACAGAGGCAGTGGCGGATTCAGAAACGACAAAGACATCAGAGGAAAAAACATC
Organism: Clostridiales bacterium; assembly: GCA_018365455.1. Classification (GTDB taxonomy): domain Bacteria; phylum Bacillota; class Clostridia; order Lachnospirales; family Lachnospiraceae; genus Robinsoniella. Next base: position 8,830 of record JAGZJZ010000008.1, read on the forward strand.
AGATGGTTCATCAAAATCGGGTAGTGTATCTGAAGTTGGTGGATGGAAAGTTACATATGAAGAGTCAATGCTGGATAAAAAACTTGAGAATGTTTCTACCCAATTAGGTTATACGAGTGTGGAATCTAGTGAGTATCATAAAGAAGCTTCAGAAGGAATGAAATTCTGCTTATTAAAGGTTATTTTTGAAAAAGTGGATAGCAAGGAAGAAATTGATTTTACGAAATTAAAATTGATAGATGAAAATGGTAAAGAGTATAGTAGAATGGATGATGCATTTCTTAGTGACTTAGGAATGAAACGTCTTCAGGGTACTAAACTAAATTTTGGAACTAACGAAGGTTGGATTTGCTATGAAGTTGATGAGTCTGCAAACAAATTTACACTGGAATATCCATTTGAAGGAGAAACGTTAAGTATACCAGTTGAGTAATCTTATAGGGGGATCTAATGAGTAAGAAAAAAAAGCATATTATTGTTGGAAGCATAGTGGCAGTAGTTCTGCTGTTATTATCTGGTTCTGCAATCTTTTATTTAACGCAGCCTAATTTTAGGTTTATTAATACTAGATTGAGTAAAAAGGACAAGGGTCCACAATATGTAAAAGTAAAAGTGGATGGAAGCGAAACGAAAACAATTAAGAGTAATGCAGAGTCAGGTAAGAATATATCAGTATCTGAGGGAATACAGCAAACGCAGTCATTAGAAGAACAGACAGTTCAAATTGACGAGATGATTCAGGCTGAATTAGACAATGGTCAATATACCTTCGAAGAACCATTAGTGATTCAAAATCCATATCAGAATTCTCCTCTTACGGCAGTCGCGGTTTTTAATACAGAAGAAGAGAGTCAGATTAAGGTAACTGTAGAGGGTAAAACACAGGAGAATGATATTACAGATACGTTGGATGCGACAAAACAGCATATAATTCCTATCATTGGGTTATACGCGGATATGGAAAATAATGTTTTACTTGAGGAACTTGATAAGGATGGGAAAGTAACTCGAACTTCCCAACTGAAGATCCAGACGGATTCTTTACCTGATGCATTTATAGATGCAGTGAAAATGGAAAAGAAGACGACAGAATCTTCTATAAAGTTGATGGTAGTTACCGGAGGTGCAATTCCTCACTTGTATGGTTTTGATTCCAGCGGGGATATCAGGTGGGCATTAATGTATTCCACGGGGGCTAACTTTGGAGGATATCCGTTATCAAATGGGCATTTTTTAATTGAATCTGAAAATACGATGATGGCAAATGCAGGAGAACCCCGTTCTACTCAGTATCATGAGGTCGACTACTTAGGAAGGGTATATCAGGATTATTTCTTTACTTCAGGTGCACATCACGAAATAAAGGAAAAAGAGCCGGGGGGTAATCTGCTTGTATTATCCGATTCAGGGAATGGATACTTAAAAGATCTTTTACAAGAATATGATCGTGAGACAGGAAAAATTGTAAAGGAGTTAAATTTACGTCCGCTGTTCAAGAAGTCTGGGTATGTTAACAAAGCAGACTGGGCACATACAAATACTCTTTCTTATGATAAAGAAACAGATTCCATTATTGTCAATCCCAGAAATCTGCATTCTGCAGTTAAAATTAACTGGAGCACAGACGAAATAGAATGGATTTTAGGGGATCCGAAATTCTGGGAAGGTACGGGATTAGAAGATAAGGTTCTGCAGCCTGAGGGTGATATTCAATGGCATTATCAGCCACATACGGTGTATCAGCTGGAGGAAGATATAGACAATGATCCGAATACTATACATGTAATGCTGTTTGATAATCACAATGATAAGAACCGAAAAGTGGAAGGCTTTGAAAAGACAGGCAATTCATATGTAAAATTATATACCATTGATCCGGAAAAGATGACAGTTAAACAGGATCATATTTACGAATGTGACTATTCACCGGTTACATCAAATTACCTATTAGATTATGAAAATAAAAGGGTGTTTGCGGCGTCTGCATATTCAGGTAGTAAAAAGACAGGGCTTTATGGAACTGTTACAGAGTATGATTTTGATAGTGAAGAAGTATTAAACCAATATAAAATTAATCATAATTATTATCGGGCATATAATATAGATTTGGATTTTAGCAGTTGTTTGCAGAAAGTTAATGTCGAGGACACATACTTAAAGGGGCAGATGAGATTCCCGGTTAAAGTAGATGCGAAAGTGGATAAACCCAAAAGAAATTTAAAGGCCGATTCAAAAGCGCAGATCAGTATGGCGATGTTAAAAGATTTATTGTTGTTTACAGCTAAAAATCATAGTTATACACAAGTTATATTTTCCGGTCAAAATAACACATATATCTATGATATTTCAGATATAAAGGTAAGATTTGAGTATTCCTTTGTTTATGCAATACCCATCCCGTTAACAGAATTTGCAGATGATACATATAACATATATATTATGTGCCAGGATGAGTATTTTAATTTAAATCAGTCCATAACTATTTCTTAGCAGGAGGAGAAAATGAAAAGAAAATTAGTAATGTTGGGGATATTAACAGGGGCATTGTGCCTGACAACAGCCTGCAGCAGCAAAAGTACACCTACTCAGGAGACACCGGCTGCGGCGGAAACACAGGAGTCCAAAACAACGGAAGCAACACAGACGGAAACGACTCAGACAGATACTGCAGCGGCAACGGAGAAGGACAGCGAAGCGGAGACTGAGGTGAAAGAATCATCGGATTTACAAACAGTTGCGTTAGTGGACAATCTGGCTGAACAGGCAAAGGTTGACGAGCAGCTTATGGCGGAAGTACAGAACGGCTATACCATTGAAGAACCTTTTGTTGTGGTTAATCCCTATGGAAACGCTCCGTTAACGGCTGTGGCTATCTTTAATACGGAAGAAGCTACCGGAGTAAAACTTTTAGTAAAGGGAGATCAGGAGCAGGATAATATAGAAGGAACCTTTGGAAAAGAGACTACTCATATTATACCCATCTATGGACTGTATGCCGGAAGGGATAATGAGGTTACGCTTACCCTGGATGATGGAACAGAGAAAACCCTGACAGTTACAACAGAAGCGTTAGAAACTTCTATCGGAAACAAGGCAGAAGTAACAACACTGGATGATACGGCTTATGATTTTTCAAAGCTTACCTTTGCATCCGGCGGCGGAGCGAATGAAATCGCAGCATATGACAGCAAAGGTGATATCAGATGGTATATGAAGATTTCCGGGCTTCCGTTTAAGCAGCTTTCCAATGGGCATTTTATGGCGCTGACGGACACCCTGATTCATCCGTTATACTATATGTCCGGACTCACAGAATTTGATCTGTCAGGAAAAATCTATAATGAATATAGTATCCCGGGCGGATCCCATCATGCAATGTTTGAAATGTCAAACGGCAATCTGCTGGTTGGAAGCTGTAGTACGGATTTTTCCAAAGTGGAAGACCGGATTGTAGAGTTAGACAGAACCACTGGAGAAGTGGCATGGGAACTTCAACTGGAAGATATTCTGAATCCGGAAGACGGCGGTTCCTTGAACCGGACAGAAGAAGACTGGTTCCATAATAACGCGCTGTGGTATGACGAGGCAACCGATACCATTTTACTATCCGGACGTCACGTAGATGCAGTAATCGGTGTAAATAAAACCGATAAAACGTTAAGCTGGGTTATGGGTAATCCCGATGGCTGGACTACGGTTGACTCCAAATACTTCTTTACACCAGTTGGAGAAAACTTTGAATGGCAGTATGCACAGCATAATGTTACCATGCTTCCAAATGGAGATTTAATGGTATTTGATAACGGTGATTCCAGGACTAAGGCAACGAATCCGGATGCGGCTGTATCTGGTGACCAGGTATATTCCAGAGCAGTTGTATATCGCTTGAACACGGCGGATATGACAATTGAACAGGTTTGGGAATATGGAAAGGAAAGAGGTGCTGAGTGGTATTCTTCCTTTATCAGCGGTGCTGATTATATCGGAGAGAACGATTACTGGATAACATCGGGTGGAAATATGTTTGACACCAAAAATAATACTTATGATGTATCTCCTATGAATCAGCTCTCTGGAAATGTTACAAAACAGGCATACATCAATGAGGTAAAGGATGATAAGCTGGTATTTGAAATGGTAATACCAGGTCTTGTTTACCGAAGTATCAGAGTTTCCATGTATCAGGAAAACAACCCATATCTGGATCTGACTGCGAAGGGACAGTGGCTTGGAGATCTGGGTGTTACCCAGACTGCAGAGCAGGAAGTCAATTGTGAAGATGCAGTGGCAGGAGATGCATCCTGGAGCATTGTTCAGAAACCTTTTGGTATGATGTTCAGTGGAATTCTAACCAGTAAAAATGAAGAAGTTCAACCTGGCTTTGTAGTATTGAAAGACGAAGAAGGAAATCAGAAGGTATATACTTTAGGACAGATGCCTGTAAAGCAGGATGATGGTTCTACACTTTTAAATATGTCTGCAACAGTTTCCGGGAAAGGGCTGGAAGGCAAGACATATCATGTCTATATTCAGACGGATGGCAATGTATACGATACTGGATACCAGGTGAAATTTTAGTATGAAGCAGACAAAGAGTATATGCCTACTTTAGGTAATATACTCTTTGCTATTTTTATGGGGTGAAAACGATGAAGCATAAATTTATCAGAAATAAGCTGTGTATCATTACTGTAGTAGCTGCATTAGGCATTTCCGGCTGCTCCACTGCAAAAAGGGACAGCAAAGCGTCAGATAAGGCGGGACAGCAGGAGAACAACCAGGCTGCTTTCACCGAAGGGGAATATACAGATGAACAAAAAGAGCAGTTCATTGACACGAGAACCAATAAAAAAGAAAAAGGTCCCCAGCTGGTAAAGTATAAAATTGATAAACAGGAAATCACGCTGATCCAGGGAAACGATAAAACCGGGGAAAACATAACAACAGATATTCCGTTGGTCATGAGTCTGGAAGAAAATACATATCAGGTTGATCTAATGATTCAGGACGAACTTGAGTCCGGTAACTATACATTTGAAGAACCTTTCGTTGTCCAGAATCCTTATCAGAATGCACCACTCACTGCTTTGGTGGTTTACACCGGAGACCAGGAGGCTTCGGTAAGGGTTACGGTGAAAGGAAAAGACGAAGAAAATAATATCGTTGATACTTTAGACGCAGCTACTCAGCATAAAGTACCCATTGTCGGCTTGTACGCAGATACGGATAATGAGGTACTGCTGGAAGAACTGGATGCTGACGGCAAGGTAATAAAATCAAACACAATTAATATAGAAACGGAATCTCTTCCTGATGAACTTAAGGATGTCGTGAAATTAGAAGAAAAGATGACTGTTTCTGCAATGGGATTAATGATTGTAACGGGGGGAGCAGCACCTTACCTCTATGGTTTTGATTCCAATGGGGATATCAGGTGGTACCTTCTGAATAAGCCGGGTGCTACTTTTGGAGGATATCCCCTTACCAATGGACATTTTCTGATCGAATCAGAAGATACGTTAATGCCCACTTGCGGTAAGCCAAGATCGGCACAGTTCCATGAAATTGATCTAACAGGAAGGGTATACCAGGACTATTTCTTTAATTCAGGCTCACATCATGAGATTAAAGAAAAAGAAACGGATGGCAATTTACTTGTATTATCTGATTCCGGGGCGGGTTATGTACAGGATTTACTTCAGGAGTATGACAGAAAAACAGGGGAGATCGTAAAAGAACTGGACTTAAAAGAACTGTTTAAAGATAGCGGATATGTCAGTAAATCTGACTGGGCCCATACCAATACGTTTTCTTATGACGATAAAACAGATTCTGTAATCGTAAATCCCAGGAATCTGCATTCTGCGATAAAGATTAACTGGAGCACAAATGATATTGAATGGATTCTTGGGAATCCCAGATTCTGGGAAGGAACCGGTCTGGAAGATAAGGTATTGCAGACGGAGGGAGATATTCAGTGGCACTATCAGCCACATACAGTCTACCAGTTGGATGAAGACCTGGACGGAAATCCAGATACAATTCATGTGATGATGTTTGATAATCATAATGCTTCGAATCGAAATGTAGATTATTTTGATGATACCGGTTTTTCTTATGTAAAATCATATACTATAGATCCTCAGAAAATGACGGTTGTGCAGGATCACGTGTACGAATGTGACTATTCTAATGTGACCTCTAATTTTCTGTTTGACGGGGCCATGAGCCGTGTATTTGCTGTATGTGCACATACTGGGAATTCGGACAGCGGCTTCTATGGAAGGGTCATAGAATATGATTATGAAAGCGGAGAAAAGTTGAATCAGTACTATATTGAACACAACTTCTATCGAAGCTATTCCATAAAAGTTGATTTAAACAGTTGTATTGACGATGTAAATGTAACGGATTTTTATTTAAAAGGAACCCTTCGAATACCGGTAGAAGTAAACGAGAAGGCAGAACCACCCACAGACATCCTTTCATCCGATGAAATGAAAGAGATGAGTGTCGCCCTCTATAAAGATATTCTGCTGTTCAGAGCCCGGAATCATGCTTTTACCCAGGTTATTTTGGCCGGAAAAGATCAGACATACGTTTATGACATTTCCGATCTGAAAACCAAGTCAGAGACTGACTTTGTGTATTCCGTTCCAATTCCTCTGGGTAAGCTGGCGCCCGATGAATATGAGATTTATGTCATGTGGCAGGAGCGGTATGTATCAATTGATCAGTCATTTACTATAAAATAACTAAGAAAGGGAAACTTAACTAAAGGGTTTCCCTTTCTTTTTATCATTTTTCCCAAAACTTCATCCCTTCTTCATAAGGAATCGTAAATTCAATTATACCACTGGAATAGGGAGCAATGTCATATTGCTGAAAATAGATTACAATACCTTCCGGCGTTAAATAAAAATTATCCGGAGAGAAGGAGATCGCTACATTTTGTTCGTGATTTTTGAAATAATCCGGATGGGAAACAGAACTTTCCAACTGCTTGCTGATCATTTCATTGATCCGGTTACGAACATAGCTTTTATAATCGCTTCCCGGTTCAAAGAAATCCTTCAGGTGGATCAAATGTCCGGTATTTAAGTTCCAGGTGTTGGAGTAGCGCAGAGTAGAACCGTGAGCTCCGCCGGTAAACATATAATGATCAAAATAGAGACTCAGAATACAGTCTTCATTGAATGTTACTTTATACCGGATATCTACCTCGTCCGGAAGAAAAGGGTATCCGTGTGTCTTTGTGTACTGCAGCTGCATAGAGGCTTCCTTAAACAAATTGGTGCGGCACTCATTTTCATAGACACTGGCCCTTGTTACATAATATTTATTAATTTTGATGAGCGCTTCATTGTTACATCCGTTTTTTAGCTGCGGGTAATTAATTGTATAAGATAGAACAGGAGTATTTTCAAAATATAGGGTATCTTCCAGTAAAAAGTCTTCCACAGTAACCATTTTTCCAACTCATTCATTTTTTTCTATTATATGAGAAAATATAGCTTTTGATAAAAATTCAGGGACATTCCAGTAGAAAAGAATGGAAACTTTCGAATAGAGTAACCGGATTTAGGGCCCCAAATTTGATTGAAACGCTGGAATCCACAGATAAAAACAGGACAGGGAGCAGATTTTACAAAGATTTTACACTACATTTTCTATGATTCATGTAAAATACAGACAGGCAGGAAAATATATTTAAGATATTCAACCAAGGAATATTGTAGTTTTTCTACAAAGTCCAGAGCGGGCTTAAAATTCATTTCTGCCGCTGCACGCCTCACTTTGCGGCAGATGTGCCCCGAATTCAGAATACGTATTTTACCACGAGGTTTATTATGCGGGACAAATCTCCCACAGATTGTGATATGCATCTTGTGATAGGTATGAGTCAGAAAGCAATTTTAAAATACACTCCAGGAAGAAGGTATCAGTATGCGTTTAGAAGAAACAATCAGTTTTCGTATTGAAGAGGTATATGCATCTCTGCGGACATCAGAAAAGCGGACAGCAGATTATGTATTAGGGTCATTAGACCGGGTTGGAAAAATGTCTCTTACAGATTTGTCAAAAAATGCGGGGGTAAGCCAGCCCACGATTCTGCGTTTTGTGAAAGCTTTGGGATTTAATGGATTCCGGGAATTTAAGTATGCCGTTGTGGAAGAGATGGCACAGGATGTGAAGGCGCCGTCAGACGGGATATCAGCCATGTACGGGTATCGGCTGAATGCGTCTGATTCTGTGGATAAGGTTCCGGCAAAAACAATCGCTACCACGATCAAGGTGATGGAAAATACGCTGAAATGTATATCAACAGCAAAATACAGCCAGGTGGTGGACCTTATCGCCAATGCAGACTTAATAGATGTCTACGGCGTGGAAAATTCAGGAACCACCGTCAGTGACCTGTATACAAAGCTGCTCTATTTGGGGTTGAAATGCCGCAGCTTTAACGACTATTATCTGCAGAGAATCTGTGCCAGCAACTTAACCCAAAAAGACGTGGCAATTGGAATCTCTTATTCCGGCAGTTCCAAAGATACGGTAGATGTTATGCGGATCGCAAAAAAAAGCGGGGCTAAGACAATTGTCATCACTAACTTTGAAAATGCACTGATCAGTAAATATGCGGATATTACCCTGTGCACCACCCATGATCAGTTACTATATGGAGAAGCCATCTTTTCCAGGGCGTCCCAGCTGGCATTGGTGGATATGATTTATCTTGGAATAATTTTAAGCGATTATGATAAATATGCCAGACAGCTGGATAAGAGCGGACGCATTATTCGTGATAAAGCCTATGATGCGTAAATCAGATACCGTCAGGTGCCGGTAAACATTCTTGAAATCTCCGGGATAGTTTCGGAAAGCCTCTGTGAAAAACAAGTTGAAGCATAAATTAGGAACTGTGATTTTTGTAGAAAAACTACAAAGATATGGTTCCTTTTTTGTACCTATTTTACAATAACTTTACAAAGAATTGAACTGGATTTTATTGTTATTTGGCGAGTGCATTGCTATAATGGCGGTGTTCAAAGGAAAACAGTGTTGAAAAGTAAAGGAGTATTGTAATGTTAAAATTAGATCAGATAAATAAGTCCTATGATGGAGTCAGTATTTTGAAGGATATCAGTTTAGAAATAGAGGATGGCCAGATTGTTTCAATCCTGGGACCGTCCGGATGCGGAAAAACAACGCTTTTAAATTTAATTCTGGGAATTACCGATGTGGATAACGGAAGAATTATTTTTAACGATGTGGACATTACCTATGTACCGATGGAAGAGCGCGGATTCAATATTGTATTTCAGGATTATGCGCTGTTCCCCAACCTGAATGTATATAAGAACATTACATACGGTTTAAAAAATAAGCCGCTGATCGCTTCTAAAAATGAAGTGGAGGAATTAATCGACCTGCTGGGGCTCAGGGAGCATCTGTCAAAGAAGATTGATCAGCTCTCAGGCGGTCAGAAACAGAGGGTGGCTCTGGCGAGGACCATGGTAATGAAACCAAAGATTCTGTTACTGGATGAGCCGCTGAGTGCCTTAGACGGGGTAATTAAGGAATCCATTAAGGAAAGAATCAAAACCATTGCAAAAGAATACCATCTTACAACGATTATCGTAACCCATGATCCGGAAGAAGCGCTGACATTGTCAGACCGTGTACTGATCGTGAATGAAGGCGGTATTTCCCAGTATGGCAAACCGGAGGATATTATTCAGAAACCGGAAAATGATTTTGTGAAAAACTTCATATTAAATCAGTTAGAAATTAAGAGAAATAATATTTTTACTTTATTCCAAATGCCGGGTAAAAACAATTTCGTTTCACAGGCGGTATAGGGTTATGAAAAAGAATAAAGAAGTTAAAGTTGTATTTATTCTGCTGGCACTGCTTTTTGTGATCTTTCTGGCAGTACCGGTTGTACAGCTTTTATTAAAGTCCATCCTGGGCGGTTCCGGTATCAGCCTGGAATATTATAAGGCAGTGTTTACCGGCAGGGGATTTGGAAAAGCCGTGGGAAACAGCTTTTTGATTGCGGGAGTCAGTGCTTCTGTCACAACGCTGCTGGCATTTTTTATGGCATATACCATTCACTATACCAATATTGCATCATTTTATAAGAAAATTATTAGAGGAGTGGCAGTTTTACCCATGCTGCTGCCGACGATTACATACGGATTTGCCATTATCTATTCGTTTGGTAAACAGGGGCTTCTCACTAAACTGTTTGGAACACAGCTATTTGAAATATATGGATTTAACGGACTTCTGTTAGGATATGTGATATATACACTTCCCATTTCTTTTATGCTGATTGACAATACGATGCGGTTTATAGATAAAAAATATATGATAGTATCCAGAATCATGGGTGACAATGGTCTGTCCACCTTTTGGATTACGGTTGTAAGGCCATTGCTTGGGACTTTGGCGGCATCTTTTATCCAGTCGTTTTTCCTTTGTTTTACGGATTTTGGTATACCGGCATCGGTAGGCGGGGAATTTGATGTAATCGCAAGTGTGCTGTATAACCAGATGCTTGGAAGCATTCCGGATTTCAACAAAGGAGCAGTAGTTGCGGTAGTGATGCTGGTTCCTTCCATTGTCAGTATCCTGGTTCTGCATTATTTGGAAAAATATAATGTCCGGTACAATAAAATATCTGCAATAGAGATTAAAAGAAACATAAAGCGGGATGCAGCATGCGGAATTATCAGCGGAATCTTTATGCTCTGCATTGTATCCATATTCCTGGTAATATTTATCGTTCCATTCGTGGAAGAATGGCCTTACAATATACAGTTTACACTGAAAAATATTCAGAATGTTCTGTCAGATCCAAATCTGTCGAATGTATATACGAATTCTTTATTTGTAGCTGTGATTACAGCAGTCTGCGGGACACTGACAGCCTATGGGGCTGCACTGGTTACAGCCAGGAGTACCATTAACAGCAAATTAAAAAGCGTAATCGAGAGCATAGCCCTCATTACAAATACCATTCCCGGGATGGTTTTGGGCCTTGCATTTCTGTTTGCATTTTCAGGAAGCAGCCTGCAGAATACATTTTTTATCATTATAATTTGTAACATCGTTCATTTCTTCTCCACACCCTACTTAATGATGAAGAATTCTCTGACAAAAATGAATGCCTCCTGGGAAACAACTGCGAAACTCATGGGCGATAACTGGATTAAAACGGTCATCCGGATTGTAACGCCCAATGCAGTTTCCACAATACTGGAAGTTTTCAGTTACTATTTTATTAATGCCATGGTGACAATCAGTGCGGTTATTTTTATTGCTGGAGCCCGGACGATGGTAATCACCACTAAAATCAAAGAATTACAGCACTATGCAAAATTTAATGAAATCTTTGTACTTTCGCTGTTAATTTTATTTACCAATATTGTTGGAAAAATTTTATTTAAGTGGCTTGCTAGTGCTACATCCAGTCAGAAATCATAGCAGCATTGTTGCTGCTATGGTTTCTGGCAGGATGGAGTACTGGTCGCAAACAAAGAAATTCTAAAGGAGAATAATATTATGAAAAGATGGAAAAGAGCAACAGCTGCACTAATGGCAGGAGTAATTCTGGCATCGGGAACCTTAATGGCAGGGTGCGGTAAGAAGAATGATCAGGTAATTATTTATTCCAATGCGGATGATGAGGCTATGACAGCTATGAAAAACGCCCTGGATAACAACGGATTCAAAGACAAATACATACTGCAGTCATTTGGAACATCCGAACTTGGAGGTAAGCTTCTGGCAGAAGGAACCAATATAGAAGCAGATTTAGTAACCATGAGTTCTTTCTACATTGACAGTGCACAACAGCAAAACAGCATGTTCAAAGATCTGACATTTGACCATAAGACATTAACCGAGTACCCTTCCTATTATACCCCTATTACAGCTCAGGAAGGTGCGATCATCGTAAATACGGAATTGATGAAAGAAAAAAATCTTCCCATGCCAAAGTCCTTAAAAGACCTTGCAGATCCCCAGTATAAGGATATGGTTTCGGTAACGGATATCATGTCATCTTCCACCGCATGGCTGCTGATCCAGGCGCTGGTATCGGCATATGGTGAAGATGGGGCAAAAGATGTGCTGACTAAGATTTACGAAAATGCGGGACCTCATATTGAAGACTCCGGTTCAGGACCAATCAAAAAAGTGCGTGCAGGTGAAGTCGCTATTGGATTTGGATTAAGACACCAGGCAGTGGCAGATAAAAAGAGCGGGCTTCCTATCGATTACGTAGATCCCGAAGAGGGTAATTTTTCCCTGACAGAATCGGTTGCAGTAATTGATAAGGGTGATAAAACAAACGAAATGGCAATGGAGATGGCAGACTGCATCATTAATAAAGGCAGGGCAGAATTAATTCAGACATACCCGATTCCAATTTATGAAGGAGAAACGGCGGACAGTGATAATATGTCAGGAAATCCGAAAATATTTGAAGAAGCGCTGACTGTGGATGTATTAAAGAAACATCAGGAATTGTCAGAAAGCAGTAAAATAAAGTAAAGAAAAATGCAGAGTAAAATATGGAACGCAGCAGCATTTTAATGGATTATAACACATTGTTATATTCAAATTTTAATTGATCAAAATAAATTAAAAGTTAAATGCAATAAAAATTCAAATAAAATACATCAATCATATGAAGGAGATACACAGAAATGAATAACTATAAATTATTAACACCGGGACCATTAACAACAACAGAGACAGTGAAAAAGGAAATGATGTTTGACCATTGTACCTGGGATGACGATTACAAACAGATTACATTAAAGATCAGAAAACAACTGCTTGAACTGGCACATGTATCCGAAGATGACTACACGGTAGTACTGATGCAGGGCAGCGGAACATTCGGAGTGGAATCTGTCCTTACCAGCGTAATCGGGGATGGGGAAAAATTGTTAATTGCATCCAATGGAGCATATGGCGAACGTATGGGAGACATTGTCAGTCATGCAAAAATCCCTTATACTTTATACCAGCAGGATTATGACAAGGTACCGGATGCTGAAAAAATAGCGGAATTGCTGGATGCTGATCCTCAGATCACACATGTGTCTATGGTACACAGTGAAACAACTTCCGGCATCTTAAATGATATCCAGGCAGTTGCAAAGGTTGTAAAAGAAAGAGGACGTACCTTTATCGTAGATGCAATGAGCAGCTTTGGAGGCGTGGAAATACCGGTTGGTGAATGGGGTATAGATTTCATCGTGAGCAGTGCCAATAAATGTATCCAGGGAGTTCCGGGATTCTCCTTTATTATAGCCAATAAAGCGAAATTGATGGAAAGTAAGGGCAAGGCAAGAAGCCTGTCACTGGATTTATATGATCAGTGGGAGACAATGAACAAGGATGGAAAATGGAGATTTACATCCCCGACCCATGTGGTTCTGGCATTTTCAAAAGCATTAGACGAACTTCATATAGAAGGCGGAATCGAAGCCAGAAGCAAACGTTACTATGACAATAACAGACTCTTGATTGAAAAATTAGAAAAAATGGGGGTTCGCCCATATATCGGAGGAGCGCTTCAGGGACCGATTATCACAACCTTCTTCTATCCGGATCAGCATAAATTCTCTTTTGAGGAAATGTACCTCTATATCAAGGAAAGAGGTTATGCCATTTATCCTGGAAAAGTAACAGAAGCAGATACCTTCCGCATCGGCAACATCGGAGAGATCTACAGAGAAGATATCGAAAAGTTATGTGAGATTATGGAAGCTTTCTTCGGACAGTACAAATAAGATGTAACAGTTCAGACAGCATAAACTGTTACACATCCAGCCCATTGAAATTCGCCTTCGGCGAAGGACTGGATGTCTGCAGGCTCTAGGTTTTCGTACGGTATGCGCAGTAAATGCGCATACCTGTCTGAACTGTTACAATAGGATACCATGCAGTAAAAGAAAAGGAGATCAGAACATGAATAAGATAGAAGCAGTTATTTTCGATTGGGCAGGCACCACCGTAGATTATGGATGTTTTGCACCGGTGCAGGCATTTGTAGAAGTATTTAAGCACTTTGGGATAGAACCGACTATGGAAGAAGTAAGAAAGCCCATGGGTATGCTGAAAAGAGACCATATCCGTACCATGCTTGCAATGCCCCGTATACAGAAATTGTGGGTTGAGAAGTATCAGGCTCCATCCGGGGAAAGTGATGTGGAAAAGCTCTATGAGTTATTCGAGAGTAAATTAATGGGAATTCTGGATGGTTTTGCACAGCCCAAGCCTTATGTACTGGAAACAGTAGAAAAACTAAGAGAAAAAGGAATCAAAATCGGATCAACAACGGGCTATACCGATATGATGATGGACATCGTCACCAAAAAGGCAAAGGAAGCCGGATATGAACCGGATGCATGGTTCAGCCCTGACTCTGTAGGCAGCATGGGACGTCCATACCCATTCATGATCTTCAAAAATATGGAGACCCTTAAAATATTATCTGTTCAAAGCGTAATAAAGGCAGGAGACACCGTATCGGACATAAAAGAAGGAAAAAATGCCGGAGTATATACTGTGGGCATCCTGGAAGGCAGTTCCGAAATGGCACTTACCCAGGAGGAATATGAAGAACTGTCCGAAGAAGAAAAACAGGTGGAACTGGACAGGGTAAGCAGAATTTATGAAGACGCAGGTGCAGACTGTGTGATAAAGGATGTCCGGGGGATTTTAGAATTAATCTAATACTCCATCCAGACAACAAAAAAACCTTGAAACCGACACTATGAGATTACTGCTGGAACAAAAATCCAAAGATGATATCCTGAAAGAGACAGGTCTGACGGATGAGCAGTTAAAGGCATTGATTCAGGGAAATAAGGTATTGAGATTAGAGATCGTCGGAAAGATCCCGAAAAAAGATCTTGACATCTCCAGCAAAAAATGTTATGTTGATTTTAGTTATACGACTGACGGAAGTGGAATTAACCACGTGAAGTATAATGATAATGAGCCGACCGTCTGGGCAGAGAGCCCGGGTAGTAGGCTCTTTTTTATCAAATAAACCATTAGCAAGTTAAAAGGAGTGTAACAGTGATGAAAGAATTCGAATTGAAGTACGGTTGTAACCCAAATCAGAAACCAGCTAAGATTTTTATGAAAGACGGAGAACTCCCAATCAAGATTTTAAACGGCAGACCAGGTTACATAAATCTTATGGATGCTTTTAACAGCTGGCAGTTAGTCAAGGAATTAAAGGCCGCAACAGGCATGGTAGCAGCAGCTTCTTTCAAGCATGTAAGTCCGGCAGGTGCAGCTGTAGCAGAACCTCTTGATGAAACAATGAAAAAGATCTATTTTGTTGAAGGCTGCCCGTTAACAGATGCTTCCACTGCATATATCCGTGCAAGGGGGGCAGACAGAATGTCTTCTTATGGTGATTTCGCAGCACTGTCAGACGAGTGTGATGAAGCGACTGCATTATATATTAAACGAGAAGTTTCGGATGGTATTATAGCACCTTCTTATTCTGAAAAAGCTTTGGAAATCCTGAAAGCGAAAAAGGGCGGAAATTACGTTGTGATCCAGATGGATCCGGATTACGTACCGGCTGTACAGGAAACAAAAGACATCTTTGGAATCACATTTGAGCAGGGAAGAAATAATATTGTAATTAATAAAGAAATGCTTCAGCAGAATATCCCCACTCAGGTTAAAGATATGCCGGAAGCAGCAAAAAGAGATTTATTAATATCACTGATTACATTAAAATATACACAGTCTAATTCAGTATGCTACGTAAAAGACGGACAGGCAATCGGAGTCGGTGCCGGACAGCAGTCCAGAGTACACTGTACGAGACTTGCAGGTAATAAAGCAGACGTATGGTATTTAAGACAGCATGCAAAAGTATTGAATCTTCCATTTAAAGAAGGCGTAAGAAGAGCCGACAGAGATAATGCAATAGATGTCTATGTATCAGACGATTATGATGATGTATTGCGTGACGGTATGTGGGAAGCAGTATTTACCGTGAAACCGGAACCATTGACAAAAGAAGAAAAAGTGGAATGGCTGAAGACAATGGACAATGTAGCACTTGGGTCCGATGCATTCTTCCCATTTGGTGATAATATTGAGAGAGCACACAAGAGCGGTGTTAAGTTTGTAGCACAGGCTGGGGGTTCTGTAAGAGATGACAATGTAATTGAGACCTGTGATAAATATGGTATTGCCATGGCAATGACAGGGGTACGTTTTTTCCATCACTAAAACAGTTATTAAAATGTAAAATTGCCGTTGTGCTGCATTTGATTCTTGCCGGCACAGCGGTTTTTTGCGACTTTATTTAGATTTTAAAAAAGGATTGCGAATTTTCTGTAAATCCTTTAATATAATCTATATACCGATAAGGTTTTTATTATTTAGAGTACATAGGGAGTAATTTCAACTGGGTAAGTTCGCCGGTTGGCATCCAAGTATGTTTGAAGGAGGAAAAAGTATGAAGAAGATTTTATGGAAACGGGGATGTGTTATCCTGGGAGGTGGCATTCTGGCATTGAGTATGGCTGGATGCGGTAAGGTAACTTCCGAGACGCTATTGAAGTCCATGTCTGAAAATATGTCAAAAGAAGATAATTACAAGATGGATATGGTGATGGATCTGCAGGCGGGCGGAACCGTTCAGGGAATAACTGTAGATATGAAAATGAATATGGATATGGGGATGAAAATAAACACCAATCCTCAGGTGATATTTGGGGAAGGAGCAATAACTTTGGATATGCTGGGCATGAATCAGAAAATGAACATGCAGATGTATACAACGAAGGATGGAGATCAGACTGTTTCCTATTCAAAATTAGATGAGGGTGAATGGCAGAAAGAGGTCAGCGGTGATATTGATGAGATGATCAAATCTTATGATTTTGAAGCAGTACAGGAATTAGCCGGTAACCTGGAACTGGCAGAGAAAACAGAAGAAGTTGACGGCGTAGAATGCTATGCACTGAAGGGTACCTTAGATGGAGAAGCATTAGAAGCGATGTTAAAATCTGCATTAAGTATCATGGATAACTCCACGAATTTAATGGGAGAAGCGGATTGGACTAAAATGGAACTTCCCGTTGAAATCTATATATCCAAAAAAGAAAAGAAGCCGGTGAAAATGAGTCTGGATATGAAATCCATGATGCTGGAATCTATGAAAGGTGCCGAAACCGGTGAAGTGGATGTAGATTTTAAATGCGATAAATGTACGTTTGACTTAAAGTTTGGATCTTTTGGAGAAGTAGAAAAAATCACAGTACCGGAAGATGTAGTCAATACAGCCGTAGAAAAAGAAGCGGCTCCGGATACAGAAAAAGAAACGGATCTGGTAGCATAAGAGTGGTAATTGTTTTATATATTTAAAAGGGTAAATCAAAATGGACCAGGAGTCATCTCTCCCGGCCCATTTTTTTGCGCTAAAAAGATTTGTGAATCAATGGATCGTGTATGTAATTATGCTGCAATATAAGGCCCCATGATCCGTTCTGCTAAAAAAGGATTGTTTGTATTAATAGCGAGCTTGAGAGACCGGTTGATATCCAGGCTGAATACCCCCAGTAGAGATTTTGCATCGACGGTTGCCCGTCCGCAGATTAAGTCTGCATCACAGTCCAGTTGATTGCATTTTTTTACAAATTCATAGATGTCTTCAAAAGATTTCAGTTTAATGGTGTAGTTAACCATAGCGCCCTTCCTTTCTAAAATGTGAGTGTTTTTGTATGCTGTCTGTGTTCTTTTTATTCATATTACTAGAATTCTGTCAACACAGCATGATACCTCCGTAAAGTATATGTAAAATATTTTTGAAATAGAACACTTTTTGAAAAATTTATGAAAAAATTTATGAAAACATACTAAAACCGGAAACTGGAAAACTATTGTAGTAAAAGTATAGCGCTGGTTTACTTTACAGCTTAAAGTTAACGGTGCTTCGCTTGCCAATTGTTCATGAAACATATACAATAGCGATAACAAAAGAAATGTTTAATATTAAGAAAGGTAAGGGAAGATTATGGTTAATAACAAACAGGCAATAGAGGTTTTAAAAATACAGGATTTAACAAAGATATATGGTAATAACAAGAAAGCAGTGGATCATTTATCACTGGAGGTACAGGCGGGTGATATTTATGGATTTATCGGGCACAACGGTGCCGGAAAGACGACTACCATTCGTTCTGTCGTAGGAGTTATGGAGTTTGACAGCGGAGAAATCCGGATCGGCGGGCATTCTGTAAAAAAGGAACCCATAAAGTGCAAAGAAATGACCGCATATATTCCGGATAATCCGGATCTGTATGAATATCTGACAGGGATACAATATTTGAATTACATAGGAGACATGTTCCAGGTATCGGGAGGGGAGCGGGAGAAGCGTATCCGAAAATATGGTGATCTGTTAGGGATTACGAAAAATCTGGGTGACCTGGTATCGTCCTATTCTCATGGTATGAAACAAAAGCTGGCAATTATTTCGGCATTTATCCATCAGCCAAAGCTGCTGGTTCTGGATGAGCCATTTGTTGGGCTGGATCCCGAAGCAGCCTTTAACCTGAAGAAGATGATGCATGAATTATGCGATAACGGCGGTGCAATTTTCTTTTCTACCCATGTGCTGGATGTGGCTGAAAAACTTTGCAATAAAATAGCGATCATCAAAGCAGGTAAATTAATCGCCAGCGGAAAGACTGAAGATGTCAGAGGGAACAGCAGCTTAGAAGAAGTATTTTTGGAGGTGGCAGCACATGACTAAATTTATGGGACTGTTAAAGGTGCAGATGTATGGATCATTTGGTGTGAATAAATTGTTGCACGCCAGAGATAAAAAAGAAAAGAGAAGAGCTGTTGGTGTTCTAAGTATAGCTGTAATATTGATTATATTGATGTTTGGCTACAGTACAGGGCTGGCAATTGGGTACCGGGTACTGGGACTCACTGAGATGCTGCCAGCAATGATGCTGATGATCGTTGCACTGGTGACGATTGTGCTCACTTTTTCCGGAAGTACGGGTATGCTGTTTGGGATGAAGGATTATGACATGGTGATGTCCCTGCCGGTGAGCAGTGCTGCGATTATATTGAGCAGACTTCTGTGGACTTATGTATTAAACCTTCTTGTAGGTTGTATTGCACTTTTGCCTTCTATTATCGTATTTGGGGTAACCATGCACAGCAGTCCAGGCGTCTGGCTGATGATGGTAGTAAGTATATTTTTTGCCCCGATGCTACCAATGACACTAGCTTTGGCATTGGGGGCGCTGATTACAGCAATTGCCTCCAGATTCAAATACAAGAATCTGGTTGTGATTATCCTGAGTATTGGGGTTACTTTGGCAGCTATTGCCGGATCATTCAGTCTAAAGGGAGGAGCACAGCAGATGGTGGAGATCGGAAAAATGTTATCCGATACCATAAATGGTTTTTATCCGCCTGCCCGCCTTTTTTCCAATGCACTGATCCGGGAAAGCTGGACGGATTTTATATTGTTTTTGTTATTGTCGGTCATACCGGTAATACTATTTGTATTACTGCTTGCTGTGTTTTATAAAAAAATAAATTCAGCTATTTTAAATCACCATACAAAGGGTAACTATAAGATGGGTGCCCTGAGTGTAAGAACTCCATTTGCAGCGGCATACAGAAGAGAACTGGGAAGATATACTTCATGTAACATTTATATTATGAATACATCCATATCAGCAATCCTGATGGTGGCAATGGGAATTGGAATTTTGTTTATCAAACCGGATCAGATAGATAAAATGTTAGAAATGCCGGGAGTGTTTAACAATCTGCAAAAATACGCACCATTTGTAATGATTTTAATTTCTTCCCTGTGCAGTACAACAGCCTCATCTATTTCGCTGGAGGGAAAAAGCAGATGGATTAATAGTTCCTTGCCGGTTAAAAACAGTGTCATTTATAATAGTAAAATAGCGGTAAACCTGACAGTACTGCTGCCGGCAGTTTTGGTATCGGGGATTCTGTTTACTATCGCTTTAAAACCGGGATTACTGAATTGCATTTTGATTTTTGCCGCACCTGCAGTGTATGCTTTATTTATTTCTGTATTGGGTCTCTATATGAATTTAAAATATCCAAAGTACGACTGGAATAATGAAATCGAAGTCGTAAAACAGTCCATGTCAGTGGGAATTACCATGGGCGCAGGAGCACTTTCTGCCTTTGTACTTATTGTAGCAGCGGTTGTTTTTAACCAATATATAGAAGTTGTTATAATTGCGGCAACGATTATATTTGGCATCTTTACATTTATGATTTACCGTAAAACCGTAACTATCAGGATGCAGTAGAGTGAACAGTAGAATAGGAAAGCGTAATTAATCAGCAAACCCTAAATTTATCTGCATATTATCCCGCCTTCGGAATAAAATGAAAGTGACTTAATATCCGGAGTCTGCCATGGACAAGAAACGTGAAAAACGTATTATACAAATAGAACTTATTATTTTAGTACTTTTAACTATTTTTGCTGTTTACAGAGGGGTACATAGTTCACTGTCGAACCACGCCGCAGCGGAAAAGTTAAAGAGTACTGCAACCGCCGGGGAGCAGGAAACAGGGCAAGGTGAACCAGTAACGGAGAAAGAGGGAGCATCCTCAGGGGAAACCCAAAAAGAGACAGAAAAGAAGTTCATTAAATGGGTAGATTTCCATGTGACAAATGAAGCAATGAGGGCTGCTTATCAGATGGATGTAGAGAGTTACGGGCAGGAGGTTCATCTGGACTGGGTGGATCTTCTTGCTTATCTTGGGACACGGTACGGCGGTGATTTCACACGATATAAAGAAAGAGATCTGCAGGATTTAAAAGAAAAACGGATCACCCAGGGACAGACCATGGATGAACTGACGAAAGATTTAAAATATTATCCATATTACCGAGAAGCATATGGTGCCGTTCTGGATGGCTGGGTTGGAGAATATGAGATCCAGGTGGAAAAAGAAAATAAAGTTGTATGGGAAAAGAAATACGGTTTAAAGGCATATCTCCCAATCGCAAAGGGGTATGAATATTCTGATTATGATGATTTTGGAACATCCAGGTCTTATGGCTACAGCCGGCCGCATCTGGGGCATGACATGATGGGCCAGGTTGGTACACCGATTATTGCGGTAGAGTCCGGTTATGTGGAAGCAATAGGCTGGAACCAATATGGCGGCTGGCGCCTGGGTATCCGGAGTTTCGATAAAAAGCGTTATTATTACTATGCCCATCTGAGGAAGAACTTTCCTTACAACAAACAGCTGGAAGTGGGAAGCGTAGTGCAGGCAGGAGATGTCATCGGTTATCTGGGACGTACCGGATACAGCGCCAATGAAAATGTGAATAATATTGATACCTCCCATCTGCATTGGGGATTGCAGCTGATCTTTGACGAATCCCAAAAGGAAGGGAATGGTGAAATATGGGTAGATTGTTATCAGCTGACCAGATTTCTCTATCAGAACCGAAGCCTGACCGAAAAGAATCTGGAGACAAAGGAATATCACAGAATTTATGAATTCAGAGATCCGGCAGCAGAGCAGTATATAGATGCATCGGAAAAAGGCGATTGACATAAGTCCGGAATACTGATATAATGAACAATGTTCAAGATGGAGGTGGGCGTGTGAACCGTGTTGTAACTTCAAAAGAAGAGTTGATTAAAGCTGCCAGGGAAATTGTGTTTGAAGAAGGGGCCGAAAAATTAAATATACGGTATCTAGCTAAGAAATGCGGCATAGCCACAGGTTCTGTCTACAATTATTTCCCATCTAAGTCGGAATTGATATTTTCAGTGGTGGAGGAGTTCTGGAGAAGTGTCTTTCATCAGGATGTATGTAAAATACAGGGTGACATTTCTTTTGTAGAATTCTTTGAGACTGTTTACCTGAGATTGTGTGCCAACCTTCAGGATTTCCGTTCCATTTTTATGAGCCAGTTTGAAGCAATGAAAAGTTCGGAAAAAGAAAAGGGCAGGCTGGTGGAACAGAAGTATCTGGAGCATGTGAAAAACGGATTTTTAATGGCTCTTGGACAGGATAAAAAAATACCGGATGACGTATGGACAGATACATTTACAAAAGAGAAATTCGTTGCATTTTTATTTAGCAACATGTTTTCCTTGCTTACCGACGAAGAGCGGGACTGCAGTTATTTTAAAGAAGTCCTGAACAGAATTTTATATGTTACCTGATCCACTTTTTCTTAATTTGTAAAGGTGGATTTTCTTAAAAGAAAAATGAACACTGTTCAATAGCGGCAGGGTTCATCGTTACTTGTACATAAGGAGAAAAATTTATGAAGAAAATGATTAATATTGCTTTTGGTTATGGGATTGCGGCTATGGCGGGAGGTGTTTTCTACCGGGAATTCACAAAGTTTAACGGTTTTGACGGGCGGACATCCCTGGCTTTCGTACATACCCATTTGTTTCTGCTGGGAATGATAATGTTCCTAATTACCGCTTTGTTTGTGGGAAATTTAAAGGATTTATGCCGGTCTAAAAAGTGGAAAGCATTTATGGTGATCTACAATATTGGCGTACCGGTCACTGCTTTGATGCTTCTCACAAGAGGTGTGGTACAGGTACTTGGAATCAAAGCATCTGCGGCACTGGATGCATCCATCTCGGGTATTGCGGGAATCGGGCATATCCTCACAGGGGTGGGTATTGTTTTATTATTTTTATGTTTAAAGGAGTGTGTGGTAAAAAATGAAAAATAATTTTTTTCATATACCTAAGAAATATCTGCTGCTGACGGCGGGAATTGTCTGGTTTGCGGCAGGATTTAATATTATCCGCATCGGGCTGCTGGCATCCGGCAGAGACTGGAGTATTTGGGCAGTGCTCTCTGCCTTACTGGTATTCGGAGTGTTTTATGGTTTTATTTTTCGACGTTTAATCGGAAAGCACACCAAACGCATACTTGGCAGCAAAGAGGAACGGATGCATATACTTCGATTTTTTGACTTGAAATCTTATTGCATCATGGCATTTATGATGACTTTTGGCATATTACTGCGCCGTGCAGATGTATGGCCGGGACATTGTATCCGGATGTTCTATACCGGATTGGGTGCTTCCCTTGTGGCAGCAGGGATTGGGTTTTGTATAAAGTTTGTCATGGTGGAGAAATTAGTGGAAGATATGCGTGAGAAAAGTCATGTGTTTTAAATAAATAAAAATACGTTTTTTTAACTGGGTTTTGTGAATGCAGCAGAATACAGTCAAAAAAACGTATTTTTTATTTTGCAGTTAAATCCCAGGTCAAAAAAACGAATCTTTCCGAAGCTTCTGTTTATTCAAAATACACTTAGAGAATGGTAAATTATAACTAACATGAAATGACTGCGTGCAGAGAGACGGAAAAAGAGATTTCTTTTGGAAAACGATTATGATATGATGTTAATCGTGAAGGAAAGTATTGGGTAGCAGATCAGGAAACTGTCTGCAAGACGGGAGGAAAAAGACGAAATGTATCGTGTAATGGTAGCTGATGATGAACCTTTAATGAGAAAGGCCATGGTTTCTTTGACAAATTGGCAGGAGTTGGGATGTGAGGTGGTATATACCGCTGAAAACGGGCAGCAGGTTATGGAAAATCTAAAGGAGATTAAGCCGGATATATTAATTACAGATATTAAAATGCCCGGGAAAGACGGTATTGAAATCGCCAAATATATCTGGGAAGAAAAGTTGCCAATAAAAATAATTTTACTGACCGCGTATGCTGATTTTTCTTATGCACAGTCTGCTGTTAAATATAATGTAGTGGATTATGTTACAAAAACAGGTGCTTTTGACGGGCTGATCATGGCAATTAATAAGGCGAAAGACCTGATTGAAAAAGAACATACAAGCATTTCCAGAGAGGATAAAGAAACGGTGCTGGAATATTTTCTGAAATCCATATTTGACGAATCCATCTATGATGAAGAAGAGATACAATCCAAAATGTCTGAACTGGGTATGAAGCCGGACAATTATCTGGTGCTGCTTCTGCATTTCCGCCTGAACGAAGATATGACAACGGAGAAAAAAAGCAGGACGTATAAGAGTCTTCTGAATTTCTTTTCCATGGTGTTTGGAGAACAGATGTTAAGAGGAATTCCGGTTCAGCGGGATATGTATGCCATCGTGGTACAAAATGTGCCGGAAAATTATATGGATACCATATTGATGCAGGGACAGCAGATCACGGATATGATGGATAATTTCATGGGGCTGTATGTAAATATCGGTGTCAGTTCCAGGCAGCAGAATGTGATCTGTATGAAGAAAGCTTACGACCAGGCGGAAAGTGTTCTGGGAAACAGCTTTATCAGCGGTGACAGCAAAATCAGCTTTTTTGAAAGAGATGGTGTGAATCCGGAAAAATACAGTGCCAAAGTGGATGAACTGATTGAACAGCTTTGTTTTCAGGTGAGCCAGGGCAATACAGAAGAGGTTCAGATCAAATTCAAAGAGATTTTAGATACACAGAAAACGGAACTGTGTGCCGCAAATACAATAAAAAATTCAGGTATTATCATACAACAGAGATGCAGGAAAATCTTAGACTCCTTTGGTACGGACATTTTTCAGGTTACCGGCTACCGTGGGAGTATAACGGAGAAGATTCACAGGTGCTTTTATGCTGATGAATATGAAAAGGTAATGATGGAAATCCTCCAGGGAACTTCAGCTTACGTATCAAATGCCTCCAGTCATAAAAATACGATAGTAAATGAATGTGAGCGTTACATAGAAGAAAACTTCCATAAGGGCATTACGGTAACGGATATAGCAGAACACGTGGGTACCAGTATCAGTTACCTCAGCAGAATCTATAAAGAAGCCACCGGGGAGAAAATCCTGAACCGGCTGAATCAGATGCGGATCGAAAAAGCAAAGGACTATCTGAAAAACACGGATAAGAAAATATATGAAATTGCAGATGCGCTGGGCTTTGAAAATACCACCTATTTTTCTTATTTCTTTAAAAAATATACCGGAGTATCACCAAAAGACTTTAAATAGGAGGATCGGATGTTAAAGAAAAAAACAATGCTATTGTTGTTTGTAGCGGCAGCGTGCCTCCTGAGCGGATGCTCAGAAAAAGAAGATGTTCAGGTTACGGATATCATACTTATGCATGGATGGGGCGGTACGCTTCCCACCCATGCTACCATGCAGGAGATCTATGAAGAATTTTCAAGCCAAAATCCCGATATTAACCTGATCACCTATCCATCCTCGGACAGCAGTATTGCGGTAGAGAAAGCCAATGATATGCTGGCGGTAGGGAAGATGCCGGATATTGTCAGCACGAATGGGTTGTCGTACTATGTTTTTAACGCGGTAAAAAGAGGAATGGCACTGGATTTAATGCCATTTATTGAAGAAGATCCGGAGTTAAAAGAAAGCATACACCCGGCGGTCCTGGCTGGCTGGACCACTGAAGACGGGGCGCTGTATTCCATACCGGATGCATTGGAAATAGCAGGGTACTGGTATAATAAGAAGTTTTTTGTGGAAGCTGGAATCGTGGATGAATATGGGGAAGCGAAAACCCCGGACACCTGGGAAGAATTCATGGAAGACTGCAGGATTCTAAACGCATGGGGAAAACGGCAGAATCCCGATTTTGCTGCAGCGGCGTTAGACAGTGTACAGTTGTCAGAAGATGTTTTTCTGGCGAGAGTTGCAGGCTCGGGAGCAGAAGGCATTGAGCTTGCATCGGAACTGCCGGATAATTTCAGCAGCAAGATTATTTTCCAAACCTTAAAGGACATCCGCAAACTGGGGAAAGAATCTAATTTTGTATCCAGCATTGATAATGCAAGGCAATATTTTCTGGATGGAAAAAGTGCGGTATATTTCAACGGTGTATGGGACAGTGAACTGCTTGGCAGCAGTTCTATAAAAGAGGATGTGGCTTATGCAAACTATCCAACGGAGGATGGCAGCAGCGTTGCATACATCTCGCCATCTTCCGGCTATGTAATTTATAAAAATGAAAATCCAAAAAAGCAGGAGGCATGCATTCGGTTTCTGAAATACATGCTGAGCGAAGGTGTCCAGAAAAAGATGGCTATGGAAACGGGACAGGCACCGTCTAATCCCAATGTAAGCGGGAACGAAATCAAAGAAGGGTATCCGCTTTTGGGAGAAGCGCTGGAACTTGCCAACGAAGCAGATATACATATTAAGGCAATCAGTCTCTCCTGGGGCAATGATGCAGTTGATGATTTATCCCAGCGCCTTTTTGAGGAAGCGCAGGGTAAAATAGGACCGGAGACAGTGGTCAATTACCTGAATCAATAACAGAGAATAAAAGCGGAGGAAGCGATGAAGGATAAGAAAACAAAACGTCATTCCCTTAGAGAAAAAATGATGGCATTAAATCTCAGTGTGACGCTGCTGTCCCTTATTTTCTGCGGGGTGGTTTTTATCTGTTCGGTCTGGCTGATCGTAGGGAAATATATTGAACATGATCTGGATTTTTTTCTGACTGAGACAAATAATAATCTCAATACCAAAACGGAATACCTGGAAAATATTATTTACGAGATCCGGGGTTCGGAAGAACTTATGGCGTATCTGGATAGGGCTGGAAAGCAGGAACTGGACGAAAAGGAGCAGGATCGCCTGCAAAATGTTTATACCCGTACCGTAAATATCAGCAGCCAGAAGAATCTGGGAAATGGAAATGAGCCGATTGTGGAAAAAGTGTATCTCTTTGACAGTCAGGATGATTTTTTGTTTACCGGTTACTATGCAATGGTAGAATCCGAGGTTCAAAAAAGCCGGGAGGAAGCAATCGGAGTTTATAATAATTTCAGAACACAGCAGGAGGAACCGGGAGGAAGCCCGGATTATTGCTATTACCCAGGACAGGAAGGAAGGGAGTATCTGGCTTTTACCTTATATGACAGGAATATGAAGGATCAGGGCAGTGTGATCTTTGAGATCCGCCTGGATGTATTGGAAGGGATTATGGACCAGGTTGAGAATTATAAGGGTGCTTTCTGGATGTTATATGACCAGAGAGGAAATATTATCGTGGGTGAAAATTATAAAATGGCAGGTGGAAAGTTAGGGGAAATCAACCAATCATTTCAAACGGTGCCATATGAAGCTGCTATTAACAACACTGGATTTCGACTGTATACGGAAGATATGAGCATGTACCTGAGGGCAACCATTGGAATTCCTGAGGGGCAGACCACCTACTTACTTTATGATTCTGTTAAAATTTATATTTTTATATTGGCTGTCATCTGCGTCGCAGTGTTTGCTGCATTTGTAACCATTGTTTACCACATGACAAAGCCGCTGAAAGAATTCACAGAAAAGCTGCAGTCAGTTAAAGAAGGGGATTTTGAAACGAAATTACCGGATTACAGTACAGAAGAATTCCATGAAATCAGTCTGGTTTTCAATGAAATGACCGAATATGTAAATTATCTGATCAAACAGGTCTATGAAAAACAGCTTTCCATTAAAGAAATGGAATTAAAATTTCTGCAGACCCAGGTGAATCCCCACTTTATGTTCAATGTATTAAATACCATCGCACTTCAGGCAAGACTGGATCAAAACGATGAGACTTATAAAATGATCACCTCATTTTCCCAGCTGATACAGGCAAAAATATACCGTAAGGATACAGAAAAGGTACAGATTCGCCAGGAACTGGAATATGTAGAGTATTATTTATATCTCCAGAGTTACCGCTACGGTGACCGTCTGAATTACAATATTCAGGTGGAAGATGAAGAGGTACTGGATATGTACATTCCTAAGCTCTGCCTTCAGCTGATTGTGGAAAATGCCGTAGTACACGGAATTGAACCGAAACTGGAACCGGGGTTTGTAGAAATCGTCATGTATGAAAAAGAACGCAGTATCTATATAGAAATAAGTGATGATGGCGTTGGATTTGACCAGGAAGGGGAAGTATCCCTTCCAATTAATAAAGAAGTAAAAGAAAAAGGACATAATCATGTGGGTCTTAATAATGCCCATCATATCATACAGCTTACTTATGGTGAGAAATATGGAATCCATATTTTTTCTAAAAAGGGGGAGGGCTCAAAAGTTACTGTTCATATACCATTCGATGAAGGAAACTGCACAGAATAATGTGCAGTTTTTTTGTGAAAAAATATGTGCAGGGTTTTTGAAGGTGAAAAAGACTTAAATTGGAATAATTCTAAAATTGTTATTAAAAAACAGGGATTCTGTGCCGTAATCCGGTAAGTGTGTTATAATGACTTTACATGTCAGACTGCCCGGACGCTTCCCAGATGGAGAGTTAAGTTCTGTGACAGCTGAATTAAATTGTTAACAGAAATGGAACTAATCATAACCAGGTGTTTTGGATTCACAGAGGAGGAATAATTATGAAAAAATGCAGAATTGGAATTATTTCAGATACCCATGGACTGTTAAGACCGGAAGTTTTAGAAGTTCTGGAAATGTGTGATTATATTATACATGGCGGAGATATTAACAAGGCGGAAGTATTGGAGGAGCTTAATCGAATTGCACCGGTATACGTTGTCCGCGGAAATAATGACAAAGCGCAATGGGCAGAAGAATTACCGGAGGAACTATATTTTGAAATTGCAGATATGAAATTTTATATGGTTCATAATAAAAAATGCATTCCCGAAAAGCTATCTCAGGTAAGCGCTGTAATATTCGGACATTCCCATAAGTATTTTTGTGAAGAAAAAGATGGTGTCCTGTGGTTAAATCCCGGGAGCTGTGGAAAACGCCGGTTTGACCAGCAGATCACGATGGCTGTAATGGAAATTCATGACGGAAGATATATGGTAGAAAAAATAGAGTTAGATCAGGAACGGCAGGAGGTATAGGAAATGGAACAAGCTGTAAAATTAGCAGAAGAATGCGGATTTCATCACGCTGTTTGGATAGACAGCACAAAATTGGAATTCGACGCTTCTCTTCGCAGATATTGTGAGGAAAATCTTTGTGGCAACTATGGGAAAAATTATGCCTGTCCCCCGGATTGCGGTACTACGGATGAGATGGAACAGAGAGTCAGAAAATATAAAAAGGCATTGGTATTGCAGACAATCACACAAGTGGAAGATATTATGGACGGTCAGGAGACAAAATCTGTTAAAAAAAAGCATAACCAGATTACTCGGGAATTTGCTGCCAAAATGGAAGCGACAGGAGGGCAGGGACTAACGATCATGGCGGGTCCATGCTCTCTTTGCGCAAAATGCGGGATACAGGAAGGTATTTCATGCAGATTTCCGGATAAAATTGCATCCTGCCTGTCTGCATACTGCATCAATGCCCGGAAAATGGCTGAGTCCAGTGGCCTGGAATACTGGTGCAAAGATAACCGGGTAGCATTTTTCAGTGTCTATCTGACAGGAGCAGCAGAGGAGACAAGCATAGATGGAAAGGAAACGAAGGTATGAGAAGCAGTTCTTTCATGATCATACTCCGGGGTGATCATCATGGAGTATGAATTGATTTACAGCTCCCGTAAATCCATCGCTATCCAGATCATGGAGGACGGAAGAGTTGTAGTGCGGGCACCGAAAAAAGCTGGCAAGCGTGCAATAGAGAAGTTTATCGTAGAAAAGGAGAACTGGATACGGACAAAGCAGCAGGAAACCCGGGATGCTTATGAAAATAAAAAAAGTGAGCTGTTAACGGATGCTCAAAAGATAAAGATGAAAAATCTTGCAAAAGAAGTATTTGCGGCAAAGACAGCGCATTTTGCCAGAATAATGGGTGTTACATATGGAAGAATTACCATCCGGGAGCAGAAGACCAGATGGGGAAGCTGCAGTTCTGCAGGAAATTTGAATTTTAACTGGAAGCTTCTTCTGGGACCGGAAGAAGTGGTGGATTATGTGGTGGTACACGAACTTGCCCACCGGCGGGAAATGAATCATTCAGCAAGGTTTTATGCTGTGGTAGCAGAGATCATGCCGGATTATAAAGTGTGGCAGCGGTGGCTGAAAGTAAATGGAAAGAGGTTATAAAGATAAATTCTAACGTGATCAGAAAGATCAGAAAGGGAGTTTCAAATGAGAAGTGAGCAGGAGATGTACGAACTGATATTGGGAGTTGCAAAAAACGATGACCGGATTCTGGGAGTCTACTTAAATGGTTCCAGAGCGAAATCTGATGCACCAAGGGACTTGTTTCAGGATTACGACATTGTGTATGTGGTCACAGAAACCGCATCTTTTTTAGAAGACAGAAACTGGATTACCGTATTCGGAGAACTTCGCATGGTACAGGAACCGGATAAGCTGGATAAAATGCTGGGGCGGCAGGTGGATTTTAACAGCTCCTATGGGTATCTTATGCTGTTTCAGGATGGAAACCGCATTGATTTGCATATACAGGTTCTGGAAGCTGTTGAGACGGAAGTGTATTTTAAGGATTCCACGGTGATTCTCTGGGAAAGGGATGGCTGTTTAAGTAAAATCAATGATATCAAAAGGTTCAGTTATCTGGTAAAATGCCCGAATGAGGGGGATTATATCGCATGCTGCAACGATTTCTGGTGGTGTATGGCAAATGTGGCAAAGGGAATCTGGAGGGATGAACTGCCCTATGCAAAAAGTATGCTGGAGACTGTAATCCGGCCGAAGATGGATCTCATGGTCAGTTGGTGGATCGGCTGTCAAAATAATTTTCAGGTATCACCGGGGAAAATGGGAAAATATTTTAAACGCTATCTTACGGAAGAATATTGGGACATGTACCGCCAGACATATACAGACGCTGTTTATGAAAATATGTGGCAGGGGATATGGGCTGCCTGCAGACTATTCCGGGAGCTGGGACAAAGCGTTGGAGGAAAATTAGGATATATGTATCCGGTAAAGGACGATGGAAATATGGTGGAGTATCTGGAAGCGGTAGAGAAGCTTCCGGCGGACGCTGTGGATCTTCCGTTATAAAAGAAAGTACAGGTAAAGGAAACAGGGATGAAATTAAAGAATCTGGAATATTTTGTCGTTATTGCAGAACAGAAGAGCTTACATAAAGCGGCTGAGGTACTGTTTAATTCTCAGCCAAATCTCACGAGGGCAATGCACAGTCTGGAAGAGGAAGTAGGTGCGGATTTGCTCATCCGGTCTAATCAGGGGGTTGAACTGACGCCCATAGGTGAAAGCTTATATTATTATGCCAAATCTATCATCAACCAGTTAGAAGCGGTATCCGGTTTAAAGATGCTGAGCCAGGAAACGGTGCAGAGTAAACTAAATGTTGCGGTTGCCAGAATTATATTTGCGGATGATTTAATGCTGCGGTTCTATGAAACCGTAAAGTCAAATCATACTACGATAAATCTATTTGAAACCACGGTAGAAGAGGTGATTGACAGTGTGGCTGCCTTACAATCGGAAATCGGTATTGTTGCAATCAATAACTTTCAGTTTCCTATCTTCCGAAGGTCTCTGGCTATAAAAGAACTGGAATTTGAAGTATTAGACAAGGGATCTATTTACATTCAGGTAAGCGAAGCCAGCCCGTTGCTAAAAAAAGAAAAAATATATGCGGAGGATCTGCTCGATTATAGCTATATCCATCTTCCGTATGATTACTATGCAAATATAAATTTTGGTTTGAGCATGGATGGAATCCGATTTTCCGACTTTCGAAAGACGATAACAATGAATAATTACCATGCAATCATCCGCATGTTAAAACATGCAGATGCCTTTATTTTCGGAAACAAATGGCAGATGGAGGAACTGGCAAAGGGCAGAATCGTAAGCCGGGAGATTGAGAATATAAATAGTGAAATGATGCTTATTTGGATAAAACGTAAAAAAGAAGTGATATCGGATAATGGAAGGAAATTCCTGGAATTATTCAGGGATTATTACGGAGAAAATCCAGACTCACGTAATGCCTAAAAAGTATCGCGAGGCTATTCACAATGAGTATTGGCGGGATTATGGATATGGCAGTATAATTAAAACAGATGTAAGAAATATCTAAGTCAGAGAGCCATAACAGCATCAAATA
This sequence comes from Clostridiales bacterium, assembly GCA_018365455.1. Classification (GTDB taxonomy): domain Bacteria; phylum Bacillota; class Clostridia; order Lachnospirales; family Lachnospiraceae; genus Robinsoniella. Next base: position 40,923 of record JAGZJZ010000008.1, read on the forward strand.
AAGACATAGGAGTGGCAAAGATGGCGGAAGAGAAGAAATTACCTAAGGAAGAGGAACAATTAGCATCCGAAGCGGCAAAGAAATCGGCAATGCAGGCAGCGGAAGAAACAGCAGCAAAGTCGGCGGGAAAAGCAGCGGGAAAGACAGCAGAAGAGTTGGCGAAAGCTCTTATCAGACAGAAAATTATCATTGGAAGTCTGGCTGGTGTTATTGCCCTTGGTGGTGCAGGAGCAGCAATTGGTTATCATCAGGGATGGTTTGGTAACAAACCGGCTTCCTCTCAGATCTCAGAGTCAATAACAGATGCATCCACAGAAAAACAGCAGCCGGCATCTGCAGATGTTGATCCAAATGCAGGAGAGTGGGACGGAACAGTACCCCAGGCACCAAAAGGAGATCCAAATGCAGATTCCATAGCCATACCTGGATATCCCCAGATTTATTTGCCGGCTGGTAAGACCGAGGTAGATGTGGCATTTTCCAACCCGGAAGGCAATCCCTGTTATTTTACATTTGAATTGGTGTTAAAAGATACAGAGGAAGTACTATATACTTCAAAACAGGTTCCGCCGGGTGAGGCAATTACTCATATTACTTTAAATCGTGCGCTGGATGCGGGAGAATATCCGGCAGTATTGAAAATTTCAACATTTCATATCGTAACCCAGTCCGGTATGAATGGTGCCAATGTGGAGACAACGCTGGAAGTGAAGTAAGGAGGCGTATAGGAGGGTGGTATTTAAACGCAGATGCTGGAAGAAAGGCTTTCCCCTAATTCTGATCACAGCCCTGATAACACAAACGTTTCCCATGAAAGTGGTTAGAGCCGAAGAGGCAGGTGGTGGTATCTGTTCCTGTGAACAGTGCAGCAGCATGAATGAGGAAAGAAAAGAAATATTAAGTGAGGATCCGGATGAGACAACGGATAATGAAATATGTGCTTGTAATGGAACGGAACTAGATCAGGGATGTGTCCGGTGTGGAGAAGGATGCACCTGTTGTAACAGGTATGAAGTGGCAGAAAATACGGTGTGCAATCATCAGCACGATGGGACTTGCGGGTATGCAGAAGCATTATCTGGGGTTCCCTGTGATATGGATTGCAAAGAGACAGATAGTGATGGCATGATAAAATATTGCCGGGAGTGCGGTTATTTGCCTGAAGCAAAAGAACAGCTATGTGTGCATGTACATGATGAAATGTGTGGATTTTATAAGGCAGTAACAGAAATTCAGCCGGAAGAAGTGACAGATGCATTAGAGAATATGTCAGAACTTTCGACGGAGCAGATTCTTAATGATGTGGAAGAGGTGACTGAGGATGAGAGAAAAACCATAGAAGAGACAAACGGGAATTCCCATACGGATTCAGAAACAGAAACAGAAGCTGAAAAGAGTTTAGAGACTGAGCCATGTACGGAAACAGAAAGTGACGTGCAGGAAGCTGGCAGTACAAAAGAAAAAAGTGAAATACCAGAAAAAGACAGTGCCCAACAGGAGTCAGAAGTACGAAATGAAGTGAAAGCGGCAAAGACCGAAACAGAGAAAATCACAGCGCAGGAATTAGATAGTAAAATAGAAAAGAAAAAAGAAGATGGCTCGTATGATATTCATTCGCCATACTATGCTATTAAAATACCTTCGGAAGTGATGATTAATGAAAGTACGGACTTTGAGATCGGGACCTCTTTTATAAAAGATGTGGAAGATAAAAAAGCATATCTTGAAATTGATGGGGACTGGGCAGATGATGAAACAGATTGCTTTGTTCTGATGCGGGACGGCGATGAAGATACAACCTGGAAATATCAATTATATATAGAAGGAAAGTTGATAAGTAAAGGGGATAATCGCATAGAGTTGGATCAGACGAAGGATAGCCAAAAGGCAAGGATTGTATCGCTGAATGAACAAGAGATCGTGCCGGCTGGGAAGTATCATGGTGGTTTGAGATTTAATGTAGTCTATGAATAAATAATGTAAAATATAGGAGGAATTTATCATGATGAAAAAAAGATTATTGGCGTTTGGGTTAGCTGGAGTTATGTTGATGGGGATGAGTATGAATGTGTTTGCGGAAACCGGTAATGTAACACAAAGTGAAGGAAATGCATCTAGAGAGGCAATAGTTAAAGGTGTTGTACCGGAGACATATACAATAATTATTCCGGCAGAATTTACAGATGAGGACACTAATCTAGTACTTGATGCAAAAGATATAAATTTAGCTGAAGGATCAACTGTTTTGGTAAAAGCTACTACTGCTCAAATAGAAATGAGTTTAAAAGATAAAGACGCTCCTAGTGATTCTGAAAAATATAAAATGGGATTACAAATGAATTCTAGTGATGTAACTACATCTACTGAACTGTTAAAACTTGAAAGTACTGATACTACAACAAAACAGTCTACAATAAGTGCTAATTTATCAGCAGATGCTAAAAAGGATAAGAAAGCTGGTAAGTATTTAGGGAGTTTGACATTTAGTATAACTTATACAGGGAATAATACATGGAATGATTAATGTAGGAGCATTTAAAATGGTATTTTATTTTAAATTATAAATGTTTATAAGATTTCAGGGCATTATGAAGTAGTTGGTTAATCATCTATAGAGTAATGCTCCTTTCTTATGCAAAAAATTTTCCCAAAAAACAACGTTACATATCCCCCAAAGTATGCTATACTATCATCGAAGATTCTACTCGGGTCAATGACCTGCTGGAAAGAAAAAATATAGCAGAGGTGCAAAGATGAAGAGAGTATTACTGAAACTCAGCGGCGAAGCGTTAGCCGGAAGTAAGAAAACAGGGTTTGATGAGCCAACCGTAACAGAAGTGGCGAATCAGGTAAAGCAATTAGTAGATGATGGTATTGAAGTTGGAATCGTAATTGGCGGTGGTAATTTCTGGAGAGGTCGTTCCAGTGAGACAATTGACCGCACGAAGGCAGACCAGATCGGGATGCTGGCAACTGTTATGAATTGTATTTATGTTTCAGAAATTTTCCGTTCCGTTGGAATTATGACACAGATTTTAACGCCATTTGCATGCGGTTCTTTTACAAAGCTATTCTCCAAGGATCGTGTGAATAAATATTTTGAAAAAGGAGTTGTTTCTTTCTTTGCGGGAGGAACCGGACATCCTTATTTTTCAACTGATACTTCAACCGTACTCCGTGCCGTTGAAATTGAAGCAGATGTGATTCTGCTGGCAAAGGCTGTAGACGGTGTTTATGACAGCGATCCAAAGGACAACCCGAATGCTAAGAAATACGATGAGATTTCCATTCAGGATGTAATTGACCAGAAACTGGCTGTTGTGGACATGACGGCATCCATTCTCTGTATGGAGAATAAAATGCCAATGCTTGTATTTGGCTTAAACGAGAAGGACAGCATTGTGAATGCCGCAAAAGGGAAGATTACAGGTACAAGAGTAACTGTATAATTATCACAGGCTAAAACAGTACTACAACCACAGCTGTTAAAAAATGTGTATTAAATTCAACTAAAAGTATAAAGTAAAATATAAAAAATCAGGAGGAATGAAAAATGGATGAAAGAATTAAGTTATACGACACAAAAATGACAAAATCTTATGATAACCTGTTATCAGAGTTTGGAGCGATCAGAGCCGGACGTGCGAATCCACATGTATTGGATAAGATTAAGGTAGATTATTACGGAACCCCGACACCCCTTCAGCAGGTTGGTAATATTACCGTTCCGGAAGCCAGAATGATTCAGATTCAGCCTTGGGATGCAACCCTTGTTAAGGCTATTGAAAAAGCAATCATGACTTCTGATCTTGGAATTAATCCGAATAATGACGGTAAGATAATTCGCCTTGTATTCCCGGAATTAACGGAAGAACGCAGAAAAGAACTGGTTAAAGATGTGAAGAAAAAAGGTGAAGCTGCTAAGGTTGCAATCCGTAACATTCGCCGTGACGCAAATGATGCATTTAAGAAACTTGCGAAAGAGGATGTGTCTGAGGATGAAATCAAAGAGTTAGAAGACAAAACTCAGAAAATGACAGATAAATATATCAAGGAAGTGGACAAAGCAGTTGAAGAAAAGTCCAAAGAAATCTTAACGGTTTAATTATTATAATTTTATAAATAATAGAAGGGGGCTTCTTGACAGTCCCCTTTTTTGTGATATGATGGAAAAAGGTCTATAAATGGCAGGTTCGAGCTGTCCTGTGATGGATAGGCGCAGGAGGGAGAATAAATATGGCAATACCACAGCATGTGGCAATTATATTGGATGGAAATGGAAGATGGGCGAAAAGCAAAGGAATGCCCAGAAACTACGGGCATGTAAGAGGTGCAAAGAACCTGGAGGTTATTTGCGAGGACGCTTATAATATGGGAATTAAATATCTGACGGTATATCTGTTTTCAACTGAGAACTGGAACCGTCCAAGCGAAGAGGTGTCTTCTCTTATGAAGCTGTTTCGCAGTTATACGAAGACCTGTATTAAGACTGCTCAGAAAAATAATATGAAGGTGCGAATGTTGGGAGATCCCTCAGCATTAGATCCGGATTTACAGGCTAGTATGCGGTCTTTGCAGGAGACATCAAAAAATAATACAGGACTGAATTTTCAAATTGCCATTAACTACGGAAGCCGTGATGAAATTGTACGTGCAATCCGCAATTTAGCGCAGGACTGTAAAGATGGAAAAGTAAAGGTTCCGGATATTACAGAGGATGTTTTTTCTGATTATCTGGATACGAAAGGAATACCGGATCCGGATCTTCTGATTCGTACCAGCGGAGAACTCAGGCTTTCTAATTATCTGATGTGGCAGCTGGCATATACGGAGTTTTATTTTACAGATGTTCCATGGCCGGCATTTAATAAAGAAGAGCTGATGAAAGCGATTGACAAATTCAATGGCAGAGATCGGCGGTTCGGGGGCGTGAAGGAGGATTAACCATGTTTGTGACGAGGCTCATAAGTGGTATTGTGTTGGTGCTGATTGCGCTGCTGACTATTATCTCAGGGGGATATGTGCTGTTTGTAACGTTACTTCTGATATCTCTGATCGGTTTGAATGAACTTTACAGAGCGATGAATGTGGAATCCGAGCAGACCCATGGACTGGCATTGGTCGGTTATATCGGAACAGTTGGTCACTATTTCATGTTACTTTTTGGATTTGAAGCATATAGTATGATAGGGCTGATTTTTCTGCTGGTGGCATTTATGTTTGTCTATGTGTTTACTTTCCCCAAATATAAGGCAGAGCAGGTTATGGCTGGATTTTTTGGCGTAGCCTATGTATCTGTGATGCTGTCCTATATTTTTCAGACGAGAAATCTCCAGGATGGTGCATTTATCGTATGGCTGATTTTCCTGTGTTCCTGGGGATGCGATACCTGTGCTTACTGTGTAGGGGTATTAATTGGAAAGCATAAAATGTCTCCGAAGTTAAGTCCGAAAAAATCCATAGAAGGGGCAGTTGGCGGAGTGGTCGGCGCTGCACTTCTGGGAGCAGTTTATGCTGCTGTAATTGGTAAATATCTGGAGGCACAGAATCAGATTGCAGTCTATGCGGTGATCTGCGGAATTGGCGCATTGATTTCCATGGTGGGCGACCTGGCTGCTTCTGCTATTAAGAGAAACCATGATATCAAGGATTACGGCAAGCTGATACCGGGGCATGGCGGAATATTAGACCGCTTTGACAGTGTGATTTTTACGGCTCCGGTTATTTACTTTTTAGCAACACTTTTTAATTAAGAATCAGAGACTGTTTGAAATAGTGCCTGCTCAGATGAGGCGGGCAGATTACGGAAATGATTTTTCAAACGCACTCTGGGAAAGAACAAGAGAGGATTTTTTATGAAGACGATAGCGGTGTTAGGATCCACAGGTTCTATTGGAACCCAGACATTAGAAGTAGTAAGGGAAAATAATGACTTGCAGGTTGCTGCGTTGGCAGCAGGCAGTAATATTGTGCTTTTGGAAAAACAAATTCGGGAATTTAAGCCAAAGGCAGCAGCAGTCTGGGATGAAAAATCCGCTTCGGAATTAAGGGAATCCATAAAAGACCTGGATGTAAAAGTTGTAAGCGGCATGGAGGGATTAATTGAAATCTCTACACTGCAGGAGGTAGAGATTCTGGTCACTGCCATCGTGGGGATGATTGGAATACTGCCCACAATTGAAGCAATTAAGGCGAAAAAAGACATTGCACTGGCGAATAAGGAGACTTTGGTAACGGCAGGACATATTATTATGCCTCTGGCAGAAGAACGGGGTGTGCGGATTTTGCCTGTGGACAGTGAACACAGCGCTATTTTCCAGTCTCTAAACGGTGAGAATCCAAAAAGAATCGGTAAAATACTTTTGACGGCATCAGGCGGTCCTTTCCGTGGGAAAACGAAATCATTTTTAGAAAAAGTCCGGCTGGAAGATGCTTTGAAGCATCCAAACTGGGCAATGGGACAGAAAATTACCATAGACTCGGCAACATTGGTAAATAAAGGTTTGGAAGTTATGGAAGCCAAGTGGTTGTTTGGAGTAGATTTGGATAAAATACAAGTAGTGATACAGCCGCAGAGTATCATCCATTCCATGGTGGAATATGTAGACGGAGCGATTATGGCAGAACTGGGAACACCGGATATGAAGCTGCCGATACAATATGCCCTTTACTATCCGGATCGTAAGTATCTGGGTGGAGAACGGGTGGATTTTTGGAAGTTATCACAGATTACCTTTGAAAAACCGGATATGGATACCTTTCTTGGATTGCCGCTGGCATTTCAGGCATCGAAAGCAGGTGGTTCTATGCCGACGGTATTCAATGCAGCCAACGAGCGTGCAGTCAGTAAATTTTTACATAAGGAAATCCGTTTCCTGGATATTTATGATATCATTATGTACTGTATGGAGGAACATAAGACCATCCAGAATCCAACTGTGGAAGAGATACTGGCTACGGAACAGGCAACTTATGAATTGATTGAAAGCAGGTGGTAGATTGAAAATCGTTATTGCTATTTTAATATTTAGTATTATCATTATTATCCATGAGCTGGGACATTTTATTCTGGCGAAATTAAATGGAATCACCGTTACAGAATTTTCAGTGGGTATGGGACCCAGACTGGTAAGCACCACAAAAGGTGAAACCAGGTATTCCCTGAAACTACTTCCCTTTGGCGGTTCTTGTATGATGCTTGGGGAAGACGAGGCTGCGGGTGATGATGGGTCTTTTGGCAGTAAATCCGTTTGGGCGAGGATTTCTGTTATCGCTGCAGGTCCGATCTTTAACTTTATTTTAGCCTTTGTGCTGGCGTTGTTTATCATCGGCAGCATTGGCCATGATTCACCTGTAGTAGGTGCCGTTACAAAAGGCTTTCCTGCCGCAGAAGCCGGGTTAAAAGAAGGCGATGTTATAACTAAGATGAACAACAAGAATATAAGAGTTTCCAGGGAAATCAATAATTATGTCACCTTTAACCAGGGTAAACCGGTAACGCTTACTTATGAACGGAATGGGGAAAGTCATACCGTTCAGATGACACCTGAAAAGACGGACAGCGGCAGATACGTATTCGGCATTACTCCGGCGGGAACCAGAGTAAAAGGGAATCCACTAAGCACCCTGAAGTACAGTGCGTATGAGGTAAAGTATTGGATCGATACCACGATTGGAAGTCTGAAGATGCTTGTCAGAGGTCAGGTAGGTATTAACGATATGTCAGGACCGGTAGGCGTGGTAACTATTATTGGAGATACTTACGAAGAAAGCGCCAAAGAGGGCGGCGGTTTTCTGGTTTGGCTGAATATGCTGAACATTTCCATATTATTAACTGCCAATCTTGGAGTCATGAATCTGCTTCCACTTCCTGCTTTAGATGGAGGCAGGCTTGTGTTTTTAATTCTGGAAGCTATCCGGGGAAAACGGATCAGCCCGGAAAAAGAAGGCATGGTGCATTTTATTGGACTAATGGCGCTTATGGTTCTGATGGTAGTCGTTATGTTCAATGATGTTATGAAAATTCTGTAATAGGAAAAGTTTCGATAATTGATAAATGTATTGTGAACAATGTCTGTCTGATTATCGCAGGATTTTGATTGAAAAATTTAAAGAGCCTGCCTGATTATTACAGGATATTTGTTTCATGATAACAGTGCTTAAGCTGCGAAATGGAGGATCATAAACCTTTTTTCGCAGCTTTTTCCGGTATTGTTTACAAGGCGGACAGCGAATATCGTATACATATAGAAAATTTCTGCATATACTATAGATGACAGGATATTTGCGAGGTCAGGCATGTCAAATAATTTAATCAAAGCCATGCAGCAGGACACCCCGTCCCGGGGGCGTTTACAGATACGTGTACTGTCAAACCAGCGTGCCACGCCGGTTGCAGACGCGACGATAGATATCTCTTATTCAGGAGACCCGGAAAGTACAGTAGAAAAAGTTTCAACAGACAGTACAGGTCAGACGGCAGCTATAGAATTGGCAACGCCGCCTCTGGAATACAGTCTTGCACCATCGGAGACACAGCCCTATTCGGAGTATACCCTTCGGATTACTGCGGAAGGATTTGAGACAATTACGATTAATGGTACGGAAATTCTGGCGGATCAGGTGGCATTGCAGGAAGTGCGGCTGCGTCCTCTGGCTGGAAATGAGGGGATTGATACAATCGTAATTCCGGCACATACGCTTTACGGTAACTATCCCCCTAAGATTGCGGAAGCCGAAATCAAGCCCGTGAACCAGATTGGGGAGATTGTTTTAAGCCGGGTTGTTATTCCGGAATTTGTGGTGGTGCATGACGGCTCCCCGCGGGATACAACAGCAACGGATTACTACATTCGATACAAAGATTATATTAAAAATGTAGCGTCCAGTGAGATCTATGCAACCTGGCCAAGGGCTACAATTGAAGCGAATGTACTTGCTATTATGTCCTTTACGTTAAACAGAGTTTATACGGAATGGTACCGGAACAAAGGATTTGATTTCACCATTACTTCATCAACAGCATTTGACCATAAATGGATCTATGGCAGAAATATATTTGAGAGTATTTCGGAAGTAGTGGATGATGTATTCAGTAATTACCTTTCCAGGCCAAATGTAAAACAGCCAATTCTGACACAGTATTGTGATGGACAGAGAGTCCAGTGTCCAAACTGGATGACCCAGTGGGGTTCCAAGACGCTTGGAGACCAGGGCTATACGCCTATTGAAATACTTCGTTATTACTATGGTGAAAGTATGTATATTAATAGTGCGGAAGAAATCGCGGGAGTTCCATCATCCTGGCCGGGCTACAGCCTGGACATCGGGTCCAGCGGCGATAAAGTAAGGCAGATTCAGGAACAGTTAAATGCCATTTCCAATGCGTATCCACTGATTCCGAAAATTGCAGTGGACGGCATTTATGGAGAAGGTACACAGAATGCAGTACGGGTATTCCAGGATGTTTTCGGTTTGCCGGAAACAGGGATTGTTGATTATAGAACATGGTATAAGATTCAGGAGATTTTTGTAGGAGTTACCAGGATAGCGGAATTAAATCCGTAATGGGTTAACAGATAAGGAATCATGGTAAATAGTGGAAGTGTGTTTGATAAGAGAGTAACAATTTCTTTCAAACATGCTTTTACTATTTTTTTGGTAACATACATAAAAAGTAATGGTTTTAGAGATATCATAAAATATTGGATTTTTGGCATTTTCCCCTTACATTGGAGACATTTTAGAGATATTTTAGAGATTCGATTGTTATTGTTTTTAGGAAGACGTAACTAATAAATATTGTAATCAGGCAAAGGAGATAGTATGAGGAAAAACAAATTTATTGCAATTGGAATACTGACACTGGGGCTGGCGCTGGCAGGATGCAATGGTGCAGAATCGGCAGGAGAGACAAGTGGAGCAAATGAGACAGCAGGAGCACTTGGAGAGACAAGTGGAGCAGGAAAAAATTCAGATGCACCAGAAGGGACAGGAGGAGCAGTTGAATCGGCAGAAAAGCCAAGCACAAAGCAAGCCATGGGCTCAAGTTCCAACGAACCATATGTGGCAACTGAGGGGAGTGTAGAACTTGAAAAAAGCCAGAAAAGCAGCGCATCCGGCTCAGAATTAAAAGGGACGATTGCATCTATGGACGGCTATAAAATTACGATTGACGAATTGGGTGCAGCAGCAAACGCAGATGGTTCTTTTTCCGCAGGAAATACTGGTAATATGAAAAATTTGGAGTATACAGATAATACCAAATTTACAGTAAGGACGAAAAGCGAGGATGGACAATCCAGTGACCCTGTAGAAGGGAGCAGTTCTGACCTTGAGTTGGATGCGCTGCTGATTGTTAAGGGAGAACTAAAAGATGATGTGCTGATTGCATCAGAAATAGAAATTGTCAAAGAAAAATAAAAGGGAAGAGATGGGAAATAAAAAAATTAAAGAGAATTCGTTTAAGTTTAATGCAAATATCAGGAGGCGTGGCGTAACAGGCTGCGCCTCCTGTTATGATGGAGATAAACGTATATCAGGTCCGGTAGAAATTAACCTGCCTTAAAGTTATAAACAGGGCGTATTATTTGCATGATATCTGCAGTTGGAGCGATATTGCGGACAATATGATCCATGTTTTTATATGCCATCGGACATTCATCCAGAGTGGAAGTACCTACAGAGGTTGTAAAAACACCTTCCATAGAAGATTCAAATTCAGCCAGGGTAAACTTCTCTTTGGCATCTGATCGGCTGTATAATCTGCCGGCACCATGAGGGGCGGAATAATTCCAGTCTTCATTTCCCTTCCCCATACAGATTAAACTTCCGTCACGCATATTGATGGGAATTAAGAGCTTTTCTCCGGCTTTGGCAGATACCGCTCCTTTTCGCACGATATTGTTGTCTAGGTCGATATAGTTGTGTATGGTTTCAAAGTATGGAAAATCGTTTAGTGGCATGCCAAAGAGTTTATCCAGTATTATTTGTGCGATGGTAATGCGGTTAAATGAGGCGAACTTCTGACAGATTTTCATATCAGCAAGATACATGTCCCGGTATTCTCCTGTGAGATAGCAGAGGCCTTTGGGGATGCTGATTACGTTCCACTTGTAGCTGCTTTTAAGTTCTTTAATTGCGCTTTGGATTTCTTTTCGCTTACCGGCTGCTTTATATTCCTGAATAATCTGGTTTTGCCTTTCTAAGATTTTATCTTTGCCCCGGAGCAGGTCATACGCCATATCCTGGTAATAATCGGCTGTCTGTTTCCCCAGATTTCGGCTTCCGGTGTGGATAACCAGATACTGGCTGCCATCGTCAGCGGCATCAATTTCTATAAAATGGTTTCCGCCGCCTAAAGTTCCGATACTTCTTTCCAGCCTTTTTGTGTCTTTTAATCCACGGTAGCATTCCAGATTTAACAGTTCCGGAAACCGTGCGATTCTACCTTCATGGACATGCTTCCCACTGGGAATATACTGATTTATTATCCGATCAAGTTTTTCGAAATTGATCCCGGTCTTGCCAAGTTCTACCGTGAGCATTCCGCAGCCGATATCCACCCCAACAATATTGGGGATTACCATCTCACCAAGATCAGCCGTAAAACCAATGACACAGCCGGCTCCGGCATGAACGTCCGGCATAATGCGGATTTGACAGCCGGAGACAAACTCCTGATTACATAATTCTTCAATTTGATTCCGGGCACTTATTTCAAGGTTATCTGAAAATATCTTAGCGGTAGTGTAAGTTCCATTAATAGTGATCATATTTTTCCTTTCTGTGATTGTAAGCCAGAGCGTGTTTAAAATTGCTTCCCGGCAGGTGGTGGGATGGATATTCAAAAACACTCTAACTTTTATATGAAATAGTAACTGACTTAAATATCAGGAAGCCTCTCCGCCATGTAAGATAGCGGATAGCTGTGTAAGCAGGCCGCTGCTTCCGTTTAGGGAAATATTACCTACGTTCTCACATATTTTTTCCAGATACTCAAGTTCTTTCAGCTTATAGAGCGTTGTATTTTCATCCATTAGTCTGGCGGTATTCAGCAGTGACCGTGTTGAGGCGACTTCTTCTCTGCGGGTAATTACGTTTGCCTGTGCACGTTTTTCTGCAATTAGCACGGTATTCATAATATCGCGGATTTCACCCGGGAGAATAATGTCTTTGACTCCTGCATCTGTAATATCGATATACAGTTCTTTGGACTTTTCTTTCAGCTTTTCAAAAACGTAAATAGAAATCTGCTCTTTGTTTTCCAGGATTTCATCAATCCTGTATTTACTGATATAATCCCGCAGGGCAAACTGTGTCGCAACATGCATTTGTTCCTCATAATTGTCGATTTCCGTAAATATTTTTATGTAATCCGTAATTCTATAAGTACATACAAAATTAATGCGCAGGGCAACTTTGTCCTGGGAGAGTATTTCCTGTCCGTTGATATCCATTTGGGAAAGACGGGTATCAACCAGGCTGTAATCAATCTTTGTGTTGCACTTCCAGTAATAGTAAGTTCCAGCATCAAGGAGCTTTACCAGCTTTTGGTCAAAATAGAGAAGGGCTTTCTGATATTCTTTTACCTCAATTTTGGTATAAAGGTATGTGGGGATTTTGCTGAAGATAAATTGTGGGATATCGTCAGCAATCTCCGGGGTCTGGATGCTGGTTTTTATGAAATCATGTTTTTGAATGACAGACCAGAATGTATAGTTACCTCTTCTGAGTATTTCTTCAAATTTTCCGTTTATAAAATGGAGTGCAAGCTCTTCATCAGCCACATCTACTGAGACTGTTTGTTTTGCAACCTTTTCATTCAGAAGCAGAACTTCCGATGAACAGGAGTCAGAAGCAAGCGGTCCGTCAAGGGAAACAATTTCAATGTTTTGATTGCCAAACGTGAAATATCTTCCGGCCTCCAGTAATTTCACAAATTTTCCATTCTTAAAGAGCAGGCCTCTTTGATTTTCCTGAATAATAGTACGCATAGATACACCTCCTGTTGATTTGTTGAGATACAGACATCCAATGTATAAAATGCGGCTGAAAAATTAAGTCTGACGCTGACATTGGGGGAAGTACGTGCCATTAAAAAGCGCACGCTTCTGCACAGATGCCTATGTGAAACGATATCCTTTTTCAGGCAAGGCATTTGATACATGGAGGCTTTACCGGTAATGATGCAATCCCATGCTCCGGTTTCTGCCTGGGCGGATGTCTGTATATGGTTAATTGTTAAATTCTGTGTGATGAGCACAGCAGATTGTGCCTGTTAAGCACACCAAAACCACTTGGCCAGGTGAATAACCCGGGCAGGATTCGAACCTGCGGTTGTCGCAACATTGCTCTGGCATACGCTTTGGAAGACCCTGGCGCACCGCAGTGAGATCTGACACACAACTGAAGCAGCCTTGCAGCTATAGTCTAATGGAAAATTATATATTTATCACGGAAAAAAAGTTGCGAACTCTTATTTGAGTCCACAACTTTTCTGCATTAACAGTCTTTTTTTAATCAGATCTACAAAATGTTCCGGTTCCGTTACTTTTACAAATGGTCCAAATGACAATACCCTTATAAGCATTTCTGTTTCATCATCCCGCTCATAATATATCTTTATTCGGTATTTCTGCTCCGAGATGCGCAGGGCTTCTTTTTCAAAGTGTGCAAAATGAAGCATAACACGTTCCAGAGCATTTCTTTCGTCTAAAAGTTCCAAAATCAGATAATCAGAAATTATGTTTCCGGATTCCCTGAGAGGGATACCTTCTTCATCCAGAATGTCACATTCCTGGATGCGGCTGACATTGAGAATATTGGCATAGCGGCATCCTAAAATCCGAATACGGAATTTATCATCTTTTTCCGAATATTCAAATTGATATGGGGTACAGGAAATAGTTCTTTGGTTGTTCTTCCGGCTGCTATACTGAATAAGTACTTTTTTATGGGCATGTATGGCTTTTTGCAGGACTTGAAAAATACGAATATAATGTTCGTTTTCATAGTCATCTCAATCATTGTAGTTGTCAAATACAACGTAATCCTCCGGTGTAAACAGTGGTTCCACATCTTCTAAAATTGTAAAATCAACTGAGAACAGCCTGATTCTGGGATCCAGGCTGATTGCTTTTAACCATCGTTTCTGCAGTGTGGTAAGCCCTGTGGATGGTTGGTGAACCAGCGGCGTCTGCAGTTTTTCGTCTACTAACTGCCAGTTTTCATTTTTCAGTGCAGGTATAATGGCTAGATGACTTTCGGCAAAAGCGTATTCCATTACGTCTTTGTGAAATTCCATGGAGAAGCTGACAGAGAACCTCGCTCTCCAATGCATGTGTGATATAATGATGTTTAAAAGAGTAGGTTTTGTCATTAAAGCCGGTCTGATCCAGCAAAAAGCTGCCTATGACACCGCAAAGTCCAGCTTCCGAGAAATAGTTCAATGAATCCTTCCAGGTAGAAAGATTCGGGGTTCCGATTCTGCTGTAAAGAATTTGTCTCCCTTGTTTCACTCCCTTCATCAATCCCAGATCTATGTATTCGTTTAATTTTTTCCGGACGGTAGATTCATCAAAAAGTAAAGGGGATTGGAAAAGAGAGAGGTATGAGGTATCAATGATTTCCGTTATTTCTTTTAATGTATAAGAAATTTCCGGTTCATTTAAAATATCAAATAAAATAAAGTGCAGAGTAATATCGCCGTTGGTAAAGCTTTTTGCTTTCCATGCCTTATAAAGAGGATTATGTACACAGGTTCTGCTGTCGATGGAAAGGAATACATTTTTTCCTCCGTGAGTCATTCGAAAGTCCATATAATCTCCAAGATAGCTTTCAATTCTGCGCCGTTCATTGTCGTATGAGCGGCTGCTTTTCTTTTCGAATTCTTCTCTGCTTTTAAAACCATATATATAGAATTCTCTCATGTAATCCCGTATACGTTCAAAGTTTTTGATCAGTTCGGTATATGCCATTCCTTCACCTCAACTTCATAGCTTATTCCAGTTTGTTTCCCACACGATATTTAGAAGGAGCAACCCCATAATGTTTTTTAAATAATTTGCTGAAATGGTATACATCATCATATCCCACACAGGCAGCAACATTCTGTACGCTGATCGCTTCTTCTTTTTCTATTAATTCCCGTGCCTTTTCCATCCTTAAATTAATAAGATAGTTAATGGGAGATTCACCGGTTTCGCTTTTAAAAATACGGGAAATGTAAAAAGTACTCAGATACATGTTCTGGGCGATCTGATCCAGAGATATTTTTTCGGAATAGTGCTGACTGAAATAATGAATAATTTTTTTGACAACATATTTACGGCTTGTGGATTCAAAGATACAGCCATTTGGAACTTTCTGAGAGTCCTGCTGTTCTCTTATGATCAATAGTATTATCTGAATGAGATAAGATTTCAGCATAAAGTATCGTCCGGGCTTCCAGGACTGGTATTCCTTTTCCATTGCAGAACAAATTTTAAAGATTTCCTGTTTAATGATTGCATCCATGGCAATGATGTTTTCCCCGTTTATCAGCGGCATCTGTCCTTTGGGGAGGTTCTTAAAATGCACCTCGGAAAAGGAGAGAAAACACTCCAGGGCACAGTTATCCGCAGAAGTTACAAGACTTCTGTGATAGGTACCAGGATTGTAAATGACGAAATCTCCTTCTTTAACGGGACAAACTTCGCCGTCAATCACGTGTGCACCTTCTCCTTTCAAAATGATGGAGAATTCGATAAAATCGTGACAATGGTAATTGGTCTCTTCTTCATTCCGCTTCAGGGTACAGAAGTATAAGAATGTTGGGTTTAAATCTTCGTATGTAATATCGTAGTTTTGATTGCACATGTGTCATCACTCCGGGGCTTTTATAATTTTATTATACACGGTTTTGGAGGGGATGCAAGGCAGAATGCAAAATACTACATGAACTGTACAAGAAATTACATTTTAATTTTTCAGTCAGATACTATAATAGACCGTGTTTGTTTAAAATAAAAAAGGGGGAAGCAACTATGACAAAAAATATGACAACCGGGCAACCGGCGAAATTGATCCTGTTCTTTACAATTCCGCTGCTGATTGGAAATATATTTCAACAGTTTTACAGCATGGCGGATACTTTAATTGTAGGCAGAACGATTGGTGTCGAGGCACTTGCAGCAGTGGGGTGTACGGGAAGCATTACCTTCCTGATATTGGGATTTGCAATGGGTCTTACCGCAGGCTTGTCCATCGTAACATCTCAGAGGTTTGGGGCTTCCGATGAAAATGGAGTCCGCCGCAGTATTGCAGTTGGTGTGATGGTCAGTCTTGCAGTTACGATCTTACTGACTTTAATCGCAGTACCTCTGACCAGACCGATTCTGGAACTGATGCAGACACCGCCGGAGATTATTGATGATGCATGGAGCTATCTGGTTATTATTTTTGCCGGTACGGCGGCATGTATGCTGTTTAATATGCTGTCGAATATAATCCGGGCAGTTGGCGACAGTAAGACGCCACTTCTGTTTTTGATTATTGCATGTATACTGAATATCATTCTGGACTTTGTATTGATTCTAAATTTTAAAATGGGGGTTGCAGGCGCAGCGTGGGCAACGATTCTGGCTCAGTTGGTGTCCGGCTTATTATGTCTGTGGTATATGATGAAGCGCCTGAAATTTCTCATTCCGAGAAAGGAAGACTTTCGCGTGACATCCTGGGAGGTTTCTCTGCATCTGAAAATTGCCCTTCCTATGGCATTTCAGATGTCCATAATCGCAATTGGTGCAGTAATCCTGCAATATGCGTTGAATGGACTTGGTGCGGTGTCTGTTGCGGCATACACAGCGGCACAGAAGATTGACAGTATTGCCACCCAGCCGATGAATTCATTTGGAACTACGATGGGTACCTATGCAGCCCAGAATATGGGAGCAGGGAGAATAGACCGTATCCGCAAAGGAGTATTCCAGTGTGCATTGATTTCCGTGGGATTCAGTATCGTGATGGGACTTTTGAATATCTTTGCCGGCTACCAGCTTGCGGGAATCTTTGTTGGGCCTGGGCAGCCGGAAGTACTGAATCTGGCACAGGTATACCTGCGGATTAACGGAAGCCTGTATTTTGTACTGGCTCTGCTTTTTGTTTTCCGGTTTACCTTGCAGGGGCTTGGCAAGAGCTTTGTGCCTACTCTGGCAGGAGTAATGGAATTGGTAATGCGCTGTTTTGCAGCAATTTTTCTGTCGGGAGTTCTGGGATTTGCAGGCGCATGCTGGTCCAATCCTCTTGCCTGGATTGGAGCCGCCATACCGCTGATCATAGCTTATTTTATGATAATGAAAAAGATGAAAACGATGTATCCCGATAGAAAGACGGAAGAAAGTGTAAGTTAAATTTAGCATGTTTTTCATAGAAAAGAGTTCCGGTAACAGCAGGTATGGAGTATGCTGTTTACCGGAACTCTTTTTATATTTTATTGCATACCATTGTTAAAAATATTCTCTACATAGCTGCGCATTGCATCGTGGCTGTTAATGTTCTTTGCACCATTAATTATTTTCTGCTGTTCTTGCTTTGACAGGCCTGCAAAACGATTTAATACATCGGAATGCATCGCCATTTCCATTGTAAATCCAATTGGAAGTTCTTCGTTGTTAATCATGTTCCGTCACCATATCATAAAATGATTCTGCCGATTTCACAGGCTGTATTGTTTTTGGCAGTTCCTTTCTTCTTATTTTTCAACCTGCACTTTTGTTTTTCCATTAGTTTTTGCATTCTGAGATAAAATATCCCTAAAATGTTCAAGTTTTTTGTAAAATTTTGCTATATTAGGCACACATCGACTTGTAATCAAAAAACGACCATGGTATGATATTGGTAAGAAATTTATCAGAGGGTGTTTGAAACATTCAGGCACGCTCCCGGGTGGAGGGCGGATATGAAAAGTTCTGAGATGGTAAAGGAAATTCGCAAGCGTGCCGGGCTTAGCCAGACTCAGCTCGCAAAAGTACTGGGTGTCAGCTTTGCCACGGTGAATCGATGGGAAAATGGCCATTGTGAACCAACAGCAGTGGCGATTAACAGCCTTCGTATGATCTGTCGTGATAATCATATTGATTTTGAGGAATTGCAAAAGGATGCGGTGGTCATTACTTCTGAAAAAAGCCTGATGCTGTACCATGGCTCAAAAAGGGGGATCCAGGGAGCAATTCGTCCAATCAGCAGTGAGTTTTGTGATTTTGGCAAAGGCTTTTATATGGGAACAAATCAGAGTCAGCCAATGTCTCTCATATGCAATTTTCCCGAGGCCAGGATGTATACGGTAAAAGTGGACCTGACCGGGTTAAAAATATTAAATCTAGAGGTGAGTATAGACTGGGCGATGCTCATTGCGCTGAACAGAGGCAGAATGGAAGAAATGAAAGGAACGCCTTACTACGAGAAATTTAAAAATATTGCGAAAGACTGTGATATGATAAGCGGCTATGTGGTGAGTGACCGCATGTTTGTTGTCCTGGAGCGTTTTTTTTCCTGTGAAATTACGGATGCGGCATTGATGAGCAGCCTCAGTGCACTGAAAGCCGACAAGCAGTATGCAGCGGTCAGTGAACGGGCATGTAAGCAGATACGCGTCATAGAGAATCTTCCCATAGGAGAAAAAGAAAGGGCTTATTCCCGGAAAATGTGTGAGGCGAACCGTGCAGGTGAGATTAGCAGAGCAGAGGAAATTTGCCGAAAACACCGAAGGGAGGGCCGCTATTTTGATGAAATACTGAATGGGGGCGGCCGAATATGATGAAAAACTTAAGTCTGATTGAACGACAGCTCTGCAATATACAGGGACGGTTGTTTGAGCTTTCCCTGAAAATGGGATATGACAGCCCAGATTTTATAAAGGTATTTATGAAGAGCAGCGTGGCAGCAGGGTTAGATGAGGATTATGACAGACTTCAATGGGCTGGGGAAGCCTATCTGCTGGAATTACTGGGGCAGGAAGCCGGAGGATTAAAAGGTGCCGGGAATAAATACACCAATGAAGTGATGTATTGGAGCGGCTATCTTTACCGTTGCTGGCACTATATGACAGGAGAAAAGAGCCGTGATATTTTTGACCAGGCAGACGCACAGATTATGAATGAGATTTATTTTGGGTTTCACATATTAGACATGGGAATGGCAATAGAAGATCTGAAAGAATTATACAGGCAGAGACAGCATTTATGAAAGAATTATTTACAATCGGAGAAGTGTCCAAATTATTTGATGTTAACATACGCACTTTGCGGTATTACGATGGAATCGGACTGCTAAAGCCGGAACGGACTGATCCCGGTACCGGATACCGTTACTATTCAACCAGACAGTTTGAACGTTTGAATACGATAAAATATCTCCGGGCACTTAACATGCCCATTGAGAAAATCGCTGATTTCTTTGGAAATAAGGACATTGATCAGATGGTTACCATATTAAGGGGGCAGCAAGAAGAGATTGCAGCCCGGAAAAGAGAACTGGAACTGGTGGAAAAAAAGCTTCAGAGACGGCTGACGCAGATCCAGGATGCAGTGGAAACTGTGTATGACCGGATTATAGAGAAGCAGATTTCTTTGCGAAAAGCAGCATATCTCAGAAAAGAGATCCCCGTAGGGGAGGATTTGGAATATCCCATTCGTGAACTGGAGCGCAATAACAATTTAAAGGCAGTGATGTTTCTTGGTAAAGTGGGCGTGTCCGTTTCCAGAAAAGATCTGGTAAAGCGCAGGTTTGAAAAGTTTTCCGGGATTTTTGTACTTCTGGAACAAGAAGATGAATACCGGGAGGATACCATCTGTTTAAAAGAATCGTACTATGTAACCATCCGGTATCAGGGAACCCATGAGAAAGCCAAAGGCTATTATCTGAAATTACTCTCTTATATGGAGAAGCAGGGATATGAACCTGATGGAGATTCTGTGGAAATAACCCTGATTGATGCAGGAATGACAGACGATTCCTCCAGGTTTGTGACAGAGTTACAGATTCCATATAAAAGTATTTAATTTTATTTTAACAAATCTCTTGACCCTCTATCTGCTGGAGGGTTTATATTTTTGTAAAAACAAGAGCGTGCAGAAGGCTGAAATGATGTTTCAAACAGGCTTTTGTGCAGAAGGAGATCATTTATTATGATTGGAACGATTGTAAATACAGGTACGATTCTGGCAGGCTGCGTAATCGGAAGTCTGTTAAAGAAGGGAATTAAAGAAGAATATCAGGGAGCTCTGTTTAACGCCATGGGTCTGGCTGCAGCGGGACTTGGCATTAATGCAATTGTACAGAATATGCCAAAGAGCCAGTTCCCGGTATTGTTTATTATCAGTCTGGCAATTGGCAGCCTGCTTGGTACAATGCTGGATATTGATGGAAGGTTTGCGCGGTTAACGAATAAATTTTCCAGCAGCAATCTGGGGCAGGGGCTGGCTACCGGAATTTTATTATTCTGTATTGGTACCTTATCCATACTGGGACCGATGGAAAGTGCCCTCCATGGAGATAATACTTACTTATTCACCAATGCTGCGCTGGATTTTGTGACTTCTATGGTACTTGCTTCTACATATGGAATCGGGATGGCAATTACTGCTGGGGTATTGTTCGTGTGGCAGGGAAGTATTTATCTGGGGGCAGGACTATTGTCTGGTTTCTTAACACCGGAACTTTTGACGGAGATCTCCATAGTGGGTGGGTTTCTCATTGCCAGTTCGGGACTTTCTATATTAAAAATAAAAGATTGTAAAGCTCTGAATATGCTGCCGGCATTGCTTGTGCCGCCTGTCTGGTTTTTATTACAGGGATTTTTTTTGAATTAAAAATTTTATTGATGTTGACAAGAAAATCATACCAATCCAGTATAAATAGCGGTTTAAAGCCTGGAAGCTGCAATCCAAAATTATGAATCAAAAAATATTTCCAAAAATTTATTGAAAAAAAGGTTGAAATGTGTCGGCGGATATGGTAGAATCTTAACAATTTGAGAACCTATAGTGTGGTGATACAAAGAAGTCTGAATTTGGTTTCAGACTTCCAAGTTTGACTCGAGGGGGAGCGCATGGCAAAATTTTGCGGCTATAGGAGCCTGAGATTTTAGTGGCGTTCTCTTTTTTTTTGCGCGAAGATAGGAACGAAAGTTACTATTCACAGTCAGGAATGCGTTGAACTGCGCATTTCGTGAGAACATGATTCAGTATTTTCGCACAAAATGGTTACTATAATTATAAGAAAAAGAAAGGGCAAGGTGGCATATGAAAGCTTTTCTAATATTAGAAGATGGCACTGTATTTACCGGAACCAGTATCGGCGCCGAAAAGGAAATGATCAGTGAGATCGTATTTAATACATCCATGACAGGATATCTGGAGGTTCTGACAGATCCCTCTTATGCAGGGCAGGCAGTGGTAATGACTTACCCGCTGATTGGCAACTATGGTATCTGCCATGAGGATATGGAATCTGCAAGGCCATGGCCGGATGGATACATTGTGCGTGAGTTATCCAGGATTCCAAGCAATTTCAGAAGTGAAGGAACCATTCAGGAATTTCTGAAAAAGCATGATATACCGGGGATTGCAGGAATTGATACCAGAGCGCTTACGAAGATTCTTCGTGAAAAAGGTACCATGAACGGCATGATTACCACGAATGAGCATTATCATATAGAAGAGATCATCCCCAGATTAAAAGCATACACTACAGGAAAAGTTGTAGAAAAAGTTTCCTGCAGGGAAAAATATGTCCTGGAAGGGAATGGCCCGAAAGTTGCCCTGTTAGATTTAGGAGCGAAGAGAAATATAGCACGTTCATTGAACCAGCTTGGATGTGAAGTGACGGTATATCCGGCACTGACTCCGGCAAGTGAGATCATGGCATCTAATCCGGATGGCATTATGCTTTCTAACGGACCTGGAGATCCCAAAGAGTGTACTTCTATTATAGAAGAAATCAAGAAGTTATACCATTCTGAGATTCCAATTTTCGCAATCTGTCTTGGACATCAGTTAATGGCACTGGCTACCGGTGCAGATACCCATAAAATGAAATACGGACATCGCGGCGGCAATCATCCGGTGAAAGATCTGGCTACAGGAAGAGTATACATTTCTTCGCAGAATCATGGTTACGTGGTTGATACCGACAATTTGGATCCAGATGTTGCGGTACCGGCTTTTGTAAATGTAAATGATGGTACTAACGAAGGATTGGCATACACAGGTAAGAATATCTTTACCGTACAGTTCCATCCGGAGGCTTGTCCGGGACCGTTAGATTCCGGATACTTATTTGACCGGTTTATGAAAATGATGGAGGTGACAAAATAATGCCAAAGAATCCTGAAATTAAAAAAGTATTAGTTATCGGATCAGGTCCGATTATTATCGGACAGGCAGCGGAGTTTGATTATGCAGGTACACAGGCCTGCCGCTCCCTGAAAGAAGAAGGATTAGAAGTTGTACTGCTGAATTCCAATCCGGCTACGATTATGACAGATAAGCAGATTGCTGATAAAGTATATATAGAACCACTTACAACAGAAGTTGTGAAACAGTTGATTTTAAAAGAAAGACCGGACAGCGTACTGCCCACCCTTGGCGGACAGGCAGGTCTGAATCTGGCAATGGAGCTGGATGAGGAAGGCTTCTTTGAAAAGAACAATGTAAAATTAATCGGTACCACCTCTATGACGATAAAAAAAGCGGAAGACCGTCTGGAGTTTAAGAGCACGATGGAAAAAATCGGAGAGCCGGTTGCAGCTTCCATGGTTGTGGAAAATATTGAGGACGGTATTGCCTTTGCAAACACCATTGGTTATCCCATCGTTTTAAGACCGGCTTATACACTGGGCGGCAGCGGCGGCGGTATTGCCGCAAATGTGGAGGAACTGGTTGAGATTCTGGGAAATGGTCTGCGTTTGAGCCGTGTAGGACAGGTATTGGTAGAACGCTGTATCTCCGGATGGAAAGAAATTGAATATGAAGTAATGCGTGACAGCGCAGGAAACGTTATTACCGTTTGTAATATGGAAAATTTAGATCCGGTAGGCGTACACACCGGAGACAGTATCGTAGTAGCGCCGTCACAGACACTGGGTGATAAGGAATACCAGATGCTCCGTACCTCAGCCCTGAATATTATCAGTGAACTGGAGATCACCGGAGGCTGTAACGTTCAGTATGCATTGCATCCAACCAGCTTTGAATATTGTGTAATTGAGGTGAATCCGCGAGTTAGCCGTTCTTCGGCGTTGGCATCCAAAGCAACCGGATATCCAATTGCGAAAGTTGCAGCTAAAATCGCCCTGGGATACACGCTGGATGAAATAAAGAATGCCATAACGGGAAAAACATATGCCAGTTTTGAACCTATGCTGGACTATTGTGTAGTGAAAATTCCAAGACTTCCGTTTGATAAATTCATCAGTGCGAAGAGAACACTTACCACGCAGATGAAAGCAACCGGAGAAGTAATGAGCATCTGCAATAACTTTGAAGGTGCACTCATGAAAGCAATCCGTTCCCTGGAACAGCATGTGGACAGCTTAATGTCATATGATTTCTCAAATCTTCATGGGGATGACCTGTTAAAGCAGCTTGGTAAAATTGATGACAGGAGAATCTGGGTGATTGCAGAGGCAATCCGCCAGGGCGTTTCCTATGAGGTCATTCATGATATTACCAAGATTGATATCTGGTTCATTGATAAACTTGCTATCTTAGTTGAAATGGAAGAGGCACTTAAGACGCAGGAATTCACAACCGAATTACTGGAAGAAGCAAAACGCATTGAATTCCCGGATAATGTAATTGCAGCTCTTACCGGCAAGACCGAAAAAGAGATCCGTGATATGCGTTATGAAAACGGCATTGTTGCAGCATATAAGATGGTAGATACCTGTGCAGCTGAATTTGCAGCAAGCACGCCATATTATTACTCGGTATTCGGCAGTGAAAATGAAGCAATTGAAACCAACGACCGTAAAAAGGTTCTGGTATTAGGATCCGGTCCTATTAGAATCGGACAGGGGATTGAATTCGACTTCTGCTCTGTACATTGTACCTGGGCATTTTCGAAAGAAGGTTATGAGACCATTATTGTAAATAATAATCCGGAAACGGTTAGTACCGATTTTGATATTGCAGATAAACTCTATTTTGAACCGCTGACACCGGAAGATGTGGAAAATATCGTGCGTTTTGAAAAGCCGGACGGAGCGGTGGTACAGTTTGGCGGGCAGACTGCCATTAAGCTTACGGAAGCGCTGATGAAAATGGGTGTGCCGATTCTGGGTACTTCCGCTGAAAATGTGGATGCGGCTGAAGACAGGGAACTGTTTGACAAAATTCTGGAAGAATGCCAGATTCCAAGACCGGCAGGTCATACGGTAT
Organism: Clostridiales bacterium; assembly: GCA_018365455.1. Taxonomy (GTDB): domain Bacteria; phylum Bacillota; class Clostridia; order Lachnospirales; family Lachnospiraceae; genus Robinsoniella. The sequence continues at coordinate 65,342 of JAGZJZ010000008.1, forward strand.
TCACAGCTGAAGAGGCGAAGAAAGCGGCTAATGAACTGGGGTATCCCGTTCTGGTAAGACCTTCTTACGTATTGGGCGGTCAGGGAATGCAGATCGCAATCAATGACGAAGATGTGGATGAATTTATCGGTATCATCAACCGTATCGCTCAGGAGCATCCGATTCTGGTGGATAAATACCTGGTTGGGAAAGAAATCGAAGTGGATGCGGTATGCGATGGAGATGATATATTAATACCGGGAATCATGGAGCATATTGAGCGGGCAGGCATTCATTCCGGTGACAGTATTTCGGTATATCCGGCACAGAGCCTGGGTGAAAATGTTAAGGCTAAGATCGAAGATTATACGAAAAAGCTGGCACAGTCCCTGCATGTAATCGGATTGATTAATATCCAGTTTATTGTGTGCCAGGAAGAAGTATATGTAATTGAAGTAAATCCCCGTTCCAGCCGAACCGTGCCTTATATCAGCAAAGTTACCGGAATTCCAATTGTACCTCTTGCCACGAAAGTCATCTTAGGTGCGAAGATAAAAGATCTGGGATATAAAGCAGGATTACAGCCGGAAGCCGATTATATAGCAATTAAGATGCCGGTATTCTCTTTTGAAAAAATCCGCGGTGCCGATATCAGCCTGGGCCCGGAAATGAAATCCACAGGAGAATGCTTAGGTATTGCGAAAACCTTTGATGAAGCACTTTACAAAGCATTTCTTGGTGCCGGCATAAACCTTCCGAAATATAAGAATATGATTATGACTGTGAAGGATGCAGACAAAGAAGATGCAGTAGAGATTGGAAGAAGATTTGAAGCAATCGGTTATAAAATATACGCAACCAGAAGTACGGCGAAGAAATTAAATGAAAACGGCGTTCATGCAATCCGTATTAATAAAATTGAGCAGGAATCACCAAACTTAATGGATTTAATACTGGGACATGAAATTGATCTGGTTATCGATACACCATCACCAGGGGTGGAACGTGCAAAGGATGGTTTCCTGATCCGCCGCAATGCCATTGAAACCGGCGTAAATGTGCTGACTTCTCTGGATACGGCAGAAGCTTTGATTACCAGTCTGGAAAATACAGACATAGAAAAGCTTACATTAATTGATATAGCAACTGTTTAAAACTTAAGAAAGAAGAGTCTGGATCTGAATAACAGGGATTTCCTGAAATTAGTATCCAGACTTTTTTAATTTTTTTGGAAGAAATTACTATAGAAGCAAATCTCGCTGTTAAAATCATCCAAATAAATCTATAAAAAGATGCGAGATTTATATAATTGTTTTTATCAACTTTTTCAGCTTGTAGATAGTGCATAAGAATAATCTAACAAGATTGTTAAAATGTGTTATGATATTTACACAATTTTAACTTGCTTTTTTACTTTGAAAAGGCTACAATGAAAAAGGTAGCAAAAAGGTTAAGCAAAAGCCAGGAGGCCAAATCCATTGAGAAAAAAATCTCATATCTCGGTAGCGAGATATATTGTTAATAATCTGAACACCCAGGAGCTTGATAACCATAAGAAAGCATTTTATCTGGGAAGTATACTTCCAGACTGTAAGCCTTCTTTTTTGACTAAGAAACATGAGTTTTTTGGAACATTTGATCAGGTACGTGAGGATATCCGTAATCTTACGGAGGATTGTGATATATTTGGAAGAAATGAACGGGTATACTGGAGGCGTATTGGAGAAGTGATCCATTATGTAGCTGACTATTTTACATTTCCCCATAATGATACTTATGATGGAAATTTAAAAGATCATTGTATTTATGAAAAACATTTGAAAAAATATTTAAAAGAGTATATCAAAAGTGGAGAAGCATTAAGACAGCAGAAAGAGATGAAGACTTTCAAAACCGCAGAAGCGCTGTTCCATTTTATAGAAACTTCACATCAGGAATATCTGAAATTCAAGCGTTCCGTGGAAGAGGATGTGAAATACATTATTTCGCTTTGCCAGCAGGTTGTCGTGTCAATCGTGCAGCTGCTGAATATAAGAGTCGGTCAAATCGCACGTAATTATGCAATCGCATAGAACTTTATAAAGCAAGAAATGGAAAGCAGAGACAACAGCGTCTTTGCTTTTTTGTATTTTATGACATATCTGCAAGAAATCCCTGTCGTAAAAACGACAATTTCAGACATAATAAAAATGATGACGAAATTATTGTCATCATCTGAAATCGGAAAGGAGAATGATGTTATGGAATGTACTTGCGGTCAGGAAGGAAAATCTGCTTGTTTTTCACAAAGCTGTACTTGTATTCTGGCAATGGCAACTGTACCAAAGCAGACGTTTGGAGCAGTGTATGAACCACAAGAGGCTCTGAAACGAGGAACCATATTCCCGGATCTGGATCTGCCTTTTTATGCAGGAGGTGCTGATAATGGAAGATAGGAATGCCTTGTTGAATGAACTAGATGCAGTTAGTTTCTGCGTCAATGATTTGACTCTATACCTGGATACCCATCCAACGGATACTCAGGCACTGGATCTGTTTGGGCAGTACCTGGGGAAAAGGAAAGCGCTGATGGAAGAGTTTGAAGCGAAATTCGAACCGCTTACCATCGACTGTGTAAAGGCAGAAGGGATTCACGAAGCAAATACGGAGTGCTCTTATGATGGACAACGTCATTTTACCTGGGTAGATGGAAGAACACCTTGGGAAGGAGGGCTTGTGTAATGTGGACTTATGAAAAAAGATTACAGTTTCCCGTAAAAATTACCCAGACCTGTCCCAAAACTGCACAATTGATAATCAGCCAGTTTGGCGGTCCAGACGGAGAGCTGGCAGCATCTATGCGGTATCTGTCCCAGCGTTATACCATGCCGGACAAAGAGGTTGCCGGTTTATTAACCGATATTGGAACAGAAGAATTGGCGCATCTGGAAATAATATGTGCCATGATTTACCAGCTCACAAAAAATCTTACAGTGGATGAAGCAAAAACAGCAGGGTTTGATGCCTATTATATTGACCATACCACTGCACTCTGGCCCCAGGCAGCCGGCGGAGTTCCTTTTAATGCCTGTGAGTTCCAGTCAAAAGGAGATGCTATTACAGACCTGTTTGAAGATTTGGCTGCCGAACAAAAAGCCAGAACCACCTATGATAACATTTTGCGTCTGGTGCAAAATCCCGAGGTTAGAGAACCGATACAGTTTTTAAGAGCAAGAGAAGTTGTGCACTTCCAGAGATTTGGAGAGGCACTGGAGAAAACAAAAGAAAAACTGGATTCTAATAATTATTATTATACGAATCCGGAGTTTGACAAATTTCAGGTGCATTAAGCGATGGAAATTGGAAAAGGACAAATGGATGCTGTTTGTCCTTTTCTTTTCGTTACACTACCTATCGTACACATAAAGTCAAAATATCGCCCCACCCAATTTAGAAATTTCTCATAATACTTGACATAACTTTAAATGATACATACAATTAAAGTATAGACAGACCAACTGTACAGTTTCAAATTTTACAAATTCTTTACCTGACCCACAGACAGATTTTCCATTTGCTGCTTATAATATTTGGAGATGAACATGTAAACTTGTTTGTAATTTTCTGGAGGGATGAAGATGAAGAAGAAAATAGCAATAATGGGTTTCTTGTTAATGGTATTGTGCAACGTCACAGCCTGTACACAGATAAAGACGGCTAAGGAGTCAGAACCGATAACAGAGATGGAAGCAGAAGTTAAGATTGTGATGCAGAATGCGAAAATACAAAGATGATAAAATGCACAAAACAGGAAGTACAGTAAAACAGAAAACAACGATTCAGAAAAAACCGCATACAAATGCTCAGAGAAACTGGCAGATGGCAGAAAAAGAGACTGATTTCCCTCAGTCTCTTTTTTATGCATGAATTTAATTATCGTCTAAATCGCCTTCTGTTGAGTATACCTGACGTTTTCTGGCCATTTCATCACTTGCAAGATATTCGTCATAAGTAGTGATCTTATCGATCAGGGCACCGCCCGGCATGATCTCCATGATACGGTTAGCTGTGGTCTGAACGATCTGGTGGTCATGGGATGCGAACATGATTGCACCCGGGAATTTGATCAGACCATTATTCAATGCGGTAATGGATTCCATGTCCAAATGGTTGGTTGGCTCATCCAGGATCAAAACGTTTGCACCGGAAATCATCATTTTAGATAACAGGCAGCGCACTTTTTCACCACCGGATAATACCTTAACTTTTTTCACGCCGTCATCACCTGCAAAGAGCATACGTCCAAGGAAACCGCGCACGTAAGTGGCATCTTTGATTTCAGAGTATTGGGTTAACCAGTCTACGATAATGTAGTCATTGTCGAATTCTTTGGTACTGTCCTTAGGGAAATAAGCCTGGGAAGTGGTAATTCCCCATTTATAAGATCCGGAGTCCGGTTCCATTTCGCCCATTAAAATTTTGAAAAGAACCGTTTTTGCCAGTTCGTTTCCGCCTACCAGTGCAACTTTATCGTCATGATTTAATGTAAAGGACAGGTTGTCCAGGATCTTCACGCCTTCGATTGTCTTGGAAAGACCTTCTACGGTCAGAACTTCATTACCGATCTCGCGGCTTGGACGGAAATCAATATATGGATATTTACGGCTGGAAGGACGAATGGTATCCAGCTCGATTTTTTCCAAAGCACGTTTTCTGGAAGTAGCCTGTTTGGATTTAGAAGCATTTGCACTGAATCGGGAGATAAAGTCCTGTAATTCTTTGATCTTATCTTCTTTTTTCTTGTTTGCTTCTTTCATCTGTTTGATCAGCAGCTGGCTGGATTCATACCAGAAATCGTAGTTTCCGGCATAGAGCTGAATCTTACCATAGTCGATATCAGCAGTATGGGTACATACCTTATTCAGGAAATAACGGTCATGGGATACCACGATAACCGTATTTTCAAAGTTGATCAGGAACTCTTCCAGCCATTCAATTGCATCCAGATCCAAATGGTTAGTAGGCTCATCCAGAAGAAGGATGTCAGGATTACCGAATAATGCCTGAGCCAGAAGCACCTTCACTTTTTCGCTACCCTTAAGATCTCTCATGATTGCATAGTGGAGATCCGTTTCAATACCTAGTCCGTTTAATAACTGGGCTGCATCAGATTCTGATTCCCACCCGTTCATTTCGGCAAATTCGCCTTCCAGTTCACTTGCCCGGATACCATCTTCTTCTGTAAAATCTTCTTTTGCGTAGATGGCTTCTTTTTCTTTCATAATCTCATACAGTCTCTTGTTACCCATAATGACAGTATCCAGTACAGAATACTCATCATATTTAAAATGATCCTGTTGTAAGAAAGAGAGACGCTGACCCGGTGTGATAACAATATCACCCTGGGTTGTATCTAACTGTCCGGATAAAATTTTTAAGAATGTAGATTTACCGGCACCATTGGCACCGATTAAACCATAGCAGTTTCCTTCTGTAAATTTAATGTTTACATCTTCAAACAACGCCTTTTTACCAATTCGAAGTGTTACATTATTAGCACTTATCATGTTCTCGAACCTCTTTTTATCTTTCTATATAAAAATCATATTGCATAGTCCCTTCTATTGTAACCGAAAATTGGAAAAATGCAAGGGGAAATATATTTAAAAAAATCATTCTTCATTTTTCGCCGAATCGTGACTTATTCTGCGTTATTTTCCTTAGAAATCATAGGACAAAAACGATATTTCCATACAAAACGACAAATTCAGACAAAGTAAAAAAAATCATAAGAATTTCAGCCAGTTTATTAAGTTGTATTTGTTGATAAAATGTTCTATAATGAAAAACAAAAAATGATTTGGAAAATAGTGCCATTGACAGGAGGGGATCAGATATGCGGGAAAATAGGGAGGAGTATGTCATAAAAATTGACAATCTTCCATGTGGTTTCTGCAAAATTAGAAATGATGATATTCTGACCATTGTGAGTGCGAATGACTTTTTTTATCAGAGTTATGGATACGCGCCCCGGGAGGCAGAATCTGCAGGATTCACTGCAATAAGTAATATCATACATCCGGCTGACTGGCCGAAGGCAAAAGAGAAAATAGACAGATGTAAGAAAGAGCGTTTGGATTATATAGAAATAGAAGTGAAAACATTACATAGCTCCGGAAGCGTTCTCTGGAATCTGATCAAGTGCACATCAGACCCCGATGAAGACAACTGTTTGAATTGTATCATACTGGATATCAGTAAACGGATGGAAGCAATTGAGGCTCTGAAAATGGGAGAAAAAGAGAAGGTTCTGCTCCTTGGACATGCCAAACGTTTTGCTTTCCGGTTTTATCCGAGTACACGAACTGCTGTATTATCGGAGGATACAGCGATGGAACTGGGACTTCCGGTGAAGGTGGAGAATCTGCCGGAGAGTATCGCAGATACCTATCCTGCAAAAGAGAGCAGAGATGAGTTTATCACTTTTTATGAACGTATGCTGGAAGGCCGGCCTAAGGGAACTGCAATTTTACATTTTCGCAATAAGACAGGGGATTATACCTGGTATGAATGTACCTTTTCCATGGTGTACAACCGGGAGGGACTGCCGCTGCATGCCATCGTGTCCTTTGAGGATATCAGTGAACAGCGTGAAAAAGAAATTGCATATGAAAAATGGAGCCAGTTTAACCAGTCCCAGCAGGAGAATGCCGTTGCTTATTATGAATGCGATATTACGAAAAATATTCTGGAGAGTGTCCGGACAGATTCCAATAATATCCTGCCGGAAGCGGTAGTGGAAACTTATGATAAAACACTTGAATATGTTGTGGAGAATCTGATTGTGCCCGAGGACAGGCAGGGTTATGTTGAATTATTCTGCAGGAGTGAAATGATCCGCCAGTTCCACAACGGGAAGCGGGAAATGAAAATGGAATGCCAGCGCTATGCAAAAGACGGGACGGTATACTGGGTTATGGCATCACTCCAGATGCTTCCCGATCCCTATTCAGACCATATAAAAGCATTTATCCTGATAACGGATATTGACAAAGAAAAACGCAAAGCCTTGGAACTGCATGAACGGTCAAGGCGGGATCCGCTCACCGGGGTGCTGAACCGACGGGCGATCATTGACCAGGTCACGGATGTATTGGATAAAAGCCAGCCGAACAGCAGACACATCTTTATAATGGTAGATATTGATCATTTTAAAGAATTAAACGACAACAAAGGACATCAGTTTGGAGACTGGGTTTTGTCAGTGATAACCAGTAAATTAAAGGAATCCCTGCGTGCAGATGACATTTTGGGACGTTTGGGAGGTGATGAATTTATCGCTTTCTTAAAAGATGTGCCGGATGAAAATGTTTTACAGGAGCGTCTGGATACCCTTTTGAAAAAACTGGCGTTTTCCACGGGCAGCGCCTATAATATTACCGGGAGTCTTGGAATTGCTGTCTATCCAAAAGACGGAAAGGACTTTGACGGATTATACAAAAAGGCAGATCTTGCATTATATGAAGCAAAACGCCGGGGCAGAAACCAATATGTCTTCTATAAGCCCGGCATGATACAATGATAAATTTTTATCAATTCTTTGGATTTGGGATTGCGTGGTATTGTGTGGAGTGAAGAAAACCCTGTCCCCAAAATCTGTTAATTCCTCTGAAACCCTGTATTTTACAGGGTTTTTTTTGTCCTAAAAATTATTGAGAAAGATGTTGATTTTTAGTGGCATTCGTGTTAAAATAAATTAAACCAAAAATAAAACAACACAAACAAACATGTAAGGAGGATTTTTTTCATGGCTAATGAATATGAAATCAAAAAACAAATTTGTGAGATCGGTAAGAGAATTTACGACAGAAATATGGTTGCTGCAAACGACGGTAACATTTCAGTAAAAATAAGTGATAACGAGTTCTTATGTACACCAACAGGTGTTTCCAAAGGATTCATGACACCAGAATTTATCTGTAAAGTAGATGCAAAAGGAAATGTTCTTCAGGCAAACGGAAACTTCAAACCTTCATCTGAAATCAAAATGCATATGAGAGTTTACGAAAAAAGACCGGATGTTGGAGCAGTAGTACATGCTCATCCTACATTTGCAACAAGCTTTGCAATTGCAGGTATTCCTTTAACTCAGCCAATTATGCCGGAAGCAGTTATCGCTTTAGGATGCGTTCCGATCGCTGAATATGGTACACCTTCTACCGTTGAAATTCCAGATAACGTAGAAAAATACTTACCATATTATGATGCTGTATTACTGGAAAGCCACGGAGCTTTAACATGGAGCACAGACCTGTTAGCAGCTTACCACAAAATGGAATCTGTTGAATTCTACGCAGAATTATTATACAAATCCAAAATGCTTGGCGGACCAAAGGAATTTGACAAAGAGCAGATCGCTAAATTATATGAAATCAGAAGACAGATGGGTCTTCCTGGAAAACATCCTGCAAATATCTGCGCTGAATTAGGCGGAAAATGCGGCGGTGGATGCCACTCAGCAGAAGGCTGCAACTGTGGATCAGCAAAAGCTGACGAACCTAGCGTTGAGGCAATCGTTGCTGAAGTGACAAAGAAAATCCTTGCTCAGATGAAATAAGGGGGTACCACATAATGGCTATTAACGAACAAGAAATTCAAGATATTGTTCGAAGCGTGTTAAAAGGCATGGGTACGACGGCGGATAAACCGGCAGGATCTTCTAAAAAATTACTGGGTGTATTTGATGATATCAATGATGCAATTGCAGCAGCAAAAGAAGCCCAGAAAGAAATTCAGCCAATGCCATTAGAGTTTCGTGAAAAGATCATCTCCAATATCCGTAAGAAAACACTGGAAAATGCAAAAATGTTTGCAGAGCTGGGTGTAGAAGAAACCGGAATGGGAAATGTAGGACATAAAATTTTGAAACACCAGCTGGTTGCAGAAAAGACTCCTGGAACAGAGGATCTTTCTACTGTGGCATGGTCGGGAGACAGAGGACTTACTCTGGTAGAAATGGGACCGTTCGGAGTTATCGGTGCAGTTTGTCCGTCTACGAACCCTACGGAAACCGTAGTATGTAATTCTATCGGAATGATCGCAGCAGGAAACACAGTTGTATTTGCACCACATCCATCTGCTAAAAATGGTTCAAATCTGGCAATTGATATGATTAACAGAGCCAGCGTTGAAGTGGGCGGACCGGAAAATATAGCCGTTGCTGTAACAGAACCGACTATGGAAGTCAGCAAAGTAATTTTCTCACATAAAGATATCTCATTATTAGTAGCAACAGGAGGCCCAGGTGTAGTAACCACCGTTCTTTCTTCCGGTAAGAGAGCAATGGGAGCGGGCGCAGGAAATCCACCTGTTTTAGTTGATGAAACAGCTAATATCCCGAAAGCTGCGGAAGATATCATCAATGGATGTACATTTGACAATAACCTGCCTTGTATTGCTGAAAAGGAAGTTGTTGCAGTTGATATGATAGCGGACGAGCTGATCTACCATATGGAACAGGTTGGATGTTATCATGCAAACGCAGAAGAAGTTCAGAAATTAATCCAGACTGTTTTTAATGAGAAAAACGGTAAGAGAACCCTGAACAGACAGTGCGTTGGACGCAGTGCAAAAGTTCTTCTTAGCAAAATCGGAGTTACGGTTGGCGATGAAATCCGTTGTATCATATTCGAAGGTGAAAAAACAAATCCTATGATCTGGGAAGAGCTTATGATGCCGATTCTGGGTATCGTAAGAGTAAAGAATGTAGAAGAGGGTATGGGCATTGCCGTTGAATTAGAACATGGCAACAGACATTCCGCACATATGCATTCAACAAATGTAAATAACCTTACAAAGTTTGGTAAAATGATCGACACCGCGATCTTTGTGAAAAATGCCCCATCTTATGCAGCACTTGGATTTGGAGGAGAAGGATATCCTACTTTCACAATCTGCAGCCGTACAGGTGAAGGATTAACCTCCGCTAAAAACTTTACTAAGAGCAGAAGATGTGTAATGGGCGATGCACTTTGCATCAGATAAGGAGTGATAGACGTGGAAATGAATATAGAAGAAATCGTAAAACAGGTGCTTTCTGAAATGCAGGGTAATACCAGCAGTGCAGCACCGGCAGCAGCTCCTTGTAAAGCAGCTGGATCTATTCCGGCAACTTCAAAAGTAGCAATGCTGACAGCTTTGGAACATTATGATATCAAAGAATTTCCGATTCCGGAAATCGGCGATGACGACATCCTGGTTAAAGTTGAAGGATGCGGCGTTTGCGGTACAGATGCACACGAATTCAAAAGAGATCCATTTAGTTTGATTCCTGTTGTACTTGGACACGAAGGAACCGGCGAAATTGTTAAAATCGGTAAAAACGTGAAAAAAGACAGCGCAGGCAAAGCTCTCGGACTTGGCGATAAAGTTGTTACCTGTATGATTTTCAAAGATGATCCGGACATTACCATGTTCGACTTAAATAAACAGAACGTAGGCGGAGCTGATGTATACGGCTTACTTCCGGATGATGATATTCATCTGAACGGATGGTTTGCAGATTACCTGGTTATCCGTAAAGGTTCTACTGTATTTAACGTAAGTGAACTGGATTTAGAGTCCAGAATCTTAATTGAGCCATGTGCAGTATTAATCCATGCTGTAGAAAGAGCTAAAACAACCGGAATCTTAAGATTCAACAGCAGAGTTGTTGTTCAGGGATGCGGACCGATCGGTCTGATTTGTATCTCAATCTTAAAGACAATGGGAATTCAGAATATCGTTGCAGTAGACGGCGAGCAGAAGAGACTTGATTTCGCGAAAGAAATGGGCGCATCTGAAACTGTAAACTTCAAAGACCATAAAGGAATTGAAGCACTTGCAGATGGCGTGAAAGCGGCATTTGGCGGATACCTTGCAGACTTTGCATTCCAGTGTACCGGATCTCCGATCGCTCATGCAAACATCTACAAATTCATCCGTAACGGCGGCGGACTTTGTGAACTTGGATTCTTCATCAATGGTGGAGATGCAACAATCAATCCTCACTTTGATATCTGCTCCAAAGAAATCACAATCGTTGGTTCCTGGGTATATACACTCAGAGATTATGCAACTACATTTGAATTCTTAAAGGGCGCTCAGGCAATCGGACTTCCAATGAAGAAACTGATCACACATAAGTTCCCGTTAAGTCAAATTAATGAAGCTCATGTAACAAATCTGAAGATGGAAGGTCTTAAGATCGCTATCATCAACGAGTAAGTGAAAGGAGTGTGTTAGGCCATGCGTGAAGCAGCAGGAATTTTAGAAGTGTTTGGATGCGTAGCAGCATTTGTGGCGGCAGATGCAGCAGCAAAAGCGGCAAATGTCAGGATCGAATCCATTGACAAGAACAAGCCTGCAAATGCAGATGCGTTACCGGTACCCCTTATTACTTGCTTAAAAATCAGAGGCAGTGTTGCAGATGTAAATGCTGCAATGGATGCAGCGGAAGAAGCAGCAAACAGTATTACAGGTGTTGTAACAAGATATATTATCCCAGCTCCATCAGAGGATACTGAAAAGATGTTGAGAATAAGTGCAATATAGTGTAGAATAAATGTAATAGTTCGACATGACTGAACTGTTACGAATAAATGTTTAGAGTAGATAAAATGAAGAAATATCTGATGTTGGAAAAACAACAAGGTTAATTAAGGAGGATTTTTATAATGACACAGGAAGCTTTAGGAATGGTAGAAACAAGAGGTTTAGTAGCAGCAATTGAGGCATCTGACGCTATGGTGAAAGCAGCAGACGTTCAGTTAGTAGGAACAGAAAAAATCGGTTCAGGTCTTGTAACAGTTTTAGTTCGTGGAGATGTTGGAGCTGTTAAAGCAGCTACAGAAGTAGGTGCAGCAGCAGCAGGAAAACTTGGCGAGTTAGTAGCAGTACACGTTATCCCAAGACCTCACACAGACGTAGAAAAAATATTACCAAGCATCTAATACGTGCTCCAATATCCTGAAAACAGAAGGAAAGATATATGAAATCAATTGGATTAATTGAATTACCTAATATTACGGATGCGATTCAGGCACTTGATGTCATGCTGAAAACAGCAGACATCAGGTTCCTGACTTGGGAAAAGAAGTTAGGCGGACGACTGGTAACCATAATCGTTCAAGGCAATGTTTCTGCAGTAACGGAAGCGATAGAGTCTGCAAAGAGAAGTGCAGTGGGCAATATTGTGGCATCTGCAGTGATAGCAAATCCACATGAAGAAACAATGAACCTTGTAGAAATCAGTAGAAAGAAATATAAGTTTCTACAGGAAGATTAAAATCTGTTGCAGACGGATTCTAATACTTCAGGATAAATCGAGGTAAAAGATATGGCCGATGAAAAGAATGTAAAATCTGCAGCTGCGAAAGCTCCTGCAAAAAGAAAACCAAGAACAACCCGCAAAAATGCGAATGCTGCCCCACCGGCAGCAAAACCAGTGATTAAGGAGGATATCAGAATGGAACTTCAGGCATTAGGAATGATAGAAACAAGAGGACTTATTGCTTCAATCGAAGCAGCAGATGCTATGTTAAAAGCAGCTAATGTAGTTTTAGTAGGAACAGAAAAAATCGGTTCCGGTCTTGTAAGTGTTATGGTTCGTGGAGATGTTGGAGCAGTAAAAGCAGCTGTTGAAGCTGGAAGCGCTTCTGCTGGAAGATTAGGCGAAGTAATCGCTGTTCATGTAATCCCAAGACCACATACTGACGTAGAAAAGATCCTTCCACAGTTTTAATTAACAAACTACCGCAGACATGTCCATACGGCTCATGCCCGCGCAAATAGACATTTGATATTGCATGCTTTCTTTACGGACAAGATGATGACTGTGAAGAGGCATGCAGTTGACTTTATAAGTCAGGATGTGATTTTTTGAAATCCAAAATAGTGGATATGGTAGCTGTGTCCAGGATGCTCTATGAATTGAATAACCCCATGAAGAGAGGGACCGAAAAAATGCAGGAACAACAATTAGTAGATGAGATTGCAAGGTTAGTAGCTGAGCAGTTAAAAAATAGTGTTGATGTATATAACCCGGCTGATGAGATTCCTATTGGAATTTCTGCAAGACATGTGCATCTTAGCAGAGAAGATGTAGAAACCTTATTTGGTAAGGGTTATCAGTTAAATAAGAAAAAAGAACTCATGGGCGGGCAGTTCGCAGCTCAGGAGTGTGTAACCATCGTTGGAACAAAATTAAGAGCAATTGAAAATGTCAGAGTTTTGGGACCGGAGAGAAGCCAGTCTCAGGTTGAAGTTGCCAAGACAGATGCGATACGTCTGGGATTAAACCCGCCGGTTCGTCAGTCAGGGGATCTTGCAGGCTCCGCACCAATTGCAATGGTTGGTCCAAAAGGTGTTGTATATTTGAAAGAAGGATGTATTGTTGCAAAAAGACATATTCATATGTCACCGGCAGATGCAGCCAGATATGGCGTAAAAGACAAACAGGTTGTGAAAGTTCGTTTTGACAGCGGCCGCGGCGGTGTTTTTGAAGATGTTGTAATCAGAGTACATGATACATTTACATTAGAGATGCATATAGATACCGATGAAGCAAATGGCTTGGGCATCGGTAAAGAAATGGGAATTTTAATTAAATAGCAAGTGCGACAAATGACGCAGCGAGTGCAACGATGTCGCAGAAAGCGCGACGAATGTCGCATATAACGCGACACAGGAGGAAAGCATGATTATAGGCAAAGTAGTTGGAACGGTAATTTGTACAAGAAAGAATAATGATCTTGTGGGAAGCAAATTCCTGATCGTAGATCCAATGGAAAAGATGAAAACTGATAACAGTAGCCGTCTTGTTGCCGTGGATAACGTAGGAGCCGGTATCGGTGATATCGTGCTGGTGACGACAGGTAGTTCTGCGCGGCTTGGCTGTGGTGATCCGGATTCTCCGATTGATGCATGTATTGTAGGTATTGTAGATGACCCGCAAAAAATAGTCATAGTAGAATAGGTTGGAGTGGACGCAATGAATATGGTAGATATGAAAAAGGCTTTATTCGATGGCGGTGTTGTAGGAGCTGGCGGAGCAGGTTTCCCAACTCATGCAAAACTTTCAGACCAGGCAGAGACAATCATTTTGAACTGTGCAGAATGTGAACCTTTAATCAAGGTTGACCGACAGCTCATGAGTGATTACATAAACGAAATACTTTCGGGCATGCAGATGCTTGTCGATACGTTAGGTGCCAATGAAGGAATCATCGCTGTGAAAAAGTCCTACACTGCTTCTATTGAGGCCGTGAACAGTTGTATTGTTAATTATAATAAACTCCGCCTTCATATTTTACCGGACATCTATCCGGCAGGAGATGAAGTCGTATTAATTTATGAAACCACAGGAAAAATCGTACCTCAGGGTAAGATTCCGATTCTGGTTGGGTGTGTTGTTGTAAATGTGGAAACGGTATTGAACCTGTATCGCAAAGTAACAAGCGATACCAATGTTGTTACGAAATTTGTGACAGTAGCAGGTTTGGTAAACAGTCCGCTTACGGTAGAAGTACCGATTGGTATTACGGTTAAAGAACTGGTAGACATGGCAGGTGGATTTTCCACAGAAGACTATGTGATGATTATGGGTGGTCCTATGACGGGACGCATCTGTTCAGCCAGAGATATTGTAACGAAGACTACAAAGGCAATCCTGGTATTGCCTCCTACCTGTCCGCCAGTTGTAAAAAGACAGAGAAGTAATAAGTTAGATCTTAGAAATGCAATGTCTGTCTGTTCACAATGCTCCATGTGTACTAGTTTATGTCCTAGAAATTTGCTTGGTCAGTCCATCAAACCTCATGAATTTATGAGAGCGATTGCAAATGGAACTACGTATAACGTAGAACCGTTTCTGAACTCATTCTTCTGTTGTTCATGCGGATTATGTGAACTGTATTCTTGTCATCAGGATTTATCTCCAAGAAGATTACTGGATGCATATAAAACAGGCCTTAGAAGTAAAGGTGTGAAGATACCGGATAAAGCAGGAAAAGGCGTGGCAAGCAGTCTGCGTGAGGAACGGAAAGTTCCGGAACACCGTCTGATGCTCAGGCTTGGTCTGGCTAAATTTGATATACCGGCACCGATGAAAGGCTGTCCGATTGAAATTAACGAAGTAAAATTAATGCTTCGCCAAAACATTGGCGCACCTTGTGTACCATCTGTAAAGGTGGGAGATGAAGTGGCTGTCGGACAACAAATAGCTGCACCGCCGGAAGGCGCTTTAGGAACCTGTTTACATGCAAGTATTGCCGGAAAAGTTACGGCAGTTACTGATAACTTTATCAGCATTAAATCATAATGGAGATGAGAACGATGAGAGCAATTGGAATGGTGGAATATAGAACTGTTTCCACAGGTATTAAGGCGGCAGACCTTATTGTGAAAACAGCTGATGTTGAGCTGATTCAGGCTCAAACAGTTTGCCCGGGTAAATTCATTATCCTATTTACCGGCGATCTAAGTGCAATCAAAGTTTCCGCAGATGCTGCTAAAAAAGAGTATCCGGAAAGCATGATTGACAGCTTCGTGCTGGGTAACCCGCACGAATCCGTATTTAAAGCACTTAACTGCACAGCAGATATTCAGGATGTTCAGGCTTTAGGGGTAATTGAAACCTTTACCGGAGCATCGGCTATTGTAGCTGCGGATCACGCAGCAAAAACCGCAGAAGTAGACCTCTTTGAAATCAGAATTGCAAGAGGTATGTGCGGTAAATCATATGTGTTATTAACAGGAACAGTATCTGCAGTTACAGAATCTGTAAGCTCTGCTGTTGCTTTAATAAAAGAAGAGGGTCTTGTACTGGATTATGCAGTCATTCCTAGTCCTTCTAAAGAGTTTGTAAAAACCTTAATTTAAACCTTGTCGGAAAAAAGCCTGGTATTGATTACCGGGCTTTTTTTCGTTGCTGCAAATCCCAGTATATCTTCTTATAAACATAGGATTGAATATTTACTACAATCTGATTATAATTAGAGGTAGTTTTAATATGAAATACATGCAGGTAAAGTAAAATCACAATCAGAAAAGGAGCATATCATGGCAATTGATAAAGTGAAGGCATATCTGAAAGAATTTGATATGGAAGATAAAGTAATGGAGTTTGAGACGTCCAGTGCGACCGTGGAGCTGGCGGCACAGGCAGTGGGGGTAGAACCTGCGCGGATTGCAAAAACACTTTCGTTCAAAAGCAAATCCGGTGATCACGCTGTATTAATTGTGACGGCGGGAGATACGAAGATTGACAACAGTAAGTTTAAGGGCTTTTTTGGTATGAAGGCTAAGATGCTGGCACCGGAAGAGGTGGAAGATCTGGTAGGTCATGCCATAGGGGGTGTCTGTCCTTTTGCAGTGCCCCAGTCCGCTCAGATCTATCTGGATGAATCCTTAAAAAGGTTTGATACCGTCTTCCCGGCGTGTGGCAGCAGCAACAGTGCCATTGAGCTTACCTGCTCCCAGCTGGAGGAATATGCAAAGGCAAAAGAATGGGTTGACGTATGTAAGGGATGGGAATAAGATTTTGGTGAGGGCACAGCCGTTGTTAACTTTGTGTAATGAAAGGTTGACAATGTCTGTGCCTTCGTTTATAATCTTATTGTCAACAAAATTTACATATTAGTTTACAATGAAAGGAACCTTATGAACAAGAAAAATAATATAAAAACACAATCAGTCGTTTTCGTGGGCATGTTTGCTGCCATTTTGGCTGTATTATCCCAGATATCAATCCCCATGCCATCAGGTGTGCCGGTAACAATGCAGACATTTGCAGTGGCTTTGACCGGGTGCGTACTGGGATGGAAAAGAGGAACCATGGCAACGGTAATCTATATTGTACTTGGAGGCGTAGGTGTCCCTGTATTTTCCGGATTGGCTGGGGGACCTGGGATCCTATTCGGCAAAACCGGTGGATTTATCTTTGGATTTATTTTCCTGGCACTTTTATGCGGGCTGGCTGCAGGCATAAAAAAGCGTGTACTTGGCGGATTACTTGCCGCTTGTGGATTGCTGATCTGCCATATCTTGGGCATCCTGCAATTTATGCTGCTGATGAATATGTCATTTTGGTCATCTGCCGTACTGGTTTCCGTTCCGTATCTGATTAAAGACATAATATCCATAGTGCTTGCCTTTGTTGTGGGGGCAATACTGCAAAAATCCTTAAGTGCGGCTAATATTTTAGCCCGTGTTTAAAATAGCTTTTTAACACTCTGTGTTATCCACTGCTAAAGCGGATTCATTTCACGTACCGATTTCCGTTCAATAAAGCTTGTGTCGATCATTTTTAATACGGGGAAATTTGTCTCACATCCATTGATCCGTTTCAGAAGAAGCTTTGCTGCCTGCTTGCCCATTTCCTGGAGGTTTTGCACAATTGCTGTAATGGGCGGCTCAAAAGCTGAGAAAATTTCATCGTCGTCAAAGGTCATGATAGACAGGTCATTGGGAATGGTGATACCAAGAGTATTCAATTCCATAATGACACCCAGTGTGGATATATAGCCCAGAATCAATATGGCGGTAGGGCGGGGAGACTGCTCCATCATACGGCGAAACTGCACGGCACCGGAATGGGGTGAAAAGTCACCGCCCATAACAATGCGGCAGGGAAAGGGAATATGGTGTTTGTCACAGGCATCGTAAAAACCCTGTATGCGCTCGCTGATCGTATAACTGTCCATGATTCCTCCAATTACACCCAGGCAGCAGTGCCCTTTTGCAATAAGGTATTCGGTTGCCTCATAAGCACTTTTGCGGTTGGTAGAAGTGACGGAATCACCAGGTGGATCTGCCACAACCTGGTCCAGATATACCAGAGGTATGTGGTTTTGGGCGATGGACTGGATCAAATGCAAATGTGCAACATTTTCTGGAATTAAAATGACACCGTCTACTTGATTGCTCAGTAATAGGCGGATTACGTCAGCATTTTCATCTGCTTTGGGATCGTAAGAGCTGACGATGGTGGAATAGTTGTATTTTTGCACATATTCTTCAATGTAAGAACAAAGAGTACCCCAAAAATAATCCCCGATTACGGGAATCAGAATACAGATGGTGTTGGTTTTTCGTGCACGCAGCATTTGTGCAGTTTTATTAGGCGTATAGCCTAATTTTTTTATGCTTTTTTCTATTTTTTCCCGGTTCTCGGGTATGATATTTTTCCCATTCAGATATTTTGAAATAGTAGACAGGGATAGGCTGGTGTCTTTGGCTATATCCTTGATCGTACAACTCATTTTACAAACCTCCTTTGTTTTTTGATTCGTGGAATTGAATAATATTATATCATAATTATAAATAAAATCAATAATTATAGTCAATTATACGAAACGTTTCGCTATAATTAAAATATAAATGTTGGTATAAATACGAATTAAAGAAAAAATTATGTAAAAAATAACCAAAAATATATTGACATAATGAATAAATAATATTATTATGTAATTACAAAAACGAAACGTTTCGCTCAAGAACATATTAACCTGGTTTTAAAAAGTGAGAGGAGAAACAAAATGAAAAGAAGATTATTAGCATGTTTGTTAACAGGAACGATGGTTTTATCACTTGCCGCTTGTGGGAACAGTCAGGGTTCGGGAACCACAGAAAACAAAGAAACATCTACTCAGGCTGCTGCCAAGGATACGGCAGCATCCAATGATACGGAATCGAAAGACACGGAGATGAAAGATACCGCAGCAAAAGAAGATGCTAAGAGTGGTGATGAAATTACTTTAACAGTTGCTACGCGCTATGGAGCGGATGTACCGGATGAGGAATTTTACCGTCAAAAAGTCCAGGAATTCAGTGACATGAATAATGGGATCAAGGTAGTTATGGATAATATCCCTACCGAATCAGATTATCTGGATAAGCTTAGAACTTCTTTTGCAAATGGAGATACACCCAATGTATTTATTGAATACGGAGGATCCAGAACCTTAGATTATCTGGAATCTGACGCACTGGTTAATATGCAGCCATACTTTGACGAGGACAAAGAGTGGTATGACAGTTTCTATCCTACCATGTTTAAAGATCTGGATTATACGGATAAGGGATACGAAGGCATCTGGGGTGTTCCTTTTAAATCTTATGTAGTGTCCTTGTATTATAATAAAGAAATTTTTGAAGCACAGGGATTAACGCCTCCACAGAGCTGGGATGATTTGATGAGTGTGTGTGAAAAACTGAAAACAGCAGGCATCCGGCCATTCCAGGCAGGTGAAAAGGATGTCTTCCGCCTGGGACATTTCCACAATAATATCGTAATCAAATCCCTGGGAGCAGATGCTGCTAAAAAGCTGGCAGACAGATCATTGGCATACGACAGTCCCGAAATGTTAAAAACCTATCAACTGATTTCTGACATGGTAGAAAAGGGATATTTTGGAGATGATATTTTAAATACAGATTACAATACGGAAAAATCCACCTTTGCTGCTGGAGAATGTGCAATGAGATGGGACGGTTCCTGGTATGGTTCCGAAATCTTTGGTACAGATATCTATGATAAGACTGGCGTGGTACCATTCCCGTACATAGATGAAAAATACAAAGACGATGCCCAGGGCGGCGCTTCTGATATGTGGTTTGTGTCTAAACTGAATAAATCGGAGGAAGAGATTCAGGCATCCGTAGAATTTGTGAAATTTATGACATCCCAGGATTACTTTGCAGGTAATAATGAAGCAGCGGCAGTTCTGTATCCTGCAAAATTTACTGCTACGGCAAATACGCCTGCAAATCCGCTACTGGATGAGGTACAGAAAATTGTAGGTAATTATAAAAATATGTGTACGGATATTCAAAATTCTGACCCGGAATCCCATATGCTGGATACCGTTCGTAACGCACTTCAGGGACTGGCAATGGGTAATACCCCGGAACAATGCGGAAAAGAAATTGTAGACAATATAGAAAATTATCAGTAAACAGGTAAATAGATAGCTGCCCGTAAGCAAAGAGGTATATGATTCAAATGTTTGCGGGCGGCTTGATTTTAAAGAGAAAGGAGAGGGATTCGTGACGCAGAAAAAAAAGAAAATGAAAGATCGGATTATCATTACCATTTTCCTGCTTCCGGCACTGATCATTTTTTTCAGTCTGATCGTTTATCCGGTCTGCAATACGATCTATTTATCTTTTGTAAGCTGGAAAGGGATCTGGGGAGCACCTAAGAAATTTGTGGGCCTGTCAAATTTTGTAAAAGTTCTGGGCAGCCAAAGCTTCTGGAACGCAATGCTGAATTCATTTTATTTTATTATTGGCGGTTTCGTGGTTTTAATGCCGTTATCTTTTGGACTGGCATTGTTGATTACGTCTAAACTAAGGGCTACAAAATTAATGAAGACAGCATTCTTTATGCCGGTAATGCTTTCTACTACAGCAGTTGCCCTGATGTGGGTATACATATTGAATCCATCTTATGGTGCATTAAATGAGATACTGCGTTTCCTGGGACTTGAATCCTGGTGCCGTGAATGGCTGTCCACTCCTACTTTAAATATATGGAGTGTTGTACTGGTAAATGAATGGATGTATGCGGGTTATAATATGCTGATTTTTGCGGCGGGGCTGGTCTCTATCCCCCAGTCACTCTATGAAGCTGCGGAACTGGATGGCTGTACAGGATGGAAAAAGATTCTTCACATCTCCATTCCACTATCCAAAGAATCCTTTAAGATATTTTCAGTCCTTTGTATTACCGGATGTTTGAAAGCATTTGACCTTATTTGGGCTATGACCAAGGGCGGACCAAACCATTCTTCTGAAACTCCGGCTACTTTACTTTATAATCAGGCATTTACGTTTAAATTTTTCGGCAACAGCAGTGCCATCGGTGTCATACTTTTGATTCTGGGTGTTGTGCTGAGTCTGATGGTTAACAGGGCATTTAAAAAAGAAGATTAGGAGGAAGATAATGAAAAGAAAAGTCGGTAAATTGATCATTTATTTATTTGCAGTTTTCTGGGCAGTCATGACGATCTTTCCTCTGATCATCACCTTTCTGTCATCTGTAAAAGACAATCAGGGGATCAATCTTGGGATGTTTAAGCTTCCTGAAAAATGGCTGTGGTCCAATTATGCTGCTGCATTCTCCAGTGCAAATATCGGGAAAGCAGTAGTAAATTCAATTTTTTTAGGAGTTACATCAACTTTGATTGTAACCGTGGTAGGCATGCTGGCGGCATACGTACTGTCCAGAAAAAAATTTAAGTTAAGAATAGCGGTATACAGTCTGTTTATTGTAGGAGTTATGGTTCCGGTGCATTGTACCATCATACCCATTTCCAGTCTGGCTACCGGTATTGGGGGAAAGAATTCTTACTGGTTTATCATTCTGGTATATGTGGCATTTAACCTCTCACAGGCGATATTTCTGTTTACGGGATATCTGGACGGGGTGGATAAGGAACTGGATGAAGCGGCAATTATTGATGGCTGCAGTGATTTTCAATTGTTGTTCCGGGTACTGACACCTGTGTCGGTACCGATTATTTCCACAGAGGCAATTCTGGCATTTATATATGGATATGGAGAATTAATATTTGCCATGGTTTTATTGACGGATCAAAGCAAGTATACCGTATCCAGAGCCATGCTTGCGTTTTCCGGCGGTTACCAGCAGCAGTTAGGTCCGATTTTTGCCTGTATTATTGTTGCGGTTCTGCCAATGATTATCATTTATATTTTATTCCATGAAAAAGTACAGGAAGGTATGCTGACCGGAGCGGTCAAAGGCTGACAGGAGGTTATATATGGAAGAATTAAGATTTCGCCAGATCCATATGGATTTTCACACCAGTGAAAAGATAATGGGGGTGGGAGCCGCATTTGATGCGGAAAAATTTACAGATACACTGGCTGAGGCAAGGGTAAACTCGGTTACCTGTTTCTCCAGATGCCATCATGGTATGCTGTATTATGATTCGGGCAGATTTCCGGAACTGGTGCATCCCGGTCTGGTAAATAAAGATTTGTTAATCCAGCAGATTGATGCCTGCCACAGAAGAGGCATAAAGGTACCCGTTTATACTACGGTACAGTGGGATTATTACTCGGGGATGAACCATCCGGACTGGGTATGCTTAAATGCAGATGGAAGCCTGAAGGATTTTTGCCAGGATGATAAGCCTGCAAATGTATATGAAGCCGGGTTTTACAGAACCCTGTGTGTCAATTCGCCCTACAGACAGTTTTTAAAAGAACAGATTCTGGATGTATTTGAGGTTTTGACACCGGAGAGGATTGACGGATTATTCCTGGATATTGTGAATCCTGTTGACTGTTCCTGCAGGCATTGTGCAGCGAAGATGGAGGCAGAAGGTTACCGCCCTGACAAAAAGGAAGACCGGATGCTGTTTGCCAGAAAGACCATGCAGGATTTTAAAGAAGATATGACTGCTTATATCAGAAGCCTGAAATCGGATGTTACCATCTTCTATAACGCAGGGCATATTAATGCGGTTTCCGTAGATGCCAGGGATGCCTATACACATTGGGAATTGGAATCCCTTCCCAGCGGACAATGGGGCTATTCCCATTTTATGAATACGGTGCGTTTTGCCAGAACTACGGGCATGGATTATCTGGCACACACAGGAAAATTCCATACGGAATGGGGCGATTTCCACTCCTTTAAGAATAAGGAAGCATTGGAATATGAATGTTTCCGGATGCTGGCATATAATTCAAAGTGCCTAATCGGAGATCAGCTGGATCCGGATGGGAAAATGTCAGAGGCGGTGTATGATCTGATCGGCAGTGTGTATCGTGAAGTGGAAAAGAAGGAGCCCTGGTGTAAAAAAGCAAAAGCTGTGACCGACATTGCGGTATTTACAAGTGAGTGTCTGAAGGAGCATACAGGACCGGGAGGATCTGTTCCCGATGAGGTAAATGGGGCATGTATCATGCTGGATGAGCTGGGGTATCAGTTGGATATTGTGGATGACCGCTCGGAGCTTGCAGGGTATAAAGTACTGATTTTACCGGATACCATACTATGCAATACCGGGCTGTCAGAAAAAATAAAAGGATTTATTGCAAATGGGGGCAAGGTCATAGCCAGTTACAAATCGGGGCTTTCCTTCTCAGAGGAAGAGTTTGCCATTGAAGAATTAGGCGTACATTATCTGGGAGAGACATCTTTATGCCCGGACTTCATCATGCCAACTGAACAGATAGGCAAGGCGCTCCCTAAGACGGAACACGTCATGTACTAC
The DNA here is from genome assembly GCA_018365455.1 of Clostridiales bacterium. Lineage (GTDB taxonomy): Bacteria > Bacillota > Clostridia > Lachnospirales > Lachnospiraceae > Robinsoniella. The sequence continues at coordinate 88,585 of JAGZJZ010000008.1, forward strand.
AAGGGGGCCCAGGTGGAAGCAGTAGCAGGAACCGTACTGGCAGAAACCTGCATTCCATATTTTAACAGAACCTGGGAGCATTTTTGTTCCCACCGGCATACACCCTCTTCCCATAAGAAAGGCTCCCCGGCGGTAGTTCAGACCGAATCCTGCATTTATATGATGCATCCCGTCTTTACTACCTATTATAAGAAGCATCCCAGATGGTGCAAAGAAATTGTAAAAGATATCTTAGAGCTGGTACTTAAAAATCCGCTGTTAAAACATAGCGGGCCGACCTCTTTACTCAGCGCAGTGAATATTCAGGAACAAGAGAACCGGTATGTGCTCCACGGACTTCATTATATACCGCTAAAAGTTTCGGAAGAACTATTCACAATCGAAGATATCATTCCGTTATATCAGATCCGGTACTCCTTAAATGTGCCGGAAGACATCAAATCGGTACGCCTTGTGCCGGAAGGAACTGAGCTTAAATTTCACAACAGGGAGGGCAGAACAGAATTTACGGTTCCGGAAATAAAAGGCCATTGTATGATAGAGCTTCAGTATTAAGCGGGCACACCTGTGTAATTCACTTTATAGTTGTTGGTTCAGATAGACTGTGATAATATTATGGTTAAACAGATGTCTGGACAGAGTCCTTTTGAGACTTTCAAAATATATAAAGAAAATTACATGTGGGTGAGAACGATGGCAGTAACAATTAAAGATGTAGCAAGAGAAACAAATTTAGCGATTTCAACGATTTCCAAATATATGAACGGAGGAAATGTAAAACCCCGGAACAGGGTGGTTATAGAAGCAGCAATCCAAAAGCTGGGGTATCAGCCGAACAACGCAGCCAGGGGCTTAAGAAGTGCCAAGACCTATACCGTGGGGATTGCTATCGATTCCCTGGAAAGCCAGTTCCTTGCAAAAATTACGGCACATATAGAAAAGATTTTAAAAGAAAAGGGGTATTCTCTGCTGCTTTGCTGCCACAGAGGAAATGCCCAGGAAGCACAGCGGGCAGTTAAATTTCTCACGGATAAACAGGTGGATGGAATCATTTTCAGTTATGCAATGCACAGTGAAGTGGATTTTTTTGTTTCTGCCAGAGAACGGAAGATCCCGGTTGTGCTGGCGGATTGCTTAAGTCAGCACACGCCCTGCGACAGCGTTATGTCCAATTCAGCTGCGGGCACTTACGCAGCAGTAGAATACTTAATTGGACAGGGGCATCGGCAGATCGCCATTTTGTCTGGAACCAGTGAGAAGATACCGGAACGGTTTACAGCCAAAGACCGGATGAAAGGATTTCTGCGGGCAATGGAGGATTATGACATCCCCGTGCCGAAGGAATACATCGAAAAAGGAGACTTTACTTTTGAATCCGGCTATAAATGTATGCAGAAAATCTGGAAGCTGAAGAAAAGGCCTACGGCTGTATTTGTTTCCAATTATAATATGTGCCTGGGTGCCATGACGGCGGTGCACAACCTGAATATTGAAATTCCACGTGATTTGTCACTGGTTACGTTTGATGACATGGAGTTTTCCATTATGTCACGGCCCAGTCTCACTTCAGTCAGGCAGCCCATAGAAATGATTGCCCGCAATTGCGTGGAATTAGTATTAAAGAGAATGGAAGGGGATTATACGGATTTCCCTAAGAATTTAAAGCTTCCCACCACATTTAAGGAGAGGGAGTCGGTTTTGAAAATTATTTCATAAAGGAGAATTTGAAAATGAAAGATACAAAACAGCAATGGTTTAAAGATGCGAAATTTGGATTGTTTATCCATTGGGGATTATATGCTGTTTTAGCCGGCGAATACGAAGGAAAGAAGACAGACCGAATTGCAGAATGGATTATGAATCATCTTGATATACCGGTCAGTGAGTATGAAAAGCTGGCAAAACAATTCAATCCGGTAAATTTTAATGCAGAGGAAATTGTAAAAAAGGCAAAGAGCTGGGGCATGAAATATATTGTATTTACATCCAAACATCATGAAGGGTTTGCCATGTATGACTCCAAATGCAGTGATTACAATATCGTAAAGGCAACGCCTTACAAAAAAGATATTTTAAGAGAGCTAAAAGATGCATGTGACAAATATGAAATGAAGCTTGGTCTGTATTATTCTCAGGCGCAGGACTGGCATGATCCCAATGGTTTAATGTATTTAAAGGATAATTCCCATAAAGATTACCAGCACTATCTGGATACTAAGGTAAAACCACAGCTTACGGAAATACTAACCGGTTACGGGGATATTGCACTGATCTGGTTTGATACCCCCATGGAGACCACGCCGGAACAGAGTAAATCCCTGGTGGATTTAGTAAAATCCATACAGCCAAATTGTATTGTCAGCGGCAGAATTGGTAATGAACTGGGTGAATACATGACCACAGGTGATAATTTTATACCCAGGCTGCCGTATGAGGGCGACTGGGAGCTGCCGGCTACATTAAACGATACCTGGGGATTTAACAAGGATGACCATAACTGGAAGAACCCGGATGACATTATCCGTCTGCTGCTGAAAGTAACCAGCAGGGGAGGCAATTACCTTTTGAATATCGGTCCCGATGCAACCGGGCATGTTCCGGATGAAAGTATCGCGATCCTGGACGAAGTTGGAAAATATGTTCAGGATAATGCGGACAGTATCTTTGAAACCAGAAGAGTGGACTTCTATGCTTACGAATTAGAGTGGGCGCAGTTTACACAGAAGGATTATAAGTTATTTGTACATGTCCTGGAGCCCAGGCGCCGTATTGAATTGCTGAATGTGGGCAATAAAGTAAAAAGCGCATATTTGGTTAGGGACGGCAGGGAGCTGGAATACGATTGCTCCGTTACCTGTGAAGGGGCCGGCATGATTGAAGTAGAAGTTCCCGAAGAATTATGGGAGGAGAAAAATTACTGTGTCTGCCTCATGACAGAGGAAAAAGATCCGGTATTTGAACCAATCGTAGGATAAGATAAAGCGTGTCTTAGAATACTTGTATCTGTCAGATGCTTCTGATAAGCAGTCATGCAGGTTCAAGTATTTTGGGACACGTTTTTTTATAGATATTGCTATTACGCAATAAGTGTGGGGTTCGCTGAGGAAGGACGGTTATGATTCACGAAATTATTTGTGTATTGTGAAAAATACAAAAAAAATGTTAAATAAGGGACGAGGCAAATGGACAAGTATCCCGAAATGTGCTATGATTAGATCATATGAGGAAAATCATAAATCCATATGTACAAATGAATCCTTTCGGGGATTCTAAATAATAAGGAGGAAAAACACAAATGGCTAGAAAAATGAAGACCATGGATGGTAATCATGCTGCAGCTCATGCTTCGTATGCGTTTACAGACGTAGCAGCAATCTATCCGATCACACCATCATCTGTTATGGCTGAAGCAACTGATGAATGGGCAACCCAGGGAAGAAAAAATATCTTCGGACAGGAAGTTCAGGTAACTGAAATGCAGTCTGAGGCAGGTGCTGCCGGTACCGTACACGGATCCCTTGCAGCAGGTGCTTTAACAACTACTTATACAGCATCTCAGGGACTTTTACTGATGATCCCTAACTTATACAAAATTGCAGGCGAGCAGTTACCAGGTGTATTCAATGTTTCCGCACGTGCTCTTGCAAGCCATGCATTATCTATATTCGGTGACCATTCTGACGTTTATGCATGTCGTCAGACAGGATGCGCTATGCTTTGTGAATCCAGCGTACAGGAAGTAATGGACTTAACAGCTGTTGCTCACCTTGCTTCCATCAAAGGACGTATTCCATTTATCAACTTCTTCGACGGATTCCGTACATCTCATGAAATCCAGAAGATCGAAACATGGGATTATGAAGATTTAAAAGATATGGTAGACATGGATGCAGTAGATGCATTCCGTAAACATGCTTTAAATCCAAATCATCCATGCCACAGAGGTTCTGCACAGAATCCGGATATCTTCTTCCAGGCTAGAGAAGCTTGTAACGAAAGCTATGATGCTTTACCGGCTATCGTTCAGGATTACATGGACAAAGTAAATGAAAAAATCGGTACAGATTATAAATTATTCAACTACTACGGAGCAGCAGATGCTACACATGTAATCATCGCTATGGGTTCCGTATGTGATACAATTGAAGAAACAATTGACTACTTAACAGCAGCAGGCGAAAAAGTCGGTGTTGTAAAAGTACGTCTCTACAGACCATTCAGCGCAGAAGCTTTAATTAATGCTATTCCGGAAACTGTAAAACAGATCTCCGTATTAGACAGAACAAAAGAACCAGGCGCACTTGGCGAACCATTATACTTAGATGTAGTTGCAGCATTAAAAGAAACAAAATTTGATGCAATTCCGGTATACTCAGGACGTTACGGATTAGGTTCTAAAGATACTACACCTACTCAGATTGTTGCTGTATATAACAATGCAGAAAAGAAAAAATTCACAATCGGTATCGTGGATGACGTAACAAATCTGTCTCTGGAATTAGGAACACCTCTTGTTACTACACCGGACGGAACAATCAACTGTAAATTCTGGGGACTTGGTGCTGACGGTACTGTTGGTGCGAATAAGAACTCCATTAAGATTATCGGTGATAACACAGATATGTACGCTCAGGCTTACTTTGATTATGATTCAAAGAAATCCGGCGGTGTTACCATGTCCCACTTACGTTTTGGTAAGAGCCCGATCAAATCTACTTACTTAATCCGTCAGGCAAACTTTGTTGCTTGTCATAACCCATCTTATGTAAATAAATATAACATGGTTCAGGAATTAGTAGACGGCGGAACATTCTTATTAAACTGCCCATGGGATATGGAAGGTCTTGAGAAACATTTACCAGGACAGGTTAAGAGCTTTATCGCTAACCACGGCATTAAATTATATGTAATCGACGGAATCAAAATTGGTAAAGAAATCGGACTTGGCGGACGTATCAATACCGTTCTTCAGTCAGCATTCTTCAAATTGGCTAACATTATTCCGGAAGAACAGGCAACTGATCTGATGAAAGCAGCTGCAAAAGCTACTTACGGAAGAAAAGGCGATAAGATTGTACAGATGAACTATGATGCAATCGATGCAGGCGCTAAGCAGGTTGTTGAAATCACAGTACCGGACAGCTGGAAAGATGCAGCTGACGAAGGTCTTGCAATGTCTCACGCAGAAGGCGGAAGAAAAGACGTTGTTGATTTCGTTAACAATATCCAGAGCAAAGTAAATGCACAGGAAGGTAATTCCTTACCAGTATCCGCATTCAAAGAATATGTAGACGGTTCTACACCATCCGGTTCATCTGCATATGAAAAACGTGGTATCGCTGTAGATATTCCTGTTTGGAAACCAGAAAACTGTATCCAGTGTAACAGATGTGCTTATGTTTGTCCTCATGCAGTTATCCGTCCGGTTCCAATGACAGATGAAGAAGTAGCAGCAGCGCCAGAAGGAATGACAACTATTCCAATGACAGGTATGCCAAATTATAAATTTGCAATTACCGTTTCTGCTTATGACTGTACAGGATGTGGATCTTGTGCTAACGTATGTCCAGGTAAGAAAGGTGAAAAAGCACTTGTTCTTCAAAATATGGAAGCAAATGCTGATTGCCAGAAATACTTCGACTACGCTGTAGAATTACCTGCAAAAGCAGATGTTGTTGAAAAATTCAAAGAAAATACCGTTAAGGGAAGCCAGTTCAAACAGCCATTACTTGAGTTCTCAGGTGCTTGTGCAGGATGTGGTGAAACACCTTACGCTAAATTAATCACTCAGTTATTTGGTGACAGAATGTACATTGCAAATGCTACCGGATGTTCTTCTATCTGGGGTAACTCTTCACCATCCACACCTTATACTGTAAACGCAAAAGGACAGGGACCAGCTTGGTGTAACTCCTTATTCGAAGATAATGCAGAATTTGGTTATGGTATGTTATTAGCTCAGAAAGCCCTGAGAAACGGCTTAAAAGCAAAAGTTGAAGAAATCATTGCAAACACAGAAGACTCTGATGTAAAAGCTGCTTGCCAGGATTGGATCGATACCTTTAACTCAGGCGCTACAAATGGTTCTGCAACAGACAGAATGGTAGCTGCGCTAGAAGGTAAAGACTGCGATACATGCAAAGAAGTTGTAAATAACAAAGACTTCTTAGCTAAAAAATCTCAGTGGATCTTCGGTGGTGACGGATGGGCTTACGACATCGGTTTCGGTGGAGTTGACCATGTATTAGCAAGCGGACAGGATATCAACATCATGGTATTCGATACAGAAGTTTACTCAAATACAGGTGGACAGTCTTCCAAATCTACACCTACAGGAGCTGTAGCACAGTTCGCTGCCGGTGGTAAAGAAGCGAAGAAAAAAGATCTTGCAAGTATCGCTATGAGCTATGGTTATGTATATGTAGCACAGATCGCTATGGGTGCTGATTACAATCAGACTGTAAAAGCTATTGCAGAAGCAGAAGCTTATCCGGGACCATCCTTAATTATCGCTTATGCTCCATGTATCAACCACGGAATCAAGATTGGTATGAGCAAAGCTCAGACAGAAGAAGAAAACGCAGTAAAAGCTGGTTACTGGCATTGCTTCCGCTTCAACCCAACTTTAGCTTCCGAAGGAAAAGCTGCATTCAGCTTAGACAGCAAGGCTCCAACAGGAGACTACCAGGCATTCTTAGACGGAGAAGTTCGTTACAATTCACTGAAACGTTCTAATCCTGAAAAAGCTGCTGTACTCTTCGCTAAATCTGAAGAATACGCAAAAGAAAGATATGCTTACCTGCAGAAATTAATTACTCTGTATGGTGGAGAACAATAAGATAGAGATATTTTAAAGAAAATTAAGACCGGATGGCGATTGGCTGTCCGGTTTTTTCTTAAGGGTGAGTGGGATGATTTTATGATATATATTGCAGTTTGTGATGTAGATAACAAGATATGTTCGGTTATGGAACATATCATTCGAAAGTATGCCCGGGAAAATGCTATTAATGTGGAAATAGACATTTTTTATAGTGGTGAAGCTCTGTGCAAGTCTTTAGAAAGTTCTAATTATTATGATCTGATCTGTTTAGATATTCAATTACAGAAAATGAGTGGGATAGATGTGGGACTCTATTTGAGAGAGAAGCTGGGAAATGATGCAACACATCTCATTTATATTTCTGCAAGTACCAATCACGCTATGAAATTATTTCAGATAAGGCCGTTGAATTTTTTGGTTAAGCCTGTTTATGATTCAGCCATGTGGAAAAATCTGCATAAGGCTGTACAATTAATTGAAAAACAAAACATGTGCTTTCAATATAAAAAAGGCAGGACTTATCATAGAATATTATATAGTAGTATTCTTTATTTTAAAAGTGAAGGTAAAAAAGTATATATCATTTTAGATGATGATAGCAAAGAATTCTATGGGAAAATTGATCTGATTATGTCTGAGGTTCCTCTGCAAAAATTTATAAGAATCCACAAATCGTATATTATTAATTTAAATTATATAAAAGAATATTGTTTTGAATCGGTGAAAATGAGTGATGGTGAGGTTTTGGCTATCAGTAAAACTTATCGAAAAGATATAAGAGAAAAGATACTAAGCCATATGGATGTTGTTGGTGATGTATAGGCAAATCATTGATCTACTTACAGTCTATTTTTACCAAAAAAATATGCATTTTTTACCACATAATAAAAATATCGGGTAAAATGTGTTATAAATATGAATAAAGACGTCTTTTTTACATATTAGTCAGTAGCATTTGCCGGTACGATAGCATTTGATGTTACGGTTGGTGTAAACTCAAACCCAGATCCATATTCTTATCGTGAGGCAAAAGATGACAACGCTCAGACATATTATGTAACAACCTCAGGGTTTAACATAAGAACCGGAAGCATTTATGTCAAATCTATTCCAGCGTATGGCGGAGTTGATTCTTACGAGACAAAATGTACTGCACACTTATCTTCTGCGGGTGAAAGGCGTTATTCAAACTCATATAGAAATGGAACTGCTAAACCACGTCAGCTTTTTTATATGAGTTCTCGACGTGGCACTTCAGAAGCTATGACAGTCAATGCATGGGGAAAATATTGTCCATAATTTTTAATTATTCTGACCTGGTTTTTTAAGAGCACTTATGATACTTTGAAAAATATAACTGAAAAACAAAAAGAAATGGATTACATATGTTAAACAAAAAATCAAATTTACTAATTGGCATCCTAATAATAAGCTCATTATTATACATTGGATGCCAAGAAAGCGATGTGCCGGTAACGCTTACGCAATTTTCAGAAGCAACCGACATAGATGAGGATACATCCGCTTCAGACAATGACGGAATTACCTTTCCTGAAAAATATGAAAAGGAATCTGGAAATGTAACGTTTGAAACCATGATTGTGCTGAATAAGGATTTTAACCCTAATGAAATTTATGATTATATAGCTACTTTGCAGCAGCCTGACCCATCTAATACCCTGAAGGTACTTTTTTCAGGAATTAACTACCAGGAAGAAATCACGACAAACGACTCTGGTCAGACAGACTATTACTATGCAGGGCAGAATGGGGAAACATTGTTGATATATCCTGAATCAGTTCAATTATACAAATCTTTTGCTGATCATTTGCCAAGGGTACTCAGTCTATCCTACAAATATAATTATAATGGGGACAAATATTCACAGTCGGAGGAATTTTCTTTCGCTGCACGGGACACAGCGCTTACAGATATATTGGATATACTTTCAAAAATGGGCATAACGATTGGGAATGATTATAGCTATAGTGGGTATTCGCTGGACTATCAAACGATGAAAAATGAAGAGACAGTATTAGGGATACAAGGCGAGGCGGATCCCTCACGATACAAGGAGAACTGGTCTTCTGACGATGACTGTTATTATTTTGCCCTGCGCCAGACATGCCAAAAGCTGCCCGTTTATTATATCTACAGCGATATCTATAAAGAAGCCTCTGATGCGTTTGCACAAGTACAGGCTGCCTATTCAAAAGATGGTTTGTTCTATCTTTTGATGGACAAGACCTTTAAATTTCAGAAAAGGGATACAAAGCTAAAATTAAAGAACTTTGAGGAAATTGCAGGCACTGTGGAACACAAGTATGCAAATATCATATCTGATGATAATTATATCGTTACCAAGGCCCAGTTAATGATGATGGCACGGCAGGAGAAGAATGACAATTATCTGTTAACCCCGGTATGGGTATTCGATGTTACCGAGAATCTTAAGCTGCAGTCTGGGGAAGGTTCTGTTGAGGAGCACTCGGTATTGAACCAGGTCATTGTAAATGCGGTTACGGGAGAGGAGATCATCCAATGATAAAGACCTGTGAGAAATTATTCAGATATCTCCGGATGGACATAAGCAGAGGAATTTGTTCCGGGGGATTTCTTCTGGGGATCGCGGGCGTCTTCCTTACCCTGATGTTTGGTACAGTGGATGATATTACTCTGGATACAACGGTTTTCTTTGTCTTTGATCTAATACAGTATGGTATGCCCTCCATGATCGTAATGCTGTTTTGTGCATATCCCTATGCAAACAGTTTCTGTCAGGATATGGAGAATCGTTATGCGTATCTTATGGTTCAGAAGGGATCTGTCTTCCTGTATACTTTATCCAGGTCTATCACGATATTTCTAACTGCCCTGTTGACCTATTCCATTGGAACAATGCTGTTTGTCATGTATCTGCGGTACAGAATGCCCTGGGAGGATGCTAATTTTACCTCTATATCTTTACTACAGGAAGTAGGAGGATTGCGGTATTTTCTTACTCCTGGAAGGTACCCGGTATATTTTTTCCTATTCACCGTACAAAAGGGAATCCTTGCTGCTTCCTTATCCCTTCTGGCAGCGTATGTGTCTCTATATATTGTAAATTCCCTTCTGGTATTGTCAATTCCTGTTATGGGGTACTATTTTTTATTGTATTTAGGAAACTCCATATGGGGGCATGACTCTGTTTTTAATGTTTCCATAATATTTGATGCCAGTTATAATATATGGGAAAATGACCTTGCATCCTTTTTGTGGCCAATTCTTTTGGGAGTTATATTTTCAGGCTGTCTGATTGGTCTTATATACAAAAAAGTCAGAGGGAGGATCCGGTGTGCATAATATTATATCTATTCTAAACTTAACATATTGCGAAACCCGGCATAAGATATGCTCTAAACGCAGCGTTACTTTTCTTATACTATTAGCTTTTCTAATCTTCGTATATATATCGCCGCTGAAGGCTGTATCCAAGGATGCCGGATATAAAATATCGCCCTGGGTCTTTCCACATTTGATGTCACACCTGTACTTTTTATTTACATTTATTTTGGGAATTATTTATTTCTACTCAAATGCACCGTTCTTAAATCATGCAGGAATGTACCAAATGATTCGCAGCGGACGTTATCGCTGGTGTATTTCCCAGATCATAAGCATTATTTTTAGTGGATTCACTCTTGCAGCGGCAGCGTTATTGCTCTCGGCCATCATACTTGCACCAAGGGTTTTTCTTACCAGTGAATGGGGGAAGCTGCTGCATACTCTTTCCCTTACGGACCTGGGAGCCTCATACAATTTGTCTTTTGCCATTTCTTATAATTTAATAAATAAATTACAGCCAATTCCCGCCATGTTGCTGGCATGGGGCGTTTGCGGACTTACCATTTCTTTTACGGGAATTTTTTTGTTCTTTTTCAGTGTTTTTATAAATCGTACTGCTGCAATCAGCATAACTATGGTTCTGTTAACTGGGGTTGTGATAGTTGAAAACTTTCTTCCGAAAATTCAGGAACGGTTATACTATTTTTTACCCCTGGCATGGATGCAGATTACAAGAATTGGGGAGACTCGATTTGGGTATGGGACTATCCCTCCATTGCATTACAGCATACCGGCACTTTGCATTTTGATTATACTAATGTCGGTTCTCATACTAATCAGATTTAAGTACATTGAGTTAAAATGGAACAAGGAAGAATAAATAAGGAGTTGAAATGAATGTTAACAGAAAGCATTATTAAAATTGTGGATGCTTCAAAAAGCTTCAAAAATCAAAAAGTTCTACAAAATATTTCATTGGAGTGCGGATCGGGTAAAATCTATGGCATCATTGGAAGGAACGGATCAGGTAAAACGGTTTTATTCAAATGCATCTGCGGATTTTTGAAACTGGATGAAGGGGAGATACGAGTTGAAGGCAAAAAGATGGGACAGGACCTTGATCTTTTAACCAATAGCGGAATTATTATTGAAGAACCCGCTTTTCTAAAAAATGAAAATGGGTATAAAAATTTGGAATACCTCTACATGATTAACAACAAAAAGAACAAAGACCACCTTGTTCGTATTCTTAACAAGGTAGGCTTGGATGCCCTATCGAAAAAAAAGGTTGGAAATTATTCCATGGGGATGCGGCAACGGCTGGCCATAGCTCAGGCGATCATGGAGGACAAGGAAATCTTAATCCTGGATGAACCCATGAACGGACTGGACAACCAGGGAGTCCTTGAAATGAGAGAGTTATTTCTGGAACTGAAGGCGAGTGGCAAAACGATTCTGCTTGCAAGCCATAACAAAGAAGATATCAATGTGTTATGCGATGAAGTATATGAAATAGACCGGGGTATCATGAAGCGAGTTTGAAATTGCTTTCAAATATGCTGTACGTCACACTTACAGGAAATGATCCCAAACACGGAGAATAGCATGCTGCGCTGACCATTTCGGTGTAAAAAAACGCCGGGCAATCAAATGAATTTACTTATGATGATAAACCCATCATGCGATAAATCCCAATTGCCCGATAGACCATATAAGCCTCCGGCATGCTTGTAATATCATAATTCAAAATTTTCTTAATCTTATTCAACCGGTATTGAATCGTGTTTCGATGAAGAAACATGAGTTCGCCGGTTTTTTTTGTGTCGCTGTCGGCATCCAGCCAATAGACAGCCAGGGTTTGAAGCAGGTCAGTGCCATCACTTTCTTTGAAGAGCGGGTTCAGACATTCAAGAATATTTTCTTCTGTTCTTTCTCTGGATTCCATTTGCAGCTTCCGGCACTCCCGGGCGAAAATCAGTTCATAGGTGGTGAAAAGTTTTCGAAGAGGGTAGATCTGTGTGGCATACTTGTAATACTCTGTATATAATAAGAACATTTTCTGCACATGTAAGGTGTCCTCAAGATTGGTAAAGATGGTAAAGGAAGCTTCCGGTTCGACTTCAAATATGGACTCCATTAAAGTATGGCGAATATTCAGGTCGTTTTTAGAGACAGTTGAATAAGAGAGAAATATAACCAGAAGTTTATTGTACACATCTGCTATTGCCGGGCGCTCTAAAATGCGCAGTTCATTTCTTGCGATTTTAGCCAGATGTTCCAGCCGGTGCTGGTTCTGAACCAGTGACTGTGTCTCATCTTTTAAGTTTACCAGGAGCATGGTGTTAATGGATGCGATATCCAGGTGAAAAGCCTGGGCTATATTATACACACGATCCGGGCTGTCCCCCAGAATGGCAGGAATCAGGGCATCCAACTGCATGGAATCTATATTGCATTTCCAGATGCTGGAGAATAGCTGAAGTAATTCTACTGCCTGGAACAGACTGTTTTTGCTCAGCGTACCCATGGTATCCAAAGCCAGCAGACGTAAATGACGGTAGGGGACATCGGTGAATGGTATACAGTAAGCCTTCATTTTCGATTCTCCCGGAAGCGACAGCAATAAGATAGCATCTTCCGTATCCCTGGAATGATCCGAAGCCTGAAAAGGGGAGAGAAGCGCTTCTGCATCTATTGGACTGGTTACGGGCCATTTTACAAAACAGATGCACCGTGAGGAAGTATCGGTGAGCAGGAGGCTGGATTTTAGGTGAATACTCATCATCTGAATGACATTTCCCAGGGTACGCTGATGTTTTGGAAGCTGTGATATACGTTCCAGCATCTGGTTCACATAACGGGATTCCTTTTGGTGGTTTAAAAACACGGCTTCCATAACATCTGAGATCACATCATTATAACCCAGATCCATCCTGTTATAGGGCATAGCAATCAGAGGAAGAGAGAGTTCATTGGATTTTGCAATGAGCTTTTCGTTTATTTCCGGAAGAAAATGTCCCACATAGTAAAGGACGATACCCACATCTCCGGATTCATAGAGCATCTCAATCGTGTGGCATTGGGCGTTTACGTCATCTTTGATGGAAGTAAATGCGGTTAATAAAAGTTCATTGGGAGTGAAGAGCTGTCTGTTGGATAACATATCACTGTCAACTAGCTCCAACACCGATATAGAGTTCACTATTTTATTCAGCCCTTTGTGCCCTGAAACAACAGAACTTTCCCGTAAAGACGGTAATTTTAGACAGTCAGCAACCGTAAGACTCATGAAAAATGCTCCTTTCAGGTTTGTTTTTTGATATCATTTGTCATATCTTAAGAATTCATGTAATATTATTATACCCTGTTTAAAGAGGGAGTGTAAAGTCTTTTGTGCAGGGAAACAAAATTAGATGCTATTGTTTGTGTTTGGTATGAATGACTTTTTATACTTAAAATATTATAATAATACAAATGAAAAAATATATAGGAGGATTATCGTGGAGAATAAGAATAGTAATCAAATTGAAGCTTTTGCACTGGAACCGGTCTCAGCTGAAAACCGGAAGAGCTGGATATCCGTAACCTTTGTTCAGGCGGGTATGTTTATCTGTGTACCATCTCTGCTGTTAGGGGCTATGCTTGCCCAATCAATGTCATTCTGGCATGCGGCTATTGCAGGTATTCTGGGATATTTACTGACGCTTGTACTGACCTTTGTGCTGGGGATGCAGGGAGCGGATCTTGGAATACCCACCTGTGCAATCTGCCAGTCAACATTTGGAAGAAAAGGTGTCAGGCTGATTGTAAGCTCGCTGTTTGGCATTTCTTTAATGGGCTGGTTTGGTCTTCAGACCAGTGTCTGCGGAGAAGCATTTACCAATATTATCCGGGAAGGGTTTGGATTTACGATTCCGGTCAGCGTATCTTCTGTGATCTGGGGGCTGATAATGCTGGCTACTGCTGTATTTGGCATGAATGCGCTGAATAAGCTGGATTCTCTGTCGGTTCCACTGATGGTATTTATTATGGTGCTGGGAACGGTATTGGCTCTTCGCAGTTATGGAACTGCAGGACTTGGAACCGAAGTAGAAGAAAGTATGAGTATCATGCAGGGAATAGGACTTTCTTTTAGTTTTTCGGCTGTGGGGGCAATCACCGCTGCGGATATTACCAGATTTCAGAGAAACAGGAAAGATACGATTAAGTCGTCTTTCTGGGGGATTATGCCGGCAGGACTTTTTACATTGGTACTTGGGATTTTAATGACGAAGATCACCGGAGTATATGATATCAGCATGGTACTGGTAGCGGTAGGAATTCCGTTCCTTGGAATCATTATTCTGGTATTGGCAACCTGGACAACCAATTCCTTAAATGCATACTGCGGCGGATTGAATGTGATTATGACCTTTAATCTCCCGGACAACCGGAGAAGAGAAGCTACTTTTGCCGCGGGTATTGTAGGAATTTTATTATCGGTTCTTGGAATTCTGGGGCATATCGAACAGTTTTTGAGCCTGTTATCCTATGTATTTTCTGCAATAGGCGGAGTTATGATTGCGGATTACTGGTTCGTAGGCAAGGGAAAAAAGGAAAACTGGCATCCACAGGAAGGATATAACTGGACGGGTATTATAGCTACAATTCTGGGTGTGGGGGGAGCAGCGTTAATTGGAATCGAATATTCCGGGATTTTATTTGCACTGGTTATCTTTCTGATTATTGAGAGATTCATACCATCCCAGTCCAGAAATAAAAATACACAAGCTGTAAATGAGGAAAAAATAGGAGGAACAATCAATGAGAACATTATCTAAACTGGAAATAATTGATATTTTATATGGCTGCACGATTTTGGGAACCGGCGGAGGCGGGGATCTGGAATTAGGACTGGATGTTATGCAGCAGGATTTCGATGAAGGAAAAGAACTTCGCATGGTAGATTTAGATGAAATACCGGATGATGCTTATGTGGCAACTCCTTATATGTGCGGTGCGCCGTCTGCATTAGGAGAGGAAATAGAAGATAAATACAAGAGACTTCCGCAGCTTGGATATCCGGAATCCCTTCTGGCATTCCGTACACTGGAAAGCTATTATAACAAGAAGTTTTATGCGGTATCTTCTACCGAGTTAGGCGGAGCCAATACAGCTTATGCACTTCATGTTGCATGCCAGCTGGGCTTGCCGATTGTGGATGCGGATCCGGCAGGACGTTCTGTTCCGGAACTTCAGCACAGCACCTATTATGTAAAAGATATTCCCATTGCACCCATGGCGCTGGCTACCCAGTTTGGAGATACTATGGTGTTAAAGGATGTGGTGGACGATCTTCGCTCTGAAGACATCGTGAGGGCTGTGGCAGTAGCCAGCGGAAATAAAATCGGAGTAGCAGACCATCCGATTACCGGTGATAAGTTAAAAGGTGCAACCATACCAAACGCCATTACATATGCTTTGAAAATTGGGCAAGCATTGAGAGAAGCCCGGGATAACCAGGAAGATGCAGCTGAGAAAATTACAGCTGCAGCAGGCGGAAAAATTTTGTTCAGAGGTAAGGTAACGGAATTTCCCTGGGAGCAGACCGGCGGATTTAACGTGGGCGAAGTTTCCCTGGATGGAACGGATGAATATGCAGGAGAAACATATAAAGTATGGTTTAAAAATGAACATATTCTCTCTTACCACAATGGGAAAATGGATATCACGGTGCCGGATCTGATCTGCGTTGTAGATAAGAAAGGAAACCCCATTACCAATCCCAATTACCAGGTGGGTCAGGAACTGACGATCTTCGTTCTGCCGGCACCTGAAATCTGGACAACCAAAAGAGGTTTGGAAGTATTTGGTCCACGAAGCTTTGGATTTGATGTGGATTACGTACCATTTACCGAGAAATAGAAATGAGGAAAGCATATGATTGAAAAATTACAGGAGTTGATTGCGATTCCCAGTGTATCCCAAAAAGGTGATGATCGCGTTCCTTATGGAATCGAAACGGCGAAGGCACTGGAGTATGTACTGAATCTGTGCAGGGACTTTGGTTTCCGTACAAAAAACTGTGAGAATCAGGTGGGATATGCAGAAATTGGCAGCGGCGATGAGATGATCGGCATCTTGTGTCATCTGGATGTGGTTCCGGCTGGAAATGGCTGGACTTATCCGCCATTCGCAGGGGAAATCCATGACGGCAGACTTTATGGCAGGGGAGCGGTGGATGATAAAGGTCCGGCAATCGCAAGTATTTTTGCTATGAAGGAATTATTGGATATGGGCATACCGCTGAAAAAAAGAATCCGTATCATCTTTGGACAGTCAGAAGAAACCGGTGACTGGACGGATATGGAATATTATAAACAGCATGAAGAGCTTCCTTCTTATGGATTTACACCGGATGCTGACTTTCCGGTTATTTATGGAGAAAAGGGTATTCTACAGATTACCCTTTCCATGGATCAGCAGAAATCCGGGTTCCTTTTGGTGTCAGGCGGAAATGCACCAAATGTAGTAGCGGATCAGGCATCCTGTACGGTGCTTGGAGCAGAGGGTGAAAAGCTGCAATTTCAGGCAAATGGAAAAGCGGCACATGGCAGCACGCCGGAAGAAGGCGAAAATGCTATATCCAATCTGATGGATTTATTAATTAAGGAAATGGAAGAAAGGCATTTTAAGTGTCCGTTTGCCGAATTTTATATGGATAAAATCGGATATGCGCTTCATGGAGAACAGATCAACTGCGAACTTTCTGATGAAGCAAGCGGTAAAATCACTTTTAATGCAGGCATGATCCGGATCCAGGAAAGCAGCGTGGAATTGTCCGTTGATATCCGCTATCCTGTTACCTGTAAGGAAGAGGAAGTTATCTTAAGGATTAAGCAGCAGGCAGAACCATATGGGGTAAAGGTTTCGGTTTGTGAAAGCATGGCTCCGGTTTATCTGGATAAGAATACACCGGTAATCCGTGCACTCATGGAGGTTTACCATGAGGAAACAGGAGATGATACGCCTGCAATGACAATGGGCGGCGGCACCTATGCCAGAGCGATGGAGGGTATCGTAGCCTTCGGACCGCTGTTCCCGGGCAGGGAGTGTACGGAGCATCAGAAGGATGAGTATATTCTGCTTGAAGATCTTGAGAAGGCAAAGGAAATTTATAAGAAGGCTTTGTGGAGACTGGTAGAGTTGTAGGAGATAATAAAAGAGGAGATATTCGAATCTGAATTCGGATATCTCCTCTTTGTGGTTGTGATGTCAATCAGTGAGCGCCGTCATAATAAGCTTCCATATAAACCTTCTGCACATCCACCAGCGCAGCCTCCCTGGGATTTTCCGGCATGCCCGTATCCTCCAGTGCATGCAGTGACAAGGTCACTACATCGGATGGGCGAAAAGAAGTAGTATTTAGCTTGGGAATGCCAATCCGCGTCGACAGTTCCCGTATGTAGCTGATAGCAGCCAAGGCCCCCTGGTCTGCCGTCATGCGGGATGTGTCAATGCCAAGCGCCTGGGCAACCTGGGAATAGCGGTCTTTGCATGCCGATGCATTGAATTTCATAACATAGGGCAGCAGAATTGCATTTGCGACTCCATGAGGAGTGTTGTAATAACCCCCCAGCTGGTGAGCCATAGCATGTACCATCCCAAGACCTGAGTTGGAAAATGCCAGACCAGCCATATATTCTGCCCAGCACATGTCAGTGCGGGCTTCGATATTTTTGCCTTCCAAGACAGCTTTCGCCAGCGACCTGCCAATCAAACGGATAGCCTCCAGAGCGATGCCGTCAGTAAAGGGAAAATGAGATTTGGCAACAAAAGCTTCAATCGCATGTGTCAGAGCATCCATGCCGGTAGATGCAGTCAAAAAGGCCGGCATATCTAACATCAGCATGGGATCATTAATCGCCAGATAGGAGAGACAGTTAGCATCCACCATCAGCATCTTTACTTTCAGAACTTCATCCGTTACAACATAAGCCCTTGTCACTTCAGATCCGGTGCCGGCAGTAGTATTGATGGCGATCAGAGGTACACCGGGGTTTTTTGATTTGTTCAATCCATTGTAATCGGTGATATCTCCACCGTTTTTCGCAAGGATACTGACAGCCTTGGAAACATCCAGAGAAGATCCGCCCCCAATTCCGATGATATAGTCACAATGTTCTCTGTCAAAAAGAGATTTTGCCTCATTTACAATAGAGACAGTAGGATTTGGTTTTACGCCGTCATAAATGGCATAGTTTTTGCCGGCACCATCCAGTACGTCCGTAACCTTCTTTACAGTACCGATTTCCACAAGGGGCCTGTCGGTGACGATAAATGCTTTTTTACCCGATATCAGGTCTATGTGCCGTGGTATTTCATGAATGCAGCATTTCCCAATCAGCGTATGCGCCGGCTGGTATAATTCTCGATAATTCATCTAAGCTTCCCTCCAATACATTTCATCATATGTTATGAACAAATGATAATAAAAGATAAACATATGTTAATAAGACTAAAATAGCATAATTTAATAGGAAAGTCAATGAAGATAGTAGTCTTCCTGTTTGGGAAAATATCATTAATCTTGCAACCACGCAGAATGTCTCTGTTTTTGTTAACTCTCCCACAAAGTGTGACGCACAGCTGCCAGAAAGCAATTTTAAAACACGCTCTGAACTTATAAAATATTTACTGAATTTTCAGCATGAAAATTATGAAAATCGACAAAATGCCCTGAAATTAGAAAAATATTTACAATTTATATTGACAATGCACAAAACTTATAGTATTATCCATGTATACAAATGATAATCATATAGTTACATATGTTCCTAAAATATGTTTGAAAGGACGATGGAATGAAATCGTATTTTATTGGAATTGATACGGGGACTCAGGGAGTACGGATTGGAATTGCTGATGAAGATGGCGAAATGCTGACCAGCCATGAAAAAAAGTGGGAAACTTACTTTCCTAAAGTCGGCTGGGCAGAACAAAACCCGATGGACTGGTGGGAGAGCATCCTGGAAGTGCTTGAAATGTGTTCCGGAGAAATGACAGATGAGCAGAAGAAATCGGTGAAAGCATGCTGTGTCTGTGCCACATCTTCTACCGTTTTGGCGATCGATGAACAGGGAAAACCCCTTATGGATGCCATGATGTGGATGGATGCCAGATCCCGGGAGGAAATGAATGAGATCAATGAGACACATGATCCGGTTCTGGACTACTGTGGTCAGGAGACCTCCTTTGAATGGATGATACCAAAAGCACTATGGATCAAAAGACACCGCCGGGATATTTATGATAAATGTTTTCGTCTGGTAGAACAGCTGGACTGGATTAATTATATGTTAAGCGGAAGATTATCCAGTTCCATATGCAATACAACCTGTAAATGGAATTACATAGAATCGAAAGGCGGTTATCAAAAAGAGTATTTTAAAAGGATAGGCTTTGAGGATTATCAGGAAAAAATCGTAACAAAGGTGGATAAAATCGGTGAAGCGATTGGAAAGCTAAGGCCGGATCTGGCAGAACGATTTGGCTTTCATCCCGATTTAGAAGTGGTGCAGGGCGGAATTGATGCCCATATGGCGATGTTTGGACTGAATGTAATAAAGCCTCATAAACTGGGAATTGTGATGGGGACCAGTTTTGTACATCTGTGTATGTCAGAAGAAAAGCCGGATTTAAAAGGGATTTGGGGACCCTATGACAGCGCGCTGGTGGACGGCCTCTGGCTGCTGGAAGGCGGACAGATATCAGCAGCCGGACTGGTAAACTGGTTTCGGAAGAACTTTCATATTGGGGAAGAATACGGGAATCCCTATGCCAAGCTATTGAGAGCAGCAGAGGAAATCGAACCCGGATCGGATGGAATAACGGTTCTGGACTTCTTTCAGGGAAACCGGACGCCGTATAAGGATGCAATGGCTAAGGGGGTTATTTATGGATTAAATGTAAAACACACATGGAAACATATTTATCATGCAGTATTGGAATCCGTTTCTTTTGGTACCCACAATATTATACAGAATTATGAAACCCAGGGTTATGAAGTGGATTCGCTGACGGTCTGCGGGGGCGTTACCAGGGATCGGGGATGGATACAGATGATCTCGGATGTTACAGGCAAAAAGATTATTATTAACCGTAACAGCCAGGCAGGCGTTCTTGGCTGCTGTGTGGCTGCGGCATCCAAAGGAAGGCATTATGAAAGTTTCCAGGCTGCGGCAGACCGGATGGTAGTACCTGAAATTGTGGTGGAACCCGATATGGAAAAGCACAGATTGTATCAGAAACCATTTCAGAAATATCTGAAGCTGTATAAGTGTTTAAAAGAAATGATGCATGAGACGGAACAAGATTAGTTTTTTTAGCATGGTGCTAAATTAATCTAATACATGGCACGCTGTTTCCGGGAGTATGGTGCAGGTTCAGGCATTGCTAAAAAAGCAAAAGACTGATCTTGCAGAAAATAATTTTATGACACACTCCGGTAACAGGTACCACAAATATTCACATTCTAAGGAGGAATAAAATGAGAAGGTACAAAAAGATGTTGGGGATTTTATTAACAGCGGCTATGACAGTTTCCATGCTGACTGCATGTGGAGGCGGAGCCAAAAGTACGGATGGAGACACTGCTGCTAAGACAGAGGCACAGGCTGAGACAAAAGCTGCAGAGACTAAGGCTGCGGAGCCAAAGGCAGAGGAAACAAAAGGGGATGTGACAGAAGCAGCGAAAGAAACTGCATCAGAAGCAGTCACAGAAGCAGCAAAAAAAGCGGATGCTTCCGGTAAAAGTTTTAAAGTCGGTTATGTAAATAAGACTTTGAATAATCCGTATTTTGTCGCTTTGGATGCAGCTCTGAAAGAAGAAGTTGAATCACGGGGATGGTCCTATGCCAGTCTGGATGCTTCCGAAGATATTTCCAAGGAAATGGAAAATATGGAGACCTTCGTTTCCCAGAATTATGATTGTATCATTATGAACTGTGTGGATTCCGAAGCTTGTCTCCCGGCGATTGCAAATGCAACTGCAGCAGGTATACCGGTTATCAATGTAGATAATGCCTGTGATACCTCAGCCGATAATATTACAACGGTTTGTTCCGATAACCTGAGAAACGGCAGGGCAGTGGGCCTTTACGTAGGTGAGCAGTTCGGGAAAGATCCTATTGTATCGGTTCTCCTGTCCGGCGTAAAAGGAGCGGTAGTATCTCAGGAAAGACGTACGGGACTCATGTGCGGTATTATTGAACAGCGGACAGGCTGTACGGAAGAGGAAGCATGGGCAGCCGCTAAAACAATGGAACAGGAACTCATGGATAAAGGGAAAGCTGAAAATACAGATGCTGATTTTAAGATCAATGGGCAGGGCTGGGGAAACTGGACAGCAGATGAAGGACTTCCAGCAATGGAGGATTTACTGGTAGCGAACAAGGATATCAACCTGGTATTAGGGGAAAATGACAACATGTTATTAGGCGCTATGACCGCGATTGAAAACTCCGGCTTAACAGATAAGATCAGACTGGCGGCAGCGGCTGACGGACAGAAGGAAGCGATTAAACTGATTGCAGACGGTACAGGATATATGGCTACCGGAGATAATAATCCTAAGACAGTTGCAGCTATGGCATTGCAGGTTGCAGACGAAGTATTACTGGATGGTAAGACAGCAGATGATTACGAAGATATTACACGTACACCGCCTCTTTGCTATACCATAGATAATGCAAAAGATTACTATGATGAAAATGCCGCATTTTAACACGGTTGCTTCCTGTTCGCAGGAGTAAAATGGACGCACCAGCGTGTCCGTTTGGCTCGTTGCTCACGGGAAGAAAGAGTATGTAAATGGGGGTGCGGTGTCAGCTTATCAAGAGAGATAACGATGCGGCATCCCTAAAAAGTCAAAAACCCCGCTGCAAACAACGGGGCATCAAATTTGCAACGTTGCGAGCAGCGGGGTATTTGACCCTCGCGGCAGTCGCCAAATGGACGCGCCAGCGTGTTCGTTTGGCTCGTTGCCCGCGGGAATAAAAGCAGCAGAAACACAGAAAATGATGAGGAGTGTAGGCGATGGGTAATGAATATCGGGTTGAGATGGAGCACATTGACAAAAAATTTGGCGGCGTCTATGCACTGAAGGATGTTTCTTTACGGGTAAAGCCAGGAGAAGTCCATGCTTTGATCGGAGAAAACGGTGCAGGAAAATCTACTTTGATGAAAATCTTATCGGGAGCGGTTATACGGGATGGCGGAACCATTCGGATCGACGGGCAGGAGGTTAAAATCTCATCTCCAAGGGAAGGAAAAGATCTGGGCATTGCAACCATTTATCAGGAATTTATGCTGGCGCCGCATTTAACGGTTGCAGAAAATATATTTATAGACCGGTTAAATCAGGGCGGGGCGGCTATCCGCTGGAAGAAATTAAATAAAGATGCTTCGGAAATATTAAAGAAACTGGGCTTTGGAGAAATTGACCCAAAACAAAAAGTTGCGGAATTATCAGTGGCATATCAGCAGGTGGTGGAAATCTGCAAGAATCTTAGCAGGGATGCCAAGATCCTGGTACTGGATGAACCTACCGCTGTTCTGACATTTACCGAAATAGAAAAACTCTTTGCACTGGTAAACCTTTTGAAAAAAGATGGAGTCAGCATCATCTACATATCCCACAGGCTGGAAGAAATATTCCAGTTATGTGATACGATTACCGTATTTAAGGATGGGAAATTTGTAAAAGAGCTTCCATCTGGGGACATCGATAAACATGGGCTGATCAATCTGATGGTTGGGCGTGAAATGTCTACTCTGTATCCCGAGAGAAATGTGAAGCTGGGGGACGTAGTTCTGGATGTGAAAGACCTAAACTGCGGAAAGATGGTACAGAATGTGTCTTTTTCCGTTCGTGCAGGAGAAGTGCTGGGTTTCAGCGGTCTGGTGGGAGCCGGAAGGACGGAAACCATGCGTGCCATATTTGGGATTGACCATAAAGATAGCGGCGAAATTATGCTGGCAGGAAAAAAGGCGGCATTTAAGGCACCAAAGCATGCAGTGGAGAACGGGCTGGGATTTCTGCCGGAAGACAGAAAGCAGCAGGGGGTGCTGCTGAATCAATCCATACGAATTAATACCACACTTGCTTCCCTGAAACAGGTAAAATATGCCATGGATGTAATCAATGGGAAAAAAGAAAAACAGACGGTGGAAAATATCCTGGGGCAATTATCCACGAAATATGCTTCCATGGAGGATGATGTATCCAGTCTCTCCGGCGGCAACCAGCAAAAGGTGGCTCTTGCAAAGTGGCTGGCTGCGGACTGTAAATGCATGATACTGGATGAACCTACCCGTGGTGTGGATGTTGGGGCAAAGGTAGAAATATATAAAGTAATTAACGACCTGGCAGGCCGGGGAGTTGCAATTGTTATGATTTCTTCGGAGATGACGGAAATAATCGGAATGTGCGACCGGGTGATTATCATGAGACAGGGCAGAATTACCGGAGAAGTAGCCAGAGAAGAATTATACGAAAATGTGCTGATCAAATACGCAATGGGTGTATAAATATGAAATCGAAAGGAAGCCACGTTTTGATTCTTTCAAATATTTATTTGTGGCAGTATAGCAGGCATTTCTGCTGTATGGAATGGGTGAAAAAATGAATACAAAAAATAAAGCTGTAAAACTATTTGTTAAACATAATACTTATTTTATGCTGTTGCTGTTGTTGATTATCTGTATCTGCATATCGCCGGACTTTTTTACCTTACAGAATATCATTAATATCCTGCGCCAGTATTCAGGAACCACCGTTGTGTGTATGGGAATGCTATTTGTAATCCTGACCGGGGGAATTGATTTATCGGTTGGCTCTATTCTGGCACTTGGAAGTGTAATGGTTGCATTTGCGCTGACCACACATAGCCTGGGCATGGCAGCAGCGATTCTTCTGCCGGTACTGGTTGGATGCGTATTGGGTGCGGTTACCGGATTCCTGGTATCTTATGCCAAGATGGCAGCTTTTGTAGCCTCACTTGCGATGATGACAATAGCAAGAGGCCTGGCATTTGTAATATCAAATGGACAGCCGGTGCAGACACCAAAGGATACGATTGGTAAACTAGGAGTAGCCATGATCGGAGGGGTGATCCCATGGCTGGCTGTAATTGCCGTAGTTGTCATTGTGATCTTCTGGTTTATTCATAAATACACTGCATTTGGGCGGATTATCGTTGCAATCGGAAGTAATGAAACAGCAGTAAAATTAGCGGGTATCCGTGTAAACCGGTATAAAATGTCCGTGTATGCCATTTCAGGAATCTGTGCAGCAATAGGCGGAATTATCGCATCCTCCAGGACCGCAATCGGGACACCCATCATTGGGCAGGGGCTGGAGCTGGATGCCATAGCAGCCTGTGTAATTGGAGGCGCCAGCCTCTCAGGAGGGGAGGGTTCCTGTATCAAAACCGTAGTAGGTGTACTGGTACTGGCACTGATCAGTAATATTATGAACCTCCTTGCAGTTCCATCCTATCCCCAAGACATTATCAAAGGTATTATTATTATCATTTCTGTATTATTACAGGGGCTTACCTCTAAAAATAAAACAGTTTAGAGCGAGTTTAAAAATTACTTTCTGAATATCGTACATCGTGTGCAGATACGATGACAGTAGTGTTTGATGAATCGTTGGCAGAGAGGAGCAGTGCAATGAAAGATGTTTTACTGATGGCAGTGGATTTGGGCACCAGTTTTATAAAGGTTGGAGTTTATGATACGGACAGCAATTGCATCACCGTGGAGACGGAACCGGTAAAGGATTACAGACCGGGTCCCGGCATTTTTATCCAAAAGGGAGAAGAATTACTGGCTTCTGTAATTGCCTGCATGAAGAAAGTGTGTGCAGTGCTGGATAAAAAGGCTAAACTGATCGAAGCAATTGCCTTTACCGGACAGATGTCAGGGTTCATGGGGGTGGATGAGAATTGGAATGATATCACCACCTGGTCCTGCTCTCTGGACAACCGGTATATGCCTTATGCAGAAAAACAGATGGAAAAATTACGGGATCCGTTTTTGTGCATTGGAGGTACGAACTTTCCTCAAATGGCACCTAAATACCAGTGGTTCAAAACGGAATACCCGGAAGAGAGCAAAAAAATTGCAAAGTACTTGATGATCAGCGGATATGTGATTGGTAAATTGGGAGATATCCCTATTGAAGATGCGGTTATAGACAGATCTTTTACCCAGTGGACCGGACTGGCGGATGTGCAAAATGACAGATGGTCCCAGGAAATCTGCCGGGAAATCGGACTGGATGAAAAGTACCTGCCAAGAATTGTAAACTCCAACCACATTTGCGCACATTTAAATAAAGAAATGGCGGCAGCCACCGGATTAAAGCCCGGAATTGTGTTAGTATCCGGGGCGGGAGATAAGCCCGCGGGCTGTCTGGGGGCAGGAATCGTAAATTACGGTGATACGATATTTGAAGCGTCCTCTTATGGAGAGGTAAGCTGCTGCGTCAGCGAATACCGTCCGGACATGGATGAACGACGTCTGGATGTGATACCCTCCGCAATACCGGGTGAATTTTATGCCACGCATTTTGCGGCTGGTTCCGGGATTACCTTAGACTGGTTTATGAATACCTTCGTAAAACATGGGGATATGGGGACGTGGGAAATATTTGCGGATATGGAACATAAAATGACCGCCATAGAGCCGGGATGCAACGGTCTGATGGGAATCGGACTGCTTGGGGGCAGTTCTATGCCGCTGGATGGTACCCTTCGCGGTATGTGGATGGGATTTAACTGGAGCCATTCCAGGGAACATTTTTATAAAGCCTTATTAGAGAGCTTTACATATGACTTTACCCTGTCCATGCAGCGGATAGAGGAGCTGTATCCGGAGTATAAAACGGATCACGTCAGGATCATTGGAGGAGGCGCCAAGTCTCCCGTATGGACCCAGATGTGTGCAGATGTCCAGGGAAAGCGGTATGAAGCTCTGAACCGTGAAGATGCTGCTATGTGGGGCGCTGCAATTCTGGCTGGAAATGCCATTGGAGTTTTTCCGGATTTAAAAGAAACCGCTTTAAATCACGTAAAGGTAAAACGTGAATTTCAGCCGGATCTTACAAAAAGAGAAGCGTATCTGCCTTATTTGCAGTTATATAAGGATTATATAGTGGAGCTCCATGGTTTCTATGAGCGGATTGGGAAATTGTCAAAATGAAAGACGTCATTCAGAGTTAATATAGAAGGAAGTTTGGAACAAAAAGCGTTCCAGGGGCATAAGTTTGAAAGAAAATCGCTTTCAAACTACTAATTAAGGAATAGCACAAGCCAGCTTGCGCTATTCAGGAGGTAAAAGTTTGGAAGAAAATTAAGACAAAGAAAGGAAGCCACGGTTTTATTTTTTCAAACTATTTTATGGTGGCAGTATTGCAGGTAAGCCTGCAATATGCAGTGGGTATAGATATGGCTAAGACAGTAAAAACAATGAAAGCATTGGTTGTTTACGGAAAGAATGATTATCGCCTGGAAGCAGATTATCCGGTACCGGATCTGAAGAAAGGGGAGGTACTGATCAAAGTGGAAGCTTGCGGCGTGTGTGCAAGCGACATTAAAAACTGGCATGGAGCACAAGGGTATTGGGGCGATGGTACCTCAGAGCCCTGGGTAAAGACGCCGTTTATTCCCGGACATGAATTTGTGGGGGAAGTTGTGGAGGTGGCAGAAGATTATCAGGGAAGTGCAAAAATCGGAGACCGGATTACCGGGGAGCAGATTGTACCCTGTAATGAATGTATGTTCTGCAAAACCGGACATTACTGGATGTGTGACAAAGCGGATATCTTCGGATTCCGTGCCCACGTAAATGGTGCCATGGCGGAGTATATGGTGCTGCCGGAAAAAACAAGAATTTATCAGATTCCAAAGGATCTGGAATTGGAAAAGGCAGTTTTAATCGAACCATACAGCTGTGCAAAACATGCAGTGGACCGGGCGGATATTTCCAATACCGATGTGGTTGTAATATCGGGAGTGGGAACCCTGGGACTGGCGATGGTGAATTATGCCAGGCTTCGAAGACCTAAGAAACTCATCGCAATTGATATGAAGGAAGACCGCCTTGAGATAGCCAGAAGATTTGGAGCGGATATCTGTCTCAATCCGGCGCAGTGTGATGTGGTAAAAGAGATTCAGAATATGACAAATGGTTATGGCTGTGATATTTATATAGAAGCAACGGGTCATCCCTCCAGTGTGCAGCAGGGACTGGATGCCATCCGAAAATTAGGCAGATTTATAGAATTCAGCGTATTTGGGCAAAAAGTAAGCGTTGACTGGTCTGTAATCGGAGATGGAAAAGAACTGGATATCCTGGGTGCCCATCTGGGACCGTACTGCTTTGATGTGGTTACGGAATGGATCGCAGACAATACCATTTATACGGACGGCGTGGTAACCCATACATTTTCATTGGATCAATGGCAGACTGCTTTTGAGCAGAATGCTAAAGGAGACGGATCCCTTAAGGTGGTTATAAAACCGTGATGATGGAGGAAGCAAAGATGATTACAGTTCAGGCAGAGCAGTTAAGCAAAGAGAATTTTGAAATATTCGGACAGTACCACAATATGTGTTCAGATGACGGCGCATGTTTCGGAGATCAGAATTTCACCTTTTACAGAGACAGCATCCGCATGGTTCCCCCGGTATCAGCACTGGCATTTTCAACCCTTCTGGTGGAAAGGTCGGTACATTTTATGGTTCCGGCACTGGAATATCACGACCATACAGCAGAAATCATGATGCCTATGGATGATGACACGGTACTGTGTCTCGCACCTGCGGGTAATACCGAAAGGCCGGATACAGAGGCATTACGGGCATTTTTAATACCCCGCGGCACTATGATCCATATTAATCCCGGTACCTGGCATTACATGCCCCAGCCCCTTTTTAAGAAAGAGGTTCATGTTCTGATCGTACTTCCGGAGCGCACTTACCACAATGACCTTACCGCGGTAAACTTTGAAGGGGATAACTTATTAACAGTTAAAACAGGAGGAGATCATGAAAGCGTTTGTTTATAACGGGGAGAAAAATTTCTGTATAGAGGACAGGGAAAAACCATCTGCATCAAAAGATTCAGCAGTGATTAAAATAGAAGCGGCATCTATTTGCGGAACAGATGTAAGGACCTTTGCCAATGGAAATCCCAAGATCAATCCGGGCAGGATTATCGGGCACGAGTGCTGCGGAACAATTGTGGAGATCGGTACAAATGTAAGCGGATTTTCCCTTGGAGACCAGGTTCAGATCGCCCCCGCTATCGGGTGCGGGGAATGCAGGCCCTGTCAAAAAGGCCACACAAATATGTGCGATCATCTGAGAACAATCGGTTTTGAATTTGACGGTGTATTCGCAGAGTACATGGAGATACCCGGAGATGCATTCAGACAGGGAAATGTGAATAAGGTGCCGGGGAATGTCACGCCAGATGAAGCGGCTCTGGCAGAACCAATGGCATGTGCCTTAAATGCACAGCAAATCTGTAATATCAGAGAAGGGGATACCGTAGCGGTATTTGGTTCCGGGTTCATTGGCTGTTCCCATGCAGAACTGGCATATGCGGCGGGGGCTGCTAAGGTTATGATGATGGAAGTTTCGGATTTTCGCATCCGTGAGGCGCGGGAATTGATACCCGGGATTATTGTGATCAATTCCAGGACAGAAAACTGCTATGACCGGATTATGGAAGAAACAGACGGCAACGGGGCAGATGTGGTCATCACGGCATGTTCTGTTGGGATGGTTCATACGGATGCGCTGAAAATAGCTGCAAAACACGGACGAATCAGCCTGTTTGGAGGAATACCGGGAGATGGGAAGGGATTTTTGGACTCAAACGATATCCATTACAAAGAACTGGGAGTTTTTGGCGTACATGCCTCTACCAGCAGCCAGAACAGAGAGATTCTGGAAAAAATTGCAAAAAGGCAGCTCCAGCCGGAAAAGTATATCACCAGAGAATATCCCTTGGAAGAAATAATGAAGGCTTTTGAAAACTTAAAGAGCGGTCAGATATTGAAGGCAATTATCCATCCATAGGGATGTCTTTGAATAATTGCCGGATCACGCGAGAATTCATTTAAGAATACACACCTGTATAAGACAACGCATATAAGCTGTTGACTTTAAATATGCGTTGTGTTATTATAATTTCAGAGTAACATAATTTACTATATCATGAACAAATGTAAATAGAAAGCTGTGGACAGATGATAAATCAGGCAGAATTAGAAAAAATAATCCGTGAGACTATACGGAGATATCAGAAAAAAAGGCTGATCATCGCAGTTAACTGGAAGATGAATATGACAATTGCTGAGGGAAGAAAATTTTTAGAGGAATTAAGTGATATTCAGGATGCCCCCCTTGTTATTTTTCCTCCTTTTACAACGTTAGCAGGATTGGCAGAAGAATTTACCGTTAGGAATATCCTGACTGGGGCGCAGAACTTCCACGATCAGCCGGGAGGTGCATTTACCGGAGAGATATCCATTCCCATGCTGCAGGAGCTGGGATGTACCTATTTGATGGCAGGCCATTCCGAACGGAGGGTGTACAATTATGAGTCTGACGAGGAAATCAACCGAAAAGTTCTTGCCGCGGCAAAGGCTTCTATGAAGATTATGCTCTGTATCGGAGAGAGCCAGAAGGAACGTCAGGAGGGTATTTGGAAAGAAACACTTCGAAACCAGCTGCTGAAAGATCTTGCAACACTGCAAGGAGAGGCGGTTTCAAAAGTACATATCGCTTATGAGCCTGTATGGGCGATCGGAACAGGCGTAAGCGCATCATCAGATGAGATTCATGAAACCCATGTATATTTAAAAGGTGTAATCCGGGAGATATTAGGCATAGAAGTGCCCATACTCTATGGCGGCAGTGTAAATGAAAAAAATGCAGCAGCCATAGGCGAGATTCCATCTGTAGATGGATTTTTAATCGGAAGTGCAGGGATTCATGCAGAAAAATTAAACTATATTCAAGAGTGTGTCTGAAAATTACATGCGCTGGAGTATATGATAATATATTAGGAAGAGAGGACATACATATGGAAATGGAACAGTTGGTTGCAAAAATTGCAGATGAGATTTTGAGAAAGCTGGAGATTCAGGGGGGATTAAAACCTGCTCCATCCGGTTCCGTAGCAGGTATGATAGACCATACGCTGCTGAAACAGGATGCAAGTGAAGATCAGATCAAGAAGTTATGTGAGGAAGCGAAAGAAAATCATTTTTGCTCGGTATGCATTAACCCGGGATACGTTCCCCTTTGTTATGATCTGCTGAGAGGGACAGGGGTAAAAGTATGTACGGTCATCGGATTTCCACTGGGTGCCACCACTACGAAATCCAAAGTATTTGAAGCAAATGAAGCCATTGAAAACGGAGCGAACGAAGTGGACATGGTCATCAATGTGGGGAAAGTAAAATCAGAAGACTGGAGCTTTGTAAAAAAAGATATTTCAGACGTAGTGACTGCCGTTCATGGCAGGGCAATTGTAAAAGTAATCCTTGAGACCTGTCTGCTTACCGAAGAAGAGATTGTACATGTATGCCGGATTTGCAAAGAGGCAGGTGCAGATTTTGTTAAGACATCCACAGGGTTTTCTACCGGAGGAGCTACCGCAGCACACGTGGCACTTATGAGAAAAACGGTGGGCAATGAGATGGGTGTAAAAGCTTCCGGCGGAGTGAAGAGTGCAGAGACAGCCAGGGAAATGATTGCGGCAGGTGCAACGAGACTGGGGACCAGTTCCGGTATTGCAATCATAAATGGTCTGACCGGAACCGGTAACTATTAAAGGAGAGGAGTGAAGGAAATGGCACAAAAAATGAGGGCTGTAAGATTATTTGCACCAAAAGACATACGCTGCGTGGAAGTGGATGTACCCCGGATTGAAAAGGATACCCAGGTTTTGATAAAGGTAAAAAGCTGTGGGGTATGCGGGTCTGATATTCCCAGAGTTATGGTGAAAGGCACTTATCATTTTCCAACAACCATAGGCCATGAGTTTGCAGGACAGATTGCAGCCTGTGGCGATAAGGTGAAAAACCAGCTGGATGTGGGGGACCGGGTATCCGTTATGCCTTTGATTCCCTGCGGAGAATGCCAGTATTGTAAAGTAGGACAGTCACATCTCTGTGACACATATGACTACTATGGTTCCAGAAGAGACGGTGCCATGGCGGAATATATCGTAGTGGAATCGGAAAACTGCCTCAAACTCCCGTCCGGCGTTGATTATGAAGAAGGCTCCTTTACAGATCCGGTGTCGGTAGGGCTTCATGCAGTGCGGAAGACGAAAATTGAAGCCGGAAAATCTGCTGCGGTATTTGGACTTGGCGCAATTGGATTTATTACGGTGCAATGGTTAAAAGCCCTTGGATGCACAACGGTAATTGCCGTAGACGTATCCGATGATAAGCTGCGTCTGGCAAAGCGGCTTGGCGCCACAGCCGGCATAAATGGAAAAGACCTGGATGCAGTCAAGGCAATTAAAGATTTGACAGGAGGAGAAGGGGTAGATATTGCAATCGAGTTTGCAGGAAGTAAGTACACCCATGTGCAGGCGGTAGCCTCCTGTAAGAAAAATGGAGAAGTTGTTTACGGCGGTATCACTTATGATGATGTAACGTTTCCCAACAGCGTCATAGCTTCTATATTAAGAGGGGAACTGACGATTCACGGCAGCTGGAATTCATCCATTAACCCACTTCCAATTAATGAGTGGAAGAGTGCCCTGGAGTTTATGCATACCGGGCAGATGAATGTAGACCCGCTAATTACCCACAGGGTACGACTGGAAGATTGTAAAGAAGTATTTGATATGATGTTTAAGCGGTCAGAAGTATTTACAAAAGTACTCTTTAAACCGGAAATGTAGAAACCAAGCAGGAGGATAAGCAAATGACACAGGAAGCATTAGGATTAGTGGAAACAAGAGGTCTGGTAGCAGCAATTGAAGCAGCGGATGCTATGGTAAAAGCAGCAGATGTAACACTGGTTGGATCAGAGAAAATTGGATCCGGATTAGTGACAATTATGGTACGCGGAGACGTGGGAGCAGTGAAAGCCGCAACCGAAGTGGGAGCCCAGGCAGCAGGAAAATTAGGTGAACTGGTTGCCGTACATGTGATTCCCAGGCCCCATGGTGACGTGGAGAAAATATTGCCCCAGGCATAATTCTAGATAAATGTTGATTAGAGTCTGTTTGAAAAATCATTCCCGCCATCTGCACGCCTCACTTTGTAGTATATTTGCCCCGAATTCAGGTTGCGCAGCCCACTGCGCGCCCTTCATCCGAAACAAATCTACCACAAACTGTGACGCACATCTGTCAGAAAGCATTTTTCAAACAGGCTCTTAGAGAGAAGGCAGGGTGTTCGGAGGGATAGCCCTGCCTTTTTTATTGTTCATTGTTGGATATAAAACAGTATTATGTTATAATATCCAAATAATATCCTTTTCAAAGAAAATAAGGAGATGATTGTCGGGAGGAGAATGATGATGAATGATTATAAAAAAATAGAGCTTCTTGTTCAGGTGGCTAAGCTGTATTATGAAAATGATTACAGCCAGGAAATGGTGGCAAAAAAGTTAAGCCTGTCCAGACCATATATATCAAAATTATTGAATGAAGCGAAAGAAGTGGGCATTGTTCGAGTTCAGGTGGTGGACCCTATGAGTGTTGAGAGCAAACTGGAGCAGAAATTCAGGAATAAATTCAATTTGAAGAAAGTAATTATAACTCCATCTAATGCGGATGAGAATCCTCTGTCACGCATTGGGATGGAGATGGGTAGATACCTAAACAGTATTATAAAAAATGGGGATATTCTGGGACTTTCCTGGGGAGATACCCTGTTTGAGTGTTCCAAATCCCTCATTGGAAGAGAAGACCTGGAAAATGTAACAGCAGTACTTCTCTGCGGAGGGATCAGCGATCTGAAGAAAAACATTTACTCCACAGAAATCGCAAATAATTTTGCCAATAAGTTGAGAGCGTCCTCTTATGTGCTGCCTCTTCCCGCTGTGGTGGACAATAAAAAAATGAAAGACATCATCCAGCGTGACCACAATATGGGCAAAGTTCTTCAGTATGGATACGATGCCAATATTGCAGTTTTTACAATGGGTGCATTCGGACTGAAAAGTGCAATTGTACGTGCGGGCTATTTAAGTGACCGCACCATGGAAGAGCTTTCCCAAAAAGGAGCGGTTGGTGATATCTGTTCCCATATTATCGACATCAACGGGAATATCTGTGATATGGAATTAGATGAAAGAACCATTGCTGTGCCCTTAGATGTAATTCGGCAGAAAGAATACCGGATCGGCGTGGCACAGGGTACCAGTAAAATTGATTCTATCTGCGGAGCGTTAAACGGCGGGCTGATCAATGTCCTGATTACAAATGAAGAGACGGCGGAATTAGTATGGAATAAAATTGAGAAGATGGAACGGGATTAAGGAAAACCGGAAAGCAATCGGAATAGGAAAGCAATCGAAATCGGATAGCAACCGAAATCGGAAAGCATTTGGAATCGGAAAGCATTCGAAATCGGAAAGCATTCGAAATAGAATCATATAAAAAAGAGTATAAAACCGGATGAACAACAACGGTTTTATACTCTTTTCGATTTTAATTGGAAATTAAAATAGTCCGTGGTGCAGTGATTCAGCTTTAAACCATATCAATTGAGCGCTGCAGTGCATCTGCAGATGCTTTAATCTCATCGGCTTCCACATCAGTGATGGTTTCCGGTTTTGCTTTTTTCAAGAGTTTCCTCAGATTGGCTATATCATTTTTCAGGAAATTTTTCTGTTCTTTTGTTAATTCCTTTTTCCGCTCAGATAATAGCTGCTCCGCTTTAATGATCATGCCCTGAGCATCGTTAATGGTATCCAGAGAGCCCTTGCGCCTGGAATCCTGCGCTTCATACTGCTGTGCATCCTGGATTGCTTTTTCAATATCTGCTTCTGACAGGTTGGAAGCGGCCGTAATGGTAATATCCTGGGCTTTACCGGTTCCCAGGTCTTTTGCTGAGACATGTACAATTCCGTTGGTATCGATATCAAAGGTAACTTCAATCTGGGGACCGCCAGCCATGGCACGCTTGATTCCGCTTAAGCGGAATTTTCCCAGGCTTTTGTTATCTCTGGCAAACTGGCGTTCTCCCTGCAGAACATGAATATCAACGGAAGTCTGGAAGTTTCCGGCAGTGGTAAATATTTTGGATTCCCTTCTGGGGATTGTGGAATTTTTGGGAATCAAAACGTTACATACGCCGCCCACAGTTTCAATGGAGAGGGACAGAGGAGTGACATCCAGCAGCAGGATTTCATTCAGGCCTGCATCTCCAGCCAGCTTTCCGCCCTGGATGGAAGCGCCAAGTGCCACACATTCGTCGGGGTTCAAGTTCTTGCTCAGGTCATGGCGTGTCAGCATTTTTACTTTTTCCTGTACTGCCGGAATACGGGTGGAACCACCTACCAGAAGTACTTTGCCAAGCTCTGAGGTGGAAATACCTGCATCATTTAAAGCGGTCTGGACAGGAAGGGCGGTGCGTTCCACCAGGTCGCTTGTGAGTTCATCAAATTTTGCCCGGGTCAGGTTCATATCCAGATGCACCGGACCGGAACGGGTGGTACTGATAAAGGGAAGATTAATGTTTACGGTAGTAGCGGCGGATAATTCTCTTTTGGCTTTCTCCGCCTCTTCCCGGATACGGTTCATTGCAACACTGTCTTTGGTGAGATTGATGCCTTCCTGCTTTTTGAATTCATTCACCAGGTAATCGCAGATGCGTTTATCAAAATCATCACCGCCCAGCTGATTATCACCGGCAGTTGCCATTACCTCCACAACGCCTTCCCCGATTTCAATTACAGATACGTCAAAAGTTCCACCCCCAAGATCGTAGATCAGAATTTTCTGCGGTGCGAAATTATCAAGACCGTAAGCCAGAGCAGCGGAAGTGGGCTCATTGATGATTCGCTGGACATTTAAGCCGGCGATTCTTCCGGCATCTTTTGTTGCCTGCCGCTGGGAATCACTGAAGTAAGCGGGAACCGTAATTACGGCATCCGTAACTGCCTCTCCCAGATAACTCTCTGCATCTGTTTTTAATTTTTTCAAAATCATCGCCGAGATTTCCGGCGGTGTATATTTTTTGCCATTTATTTTAACTGTATAGTCAGAACCCATGTGTCGTTTTATGGAAAAAACAGTATTATCCGGATTGGTCACAGCCTGACGTTTAGCCGGTTCACCGATCAGGCGGTCACCGTTTTTTGTAAAAGCCACAATAGACGGAGTTGTCCGAAATCCTTCCGCATTTGCAATTACGACAGGCTGGCCTCCTTCCATAACAGCTACACAGCTGTTTGTTGTGCCTAAATCAATGCCAATAATTTTACCCATTTTCATTTACCTCTTTCTCATCTCATCTTTTCATTCCCGCGAGCAACGAGCCAAACGGAAACGCAGGCGCGTCCATTCGGCGACTGCCGGCGCCTGTTTTCTACAACTAGAATATTGGATAAATGTGTCACCTTTATGTATGGTTTCTAAAGAAAGTAAAAATAATTACGCCATCATTTTATGAATTGTTTATATTTATAAGTTTTTTAGAAGTTTAATGAAAGTTTAATGAAAAGTTAACCTTTATTTGTATGGCAAAACGATTATATATATGATATAGTTCTTTGTGAATCAAAATAATTGATGACTATGGAAAAGTGTTATGTGTGATCACGTATCCATTATGGAAATGCGGAAAGGAGCAGAATACATGGCGTCGTTAATTCAGGTAAAGGATTTGAGTAAGATCTATAATCCGGGAGAAAATGAAGTGCGTGCTCTGGATCATGTCAGCCTGGAAATCAACACAGGAGAGTTTGTGGCGATTATCGGACAGTCAGGTTCCGGAAAATCTACGCTGATGAATATGCTGGGATGTCTGGATGTACCAACATCGGGAGAGTATTATTTAAATGGTGTGGACGTATCAACGATGAAAGACAACGAGCTTGCGGCAGTGCGAAACCGGGAGATTGGTTTTATCTTTCAGGGCTTTAATCTGATTGCCAATCTGACTGCGGTGGAGAATGTGGAACTTCCACTGATTTACCGGGGAGTTGACATGAGGGAAAGAAAGAAGCTGGCAATTGAATCATTAAAGATGGTGGGGCTGGAGAAGCGAATGCATCACAAACCGACCGAAATGTCAGGCGGACAGCAGCAGAGAGTGGCAATAGCCAGGGCAATCGCAGCAAAACCACCGGTTATTCTGGCGGATGAGCCCACCGGTAACCTGGATTCTGCATCCAGTAAAGAGATACTGGGAATACTGAAAAATCTACATAAAGATGGAAGAAGCGTCATATTGATTACACACGATAATGGAATCGCAGACCAGGCACGAAGGGTTGTGCGGATCATGGATGGGAAGATAGAGTCAGATACGATGAATGAGTAGATCAAAAAATGATTATTCAGATCAATAAAATAATTAAGTAACTTCATACAATGAGTGAGTAAATCAATACAATAAATAAGTTTATTTATAGTGAATAGTCACGGGCAGTAAAATAAAATGGAGGAGACCATTATGAAAAAGAAACATAAAAAATTACCTTTTATTATTGCAGGCGTCGTCGTTGTGGCGGGCGTCGGTTTTTTTGCCCTAAGAGGGCAGGGAACCCAGGCGGTGAATAATCAGGCTGTGGCAGTAGTTCCGGTAACCACCGGAGATGTGCAGGAATATGTGGATACCAGCGGAACCGTTGAGAGCCGGAATAAGAAGACATTTTTTTCGCCGGTGAATGCGACGGTTAAGAATCTGAATTTTCAGCGTGGAGATACGGTGAAAGCCGGAGACATGCTGATTACATTTGATTTGGAGAATTTGGAAAAAGATAATAAAAAAGCAGAATTAAACGTGTTATCCGGAAAATACGGATATCAGGATTCTATTAATAAATCGAATAAAGCTGCGAATGATAAAGCAGATGCAGCCAGCCAGGTAAACAGTCTGCAGGCTCAGGTGGATCAGTGGAAACAGAGAGTTGCAGATTTAAACCGCGCAATTGCCCAGGCAACGAAAGATGCCCAGGATCAGGCAATCCAGAAGCAGTCAGAAGCGGTGGCACAGGCAGAGGCACAAGCCAAAGCCCAGGCGGAGGCAGCAAAAGCTAAGATAAAAGCAGAGACAGATAAATTTAAGGAAAAGATTGAGAAATTAACCAAGAAAAAAGCAGAGTACACGGTAAAATTAAATGCGGCTGTACAGTCGTTAACACAGCTTCAGGGGCAGTTAAGCGATGCGAAATTCCAGCAGGGTATTCTGCAGCAGAGTTATGATGAAGCAAGCGGATTAGGGGATGCGGCTAAGATTGAATCTGCAAGCCAGGCATTAAAAGCCCAGATGGCAGTGGTTCATGATCTGGAGGACGTAAAAGTCCCTGCCGCACAGGCAAAGGTGAATGAGCTAAATGAGAAGATTGCCCAGGAATTTGATAATCCAATAGCGGAATATCAGGCACAGATTCAGAAATTGTCAACACCTGAGAGCAGTACAGGAGCTGGAACCCAGGGAGGAACCGGAGGGGCAGATCTGTCTGGTACCGGTGCGGGACAGTCGGCGGCAGATACGACAGATCTTCAGATGGAACTGCAGGATGCCCAGTCAACTCTGGCTGAATTACAGTCCGAACTGGCATCTAAGAAAGCAATTGCCGAAGCAGACGGTGTTACATTATCAGAAGAATCAAAAGCCCAGATGGAAGTCAACAATAACCTCCAGGAACTGGAGAGCAAGACGTTAGAAGAGTTAATTACAAAGGGAAAACAAGGTATTACCGCAGAATTCAGCGGCGTAATCTCCGACAGTAAAGCAGCCCAGGGAGGTATGGTTACCCAGGGGAGTGAAATGTTTACGCTTCAGAGCACCCAGGATGTAGATGTTAATATCTCACTTTCCAAGTATGATTTTGAAAAAGTCCAGAAAGGACAAAAAGCAACCGTTAAAATTGGAGCGAAAGAATACAAAGGCACTGTAAGTAAGATCAGCCATATTGCAATTCCAAATGAAAAGGGAACGCCGATTATCAGTGCATCCGTATCCATAGACAATCCCGATGAAGATATTTTCCTAGGTGTGGAAGCGAAGGTTTCTATTCAGGCTGCCGAGGCAGTGCAGGTTCCGGTAGTTCCGGTTGAGGTAGTCAATACCGGTAACGAGGGTTCTTTCTGCTATATTGTAGAAGATGGTGTAGTGGCGAAACAGATTGTCGAGACGGGCGTGTCTTCAGACAGCTATATCGAAATTAAGTCAGGGCTTGAGCCTGGTGACCAGGTGATACCGGATATCGGTATGTATCAGGAAGGAAGCCCGGTTGTGCCAATGGATGCAAACAGCATAAATGAAGGAACAGGCGCCGATGGTTCAGGTGGCGCAGCTGCTCAGGCAGAATCATAAGGAAGCAGTAATTAAGGAATAGCACAAGCCAGCTTGTGCTATTCATGGTAAACGAAAGGGGCACATATATGGGTAGCTTGCTTGAATATTTTAAAATGGCAATAAAAAGTATTGTTGCAAATAAAGGCCGTTCTTTCCTGACTATGCT
This sequence comes from Clostridiales bacterium, assembly GCA_018365455.1. Taxonomy (GTDB): domain Bacteria; phylum Bacillota; class Clostridia; order Lachnospirales; family Lachnospiraceae; genus Robinsoniella. The sequence goes on from JAGZJZ010000008.1 coordinate 127,460, forward strand.
TGGTATTATTATTGGTATTGCTTCTGTAATTGCGATTATGTCAGTCGGTGCCGGAACCACGGAGTCTATGACAGCAGAAGCAAATGATGTGGGAGGCGGACAGATCTATGTATCCTGCAGTGAAGACGCCGTAAATGCCAATCAGATGATTACAGCTGCTGATATGGAGGCCATCAGTTCCAAAGTAAATGGTGTGGAGGGCGTAACGCCGGCATCGGGCAGCAGCGGAACTACGGTAACCGGAAAAGGAGAATTTCAGCTGAGTCTGAGTGCAGGAACACAGGCACTGCAGAGAATGAACAACTTTACAATGAAAAGAGGAAAATATTTTACCGATGCGGATGTACAGGAAGGAAGAAATGTCTGCGTTCTTACAGACACAGATGCCAAGCGGCTGTTTGGATCGGATGATGTAGTGGGAATGGACATTGATGTTACGATGGATGGCATGACATTTGCATACCGCATTGTTGGAGTTACCGGGGCAAAAGACAATACGGCTTTTGTCAGCTATAGCTATGAGGGGCAGCCGGTCACTCTTGATATACCGTATACTTCCTTAACGAACTTTGGCTATGATCCGGAACCTTTTTACAGTATTTATGTGTTTGCGGACAAAACAATGGATGCAAAACAGATCACAAATTCTGTTATTCATATACTGGAATCCAGGCATCAGAGTGCCGGAGAAGAGTTTTACCGGGTTCAGAGTTTCCAGGATGTATTGCAGAGTATTAACAGTATGATGGGCATGGTAACCGCATTTATATCTTTTGTTGCAGCAATTTCACTGCTGGTTGGCGGAATCGGCGTTATGAATATTATGCTGGTATCTGTTACGGAGCGAACGAGGGAAATCGGAATAAGAAAGTCACTGGGCGCAAAGACCTCCTCTATTATGGTACAATTTCTGGCTGAGTCGGCAATCATTACAGCACTTGGCGGAGTAATTGGTATTATATTAGGAGTAATAGCTGCTTTTGGTATCTGTAGTATTATGACTGTTTCTCTGGGAAGTACCATAAGCCCGGGGATTAGTGCAGGAACCATACTGGGAGCAACCTTTTTTGCCTGTGCGGTTGGTATCTTTTTTGGAATCTATCCGGCAAGAAAAGCAGCGAAACTCAGTCCGATAGAGGCGTTGAGAAGAAATTAGCGGATACTTTTCCATAATTATATAAACAAAGCAGAAGAACGTATTTCTATTCGTTCCCATGCTTTGTTTTTTTATGAGGTCCGCTTCCCATGACAGCATCTGTGCTGGTAAAAGAACGTTACTATTCACGGCCAGGAATGCGCTGAACTGCGCATTCCGTGAGAACATGATTCAGGAGTGAGGGGCGATTTTTGCGTAGCAAAACTTTAAATATCGCCCCGAATCGTTACTATGAGCGGCCTGTCGGCCGTGAATAGTAACAAAAGAACTACTCGTGTTACAGAAAAAGCCTTGACAAACTACCATCTGAATGCTATGATAAAAGAAATTACACTCGAGTGCAAATAAAAAACTCCGCTGCAAGCAACGGGGCATCAAATTTGTAACGCTGCGAGCAGCGGGGTATTTGTTCTCCGCTTCCGCTCCGGTCGTTGCTAAACGAACGTCCACTGGACGTTCAGCAACCTTCGCGGCAGTGACCAAATGAACGCGCCAGCGTGTCCGTTTGGTGTCTGCCGGCGGGAATAAAGGAGACGTGAGTTGTGTGTATGAGAAACCGATAACATTAAAAGATGTAGCAGAAAAGTCAAAATTTTCCCTTCGGACGGTGAAAAAAGTTTTATCCGGTGATGAGACGGTAAGACCGGACACGAAGGAGCATATTTTACTGGTAGCAAAGGAACTGGGATATCGCAAGAACCGCATGGCAAGTGTTCTTGCAACGAATAAAGTGCATAATATTGCCATTGTAATCGGTGATTTTAAGTATTTCTTTCCCGAGGCAAAAGCTGGGTTTGGGAAGTGTTGCCGGGAATACCGGGAGCTTAAGATTGGGATTGAATTTTTTACACCTGAGAATGAATCTGTGATGGCATCCAAGGAGCTGCTGCAGGCATTGCTGGAAAATGACAAGATTGATGCAGTAATCATGCATGCCTGCAGTATGAGCGGGCTGAATCGGGAGATCAATGCGCTGGTTAAAAAGGGAAAGCCCGTATTTACTTTCGGTGCGGATGCACCCTCCAGTGACCGCATCTGCTACGTAGGTCCCAAGGCCTATGAATCAGGCAGGATTGCAGCCCAGATTATGGTGAATTATATTGGGAAAAAGGGAAATGTTTTTATCGTGAACCAAAGCATAGAAGAGATGCAGACCGTGGAACGTAACCGTGGATTTATGGATTTTATTATGGAATATTGTCCGGATGTAAAAGTCAGTCAGATGACGGTTCAGAAAAATGAGAACGAGTATTACAACAAGGTGCGCAGGCTGATAGAGACTCAGCAGGTATCCGGGATTCTGGGAGCAGATGCGGATTGTTATATTGTCGGGAATGTTCTGAGGGATTTACAGAACCGGGATATTACGGCTATGGGATTTGACCTGTCAGAAGATACGGAGCAGCTTTTAAGAGAAGACTATTTTAAAGTGGTGCTCAGTCAGAATCCGGACAAACAGGCTTATAAAGTGTTGCAAAAAATGTGTGATTATATTTCATATGGGGTAAAAGTTAAGAAAAATATCTATACGGATGTATCAATTATTACCAGCGAGTGTTTGCGGTATAGAGAAGAGTAACGAAGTATTTTCGGTTACTCTTTCCTTTAATAAATAATGTGCACTCGAGTGCACAAGAGTGTGTTTGAGAATATGCTCTGGAGAGGCGGTAAGATGTATCAGTCAGTAGAAAGCTATCGGAACCAACGGAATTATAACTGCAGGATCCGGGAAGTGGTGTATCAGGGGGTCAGGCAGGTTAATCTGGAAAATGAATATCTGCATATTGGGGTTCTGGCAGGGAAAGGCAGCGATATATTCGAATTTGTTTACAAACCCATGGACCTGGATTTTATGTGGCATTCTTTTCATGGGGTGAAGAATCCCCTGACTTATGTAACGACAAAGAACAGCAGGTATGGAAGATTCTTAGATTTGTACGAAGGGGGGTGGCAGGAGTTATTTCCCAACTACGGGGCGGCGAGCACCTATATGAATGCGGAGCTGGGGATCCACGGCGAGGTATGTGTGGCACAGTGGGATTATCAGATCGAAAAAGACACCGAGGAAGAGATAACGGTGAAGTTTGCGATCCGCACTGCCAAGACACCGTTTTATCTGGAAAAGTGGATGACCCTAAAAAGCGGCGATCCAACCCTTTATATAAGTGAGCGGGTGACTAATGAAGGTGCGGTACCCCTGCAGTTTATGTGGGGACAGCATCCGGCTCTGGGGGCACCGTTTCTGGATGATAACTGTGAGATTATTTTAAATGGTGACTGCAAGGTACACACTTTAAATATACAGAGTGCGCTGCCCGCAAACAGACAGATGAACTGGCCGCTGGTAAAAGACGTGGATGGAAAGGAACTGGATTTATCCAGAATACGGCATCCGCAAGAGAAGAAATATCTGGAATATGGCATTTCCGGAATAGCAGACAGCCGGTATTGTGTATGGAACCACAGGCTCCATATTGGGTTTGGAATGGAGTGGGAGAAAGATATTTATCCTTATCTCTGGATCTGGGAGCCGAATTGTGCGGCGCAGGGATATCCCTGGTATGGCAGAAACTATACATTAGGCTGCGAACCCTGGTCGGTACTGGCGGAGAGCATGGAGGAAGTGGAGAGAGAAGATGCCGGAATTAAAATAGAAGCAGGGATGAGTATGGAAACGACATTAAAAGCTTATGTGTGTCTGGAGAAGGATATGAAATGAGGTGGGCAGCATGTATGTAATTGGTTTAGATGTGGGAACGACAGGGACAAAGGCTCTGCTGATCGATGAAACCGGAAAACTAAAGGGAAGAGGGTATCGTGGATACCGGACAATACAAGGAGCGGGAGGTATCGTAGAACAGCGGGCAGAGGATTGGCGGGAAGCAGCATCAGGGGCAGTTCGGGAGGCATGTGCGGAGTGTGAAAAATCAGAAATTACGGCATTGGCACTTTCCACCCAGGGAGCCAGTTCCCTGCTGGTGGACGTTGATTTTAATGCCATAGGAAATGCGGTTACCTGGATGGATAAAAGAGCCGTTCAAGAAGAGGAGGAACTGCAGAAAAAGGCAGAAGACGGATATTATTATACGAAGACGGGATGGGAGTTAAGCGCCAGCCTGGATGCCTGCAAATTGCTTTGGATTAAGAAGAACCGCAGGGAAGATTTGCACAGGGCGGTGAAATTTATCTCTACACTGGAATATATGAACCACTGTCTGACGGGTCATGCAGTGATTGATCCCACCAATGGGGCAATCCGCCAGCTGATGGATATACAGACCTGGCAGTGGGATGAAAAGATATTGAAGGATATCGGCATCTCCAGAGAACTGCTTCCGGAAATAAAAAGAACAGGCGAATACCTGGGGACACTGACAGAAGATGCCGCTGATGCATTAGGACTGACAAAAGAAGTAAAAGTATTTAACGGAGCCCATGACCAATATTGCTGTGCCCTTGGGTCCGGGAGTGTAAAAAACGGAGATCTGCTGCTTGGAACTGGTACCGCCTGGGCGGTTATGAGCATAACGGATCAGCCCATGCTGACAAAATCCAGAATCTCACCGGCAAGACATGTGGTGCCGGGACTGTGGGGGGCGCTGTCTTCCATCAGCGGCGGGGGTATTGTACTGGACTGGTGGAAAGACCGGATGACGGGACTCACATATGAAGCGTTAAATGAAGGTGTTGAGCAGAAGATTGGTAGAGAAGAGACGCTGATGTTTTTCCCTTATCTCACAGGTGCAGGCTGTCCAATTTGGGATTTCAGGGCAAAAGGAACGCTGACGGGGCTGGAATTAAGGCATGACCCACTGGATGTGGCAGTGGCGGTAATGGAAGGGATCGTTTTTCATACAGCCATGCTTCTGGAGGACTACCGGGAAAACGGGGCGCAGATTAACAGTCTGAGAGTGATGGGCGGTGCATTAAACAGCAGTGGGTGGATGCTTATACTGCAGGCGGTGCTGGACTGTGAGGTTATCCGGGTAACGCAGACAGATGCGGCATGCGTGGGGGCGGCAATGATTGCAGCGGTGGAGGGCGGTATATATAAAGACTATGCCCTGGCGGTAAAATCCATGGTCTCTTATGAGGGGATGCAGGAGGTATCCGGGGAGTTAAAGGAATTTTACCAGCTGAAATACAAAGCATACAAAAGAAACTGGAACATCATCAGGGAAATCTATCATAGCGGTCTATCCGGACAGGATATGCCACTGGTCCCGGGAAGGAAGGAGCAGTATGATCAATAAATGGTTTCATAAAACAGAGCTGGATGATGCATTTTATCAAGAATATCTGGCTGACAGGCTGCCGGAAAACATAACGGATGTGCATGTTCATATGAATCTGGAAGAGCATGTGAAAGGTGTGAGCAAGGAGCGGATTGCAATGGACTGGGCGTTGGAATGCGGGCTTCAGATGGATTATGAAGCGGCGCAGCATTATTATAAGACCATGTTCCCGGACAGGCAGATTTCTTTAACGGCGTTTCCTTTTCCCCTTGCCGAGGTGGATATACCGGGCAATAATGCATATTTGTCAAAGCTGGCAAAGGACGGAAAGATAGATGCTCTTATGAGTGTCAGACCGGAGTGGACAGCCGGGTATTGTGAGGATTTACTTGTGGACAATCCGTTTTTGGGATTTAAGCCCTATCCCTATCTGGCATCTGCAGTAAAAGGGGCTGATATCAGTATCTATGATTTTATGCCCGAGAGCCAGCTTGCGGTTCTGGACAGACATAAGAAGGCGCTGATGCTGCATCTGCCGCGAAAAGGAAGGCTGCCGGATCCTGACAATATTCGGGAATTGCGGGAAATCAGACAGAAATTTCCGGACATACATATTATTCTTGCACATTTTGGGAGGAGCTTTACAACGGATATATTTAGCAGAGGGATCGCAGCACTGGGTGAAGATCTGAAGGGATTTTATTTTGACACGGCGGCGGTTGTGAATCCTCTGGTACATCAGATGGCAATGGAACGGCTGGACAGCAGGCAGATCTTGTTTGGAACGGATTTTCCAATTATGACCTGGCATGGCATACGGGAGTGGCACACGGATTCGCCGACGAATTACTGCAGAGAAGATTTTGGATGGAACAGGCATGAAAAAGGGGCAGAGACAGAAGCGGAATTTACTTTTATCGCCTATGTACAGCTTAAGAATATGCTGGATGCCATGGGAAATGATCCCATACGAAAAGAACAGATATTTTACAAAAATGCTTTGGATGCATTTCGAAAAGGAGGGAAGTAATCTTAGAGCGTGTTTCATACACACTTGCGTATAAAATGGTTTGTAAAATTGGGGTAAGGTATTATTTTTAAAAAAGGAGGACATAAAACATGGGTGTTACAGAAACGAAAGAAGGAAGTGCAAAGCCAGAAGAAGTGAAAGAAAAGGGGCAGGATGCCTGGGGAGGCAGGAAGAATACGCTGTGGAAAATACTGGAGATGAGGGAACTTTCCATTGCTATTATATTGGCAATTATGGTGATTTTCCTGATGATCAGTACCAGCACTTTTGCAACAAGCGCCAACATCAGAGTCCTGATCCAGGGTATGAGCGTGGATATGATGATCGCCATTCCAATGGCGATATCCCTCATTGCCGGTAATATTGATTTTTCCGTAGGATCAACGCTGTGCCTGTCCAGCTACATCGGCTGTATGGCTATGGGAGCGGGAGCTCCTGCCTGGCTTGGTATTCTGGCGGGGCTGCTGGCGGGCGCAGTACTGGGTGCAATTAATGCAGTGATTATTAATCAGTTCAAGATTACGCCGCTGATCGCAACCCTTGGTACCTGGATGGCGTATCAGGGAATTGCTCTGGTGCTTGCGGGAGGGAATACTGTATCCAATCTTCCCACGGCATTTAAGAATTTTGGAAGGATGGAAGCCGGGGGGGTTCCGTTTACCATCATCTATATGTTGATTATTATAGTGGCAGGTATTTTTGTACTAAAATACGTGAATTTTTTCCACGAGGCTTACTTTATCGGCAGCAATAAAAACTCGGCTCTGCTGGCGGGAATTAATACCAAAAAGTTTATTTATATCAGCTATGCACTGACGGGGGCGGTTGCGGCATTTGCAGGTATGACACTGGCAGCCAGGCTGGGAAGCGTATCCCAGAATTCAGGAACCGGGCTGGAATTTCGAAATGTGGTGGCGCTGCTCATTGGCGGTGTCTCTATGGATGGAGGCGAGGGCAGTCTGGTAGGCGTTGTGCTTGGTGTTACTATTATGCAGGTTGTAAGCAATGCACTGGTGCTGCTGGATATTAACGCCAGCTATACAAAGGTGATCCAGGGAGCTATTTTAATTATCGCAGTTGCCATTGACCAGCTGAATAAGCAGCGTAAACTAAAAGCAGCTGCATAAAGCGTGTTTGAACTACACGAAAGCATTTTAAAACACGCTCTAAACCGAAAAAGGAGGAAGCAGTTTGGAAAATTTAATAGAATTAAGAAATATATGTAAATTTTTCCCTGGTGTAAAAGCGTTAAATGATGTCAGCCTTTCCATTAAGAAAAACAGTGTCCACTGCATTATCGGAGAAAATGGGGCTGGTAAATCTACGCTGATGAAAATTATGTCCGGTGCCTATAAGAGAGACAAAGGGACGATGATCATGGAGGGGCAGGAATTGAATCCGTCCTATCCGGGAGATGCTTTAAAAGCAGGCATCGGCATTGTATACCAGGAGCTTAATAATTTTTCCCATCTGGATGTGGCGAGTAATCTTTTTATTGGGAGATTTCCGAAAAAAGGGAGATGTATTGACTACAAGAAGATGTATAAAGAAGCCCAGATCCTGCTTCAGAGGTTCGGACTTGGGCATATCAGACCTACGGACAGTATGGACCGCATCAGCCTGGGTGCCCAGCAGATGGTTGAGATTGCAAAGCTTTTATCCATGAATGTAAAGCTGATGATTTTGGATGAGCCAACCTCTGCACTGACGGATATGGAAGTAGAATTGCTGTACAAGCTGATTGACCAGGTAAAGGCAAAGGATGTTTCCATCGTTTATATTTCACACAAGCTGGATGAGGTGCTGCATCTGGCTGATGAGATATCGGTTTTGAAAGACGGGGAACATGTGGCAACATTTCCAAACAGTACCGGACTTACCAAAGATGATCTGGTGCGGTATATGGTTGGCAGAGATGTAGTTTACGACTATGGGGTGGGAACTACTAAAATACAAGATGAAGTACTTCGGGCTGATAACCTCTGCAGCGGTTCAAAGGTAAAAAATGTGACGTTTTCCCTGAAGCGGGGTGAGATTCTGGGTTTTGCAGGGCTGGAAGGTTCCGGGCGCACTGAGGTGGTGGAGACGGTTTTTGGATGGAGAAAGAAGACCGGAGGTGCCATTCGTATAGGCGGTAAGCCAGTTAAGATCACAAGCCCTATTGATGCCAAAAGAAATGGAATTGCTTATATAACAAAAGAGCGCAAGACGCTTGGGCTGTTTCTGGAACTGAGCAGTGAAGACAATATGAGTGCGGCAAACGGAAGCAAGTTTGTGAAAAAAGGTCTTGTGGATTATAAACATATTACAAAGAATGCAGAAGCATACCAGCAGAAAATGCAGATCAAATTATCGGATGTAAAGCAGAAAGTGGGGAACCTTTCAGGGGGAAACCAGCAGAAGGTGCTTCTGTCCATGTGGATGACGGCAAATCCTGATATTATTATGATTGACGAACCTACCAGAGGGATTGATGTAGGGGCAAAGGCGGAAATACATATGCTGCTTCGGCGTCTTGTTGGAGAAGGTAAGGCAATTATCATGATCTCGTCGGAGATGCCGGAAATTATGGCAGCCTGTGACCGGGTACTGGTATTTCACGATGGAAGGATTACGGGGGAACTCAGCGGGAATGAAGTGACAGAGAATGGCATGATGCGTCTGGCGTCCGGAATTACCGCTTAGTAAAACTATATAAAAGGGAAAAAGGAGGATTTACGTATGAAACAGTACAAAAAAGTAATGGGGATCTTATTGGCAGGGGTACTGGCATTATCCATGGCAGGCTGTGGGGACAGCGAAAAAACGGATGGTAAGGCAGAAACGAAAGCAGAAGAAGCAGCAGGCGGTCAGACGGCAGCTTCCGGTGAGGGAGAAGAGTACGCAGTGATCATGTCTGTCAACCAGCTGGAATTTTTTGATGCATTAAAAGCTGGGGTCAATGATGCTGCGCACAGTCTGGGCGCCAAATGGTATTATGCAGGTCCGCAGGATCTGGCACCGGATAAAGTAGCGGAAGCAATTGACCAGGCAGTAGCGAAAAAAGTAACCGGCATCGTGGTACACGGACAGTTCCAGGAGACCGGGGCAGCTATTGACAATGCCATTGCAGCAGGTGTTCCCGTAATCTGTGTCAATACGGATATAGAATCGAACCGCCTTTCTTTCCTGGGATGTGATCCCTATAATACCGGAGTGGAAATGGCAAAGCAGATGGCAAAAGAGATCGGGGACAAGGGAAAAATTATCATCTCAAACTTCATCAGCGGCGGGCAGCCTTCTGCAATCTCTAACATGGAAGGATGCAGGGATGAATTAGAGAAAAATCATCCGAATATTGAGATAGCTGCCGAAGTGGATGATAAGGCAGACGAAACTACGGCAGCCACGGCTGTAGGTGCGGCACTTCAGGCGAATCCCGATGTAGTGGGAATTATCGGTATGCAGGCACCGTCCGCAGTAGGAGCTGCTACTGCAGTCAGGGAAGCCGGTATTGATGGAATTAAGATTGTGGGCAGAGACAGGGACAGTGCTACACTGGAATTAATTGAAAGCGGAGAAGTAGCGGCATCCTTTGCCCAGAATTCATATGTGGAAGGTTACATTGCTGTGAAATGGCTTCATGATTATGTAAACGGCAATCTGAAAGTAACACAGAATTATCTGGATGCAGGAATTAATCCACTTCCACCTGTTGTAGATTCCGGTTCCATTATCATTACGAAAGATAATGTAGACCAGTTCAAAGAAAAGTATACTTACGATAAATAAACGTGCAGAAGCGTGCCGGAGTCAAAAACCCCGTTGCTTGCAGCGGGGTTTTTGAACTCCGCTTCCGTTCAGGTCGTTGCTAAACGAACGTCCAGAGGACGTTCGGCAACCCCCGCGGCAGTCGCCAAATGGACGCGCCAGCGTGTCCGCTTGGCTCGTTGCCCGCGGGAATCAATGATGTAAGGCACGCTCAGGAGGATAATAAGATGAGACAACCAAAAGCAGGATTATTGTGTCTTTACGTAAAACTCTACGATGATACCCAAGCCTGGCTCAGAAAGGATGTGGAGTGGTTCCAGGAGCAGGTTGCACAGGAGTTGGAACATGCCGGACTGGAACTGATCCGCCACGATATCTGCAGGCAGCAGGAGGAATTTCAGGCAGCCATTACGGAATTTGAAGAGCTGGGGGCAGATGCGGTGATTACACTGCATCTGGCGTATTCCCCATCTCTGGAATCAGAGCAGGTGCTTAAAAATACCACACTGCCGATTCTGGTGCTGGATACTACACCGGATTATTCCTTTGACGGGATCTCAGGAGCAGGCAGAATCATGCAGAACCACGGAATTCACGGAGTGCAGGATATGTGCAGCCTGTTAAGAAGAAATAAGGTGCCTTATGAGGTATTTGCCGGACACTATCTGGAGTCAGACGTGATCCGTAACGTAGCCCAGGCGGCAAAAGGGGCAATGATGGCCGCCCGGATGAAGCAGTGCCGGGTTGGACGTGTCGGCGAACCTTTTGCGGGAATGGGGGATTTCAGGCTCCCGGATCAAGTGCTGCAGGAAAGCACCGGGATTTCTGTTATTGACTACGATTTTAACGAAAGTCTAAGTCTCCTGGGAAGCGTCACAGACGCAGAAATAAAAGAGGAGTGGGATAATGACTGTGAGCGGTTTGCCTGCAGAGATCTTACTTATGAAGTATATGCAAAATCGGCCAGGGTAAATCTGGCTGTGAGAAAGTGGATCGGGAAAAATAAACTGGATGCTTTTACCGTGAACTTTATGGCAACAGATCAGAATCCTGCTCTTCCCAGGATGCCGTTTATGGAGACCTGCAAAGCCATGGCGTCCGGAATCGGCTATGCCGGCGAAGGGGATGTTTTGACGGCTTCTTTCACAGCTGCTCTGATGAGTGGATATGAAGAGACAACATTTGCTGAAATGTTCTGTCCGGACTGGAAAGGAAATACTGTATTTTTAAGTCACATGGCAGAATTTAACCTGCGTGTCAGTGCCGGAAAACCCCTGCTTACAGAACTGGACTTTCCTTATACATCAGCTGGGAATCCGGCTGCACTTTACGGTTGCATGAAGGAAGGCAGTGCGGCTTTTGTTAATTTAAACCCATTGCCGGAAGGAAAGTTCGTGCTGATTATGGCAACTGGAAAAATGGTGGAAATGGCGGAAACATCGCCTGATTTTGAAAAGACGGTGAGAGGATGGTTCTGCCCGGACATTCCGGTTGCAGCATTTTTATCCGCATACAGCAAAGCCGGCGGCGGGCATCATGGTGCAATCGTCTATCATGCAGGGGAGACAGCCCTGCGGATGATGGCGGAAGTAATGGGCTGGGAGTTCTGCATGATCGGTTAAGCAGGCTGTAAAGCCTAAATAGTGCAAAGCATAAGTAGTGCAAAGCCTAAACAGTGGAAAGCGTTTTTCGGAAAGTTCCGGAAGACGCTTTTTTGATGAATGGAACAATCTAAAAATGAAAGAAACAATCAAAATATATTGACAGAATTTAGAAAGGGGTATAAGATCAAGATAGAATAGACAAAAGGAGGCCGGAATATGAAATATGTATTGACTTTTGATGTTGGAACAACTGCGATGAAATGCACCCTTTATAATGAGCTGTTTGACGTGGTATTTTTTGATTCCAGTGAATATGACCTGATTACGCCGGAAGCAGGCATTGCAGAACTTCCGGCGCAGGTTTATTGGGAGACTTTTTGCATGAGTGTTAAAAAAATGAGAAGCGGCGGCATAAATATGGAGCAGATAGCAGCCGTTACCTTTACCACCCAGGGCGAGACCCTGATTCCCATTGATTCTTCCGGTCAGGCGTTATATCCGGCAATTGTCTGGATTGATTCCAGGGCGAAGGAGGAGGCACGCTGCCTGCGGGAGCAGCTGGGAGAGGACAAGATTTACCGCCATACGGGAGCAGGTGAATTAACGGGTGCAGCACCGGTGGCGAAGCTGATGTGGCTGGCAAAACATGAGCCTAAGGTGTATGAAAAGACTGAAAAATTCTTATTGCTGGAGGATTATTTCATCTATCGCCTTACGGGTAAGGCGGTTTCAGAGATGTCGCTTTTATCCTCTGCCGGATGGTTTGATATCCGGAAGGAATGTTATTGGGGAGAGATGTTAGAAGCGGCGAAATTAGATGAAGCTAAGCTGCCGCAAATTTGTGGATGTGGAGAAGTGGCAGGGAATATTACAGCTTTAGCGGCAGAGGAAACCGGACTGTCCACAAAGACGCTGGTTACCACAGGCGCCATGGATCAGGTCGCCTCAGCAGTTGGGGCCGGTAATATCAGAGAAGGAATGGTGACAGAAACAACGGGTACGGCGCTGGTTGTGGGGGCATACACTGCTTCTCCGGATTTTGAAAATCCCCAGCGGATTACGATCTATAAGGATTACGGACATGGCTTTTTGTATATGCCATTTTGCAATACAGCCGGAATTGTATTGAAATGGTTTCGGGATACGCTGGCTGAAGAATTAAAAAAAGAAGCTCTTTTATCCGGACAGTCAGCCTATGACTTGATCGATGATCTGGCGCAGCAGTCCCCTGCCGGAAGTAACGGTTTGATCTTGCTCGCCCATTTTGCCGGAAAATCACTGCCATCCCCCTGTGATCTGGCAAAAGGCGTTTTCTATGGAATGACACTGGCGACTACTAAATCAGACTTGGCCAGATCTGTGTTGGAAGGAATCGGCTATATGCTGAAAGAAATTTTGGAGACATTGGAGATGGCTGGGGTAAAAGCAGAGGAAATTCGGTCTATGGGCGGCGGTGCGGCAAGTCCCCTCTGGTGTGAAATAAAGTCTGCAATATGCGGGAAGCCTATCCGCATTATGCAAAATAAGGAAACCACATCCCTGGGCGCAGCCATTCTGGGAGCGGCAGCAGTGGGCATCTGCACCTCGGTGGAAGAGGGGGTAAAGAGGGCAGTACATGCGGACGTACCATGCTTTTTTAAGGAGGAAGAGATCTATAAGGAGAAATTCAGGACCTATCAGGCGCTGTACGGTGCACTTATACCGGTATTTGAATCTGAGTCGGAGGAGTGTGTACATACTGGCTGATAAGGGAATGCATTTTTTAAAACAAACCAGGTTGTGGGATCATGCAGTCTTACAGGAAATCAGATTTGCAGACAAAGCAGTCTTACAGGATATTGACATGATTACAGAATATTGACCGGTTATACAAATTGTTATCTGGAAAACAGGGAAACAAAATTGTGACCGGTCAATTTTTTGTAATTATGAGGCAAGGTGTTTCATTGTTTTTTACCGGAATCCGCCCTAAAATGAATTTATGAAAGACAGCACACGGAAATGTCAGCAGAAATCAAACAAACGGCAAAGCTGCAATTTGCAGTGGCTTAAGACATGATTCGGTGGATACCAATGGGAGGTAAAACAGTGAAAAATACGAGACAATTAAATGTGATTAAGCTTCATCTGGGGGAAGCGATGTACCCCCAGGATTATCTGGAAGATTTGATCAAAAAAGTGCAGGAGGCAGTATCGGGTATGGCGTGTAACCTGGTGGGATGTTATAAGGTGATGTCCGAAAAGGATGCGGGGGAGTGCAGCCGACTGATCGAAGGAAGTCCGGTGGATTTATTTATTTTAAATTTTGTATCCTGGCATATCACGCCATATGTTATGCACATTTTAAAAAACTACACCCATATTCCTCTCTTGATATGGGGGATTGGGGGAACTACCGATAAGACCGGAAAACTGCATTCTCCTGCGGCAGCAGCAGGGATTACCGGATTTCTTCCGGTTGCCAAAGAGTTTGGATTTACCGTAAAAGTGATTCTACAGAAACCGGACAGTGCTTTTGCTTTAGAGGAAGCTGCCCATTTTATCCGCCTGGCAGCCTGTGCAAAAAAGGTTCGGGAATCCAAAATCGGTTTGATTGGCTATGCCGACATGGGATTATATACCTGCGCTTATGACAAGACGGCTTTATTCAAGAAGTTAGGAATAGATATCGAGGACTATTCCGGATACGAGATTATGAACCGGATGGCACAATGCACCAGTGAACAGGCAGCAGAGATTGTTACGGATATCTGCAGCAGTCTGAAGTTTGAAAATCAAATTTCGGATCAGGTATTGGAAAAAGCAGCCCGGCTTTATTATGCGATGAAAAGTAAAGCAGACGGAAGTGAGTTAGACGCCATTTCCATTAAGTGTGTGAACGGAACAACAGACCATTTGGGACTGAACCCCTGCCTTGCACAAAGCCTTCTGGCTGGAAAAGATCTGTCCGTTATCTGCGAATGTGATGCTTACGGTTTGGTTACCAGCATTTTGCTGTCGTCAGTCACCGGACATGCGGCGGCATTTATGGAACATTATGAAGTGTTTGAAAAGGAAGTGCTGGTTGGAGTATGCGGTTTTATACCGGAAGAATTTACGGAGAACGGTGTAAAAATACGAGCTGCAAATCTTGGAGAAATTAATACGGGAATCAGCAATGTATCTAAGGTCCGCACCGGAGAAGTTACCTTTGCCAGATTTTATCAGACCAGGGGAGAGTTTAAGCTGTTTTTATCAAGGGGAACTGCAAAAGCGGCACCTAAGTGGACCGAGCTTGGCTGGGAAGAACCCACACCGGATTTTCCGGCTGTACTTTTAACCCTGACTATGCCCATAGAGGAATACCTGGATAAGGTACCCGGACAGCATATCATTATGGTATACGGAGATTGGATTGAAGATGTGAAAACGGTTTGCAGATTATTGGACATTGAAGTTGTGGAGTAGCTGGAGAAAGGAAAAGTGTATCAAGGGTATTATCTGTGATATACAGGAGGTATCATTATGAGGTTATTGCATAAAGAGGTGTGGTTTGATCCGGAATGTCCGCTGTATGAGGAAAAAGTATCCGGGGAAGTTCTGGATCGTGATTTTGAGGTGAAAACAGGAATGTGGGATTACCGGGATGGATGGATCAGAGGAAGGAATCCGGAGGAATACCCGGGGATGATTATTTCCAGACAGGACTTTTTCGGAGATGTGATGGTGGATTTTTTTGCAAAGGTTCTGGAACCGTCAACCCATGATATTAATGTTATGTGGAACGGCTGCTGGGATGGGGAGAAAAATGAAAGAGGTATCGCTTATGTAGCCGGTGTTCAGGGATGGTGGGAAGGAAAGGCGGGTATCGAAAAGTCTCCCCAGTACCTTTTAAATGTTGGCACCCCATTGTTTCCATTCACTCCGGGAAAGGTATATCATATCCAGGCAGGGAGTGTAAAGGGGCACTGCTTTTTAAGGATCGACGGACAGCTGATCATTGAAGTGACGGACCCTGACCCCATAGATTCCAGCCGGTTTGGCAAAATCGGATTTGAAGCATATGCCAGTTGGATCGCAGTACAAAATATTAAGGTATACCAGCTTTTCTATAAGCAGGTGCGCCAGTATTATCCAAGAGAATTTGCATAATTTTTTAAAGATCCACTTTGGAGTAGTATCCCTGCTTCAAGGTGGATTGTGCTATAATTAGGATAGTAAATTAATTTTAGAAGAGCTCTAATGTAGTGATCAGGTGCTAAACAATGAATAACAACTGGTTACTACAATAGTCCACAGAAGAGGGGACGGCTATGGGATTACGAAGGATAAGAAAGCTGAAGTATCATCTGAAGTACTCAATCATTTTCTTTTTGCTGCTGTTTTTTCTGCTTCCGCTGCTGATACAGAATCTGGTGAATAAATCGGTATTTGAGAATATTTTAGAGAGCAAGATTTATAAATTGTCGGACCAGACGGCGGAAAGCCTTTCCTACAGTGTCAGCAATGCACTGCAGGCACAATTTGATATTGTAAAAAGTGCTGCAAATAACCCGGCAGTGTTAAATTATGTGTCCGGGGAGCAGGGGGGTACTACTCAGCAGCGATATGCAGGGATATACTATGAAATCGTTAAAAATTCTGATGCCACGAAAAATGCCTATCCCTTTCACTATATCATTGAAAACCAGAAAGGAGAATTTTTTACATCTGCTTTTGCACTGAAAGAAGGGCGTTTGGATGCACGGGGTGAAGGGTTTAGCAGTGACGAGACCGTGAAAGGGCTCTGGCATTCCTATACATTTACCAGCAAATTTTACATACATGATAATTACATATTGTCGAAAGCAGGTACACAGCTTTACTGTGGGGCAAATTTACTAAAAGCTGATCAACAGCTGGGGATTATTGCGGTAGGGATGGATGCCTCTTACTTTGCAAAGTTATTATCCAGAAGCCTGTTTGGCGAAAACGGATCCGTTTTTCTCATTGATGAAAAAGGGGCGTGTCTCATCCAGGGAGATGGAAGTAAGCTGGGCTATGAAGAACTATCCTCGAATTTAAGGGAAAAGATGATTTTGAACATGGGAAAAGAAGGATACCACACATTCTCATACCACAACCAGACCTATATTCTGTTTATGCATTCCGTCAAAGTAAAAGGATGCAATACCGGTTGGCAGATGGTGAATATTTCACCACAGGAAGATCTGACCAGTGACTTAAGATATATTAATCTGGTGAATTATATTATGATCTTACTCTGCGTGATCTGCATTACTATCCTGCTTGTCTTTTTCCGCGTGAAAATCTTCAGACCATTGAGGATCTTGAATCAGATGACCAAAGAGATCGGAAAGGGAAATCTGGATATTCAGATGCCGGTTCAGACTTCCGTGGATAAAAATGAAATTGAAGGGCTGATGGAAGCATTTTCTGAAATGGCAGGGGATTTAAAGAACAGCATCACCCGGATCAAAGAGCAGGAACAGAATAAACACCAGATGGAAATGAAGATGCTCCAGGCACAGATAAAACCCCATTTTGTCCGAAATACCCTGAACAGTATAAGGTGGATGGCCAAATTAAAAGGAGCCGAGGGGATCAGCAGAAGCGTTTTGGCTTTTTCTAATATGCTGGACTATAATTTCTCCGACAGCCGGATATTTGTAACAGTGAAGGAAGAGTTAAAATATGTGGAAGAGTATCTGTATCTGCAGCAAATCCGCTTCCAGAATAAATTCAGCTATGTAATTGATGTGGAACAAAACATGATGGACGGCATGATTTTAAAGCTGCTGTTTCAGCCGGTTGTGGAAAATTCCATCAATCACGGGATATTGCCCAAACGTGGGGTGGGGGTGATTGTAATCAAAGGGCGCAGATCAAATGAAAACTACATCTTCGAAATCATAGATGACGGCGTTGGAATGGAGCAGGCGCAGGTAGATACACTGCTGGATAAAAAGGAGAACTGGGAAAAAGCACATGAGGAGGAAAATATAGCACTATGGAATATTAATCAGAGAATGCAGATGCACTATGGCGGAAGAGCCGTGATAGAGATTCGCAGTAAGCCAGGGATAGGAAGTGCTGTAACTATGGTATTTCCTGCAGTAAGCCAGGGATGTGAAGTACCGTAACTATGGTATTTCCGGCAGTAAGCAAAGGGGATGAAGAACATGAGCATGTTAAAAGTAATGATTGTGGATGATGAAATATTAACCAGAATAGGGATGCGTTCCATTATTCCCTGGGAGGAATATGGCCTGCAGGTAGTTGGGGAAGCAGAAGACGGGGAACAGGCGCTTGCGCTGGCAAAAGAGATTGTGCCGGATATTGTGCTTGCGGATATTATGATGCCGAAAATGGACGGGCTTATCTTTATCCGGGAATTAAAGCGGATACAGCCGGACTGCAAATTCCTGATACTAAGCTGCGTGGATGAGGTGTCTTATCTGCAGGAAGCCATCAAGCTGGGGGTCAGCGGATATATCTTAAAAATTGCAATCGAGCCTCAAAATATAACGGAAGAAGTCACCAGGGTCGTGGAAGAGATAAAGGCGGAACGGGTATGCGAAGATACCGATATGGAAGAACACCGCTATGTCAATGCCAATGCTGTCCTGGGAGAATATGCGAATTTGGTGCTAAGGGGCTTTATTACGGATAAACAGGCAGTCCGGGAACGCTTTGAAAATGCTTTTATGAGTCCTGAAGATAAATCGGTTTTTCTGGTTTGCATTGAAATTCCAAAGGTTGAAATCCTGAGCGCTGTGAAAGGGGTGGAGTATTCCGTAGCAGCAATCTGTCAGAATATAATAGAAACCATGGCGAACGGCAAGGTATTTCTGACAGACAGTACGAAGCTGTGGGCAGTGGTTTCTTACGGTGAAGAGGGTATACAACTGCTAAAAGACATTTGTAACCGCCTGGAATTAACCATGTTCCAGTATTTGGACATGCATTTATCTTTTGGAATTGTCAGGGTGGCAAGGGATGATTTTGACCTGCCCCAATATTATGAACAGGCTGATATTGCCCTGAGCCAGCGGTTTTATAAGCCCATGTGCAGATTCTGTTTTTTTGAAGACCTTCTGATTACCAGGGAAATACAGGATAAAATCAAAAACTCTATGGAGCGGTGCCGTTTTATAGACGATACGACTACTTTCCGGGAGGATGTAAAGACCCTCTATATGCTATTGCAGGACTATCCGGTGATACCGGAAAAAGAATTAAAAGAGGCTATGAAACAGACTATTGCTGTATTTACTGCCCTGACCGCGCCGAATCAGGAGAGGCAGAATAAGCTAAAAGAAATGTTTGGCAGGATCTTAGAGTGTGGAAGCTGTGAGGAATTATTCTGTTGTATGCAGGAATGGATCTCCAGTCTGGATGATCTGGCTGGTTGCGCAAACAGCGGAGATTCTCTCATAGGGGAAGTTATCCGCTATATCCAGAATAACATAGGGGAAAAATTGACACTTGGAAGTATTGCAAAACAGGTATACCTGAATCCGGACTATCTGTGCAAGCTTTTTAAGAAAAAGACCGGTGAAAATCTCATTGCATATATTTTGAAGTATAAAATTTCGCTCTCCAAAGAATATCTGAGAGAAGGAAGGCGGATCACTCAGATCAGCGAATGCCTGGGATTCTCATCGGAAGGTCATTTTATCACAACATTCAAAAAGATCTGTGGGATTACACCGGGTGCGTATATGAAGAGTATCCACAGATAAATGTTACAAATTCCAATATGTTGTTCTGATTACAAAATATTGCGGCGTCATTTACCATGGAAATGAATAAGCACCACATTTACACCACTCCAGGTCAATATCCTGTAGGAACGTATCAATCTGTTTTATTGTCTTTTGGCATGGAAAATCTTAAAATAATATTACAACATGATCAAGTAGTTCCAATGAACGAATGGCAGAAGTTAATTTCATAACACGCTTTCGTGCGCGTTTAAAAGAAAAGGGGGATTTTCATGAAGAAGAGAAGAAACAGATTTATGGCACTTGGACTGGCTGCAGTCCTGGGACTGATGGCAGCGGGATGTCAGAGCACGCAGGAATCACCAAAGCCAGACACCACAGCAGCAACAGAGAGTAAAGGACAGGAGGAACAGGCAGCAACAGAAGACAGGCAGGAAGACAAACAAGCGGAGGAAACAGAGCAAAACGAAAAAGTATTAAGTATCTGGCTTGCGACTTATATTTCTGATGAAGACAAGAAAAAGCCTCAGGAAGAGTGGCCCATCACTCAGATCTGCAATGAATTTGAGAAGGAGAACCCGGGAGTTAAAGTAGAGATTACACTGCTTCCTGACCAGGGTGCAGCGCACCAGTCTTATAAAGCTGCAGCACTTGCAAAAAGCGGTCCCGATATTGTCAATCTCTGGTCCGGACAGCCGATATTTGCATTAAAGGATGTGGTATTGGACATTTCAGATATGATACCTCCGGAAGATAAGGAAAATCTTATGGGCTGGGATGTGGTTACGGAAGATTTTAAAGAAGGCGGAAAGATACTGGGCTATCCGGCAGCAGGTACGGAGATCTGCGGATTTATCTACAATACGGATCTTATCAAAAAGGCAGGTGTGGATTTGGAAGGGAATCCGCCAAAGACAGTGGATGAATTTATGGCGATGCTGCAGCAGATTAAAGATGCGGGAATCCTTCCCATCATTGCAGATTCCGCCGGGGTAAATTCTCTGGTTACCATGGATATGGCAACCTGGTGGGTACAGAAAACCAGTAATGAAGACATTGCGGCAGAGAGCAAAGGAGAAAAGAAATTCTCTGAGGATGAGAACTTTAAAAATGCGTTTCTGAAAGCCCAGGAGATGTTCAATAAAGGGTATGTTAACGAGGATTACGCCAGCTCACAGGATGCCTTATCCAGGTTTTTAAAAGGGGATGCAGCTATGCTGGGCGGAGTTACTTCCGGTATCCTACAGGTAGTGAGGGAGGCCCTTGGAAATGAAAAGGTTGGATTTTACATACTGCCGGATTATGATGAAACTGTTATCAAAAGCAATACGGCAATCGGAGGCTCGGGACAGGTGCTTGCAGTTGCAAATTACTGCCCGAATCCGGAATTGGCAGTAAAATTCTGTTCTTTCTTAAGCAACAAAGAAAACCATCTGAAACTGCTGAAAAATTATCCGATGCTTCCGCTGAGAAAGGATATTACCCTCAAAGATCTTGGCTGGGAAGGGGACAGTGTAATGGAAAAAGTGTATAATATCGCCCAAAATTATTCTTACTGGACAGATAACAGTATGGTACCTGATATTGCAAATGAGTGTTTCTCTCTTGGAACCCTTGCTGTTACCGGTAAAATGACGCCCGATGAACTGGCTCAGAAACTGGATGAAAAAGTGCAGGAGCTCCAGTAAACGGAGGCTTTGGCATGTGAGCGGGGAGGAGCCTGTACATGAAGAAAAAAAGATGCTGTAACAGAGAAGCACTTCAGGGATGGCTTTCCATATTGCCGGTGTTGATTATTATAGCTGCTGTCAGGGGAGTACCCGTGGCAGCAGCTGTCATAAAAAGTTTTACAAACTGGGACGGAATGCTGAAATCCGATTTTGTGGGACTGAAAAATTATATCCAGATTTTGGGACACGGGGAATTTTGGGGGCTTTTCAGGAACAATCTGGTGCTTTTGATTTACATACCGATACAGATTTTTATTGGCGTAGTGGTGGCTGTTTTACTGTATGAAGAAGTGAAGGGATGGAAGATATTTCGTACCATTTATTACATTCCCCAGGTTGTATCTTCTTTGATTGTTGGATTTTTATTCGCCATCTTCTTTGGATTTAACGGACCGATTAATACCTTTTTCAGAGCGGTTGGCATGGATGGGCTGGCGATTGAATGGCTGGGGCAGGCATCCAGCGGTCTGGGCGTCATTATTTTCTGCCTGGTCTGGATCAATATTGGCTGGCAGGGAATGCTGGTGCTGGGCGGGCTGGCTTCTGTTTCACCTGACATTTATGAAGCGGCAAGACTGGATGGTGCCGGATACTGGCAGAAACTTTTCCTGGTAACCCTGCCGTTGCTGCGAAGAACCATAGAATATTCGGTTATGGTATCGGTAATCTGGTCATTCACCAGCTTGTTTCCCCTTATTTATTCCCTTACCAGAGGCGGTCCGGGAACGGAAACGATGACTATTGACTATATGATCTATCAGAAATCATTTGTGAGCGGAAGCCAAATGGGGTATTCCTGTGCCATGTCGGTTATTCTCTTAATCATTATATTGATTTTTACCGGAATCCAACAGGGTATTTCCCAGAAAAAGGAAAGGGAGGAGGGAGCTGCATGAAAAAAATAAAGTGGTCTAAAATATTGGTCTTTACCGCTCTCTGCCTCATGTCCCTCACCTTTTTATATCCCCTTATTTTTATGGCCATGACTGCCATGAAATCCGGGGCGGAATATCTGGCGGACCCTTTCGCACTGCCGGAATCCATAAATCTGGATAATTTTGAGGCATTAATTTCCAGATTTAAGATACTGAAAAATTTTATGAATACCTTTATCGTAGTTGGGGCAAGTGTAGTCTTAATCACCGTCTTTTCCGTGTTTGCCAGCTATGCTTTTACCAAACTCAGATTCCGTGGAAGGAATGTGATGTTTTTAATCATTATTTCTACCATGTTTATTCCGGCTCAGGTCACCATGATTCCAATGTATGTCATTTTTGCAAAATTGCAATTAGTAGATACCTATACAGGTGTTGTATTGTCTTATCTGGCGATGGGAATGCCCAGTACGATTATGCTGATGACCACCTGCTTTCGGGGGATTGACAAGGAAGTGATGGAGGCGGCGAAGATTGACGGCGCCGGTTATTTCGGGCTGGTTGCCAATGTAATCGTGCCAATGGGAATTGCGGGGATTGCTATGTCAGTCATCACCAATTTCATCGGTTACTGGAATGATTTATTTACCCCGATGATTCTTTTGAAATCCATGGATAAAAGGACTGTCATGGTTGCACTGTCATCCCTGATGGCAGACAGGACTTCGGTGGATCCCACTTTCCAGATGACCGGGCTTTTAATCAGCGTAGTACCCACCCTTGTAATTTATCTGCTGTTCCAAAAGTATTTGACAAAAGGTCTGACAGCAGGTGCTGTAAAATAAAACATCATAATCACCGGAAGGCAGGAGGATAAGAAATGAGTGTAAAAATCAGTTTAATCGGCGCAGGATCGGGAATCTTTTCCATTAATTTAATCAAAGACCTGTGCCTTGCCAAAAATCTCTCAGACAGCAGGATCTGTCTGATGGATATCAATGAAGACCGGTTGGATGATATATACCGGATGTGTGTCAGATATGCAGAAGAAGCGGGTACCGCTCTTGAGATTACGAAAACCACTGACCGTCTGGAGTGTCTGCAGGGGGCGGACTTCGTGGTCAATACGGCCCTGGATGGAGGATATGAAAGGCTGAAAGAGGGGTGGAAGGTAGCTAAAAAATGGGGGTACCGTTTTGGAGGAAGCTTTCATATCGTACATGATGAGTCTTTCTGGGTTAATTTTTACCAGCTGCGTCTGATGGAAGAGATTTATCATGATATGCAGAAGGTGTGTCCCGATGCATGGTATATCATGGTCTCCAATCCGGTTATGGGAGGCGTTACCTATCTGACACGGAAATACAAAGGAATAAAACTGGCTGGAATGTGCCACGGGTACGGAGGCGTATACCGGTTATGCGAACTGCTTGGGCTGGAGCGGGAAAATGTCACGTTTCAAGTTCCGGGAATCAACCATTTCGTGTGGCTGAACAGCTTTTATTATAAAGGAGAGAATGCCTATCCGCTGCTGGACCAGTGGATTGCAGAAAAATCTGAGGATTATTTTAAAACCTGCAGGTACAGCGATGATTTTGGACCCAAGGCAATTGATCTCTATCAAAAATATGGCGTCATGCCCATTGGGGATACCTGCACTCCGGGAGGAGGAAGCTGGGGCTACTGGTACCACACGGATGGGGAGGTACAGGAAGTCTGGAGAGAAGACCCCGATCATTTTTATGAAGAATATTTTCAGACGTCTCAAAAACATGTGGAAGATATACACAGGGCAGCCCATGATGACTCCATAAAGATGATGGATTTCTTCTCCAAAGTGCGTCGGATGAGCCGATGATCCCCTTAATTGAAGCACTGGCATGCGATGTGGAACGGGTAGTCATTGTAAATATAGCAAATACGTATCAGTACGTAGAAGGAGTCCCGGAAGACTTTGAAGTGGAAATTCCCGCCTTGGTATCTAAAAGGGGGATCCAGGGCATCCATACGCTGCCGCTTCCGAAAATGGTGCAGAGCCATATGAAAAGAGACCGGATTGCATCGGTGGAAATGGAGCTGGAAGCATATGAGAGGGGGAGCAGGGAGCTGCTGACAGAATTAATTATGATGGATCCATTTACCAGATCCAGAGAACAGGCAGAAGGATTTTTGAATGAACTGCTGGAACTGCCGTTTTTGCAGGAAATGAAAGCGTATTATAATTAGAGAAAACAAGGGAAAGCATAGATAAAAATAAAATAGACAAGCTTTTGCACAGGAGACCGGGAAGTATGGATATCTGATGCAAGAGCTTGTCTTTTTTTGTAAGAACATGTTTAAAAATTACTTTCCCATAGCTTGGGCAGTGCAGACAGCAATGCCTCTTTGACGCAGCGTCTCTAAAAATTCCGGATCGGCATTCCAGCCGGTGATAATGCGGTCTGCTTTGTCTAAGGAAGCATAGCTTAAAAAGGAACGTTTCCCCAGTTTTCCGGCATCGGTCATGACAATCGTCTGTTCCGAACGGGCTATTGCCAGTTCTGCCATAAGTGCTGTGTCGGAGTCGGTAGCCATCAGCCCCTCTTCCAGACATATGCCGTCAGCACCGATGAAACATTTTGTAAAATTAAAATGACCGATGAATTTATTGCTGGCATAGCCTGCAAAGTCCATTCGTTTCGGGCGGTATTCCCCGCCGATCAGGATCACCCGGCAGACAGGGGAGAGAACCTGAAGATTTGCCAGAGAATTAGTAAATACGGTAAGGTCCCGTATTTCTTCGGATTCCAATTTCGGTGCCAGTGCCTGGCATAAGTAGTATAAAGTGGTGCCGGAATCAAAAAACAGGATATCGGAATCCTGTATACAATTTATGCCTAATGCCGCAATGGCCTCTTTTTCATCCTGTCTGCTTTCCATCAGCCGGTCAAAGGAATATTCGCCGGGAGTTTTATTAGCAAGCTGAATGCCGCCATATCTGCGGATGACCTTTTGTTCCTGTTCCAGCTCCCCAAACAGCCGTCTTACGGTAGATTCGGAAACGTCCAACAGCTCCATGGCTTCTGTGGTAGTCAGCTGCTGCCTGGTCTTCAGTATATTTAAAATGGTTTCGGTTCGCTGTGCCTGTTTATTCATCTGGAAACCTCCTCTTTGTTTTTCTATACCTGTTTGAAAATGTATTCATTTCTATAACCTGCATACCGCAGACAGGTCTGCGGTACTGCTTCAATAGAAAGTATGGAACGCTTTTTGCTCCATACTTACCTATAGTTATAGTATAAAAAAAAGAATCTGTCAATGTATATCCTGATTGAATGACTGAAATAGTTAATTTATGAAAGAAACAATCAAAAATAGTTGACAAGATGAAAGAAACGTTATATTATGAAATAGAAGAAAGGGATCTGCAAACAACGTATAAGGTAAAGGAGGTATTTATTATGAGGAATGATTTAGCCATGTCTCTGGGGGAACTTTTAGGAGAAGAATATGTAAAATCTGTTGAAAATGCGGCGGTTTCACTATTGGGGGTTGACCGGGAAAAAGCTGAGAATGCAAGGACGGAAAAGGTGGCATTTTTTTCGGAATCCTATGTGGATAAGCTGGATGCCATGCTTGACAGAATCGGTCAGGTTGTGACGGAACCTTTTAAAGGAAAAATGGATGGGGCTCCCACACAGGCCTTCGCCAAAGCCGCCAATCACGATGCAAGTCCGATTTCCGGATTTGGGTATTACCGGGTTGGACAGGACGGAAAGCTGTATGTAATTGCTAAGAGCGAGCATTACCACACGCCGCTGGGGCATTTCTTTCCGGGATATCAGTTAATTGATCATGCCAGAACGCTTGGAATTTCCAATGCAACACATAATAATACCAGAGGATACATAACAAGGCTGTGCGAGCAGGAATTGGTGCGTAATGCAAATGGACTTGGTAAAGACCAGAAGCAGGAGTTAGAGAACATCTTAAAAAGCGAAGAACCCCATGTATTAAACCGGGTAATCAATCTGGAAACAGGCTCCCTTGCATGCGAAGCGGGCATAAAGATGATGCTTGCCAGATTTTATAAATTAGATAAAACATTTCCGGAGCCAAAATACAGCGGACGGGTACCTGTATTCTTCGTTATGGGTGATTACGAAGGGGGACGTATGGCAAACTACCACGGAACCACAATCATCGCTCAGACCTTCCGGGATATGTGGCCGGAATTCTATAAGAAGAATGAAGAAAATGAAATATATAAAGTGGTTCCCGTAGCAATTAATGATCTGGAGGATTTTAGGAAAAAGTTTGAGAAGTACAATCAGGGAAAATATAAAGCAGCAGGGTTTACCCATGAGATTATTCTGATGAATTATGGAGGCATCCGGCTGGATGAAGAATATCTCAGGGCAGTATACAAGATCTGTCATGACGGCGATACGCCTGTTATGTGCGATGAGATTCAATCCTGCATGTGGTATGACGGCATGTTCCTGTTCCGCCAATATGGTTTAAATCCTGATTTCTCAGTGGTAGGAAAAGGATTTCCGGGCGGACAGTACCCGGCTTCCAGAATTATAACCACCGCAGAAATGGATAACTTAAATCAGTTCGGGGCACTGGTTACCAACGGACAGGAGGAACTGGCATCCCTGGCTTACCTGATTACCATGGCATTTGTGGAACAAAATGGAAGTGCTGTTTCTGAAACAGGCAGATATTATGAAACCCGTGTGAAAGGATTGAAAGATAAGTTCCCGGAGGTCATCGATTATGTGGAGGGAGAACAGCTGCTAAGCGCCATCACCTTTAAAAATGTTGATGATACCGTTACCTTTGTAAAGAAGATGACAGGTCGGTATTTTGATATCAGTGCACAGGTGTACAAGGCATTTTGTCCGCCCGCTGCCTTACTGAAGCTGCCGCTGATTGCCACCAATAAACTGATTGACTGCCTGATGGAGCATATGGAAGCTGCACTGCAGGAAATGGAAGAAGGAAAGTAGGAGGAGTTGTTATGGGTAAAACTATTCAATTTGGAATTATAGGATGCGGGCTTATGGGAAAAGAATTTGCAAGTGCCGCTGCAAGATGGTGCCATCTGGCTGTCCCTGCGGCAAAGCCTGTGATTGTGGCTGTCTGTGATGTTAATGAAGCATCTCAGAAATGGTTTACGGATAACTTTAATACTATTTGCTTTACCACCACGGATTACAGAGAACTTTTAAAACGGGAAGACGTGGAGGCTGTATACTGCGCCCTTCCCCATCTGCTGCATGAACAGGTTTACTGTGATATCATCCGCGCCGGGAAGCATCTGCTGGGGGAAAAACCCTTTGGAATCGATCAGAAAGCCAATGATAAAATCCTTGAGGCAGCTGCGCAAAATCCGGAAGTGGTTGTGCGGTGTGCCAGCGAATATCCCTATTTTCCAGCCTGCCAGGAATTAATCCGGTGGGTAAAAGATGACAAACTGGGGAGGATCATTGAAGTGAAGGCGGGATTTAATCACGCCAGTGACCTGGATACCAACAAGCCGATTAACTGGAAACGAACCGTGCGGATGAATGGAGAATATGGATGCCTTGGGGATCTGGGTATTCACGCAGAACATGTTCCTTTCCGGCTGGGCTGGATTCCCAAAAATGTATATGGGGTATTAAGTGATATTGTGAAAGAACGCCCGGATGGAAAAGGCGGCATGGCGCCCTGCGATACCTATGACAACGGTACAATGATCTGCCAGTGCGCCGATAAGGATGACAGTGAATTTGCGATGTACATCGAGACAAAGAGACTGGAGCCGGGGGCAACCAGTAACTGGTATCTGGAGGTAAAGGGAATGGATGCCTCTGTTCGGTTTTGCTCGGATGACCCCAATGCTTTCCACTATCTGTTTTCCAAAGGAAAGAACCAGGCATGGAGCAGGGTGAATATCGGTACCAAACCACTGATTCCCACCATCACCGGAGATATCTTTGAATTTGGTTTTACTGATGCCATCTTACAGATGTGGGCAGCTTTTATATTGGAAGTGGAAGGAAAAGAGGTAGAATTTGGCTGCTTTACGCCAAAGGAGACCAGAATCTCCCATGCACTGCATACGGCGGCACTAAAGTCCTATCGGGAAAAACGGGCAGTGGATCTACAGGAAAATTTTCTGTGAAATGGAATAACAGATAAAAGGGTGCGGCAAAAAGCCGGAAAGGGGCAATATAATGAAAGTAGGAACCGTTACAGAAATTAAGAAACATGAATACCGCGTTGGTCTGACGCCAAAATCAGCAAAAGCATTTATCGACCATGGGCATTCGGTTTATATACAAAGGGGTGCCGGGGAAGGTTCCGGTTACGGAGATGAAATGTATGGGCAGGCAGGCTGCATTTTACTGGATGGGGCAAAGGATGTCTTCGATATCTGTGACATGATTGTAAAGGTAAAAGAACCGCTGGAACCGGAATATGGACTGATCAGGGAGAATCAGATTATCTATACGTATCTTCATCTGGCAGCGGATAAAGCGCTGACTGATGCCATGCTGGAAAGCAGATGCATTGGAATTGCTTTTGAGACAATCAGAGACAGGAATGGCGGATTACCCTGTTTAAAACCCATGAGCCAGATAGCCGGAAGATTAAGCGTACAGGAAGGCGCCAAATATCTGGAAAAGCCCTTTGGCGGAAGTGGCGTCCTGCTGTCAGGAGTCCCGGGTGTGGAGCGCGGTAAGGTGGTAGTGCTGGGTGCCGGAATTGTTGGGACCAGCGCCGTTAAAATCGCTGCCGGAATGGGAGCAGATGTAACGGTTTTGGATATTAATCTGAACAGGCTTGAATACCTGGAGGATATATACCAGGGCAGAATCAACACGGTTTATTCCACACCACAGCACATACAGGAATGCCTGACGGATGCAGATCTGGTCATCGGAGCGGTGTTAATTCCGGGGGCGGCAGCGCCCAAGCTGATTAAAAGGGAATATTTAAAGAATATGAAAAAAGGCGCAGTGATCGTGGATGTGGCAATTGACCAGGGCGGATGCAGTGAAGCCAGCCATGTGACTTATCATGATGATCCGGTCTATATGACAGACGGTGTGGTCTGCTATTGCGTTGGAAATATGCCGGGGGCAGTATCGAATACTTCCACCAATGCTTTAAATAATGCTATACTAAACTATGGGCTTTCCATTGCGGACAAAGGGGCAGAGAGAGCGCTTCTGGAAGATACAGGGCTTTTGGAGGGACTGAATACATACAAAGGGAAATTAACCTATCAGGCAGTGGCAGAGGTTTACGGACGAGCTTATACGGATGCCCGTACTGCAATCTTGTAAAAGACAGGAAGGTGTATTATGGGGATTGTTACACTAAAAGAAATACTAAAAGACGCAAAGAACCGCAGATATGGTGTTGGTATGTTTAATACCATCAATTTAGAGATGGCAAGGGCGATTATCGGAATCGCAGAAGAAGAACGTTCTCCTGTGATTATTGGTTTTGCCGAAGCCCATCTTCCGTATGCAAATCTTGAAGACATAGCGCCGATTATGGTGAAGTTTGCAAGGGAAGCATCGGTACCGGTTGCCATTCATTTTGACCACGGAATGACTTTTTCTTATATTATGAAAGCAATCCATTATGGTTTTACATCGGTTATGTTTGACGGCTCCACGCTTTCCTATGAAGACAATATCCGTCAGACAAAGGAAATTGTAAAAGTAGCCCATGCCCTGAATGTATCCGTGGAAGCGGAGCTGGGACATGTGGGAGGTGCCGAAGGCGGCGGTGACGACGGCCATGAGGAAATGTATACGAAAGTAGAACAGGCAGCTGACTTTACCGCCCGGACGGGAATAGACGCTCTGGCAGTGGCAATCGGTACAGCCCACGGTGAATACAGGGTTAAGCCGGTTCTGGATATAAACCGGCTTCGGGAAATCCGAAGTGCGGTGGATGTTCCTCTGGTTTTACATGGCGGGTCGGGGCTGACGGATCAGGACTTTCGAAGCTGTGTGGCAAATGGAATCAGCAAAGTCAATATATTTACCGATATGTCCAAAGCAGCAGTTAACACGATTAATGAAAATCTCTGCGGCGCCCGAAAGATTAATCTGGGGAACAGCCAGGAACTGATTGAAGGGATTGTGAAAGCTGTAATGCAGCAACTAAAGGGCTGCACCTGTTCTTCCATCAGCTATCCGGAATTAATAAACTATACCATAGACGGCATTAAAGCCGAAGTCGGCAGCAAGATGCGTTTGTTTGGAAGTTCTCAGAAAGCATAAATGGAAGGGAGTGGGGACGATGGTAAAACATATCTTATTCTGGGCATTAAAACCAGAGCATAAAAAGGACGTACAGGAAATCGTATCAGAGTTAAACGGAAAGTTTCAAAAGATTATGCCACAAATAAAAGGACTGCTAAAAGCCGAAGTGGGTGCCAATTATAATGGGGGAACTTATGACTTTGCTCTTTATACGGAATTTACAGACAGAGAGGCAGAAGCGGCATATCAGGGACACCCTGAGCATCTGAAGATAAAAGAGTATATAAAGGCTGTTACAGATGGTAAAGTTTGTGTGGATTATTTTGCTGAGTAAAGGCAGATGGTTTTCTCAGCATGATAATTTCTGGGTTGTGGCGGGCTGTTCTTTATTGGATGCAGAGCAGTATATTTCTGAAGTTTATGTGTAAAAGTTGAAAGTGTTTGCTCTTAAACCAATAACCCAATAAAAAAGGATAAGCCAACTAAAGGTTTATCCTTTTTTGTATGCCATTCTGATTGAATATAATAAGAGAGTTTTAGGTATCAAAGGGATGGGAAAATCAGCATCATCACATTTTAGCCTATATCTAAATTTTATTTATAATGTAATAGTAAAAATAATTGACAATTAGTTGGTACTGTGGTTTAATGTAGTTGTAATCGCTAATAAAAGTCGTATTTACAAAACTATAATGTACAATATGACGAAAATGTCGGCATAATTTTGTGTAGGAATGCTGAAGGACGAAGGAGGTTTTGTAATGAAAAAGAAGTTAGTAGGAATGATTTTGACAGCAGCGATGGTAGTGACCATGACAGCAGGCTGCAGCGGCTCAGGCGGGCAGTCATCAAATGAAACAGCTGGTTCTCAGAAAGCGGCAGAAGAAACTGCTGCCACTCAAAATGAAACAGGTGAAACTGTGGCTGAAGAAGAGACAAAGGCCGGCAGCGAAGCTTCAACAGGAAAAACAAAACTGTCCATCACTTATGTGGATTCTTCCGGTGAGGGAGAGAACAGCTATTTTCACAAAGAAATAGCCCAGGCATACGAGGGATGGGACAAAAAAGATCAGGTAGAACTGGATATACGTCCAATAGTAGCAACAGAAAGTGATTATTTTACAAAGGTGCAGCTGCAGATGGCAGATGCCAGTACAACACCGGATATTTATTTTGAAGATACCTTCCGTTTGTCGGCAGATGTTGCCGCGGGATACATAGCGGATATTACAGAATATACCAAGAATTATGAAGATTGGAACAATGATTCTTACTTAGAAGCAATTAAAAAAGGTGTTATGGATCCCGATGGAAATGTCTATGGAATTCCATGCAGTACAGATAGCCGGGGACTTCTTTACAACAAAGAAGTATTTAAACAGGCTGGACTTCCGGAAGACTGGCAGCCGAAGACCTGGGATGATATTTTAAGTGCATGCCGTACCATTAAAGAGAAATGCCCGGATGTGGTTCCCATGTGGTTTAGCGCTCCGGCAGCAGGTGGAGAGTCAACAACGATGAATACCTATGAGATGTTCCTCTATGGAACGGGGGAAAATCCGCTTTACAATGAAAGCACCGGAAAATGGGTAACCAGAAGCCAGGGAATCGAAGATTCACTTGGATTTATGAAAACTATTTTTGATGAAGAACTGGGCGGAGAAATTTCAGAGCGTATGGATGCTAATGAATGGCAGTACGGCGCAGATTATATGAGACAGGATAAACTGGGAATTTATCTGATGGGCAGCTGGTTTGCAACTTTCTTCCAGGAAGGCGGTAATTATCAGTGGGACGGATATGAGGAAAAAGTAGGATTTGTACCGATGCCGACACAAAAAGGAGACAATGGCGGTTATATTACAATGTCAGGCGGCTGGGCATGGACGGTAACCAAACTTTCCAAGAATCAGGAACTGGCATTTGAATTTATTACAGAGCTTATGAAACCGACTAATTTCAAACTGCATGTAGTGGGATCGGGAGCACTTCCAACCAGAGACATGTCCGATTATCCGGAGATTACCGGAAGACCATTTAATGATGAAGCGACCAAGCTGTTAGGAGAGGCAAAATTCAGACCGAAGAATGAAAAGTATGCGGAAGTTTCCACCCACATTGCACAGATGGTGGAAGCAGCTGTAACAGGAACCGAACCCAAAGACGCCATGGAAACATTTGCAGCAAGTGTGGAGTCCATCGTAGGAAAAGAAAACATTCAGGAATAACACAAATTCCGCAGCAATGCAGAGGACGGGGGATATATGAAAAGAAAATCAAGCAGTGCAGTAATGTCAAAATTAATTTATCTGGTGCCCGCTCTGGTCGTAATCCTCATTTTCTTTATGTGGCCAATCATAATGACAATTTACTATTCCTTTACGAATCTGGCGCTGACCGGAACGGCGGCTGCCAATTTGGAATTTGTGGGCCTGGAAAATTATAAAAAGCTGCTGGATGATCCGGCAGTGATAAACAGTATAATCATGACGTTGATTTTTACGGTTGGATCCGTGGCAGGACAGAGCCTGCTTGGATTTATCATCGCATATCTGATGAAACATAAAAATAAAACCTTCCGAAGAATTGTGGGACCTATAATTTTAGCAGGGTGGGTCATGCCGGAAATCGTGTGTGCGGTATGTGCATATTCCTTTTTCAATGACAAGGGAACCTTAAATGCAATACTATCCCTGGTTGGCATTTCCAAAATACCATGGCTGTTTAAGTATCCGATGTTTGCTGTTATTCTGGCGAATATCTGGCATGGAACCGCGTTCTCTATGATGGTATATCAATCGGCACTGGATAACGTATCGGAAGAAGTACAGGAGTCGGCAAAATTAGATGGAATCAGCAGTCTGCAGAATATATTCTATATTATACTGCCGATCATCAAAGAAACCATAATGACCAATACCATGCTGATTACCCTTATGACACTGGGTGGCTTTGGAATGATCTACGTTATGACCGGAGGCGGACCGGGTACGGCTACCCAGACTTTGCCGGTACTGATGTATATCCGGGCATTTAAGAACTATCAGCTTGGGTACGGCACGGCGATTTCTATGATTTTACTTGTGCTTTCTGTCCTGTTCAGTATTTTCTATACCCGGATTGCCGGAAAAGAAATGGAGGAAGGGTCATGAGGGAAAAAAGAAATAAAATCATTGCCTATGCGGCGTTAAGCATCATAGCAGTAGTATTTCTTCTGCCTCTCTGCTGGGTTGTGCTGGCGTCGGTTGACGCCACAGCCAACCTCTCTGTGAAGGCACCGGATTTTACGCTGGAGAACTATAAAAGTGTACTGACCAATAAGTCCAACTATTTGTCATTTCTGAACGGGTTTGTCATTTCCTTTGGACAATCCGTATTGGTGGTGCTTCTTGCGGGACTTGCGGCTTATCCGTTATCCAGGTATGAGATGAAGCATAAAAAACTGTTTATGCTTTCCATGCTGTTTATGACATCTCTGCCCATCGCAACAATAATGGTACCTGTTTACAAAATGTTTTTGACGGTAAAGTTATATGACAACCTGTTTGGTGTTATCTTGTTTATGACGGCATCGTCCATGCCCTACTCCATATGGATGATGAAGAACTTTATGGATGCAGTGCCTATGGAACTGGAAGAAGCCGCCTGGGTAGACGGCGCAGGTAAGTTAAAGGGAATTCAGAAGGTGATTGTACCCCTTATGGTACCGGGAATATTCACAATTGCCATCTATACGTTTTCCGGAAGCTGGGGGAATTTTCTCGTGCCGTTTATCCTCATATCCAGCAGTGAGAAGTATCCGGCGGCAGTTACGCTGTATCAGTTTTTCGGCACACATACCGTTTCCTATGGTCTCCTGGCATCATTTTCCATCATCTATGCGCTTCCCTCCATCATACTATACGTGTTGACGCAGAGATATATGTCCAAGGGATTCAGCATGCAGGGCGGAACGAAAGGTTAAAGAAAGAAGGTGTATTAGTGAATACAATTGAGAAGTATCTGAAACTGAAAGAGAAAAAAGGAAAAAATTATTGGGAAGAACGTATTCTTGCCCAGCTGGGATACCTGATTCAGTTAAAAAATGGGGAGATTCCAACTGATACGGCGGAGGTAATCGAACATCTTTACCAACAGGAGAAAGAAGAGGGGGCAATTACAAAACAGGAAGCATCTGCTGCAGAAGAGAAACTGCTCCATTACAAAGAGTCTGCTAAGAAATTAAGTGTCATCTGTGCAGGGCATGCCCACATTGACATGAATTGGATGTGGGGATACCAGGAAACCGTGTCTGTTACCATTGATACCTTTCAGACCATGCTGAATCTGATGCGGGAATACGAAGATTTTACATTTTCCCAGTCCCAGGCGTCTACCTATGAGGCAATTGAAAAATATTGTCCCGATATGCTGCCTGAGATCAGAGAACAGATTAAACGAGGAAAATGGGAAGTTACGGCATCAACCTGGGTGGAACCGGATAAAAATATGACCGGTACGGAGAGTATGGCCAGGCATATTCTATATACGAAGCAGTATCTGTCCAAGCTTCTGGAGCTGCCGGAAGAGGCTCTGGAGCTGGACTTTGAGCCGGATACCTTTGGACACAGCGCCTGTGTGCCGGAAATCTTAAATCAGGGCGGCATTAAGTATTACTACCACTGCAGAGGCTTTGATAAGTATATGCTCTACAACTGGGAAGCACCTTCCGGAGAAAACGTTTTGGTATACCGGGAACCGACCTGGTATCTGGGACCCATTGAATATGACATGATGCTGAACGTTCCGGATTTCTCCAGAGAGAATCATACCGATACCATGTTAAAAGTATACGGAGTAGGAGATCATGGCGGCGGACCCACCAGAAGAGATATCGAGCGGATCAGGGATATGAGCAGCTGGCCCCTGATGCCGGATATTCGTTTTGGAACCATGCATGAGTTTTTCCATGCAGTAGAAAAGGACAGAGAACGGTTCCCCGTAGTTAAAGGAGAATTAAATTATGTACTGACCGGATGCTATACAACACAGGCGAGAATTAAAATGGCTAACCGCATCGGCGAGGATAAGCTTTATGATTCGGAAACACTTTGTACTATGGGGGCACAGTTAACCGGTAACCACAGACTGACAGACCGGCTGGATCGGGCTTGGAAAAATGTATTGTTTAACCAGTTCCATGATATTCTGCCCGGCTCCGGCGTCATTGAAACAAGAGAACATGCAATGGGACTGTTCCAGGATACGCTTACCATCTCCATGGCAAATGCAAACCGGGCGATGCGGGCAATCAGTGAACGTATCGATACCAGTATCTTTGGAGGGGGTGGGGACAAAGACTCCATGTCCGAAGGAGCAGGCGTGGGCTATGGTACCGGACAGACGGAAGACTGTTACGGAAATGAAGGCGACGACCGTTTTGGTTTCTCCAGTACCCATAGAGGAAGTGGAGACACAAGGGTTTATACTCTGTTCAATACCACCCAGTACAGGAGAAAAGAACTTGTGGAAATTACCCTGTGGGACCCGGATTTCCCGGCGGATGAGATTAGGGTTCTGGATGAAAGGGGAAAAGAGGTTCCCTGGGAACTTAAAGGAGAAGGATTTCATTACTGGCAGCACCATTACCTGAAACTGCTGTTTATGGCAGAGGTAGGACCAGTCGGATATGCATCTTACTGCGTGAAGCATACGCCTGCCCAGGCAGAAAAGCTTCCGGTAAGACAGGACCCGAGGGTTCATGATATGGAGGACGGAACTTATATTCTGGAAAACGATCAGGTCCGTGCGGTATTTGATACCAGAACAATGAAATTATTATCCTTCGCCGGTTTAAACGGCGGAAAAGAACTGATAGATGAGCAGAATCCATCGGCTTATTTCCGATACGTAGAAGAAAGTGATACCGAGGAAATGACCGCATGGATCGTTGGACGGTATTCCAGAATCACAGATGTCAATGAAGAGGCATTTGTCAAGGTGACCGGTAAAAAACTCACGGGTCTGAACCGTTACCTGGTTTATGAAATGGAATATGAAAAATTCAGGCTGAAGGTCAAGATCATTTTAAATGCAGGCGATACCTTAATTCGCTACAAAATAAAGCTGGACTGGCTGGAAACAGGAGAGAAAAATAAGAAAATCCCACAGCTTCAGTTCTATACACCTTTTGGCTATGAAGCGGAAGAGTTCCTCTATGATATACCGGCAGGTTCCGTTTTAAGAAAAGAACTGGGTCATGACGTTCCCGCCATTTACTATGGAGCCCCAATCCCGAAAATCGGAGATACCGCAATAATGGTGACAACGGATTGCAAATACGGCTACCGGGGCAAAAACCAGGCGCTGTCAGTGGATCTGGTAAGAGGATCATTTGATCCGGATCCGTATCCGGATCTGGGAGAACATTTTATCAATATTGGCATAGGTATCGAAAAGGATTACAGCAGAGAAAAGTTCTTAAAGGCAGCAATCCGATTCTCGCATCCTATTTATGCAATGTCGGGTACGATTCATGGAGGCACGGCAAAACAAAAAGAAAGTTTCATGGAAGTTACCGGAAATGTAAAGATTTCTTCTGTCAAAGCAGCTGAAGATGGAAGCAATGCTGTGGTAGTCCGGGTGTATAGCTGCAGTGATGTCCAGGAAAGGGTAAGCCTCAAATTTTTAGAAAAACCGTTATCTGCCGGATTTACCTGCCTGACAGAAAAAGAATGTGAAGAATCAGCGGTTGAAGTAGATGGATGTGAGGTGAAGGCAGCACTGCCCAAATATGCGCTCCGTTCTATAAAGGTATGTTTTTAAAGCAGGCTGAAAATATTATTTGGGGATAATGCATACCGCAGACCCGTCTGCGGTATGCAAGGGGCATAAGTATGGAACAAAAAGCGTTCCATACTTTTTATTGAAGCAGTACCGCAGACCCGTCTGCGGTATGCAAGGGGTATAAGTATGACAAAAAGAGAAATTTTAATCGATTATGTAAAAAACGGCGGACAGAGATTTTTGTGCTCGCCGCAGATCGGGGCAGGCGCAGGATTTGATACGAAGATTGCAGAGAAAACCTGGATTGGAGATACCACAATTGA
This sequence comes from Clostridiales bacterium, assembly GCA_018365455.1. GTDB lineage: Bacteria > Bacillota > Clostridia > Lachnospirales > Lachnospiraceae > Robinsoniella. Next base: position 164,889 of record JAGZJZ010000008.1, read on the forward strand.
GGATACCAGGAATGCCTGGGAGATGTTTGACGTAATCCCGCTTTACAATTATGAACTGCCGCAGCTGCACGAACTCACCCCGAAGCTGCAGATGAAAAATGTGTGCGGACCGGGAAAAACAGCGGATAGAAGGCTAACCCATAAAAAGTTAATTACAGCGCTGGGTTCTCTTACATCAGAAATCATTGAAGATGAAGGAAAGGGTGCTTTGGCTGTAAAATATTTTATTACGGAAGAAGAGGAACTTGAAATATTTGAGTATTATCTGGACTGTCTTTTAGAGGTGAAAGATTTTTCCCCAATTACAGAGGGAGTGAGACATATACGCAAAATAGTGGGAGAAGACAGCGCCCTGGATTTGCAGTGGCCGATGCAGCCCTATGAGCTGCTTTGTTTTCCAAATACAGTAGATACTGCCGTGTTTGCACTCACTTGTCCGGATATTTTTAAAAGGCTGATGGATAAGATCTTAGAGCTTGATGAAAGGCTGCTTCTGGCGGTTTCAAAAGGGGGAGCGGACTTTGTTTTTCTGGGAGGACCCGGTTCGGAATTAATATCCCCACAGTATTACCGGGATTATCTGGTTCCCTACTCGAAAGTCGTCACCGAAATAGCTCATAAGAACGGGCTGCTGGTGTATACCCATATCTGCTCTAAGATTGAGCCAATGCTTTCTCTTGGATTTTATAACGAAATGGGGATTGATTTGTTTGAAACACTTTCAGAAGAACCGGTTGGAAATGTAAAGTCTATAGAAGATGCATTTGAAAAATTAGACCCCAAGATCTGCACCAGAGGAAATATCGGACTGGATAAACTTCTTTTGGGTACACCAGAGGAAATTAAAGAAATAAGTTTTCGAATTCTGGAATCTGCAAAACGGTTGGGCAGAAAGCACATTCTGGCAGCCAGTGACTATATGTTTTATGATACTCCTGTTGAAAATGTCAGAGCCATGGCAGAAGCAGCAGCCGAGTTCAACGGCTGCCCTTTAAATGATTTGGAGTAAAGAAATGTCCGGCGAAAAATTCGTTTAACAGACAGCAGGCGCTGCCGATTACCGGAGTTTTCATGCCAAAACTGGATTTTCGAATGGAAATATACTTGTGGCTGGCAGCCAGTATTTTGGCATTTACTTCCTGCTGGATGTATGATACGTAACGATCCGGCAGGTAGTAGCCCTCATGCCCCAGTATAATAATCTGAGGATCCATCATATTGCAGGTATTTATAATTGCATAGGAAAGTTTTTCCGCCATATCCTGAAAAATTGCATGACATGCCTCCTGTTTAGAGACGGAAATAAAATCGGAGAAGGTGAGGGAAGGGTCATTGCTGGCGAGCCGCAATTTTTCCAGAATTACCGGCATGTTAATATAGGCTTCCAGACAGCCCCTTCTTCCGCAGGAACACAGAGCGCCCTCATAATAAATGCCCATGTGTCCGATTTCTCCCACAAAGCCGCTTTTGTTCTGAAACAGCTTCCCATCCGATATAATGCCCGATCCAATGCCATTGGAGATGCCCAGATAGACAAAGTTTTTGGTATCTATACACATTCCAAACAGCTTTTCGGCAAGTGCCGATGCGTTCATATCATTGTTGACAAATACCGGCATCTGAAAGCAGTCCTCCAGGATAGCCTTAATAGAGTAGTCTGAGATATGGAAGAAATTTGTGGGTTTTAAAATGACTCCTTTTTCCGCATCCAGAGGTCCGATGGAGGAAACACCGATTCCAAGGATGGTATCGGTTGTCACGGCGGAAGCATCCTGAATCAGCTTTATGATTTTCTGTGTGAGGGTATTAGCAGTCTCATCACAGAAAGGGGTAAATTGGTGATATAAGATTTTGCCGGTTATCTCTGTCAGGATACAGTGAACCGCATCCCGGGACAGGTAAATTCCAATGACCTTAGGGGCGTCCGGTGCGATATCCAGTTGTACCGGATTTCTCCCGATATTGGTGTTTTCCTCAATCTGAGATTCACAGACATAGTGTTCCTCGATCAGTTCATTTACGATGTTCGTCACAGTCATCTTGGATAAATGAATTTTAGAGGCAATCGCTGCCCTGGAATAGTCTTTTCCCGAAGCGATCAGCTGCAGTATAATGCCGCGGTTTGTATTTTTGACATCTGTGTGATTAACTCCTTTACGCAAGGTATTGCCCTCCATTAGTATATTGCTTTTAAAAAAATTTAGTAAATTAAATTTACAAAATAGTTCCATTAAAATGTTACAGAATAAAAAAACAGGCATCATATAAATAAAAACTCTTTATTAATTCAATTATAACAAATAGCGGTATTGAGAGTCAACCTATATTTCGTAAAAAAACCAGAGTATGTCAGGTAACAGAAAAATCATATTCGTCAGATGAACACACCGCAAAGTGTGATTTTCCTGATGGGTAGAAATAGGAAACTACAGGCTTTGTCATCAGGAAAGGAAAACAATTATGAATAAGAGGGTTTATCAGGAAGTTAAGGAACAGGCATTAAAATATTATAAGGAAGCAAATATTGTTTTGACACCGGAAGAAGTAGAACGGATCGAGGTGGCGGATTTCGGGTTAAATGATATCTACCGGATTGGTCTGGAAAGTGTAGTGTACATAAATACGGACCGTTGCTGTGCAAAAGAAATGGTGCTGCTCCCCCACCAGACCTGCCCGGAGCATCTTCACCCATCCGTAGGGTATAATTATGAGGGGAAAGAGGAGACCTTCCGATGCAGGAAGGGAGAAGTATACCTATATGTGGAAGGAGTTCCAACAGAAGATATCAAAGCCAAACTTTTACCGGATCAGCCAGGATTTACCGTATTTCATGAGATCGGCTTAAAAGAGGGAGAACAATATACCCTGTATCCCAATACCAGGCACTGGTTCCAGGCAGGAAGAGAAGGGGCAGTTATCAGTGAATTCAGTACCCATTGCTATGATGAGTATGATATTTTTACGGATGGCAGGATTAAAAGGATGCCGGTGATTGAGGAATAAAACATGCCTATCGTATTCCCATATGAATTTACAAGCTGCCAACACAAATTTTGCATTTGACAATTGGACTCAAAAGTAATATTATATGAAACATAAAAGGAATAACCGCCCTAAGTCAGGTAGTTATCCTCATAATAAGGGTTTGTCCTTAACGGACGCTGCCTACCTTGTTGTTGTGAACAGGGTAGGCTTTTTTTATTTCTGCAAAAAACCAAACAAATTCTAATTGTTCTTCAAAAATAATCCCAGGAAACAAATAAAACCAACAAAAAACAAAAAGAAAACTTGCAAAACCACATCACTTTGTAGTATAATACTTATATAATTTTTAGAAACTTACAGTAGAGGTATTTTACAGACAATTACCCGGTACAACGGTTAAAAGGTGAAAACATGAAGAGGTCAAAAAGAATTGAAACATTAGACAAACGCCCGGTCAATATGGATGGATTTATCAATGAATGGCCGGAGATGGGTTTTGTTGCTATGAAAAGCCCATATGACCCGAAACCTTCTATAAAAGTAGAAGACGGTGTCATTACGGAACTGGATGGAAAGATAAAAGCGGACTTTGATTTCCTGGACCAGTTTATTGCAGAATATGCGATTAATGTAGAGAGAGCAGAGCGATCTATGGCAGTGCCGTCTTTAGATATTGCCCGCATGATCGTGGATATTCATGTATCCAGAAAAGAGATATTAGAACTTGTTTCCGGGATTACACCGGCTAAAATGGTGGAAGTCATCAACTATCTGAATGTGGTAGAAATGATGATGGGTATGCAGAAAATGCGTGCCAGAAGGACACCGGGAAATCAGGCACATATTACGAACCTGAAGGATGATCCGGTACAGATCGCGGCAGATGCGGCAGAAGGTGCACTTCGGGGATTTGCGGAAGAAGAGACTACGGTGGGAATTGCGCGGTATGCTCCGTTCAATGCGATCGCATTGCTGATCGGTTCCCAGGCGGGAAGAAAAGGTGTATTAACTCAGTGTGCGGTAGAAGAAGCCACAGAGTTAGAACTTGGTATCCGGGGACTCACTACATATGCAGAGACACTGTCCGTTTATGGTACGGAAAAAGTCTTTGTAGACGGAGACGATACGCCTTATTCCAAAGCGTTTTTAAATTCAGCATATGCGTCCAGAGGACTGAAAGTCCGTTTTACTTCGGGAGCAGGTTCCGAAGTATTAATGGGAAGCACCGAGAAAAAGTCTATGCTTTATCTGGAGTGCAGATGTCTCTATGTCACAAAAGGAGCAGGGTCACAGGGCATTCAGAATGGTTCCGTCAGCTGTATCGGTATAGCAGCCAGCGTGCCGGCTGGAATCCGAGAGGTTATGGGTGAAAACCTGGTAGCTGCACTTTTAGGACTGGAATGTGCGTCTTCCAATGATCAGAGTTTTTCCAATTCGGATATGCGCAGAACTGCAAGAACAATGCTGCAGTTTATGCCGGGTACGGATTTCATTTTTTCCGGTTATGCGGCTGAACCCAATTATGATAATTTATTTGCAGGTTCGAACTTTGATGCGGAAGATTTTGATGACTATAATGTAATCCAACGTGATATGCAGGTAGACGGCGGGCTTCGTCCGGTTACGGAAGAAGAAGTTATCCGTGTCAGAATGAAAGCGGGTAAGGCTGTTCAGGCAGTGTTTAAATACCTGGGGCTCACTGAGGTTACGGATGAACAGGTAGAAGCAGTGGCATATGCACATGGAAGCAAGGATACCTTATCCCGTGATGTGGCAGCAGATCTCATGTCTGTAGAAGATATGATGAAGCGTGGAATCACAGGAGTTGATATTGTAAAAGCCCTTGCAGACAGCGGATTTGAAGATCTGGCACAGAGCATACTCAATATGCTGAAACAACGTGTTATTGGAGATTATATGCAGACATCGGCAATTCTGGACGAGCACTTTAATGTACTTTCCGGGGTGAATACGCCGAATGATTATATGGGACCGGGTACCGGATATCGTGTGGATGGAAAACGCTGGGAAGAAATTAAAGCAATTCCTCATATTATAGATCCGGAACAGTTTTAGGAGGTGGCAGAATGGAATTAAATGAAGAGTTAATACAAAGCATTGCAAAGGCGGTTATCGCACAGCTTGGCAATCATCCGTCTGCCGCATCTGCAGAAAAAAGCCATACTGTTGTAAAAACCGATTATTCCGGCTTTCCTCTGGCGAAAAAGGGAACGAATCCAAAGGAAGTAGTAATCGGAGTGGGACCTGCTTTTCAGAGAGAGATCAGCGCTACAATTGTTGGTCTGGATCTCAACGAAGTATTGAAGAACCTGAAAGCGGGAATTGAAGAAGAAGGCATGGTACCAAGGGTTGTAAAAGTACTGAAAACTTCAGATGTTTGCTTTATGGGTCTGGAAGCAGCCAAGATCAGCGGTTCCGGCATAGGAATCGGACTGCAGTCGAAAGGAACGGCTGTTATCCACCAGAGAGACCTCTATCCGTTGTCAAATCTGGAATTATTTCCCCAGGCCCCCCTTATGACACTGGAAACTTACCGAAAGATAGGAAGAAATGCAGCCAGATATGTAAAAGGGGAAAAGGTAACTCCCATTGAAAGCATTAACGATCCTATGGTTCGCGCAAAATTCCAGGTGAAGGCAGCGCTTATGCACATTCGTGAAACGGAACAGGTGGACAAGGAAATACCAATTATTGAATGGGAGGAAGCATAGATGAGATACCCATTAGGACAACATGAAGCAGAAAGTATTACTTCTAAGACAGGTAAAAAACTGTCGGATATTACCCTGGAGCAGGTGCGAAAAGGAAATATTACGGCTGATGACATTAAAATTTCTAAGGAAATGTTAAAGAAACAGGGTCAGGTGTCCAAGGAAGCCGGAAATGTTCCCATGGCACTGAACTTTGAGCGTGCCGGAGAACTGGTGGATGTTCCCGATGAAGTCATTCTGGAAATGTATAATAAATTACGTCCGAACCGTTCCACGAAGCGGGAACTGGTTGAGATGGCGAAGGAACTATTGGAGAAATATGGAGCGGTACACTGTGCAAAACTGGTTATGGAAGCTGCACAGGTGTACGAGAAACGAGGGATTCTTCTGTGAAAATAGTTGCAGGTGTAGATATTGGCAATTCCACAACTGAAGTATGTATCGGTTCTTATTCACAAGAGGGCAAACTGCGCTTTTTATCCAGTGCTTCCCGCATGACTACAGGAACCAAAGGCACTGTGGCAAACGTTCACGGGATAAAAGCAGCACTTCTGGAGGCGATGGGCCGTATTGACCGGAAGGTAAGCGAGATAGAACTGATCCGAATCAATGAGGCGGCACCTGTCATCGGGGATACGGCGATGGAAACCATAACGGAAACCATTATAACTGAATCCTCTATGATTGGGCACAATCCTTCCACACCTGCGGGAGCAGGACAGGCAGTGGGATATTTACTGCCGCTGGAACAGATTTCGTCTGCAAAAAGTGATGTCCCCTATATACTTACAGCTCTCAGCCGTTTCAGTTATGAAGAGGTTGCAGGAATTATTAATAAATACAGCGGGCGCATCAGCATTAAAGGTTTGATACTTCAGGCGGATGAGGCTGTTCTTGTAGAAAACCGGATTTCCATTGAAATTCCGATCATCGATGAAGTGCGTCAGATTGAGCGTGTACCGGCTGGAAAGCTTGCGGCGATTGAAGTGGCACTTCCCGGACAGGGTATCAGTATGCTGTCCAATCCTTATGGAATCGCAACACTTCTGGAACTTGGACCGGAAGAAACCAGAATGGTTACGCCCATTGCAAAAAGTTTGATTGGAAAGCGAAGCGCTGTAGTGATCAAGACACCACACGGCAACGTAAAAGAAAATATTCTGCCTGCAGGTGATATTTATATAGAAGGAACCACCTCTTTAACGGTTAATATTGATGCAGGTGCAGATACAATTATGGATACCCTCTCCCGTGCCGGAGAAATCCGGGATATCAGCGGGCAGCGGGAAACAAATGTGGGAAATATGCTTTCCGGTATTAAAAAAGGCATGGAAAAAGTGACGGATGAGAACGGTCAGGATATTCGCATCACAGATATACTTGCGGTGGATACCCTGGCACCTGTACAGATTTCCGGCTCTCTGGCAGGAGAAATGTGTATGGAAAAAGCAGTGGGTATTGCAGCAATGGTTAAAACCAGGCAGCTGCCCATGGAAAAGATTGCAGATGAGTTAAAAAAGGAACTGGGGATATATACAAAGGTGGCAGGAGTGGAAGCTGTGATGGCTACGCTGGGTGCCTGCACGACCCCGGGAACACAGCTGCCCCTGGCAATTCTTGATCTTGGCGGCGGTTCTACGGATGCAGCGATGATTGATGAAAAGGGAACGGTCAGAACGACTCATCAGGCCGGAGCAGGAGAACTGGTATCCATGCTGATTCAGACCGAACTTGGACTGTCTGCAAGAACAACGGCGGAGCAGATTAAAAAGTATCCGCTGGCCAGAGTGGAAAGTCTGTTTCATATGAGGCTGGAAAATGGAGCGATGCAGTTTTTTGAGGAATCCATCGATCCCAGGTATTTTGGGAATGTGGTACTGCTTCATCCGGAAGAACTCATAAAGATAGAAGAAGATATACCAATGGAAAAAATAGCGGCTGTAAGGCGGGAAGCCAAGAAAAAAGTTTTTGTACGTAATGCAGTCCGGGCTTTGACTCAGGTTGCGCCTGACCGGAATCTCAGGAAGATTCCAAATGTGGTATTGGTGGGCGGTTCGGCAGAAGACTTTGAAATTCCTCAGATGCTGATGGAGGAACTTTCCAATTATAAGATTGTCTGCGGACGGGGGAATATCAGACGCTGTGAGGGTCCCAGAAATGCGGTTGCCACGGGATTGGTGCTTTCCTATCTTGGAGGAAGCAGATGATTGCAAAAAAGCCTTCCATTCTAATTTGTGGAAATCATCCGGACAGAGATCTGCTTCGGGAAATCTGTGCAGGCATAGAAGAAGAAGGCGTCTTATACGAAGTAATGGAATTGGAATCTGAGGATTTGGATGAACTGGCATACGAAGCGGCATCAGAGTCTATTTTAGGAGCAGGTATCGGGATCATCGGTTCACGTGCAGCCATGCAGATGAGAGGCTTACATAGAGGACAGAATGTATTTGAAGTCAACTACCCAAGCTTTGCCCAGTGCAGGTCACTGGGAGCAAATAGCGCCAGAGCAATTAAAAGAGTAGCTTTTAAAAAGGTATATGATGTATAATAGGACTGCAGCTTTAAAATTTGATTGAAATATCTGGAGGGATCACGTATGCTGGCAATTGAGAGAAAGAATGAGATATTATCAATTTTACAAAAAGAACAAAGAGTATTAGTGGCGGAACTCAGCCAAAAATACAATGTAACAGAAGAAACAATCAGAAGAGATCTGGAAAAATTAGAAAAAGAGGGTTTTGTGAAAAAAACCTATGGCGGTGCGGTGCTGAATAAGCATATCACAATGGACATGCCCCTGAAAATCAGGGAAAAGACCAACCGCAAGGAAAAACAGGTAATTGCGAAAAAGGTAGCAGGACTGATTGAAGAAGGGGACTGCATTATGCTGGATAGCTCTTCCACCTCCCTGATGATAGCACAGGAGCTTAAGAGGATGAAAAAGCTCACGGTTATCACCAACTCTGTGGAAGTTCTCATCGAATTATCCGGAAATGAAGGCATTCAGGTGATATCCACCGGTGGAAATTTAAGAGACTCATCTCTTTCCCTGGTTGGCAAAGCGACGCAGGAGGTATTGTCTCATTATTATGTGGATAAAGCTATTATTTCCTGTAAAGGTGTGGATATCGAAAAAGGAGTCACAGACTCTCATGAAATGGAAGCAGAAGTAAAAATCGCCATGCGCAAAAGTGCAAAGTCAACGATTTTGGCGGCTGACAGCAGTAAAATGGGGGAAGTCTTCTTTGTAAAAGTATTAAATCTGGAAAGCGGAGATATACTTGTGACTGACAAGATTCCGGAGGAATGGCGTAAATCTTTGGCAGAGCGTGGTGTAAAAGTTTTATCAAATGAGGATGAATAAACTAGAAATTATTTAATGTGGTTTCTATGATTATAAAATACAAATTTTAAAATTTAAATGAGAGGTGCTAGACATGGGAGAAGTAATTTATAATTTGGCGTTTGACTTTGGAGCGTCCAGCGGAAGAATGATTTTAAGCAAATATCAGGATGGAAAAATAGAATTAGAGGAATTACACCGTTTCGCTAATGATCCGGTTCGTGTAGGAAAGAATTTTTATTGGGATACCTTCCGTTTATATCATGAATTAAAAACAGGATTAAAAAAAGCAGCAGCTAAAAAAATCCCGATCCAGAGCCTTGCAATTGATACCTGGGGAGTTGATTACGGTTTAATTGATAAAGATGGCAACCTCATCGGCAATCCGGTTAACTACCGTGATGACAGAACGATTGGTGTGATCGAAGAAGTGGGCAGGATCGTTCCTTTAAAAGATATTTATGCAACCACCGGAATCCAGTTCATGAATTTCAATACGCTGTTCCAGATCTATGCTGATAAACAAATGCGCCCGGACATTTATGATAAAGCAGTACGCCTCTTATTTATGCCGGAACTTTTTGGATATTTCCTCACAGGCAAGATGTACAATGAGTACACAATGGCAAGTACCGGACAGCTTCTGGATGCAAAAAACAGAGACTGGGATTACGAGCTGATCGAAAAAGTTGGTCTTAAAAAAGAGTTATTCGGAGAGTTGACAAAACCGGGAACCGTAATCGGGGATTTATGTCCGGAAGTAATCGAAGAGACTGGTCTTTCAGGTGTGAAGGTGATTGCAGTTGGAAGCCATGACACTGCATCAGCAGTAGCAGGAACTCCATTTGAAGAGAAAAATGCGGCATTTTTAAGCTGTGGAACCTGGTCACTCTTTGGTATGGAAATAGATGAGCCTATTTTAACCGAAAAATCATTTGAATATAATTACACAAACGAAGGCGGTGTAGAAGGTAAAATCCGTTATCTGAAGAATATCAACGGATTATGGATTATGCAGAACCTGCGTAAAAACTGGTGTGAGTTCGAGGGAGATGTATCCTTCCCGGATATCATCAAGGCTTCCAGAGAAGCAAAGAGACAGGATTTCATGATAGACCCTAATGATCCAAGATTTACAGCCCCCTATAACATGATGAAAGAAGTTATCGCATATTGTGAAGAACACGGACAGGGAACACCGGAAGGACTGGGAGAAATTGCGATGGCGATTTACAACGGCCTGACCAATGAATATGGTGCAACCATCAGAGGTCTGGAAGTATTGACAGGCGAGACAATACCATGTATAAATATGGTAGGCGGCGGTATTCAGGATCAGCTTTTATGTGAACTGACCGCGAAAGCAACCGGTAAGAAAGTAGTGGCAGGTCCGATTGAAGGTTCCGTTCTCGGAAATGTAGTAATGCAGTTAAAAGCTATGGGAGCAATTGAATCCTTAGAAGAAGGACGTAAGGTTGTGAAAGCATCCTTTGCACAGCAGGTACATATTCCGGCATAAGATCCGTTTTATAACACTGGTTTGACAATTTACAAACCAAAACAATGAATTTTTTATCCCGGCGGTTGATAAAGTCTGAATTTGTTCAGGTGTTAAGGACTGCCGGTGTCATGTTGATATAACTTAGATTGCCGGATTTACAAAACCCGGCATTACAGATGCGAGGTTTGAAAATATGGGCATTACGACAAAAAATGGTGATGGTGGTATGACCAACCTGATTAAAACTAAAAATGTGCCTAAGTCGGATGAGCGGGTTCACCTTTTGGGAAGTATTGATGAGCTCACCAGCCATCTGGGACTGGTAAAGGCGAAAGTATCCATCTCTTTGGTAAAAGAGATGCTTTCGTCTGTTCAGGATACGCTTATTACCGTGATGGCAGGTATCGCAGACCCGCACAATATGAAGTATAAATTAAAGGAATCTGAAGTGACAAAGCTGGAGACAGAAATGGCGCGCATGGAAAGTGAGTTCACCATGCCTCAGGGGTGGGTGCTGCCTGGAGGCAATGCCGTGTCTGCTGAGGTGGACATTGCAAGAACAGTAACCAGGAGATGTGAACGCTATCTGTCCGGTGTAACCATTAAATATGGCTCAGACAAAGTAGCAAAACAATATCTGAACCGTTTGTCAGACTACTTGTTTATATTAGCCCGTTATACAGAGGCGGTCATGACAGAGCCAGCCGCTGTGCAGCTTCAGATGGAATCCCCTATAGTCCGGGAACAGCCTGTGATTTCTGCTCCGGCGGATACCGGTATCACAGCTGTAAAAATGGAAGAGCCAAAAGCGGATCCGGTTATGGAAAATACAGTTACGGTAAGTAAGGAAAAACGGATGGATATGACGAGTGAAGCAATCATACAGGAAGTATTAAAAAGAATGAACAAGCCGGAGAAAATATCTCTGGATGCAGCCAAAAAGCTGATTGAGAAGGTAGAGGAGTATTCCAAGTCCCAGGGAATGCAGGCTGTAATAGCTGTCTGCGGCCCGGATGGAAACCCCATTGCAGTGCATGTAATGGACGGCGCTTTTCTGGTGAGCTTTGATGTGGCTATAAAAAAAGCCTATACGGCGGCGGCGGTTAAGATGTCTACCATGGAACTGGGAGAATTAATCAAACCCGGAGCAACATTCCAGGGACTGGATCATATTGAAGGCGACAAGATGGTATTCTTCGGCGGCGGCGTTCCGCTAAAATCAGGAGGCCGCATGATTGGAGCTCTTGGAGTAAGCGGCGGAACCGGAGACGAAGATGACAGACTTGCACAGTATGGGCTGCGGGTTTTAGAGGAAGTACTTTCTTAGAGCGTGCATCTGATAAATGATTTTTCAGAAGGGTTGCGTTTTCGCTTTAGATGAAAATAGGATGATAGAAAGGCAGCTATGACATGGCGGGGAATCGCTTGTTGTGGCTGCTTTTAATTTAGTACTTCCCACCCCCCTGAATAAATGTTATAATTAGCGCAATAATATTCACATAAGCTATTATATGCGAGAAATGGAAATGGAGGAAATTTTATGCAGTTTACCACATTGCCGGAGTATGAACTTCTGATAGAAGATGATATTGCGGATATTAATTCAAAAGGTTATCTGTTAAGACATAAAAAGAGCGGCGCCAGGATTATGGTGATTGCCAATGATGATGAAAATAAGGTTTTTCATATTGCTTTTCGTACACCGCCCAAAGACAGCACAGGAGTAGCTCATATATTGGAGCACAGTGTATTGTGCGGAAGTGAAAAGTTTCCGTCAAAGGATCCTTTTGTGGAATTGGTGAAAGGGTCCCTTAATACGTTTTTGAATGCTATGACTTATCCGGACAAGACCATGTATCCGGTAGCAAGCTGTAACGACCAGGATTTCCGCAATCTGATGCATGTATACATGGATGCGGTTTTCCATACGAACATCTATAATAAGGAAGAGATTTTCCGCCAGGAGGGCTGGAACTATCATTTAGAGTCTCCGGAAGATGAACTGACTTATAATGGAGTGGTATACAATGAGATGAAAGGGGCTTTTTCCTCACCGGATGATGTGTTAGACCGGGAAATTCTGAATTCCCTGTTTCCGGATACGCCTTATGGGAATGAATCAGGCGGTGATCCGGCATTTATACCGGATCTTACGTACCAGGATTTTCTGGAATTCCACAGGAAGTATTACCATCCGTCCAACAGCTATATTTATCTGTATGGAAATGCAGATATGCAAGAGCGGCTGAAATGGCTGGATGAAGAATACTTGAGTAAATATGATATAATTCAGGTTGATTCTGCTATTTCCATGCAGAAACCGTTTGAAAAACCCATCGAGATAAAGAAAAAATATTCCATTTCCAATACGGATGATGAAAAGGACAATACCTATCTTTCCTATAATGTTGCTATCAAAACCAGTCTGGATGTTCGGCTGGCAAATGCATTTTCCGTGATCGAATATGCATTGCTCACCGCTCCCGGAGCACCTTTGAAACAGGCACTGCTGGATGCGAAAGTCGGTAAAGATATTCAGGGATCTTACGACAGCGGGGTGTTTCAGCCAATCTTCTCCGTTGTAGCTAAGAATTCGAATATAGATGACAAAGACCGGTTTTTAGAGATTATAGGAGATGTGCTGAAAAAGGTTGTGAAAGAAGGCATAGATAAAAAGGCTCTTCTCGCCGGAATAAACAATATGGAATTTAAATTCCGAGAGGCTGACTACGGTTCCTATCCCAAGGGACTGATGTATGGAATAGATGTCATGGACAGCTGGCTGTATGATGATGCAGCACCATTTGATTACCTGAAGCAGCTTGACATCTTTGAATTTTTAAAAGAGCAGACAGAAACCGGGTATTTTGAAAAACTGATTCAGGAATATCTTTTGGAAAATACACATGCATCTGTTGTAATTGTAGAACCTCAAAAAGGTTTAACCGCCATTATAGAAGAAGAGATAAAGAAAAAATTAAAGGAATATAAGGAAAGCCTTTCCCTGGAAGAAATACAGTCCCTGGTGGAAAAAACACAGAAGCTTCGTTTGTTTCAGGAGACACCTTCTACTAAAGAGGAACTGGAAGCAATTCCTATGCTGGAAGCCTCTGATATTAAAAAAGAAGCAGGAAGATTCTACAATGAAAAACATCTGCTGGGGGATACGACCGTTTTACATCATAATATGTATACAAACGGCATTGGATATCTAAAAGTTTTATTCGATACAAAATATGTACCGCTTGATTATATTCCGTATCTGGGAATTTTAAAAGCAGTCCTGGGCATGGTTGATACCCGGAATTACAGCTACGGTGAATTATTTAATGAGATTAATATCCACTCTGGCGGAATCTATCCCGGTATCGAAATTTTTGCTGCGGATAAACAGGGTGATTGCAGAGCAATGTTTGAAATGAAAGCTAAGATTCTTTATGAAAAGCTGGATTTTGCTTTTGATATGATGGAAGAAATGATCTTCACTTCAAAAATAGAAGATGAAAAGAGACTGTATGAAATCATTGCGGAAATAAAATCCAGGGTTTCTGTACGGTTAAATTCATCAGGACATTCTACGGCCGCTGTCCGCGCTATGTCTTATTTTTCACAATCTAGTGCATGGAATGATGCAGTCAGCGGAATTCGTTTCTATAAGCTCATCGAGTCACTGGAAGTAAACTTTGATGAAAAGAAAGAAGATTTGATACGTATTTTAAAAGAACTTATGAAACTGGTTTTCCGAAAAGACACGCTTCTGTGCAGCTACACGGCTGATGAAACGGGATTTGCACCCCTGATGGATAGATTATCGGGATTGAAAGAGAAGCTGTATGAAGAAGAAGGGGTTATAACCCATGGAAAATTGGAGACAGATCAGAAGAATGAAGGCTTCCAGACTTCCTCTAAGATACAGTATGTTGCAAGAGCGGGAAATTTCGTACAGGCTGGACTTCAGTATACCGGCGTATTAAAGATCTTAAAAGTTGTGTTAAGCTATGAATATCTGTGGTTGAATATCCGCGTAAAAGGAGGAGCTTATGGCTGCATGAGCGGATTTGGAAAAACCGGAGATTCTTATTTTGTATCCTACCGTGATCCGAATCTTCGGAAAACAAATGAGATATACGTAGGTGTCGTGGATTATGTTAAGAATTTTACGGTAGATGACCGGGATATGACCAAATATATTATTGGTACCATCAGTGAAATGGATACACCATTGAATCCGGCAGCAAAAGGAAGCCGTTCCCTTGGCGCTTTTATCAGTAATGTTACTGAGGCGGATTTGCAAAAGGAACGGGATGAAGTATTAAATGCCACTCAGGAAGACATTCGGGCACTGTGGAAGATCATGGAAGCAATCGTAGCGGCAGACAATATCTGTGTAATCGGCAACGAAGAAAAGCTGGCGGCGGAAAAGGATCTGTTTAAAGTACTGGTTCCGTTTATCGGCTAATGCGTGTTTGTAAATTATTTTCGGACAGATGCATCTGATGAATGGTTCTGGGAGCAAAAGATAAATTATATGCTGCCTCTGGCAGCAGATTGGAGCAAAAATGAATACAGCAAGTTATAAATCGGGTTTTGTTACCTTAATCGGCAGACCGAACGTAGGGAAATCGACACTTATGAATTATTTGATCGGCCAGAAGATTGCGATTACATCTAACAAACCCCAGACTACCAGGAACCGGATTCAGACGGTTTATACCTGTGAAAAAGGGCAGATTGTTTTTGTAGATACACCTGGTATCCACAAAGCGAAAAATAAGCTGGGTGAATATATGGTGAACGTTGCCCAGAGGACTTTAAATGAGGTGGATGTGATACTTTGGCTGGTGGAACCAAGTACCTTTATCGGTGCAGGAGAACGTCATATTGCAGAGCAGCTATTGAAGACAAAGACCCCGGTTATTCTGGTTATCAACAAAATTGATACGGTAAAGAGAGAAGAGATCTTAAAATTTATCGATGAATACCGGAAAATATATGATTTTGCGGAAATCATTCCTGCTTCTGCCCTTAAGGGGCAGAACACTCAGGATATTATTGACACGGTATTTAAGTATCTTCCTTACGGACCGCAGTTTTACGATGAAGATACCGTAACCGACCAGCCTGAGAGGCAGATTGTTGCGGAACTGATCCGGGAGAAGGCGCTTCGCAGCCTGGATGAAGAGATTCCTCATGGAATTGCTGTTTCCATCGACAGAATGAAAGAGCGGACAGGTGGAAAACTGATGGATATAGAAGCAACCATCATCTGCGAGAGAGATTCCCACAAGGGAATTATAATAGGAAAAGGCGGAACGATGCTTCGTAAAATTGGATCCCAGGCCAGAAAAGAAATTGAGGATATGCTGGAAATGAAAGTGAATCTGCAGCTTTGGGTTAAAGTAAAGAAAGATTGGCGAGACAGTGATTTCCTAATGAAGAACTTTGGGTATGATAAAAAGGATGTCTAGAGTGCAGCTGATAATAATTCACCTGTTTGAATGCTTAATTCAGCCAAGCTTAGATTAGAAGGTGTAAAGTGGGACAGACAGTGACGTTAACGGGGATGGTACTTTTAGCCGCCCCTATCGGTGATTATGATAAAAGGCTGGTGCTGCTTACAAAGGAAAGAGGCAAAATTACAGCATTTGCAAAAGGATCGAGGAGACAGAACAGCCCGCTTCTCGCGGCGGCGAATCCGTTTTCCTTCGGTGCATTTACCTGCTTTGAGGGCAGAACCTCCTATAACCTGATGCAGGCAGAGATCAGCAATTATTTTTCAGGGCTGTCCCAGGATTATGAGGCGGCCTATTATGGTTTTTATTTTATGGAAATTGCGGATTATTATGCAAGGGAAAATAATGACGAGGCGGAGATGCTGAGGCTGCTCTATGCAACACTGCGGGCACTTATGAATACCCATATACCCAATGAACTGATCCGGTATATATTTGAGTGGAAGTCAATGGTTATAAGCGGAGAATATCCCCAGATGTTTTGCTGCACCGGCTGCGGCATACAGGAGGATCTGCGGGCGTTTGTACCTGCAGGAGACGGTCTGGTCTGTAAAAACTGTCTTTCTGGATCGAAAGGGGCAGTCCTTCTGCTAGAATCCACTATTTACACCTATCAGTACATTGCTGCTTCTACTATTGAGAAACTCTATACCTTTACGGTGTCGGAGGAGGTATTGCGGGAAATGAAACGTCTTCAGAGCCGTCTGCGCAAAATTTACATGGATAAACAGTTTAAATCTCTTGATATTTTAGAGTCGATTGTTACATAAGTTTTAAATCGGCCCGTCAGAGTGTTCTTCTCCCAATAATTAGTTGAAAATATCATACTTTAAAGGTATAATAGTTGAAGCATGCCTTAAAATTCATTCCCGCCATCTGCACGCCCCAGCTTGCGGGATATTTGTCTCGAATTCAGATTACGCAGCCCGCTGCGCGCCTTTCATTCGAGGCAAATATTCCACAAACTGTGAAGTACATCTGTCAGAAAGCAATTTTAAGACATGCTCCAGGATT
>JAGZJZ010000034.1 GCA_018365455.1 Clostridiales bacterium
GCCAAAAAGCGCTTCGGGAAGGTTAGAAAATGCCAGTTCTGCGTTGAGCCTTCCAAACCCCTCTCCTGGTCCGCCCCCTTCTCTTTCCGTACACTACCTCTGTATACAAAGCGTCCTTACTCAGCAAAACCCAAATTTAATCTTTTATAACGTAAGCCTTATCCTGTTTCAGCTAATTGTTCTAGCTAATTCCCCTAATTTGTTAGTAATATATTTGTAACTTGAAATTGTGCGGTGTAGTAATAGCAAGCCTAAAAAATGGTAAATCCAGTATATTTTTACAAATAGATTAAATTTCTATAAATTTGCATCTTCCTATTGCAGTTTACATAATAATTTGTTATAGTTACAGTATAACAAATATAATAATACCATTTTGAATTTTACATGGTCTGGAAGGGGGGAAATAACCATGAAAATAGAGAAAGTGAATGATTCAAGGCTTCTGTGGTCACTAAATCGAGAGGACTTTATTGAATATAAACTCAATGTTAATGATTTTTTATACGGGACGCAAAAAGCACGCACACTATTCCAGGAAGCAATGAGGAAGGCAGAAAAAGATTTAATGTTCCAGGTGGAAGGTTATCTCCTTCATTGTCAGCTTCAGGAATTATCGGCAAGCGGAGTCACATTTTCGATTACCAGAAAAGAGCAGCTGCCAAAGACAGAAGAGAACCAGTCAGATGCAGAATCGGTTGAACATACAATGGCAAAACAAGAGGAATTGCATCTCCTCTATGAATTTGCTGATCTGGATGATGTCATTCGGGTATCAAGGCTTATCAACACGGAAATACCTTTGGAAAATGCGTTGTACAAATTTGAAGGTGAATACCTTTTATTCGTAGAACCCAATAAGGACGAAGGGGAACAGATGGCTTGGTGTACCATTAATCTGGCTGAATTTGCAGATGTGGAATCTGTGACAAGAGGGCAAAAGGCTTTGCTGTGTGAACATTCCGAATGTATTTTGGAAAAGGATGCACTGCAGAAATTACGGGTTCTCAGTTAAATAGATAAAACAAGGAATCCCGGCGGGAAATGCATTTATGCAGCTGTCTATAGGAGCGGAGACGCTGTCTATAGCGGAGTTAAATGTAATTTCTGCCGGGATATTTTTCTGCTGTATCACTGGTCTGATACAGGATGTTTTTGCATTCCTGTTCACAGACCTGCCTCCCAGCAAGAACCCATAACCCCTTATTTAATAAAATGAAGAGGCTTCGGATACCCATAAGAGCGGAACAGGGCCTCCAGTTTTGTCTGCCCCTGTATAAGGGCGTCTTCTATGGTATAGCCTTTCTCTAAAATGTTTCTCAGCACACCACATAGAATTGATTCAATCTTGTTCTGAGGGATTATCAGCGACCTGCTTCGGTAAGGTCCGTTTCTTTTGCGGCAATAGGCAAAGCTTTTTTCGGTTAATTCCATCCAGGGATACAGTTTCATTAATTCATGGCTGTGGTATGGTGCTATGACCGGTGACTGTCCATCCAGAATCGTCATGTAGCTGCTGGTATCGGGCTGGCAGAGCCAGTTGAAATATCGGAATATTTCTTCTGACTTTGTAGTAAACGGATTCAGACCGAAATTCCAGCCGATGCTCACCGGAGTTTTTCCGGGGATGGGTTCATAGCCTACCCGGCCTATGATATTTTCATGAATACTGTTGCTGATTTTTGCAGCGTATTCCGTGTATGTAAGAAGAATTGCTGTTTTGCCGGAATAAAAATCAGAGACCGTCTTTTGAATGGATGTCTCAAAAGGGGACTGTTCTACATAATGTAGTGTCTCTAATATGTGGCGGAATGCCTTTATATTTTCGGGAGTGTTCATGCATACCCGGTTGTACTTATCCCATAATTTCCCACCGAATGACCAGAGCCGTATCAGGATTTCCGGTGCCAGTTCCTCGTCCATGCTTCCGGCAAAGGAGGTGCCATAAATAGTGGGGGAATCAGGGTTGCAGGAACGGGTGAAAAAATTGGCAATGCCGTTAAATTCTGTCCAGGTCTTGGGCGGACGCAGGGATATCTTATATTTATTTTTAAATGCTTTTATCAGGTCTCGTTTTTCAAAGAGGTCTTTGCGGTAAAACATGATCTGGGATCCGCCAATGATGGGGATACCATAGTAGCGGTTTTCATAGCAGCAGTTGTCCATGTTCTCGTCAAACAGTAAGAGAGGGTTAAAGCTGCCATTTGCAATGAAATCCGTAATTTCTGATACCAGGGAGTTTTGAACCATATACTCCAGCCAGGGCACATCATACATATAGATATCATAATAATTTCTGGAACGGTCAATATCTTCTATGATTTTATTTAACAAGTTATTTTGTGGGACAAAATCAAATTCTACCGTGATGCCGGATTGCCTGGTAAAAGAACTGGTCAGGAGTTTAGTAGAATGAGACGTGTCCAGATCCACCATAAGTGCACGTAATACCGGTGCCTTCTTTAAGGGGACCGCAGAAGGCAGAGGTGAGGGTGGAGGCTCCGGAAAGTCCAGGGAAGAGTCCGTTATATTGTCGGTAAAATTCAGTAACTTTTCTTCAAAAAACATAGGGGACTCAATATTCTTTGCCAATAACCTGGAAGCTTCCGTACCCAGGGTAAAAGCTGTTCTGGACGTATAGATAGTTCCGGGCAGCCGGGCAGAGCTGTTCCAGCTTTCTTCCCCAAGGGTGATTACCTGGATATCCCGGGGAACATTGCGGCCCTGGATATGGAATGCTTCCAGGACGCCGTAAGCGATGTTTTCGGAAGAGGTAATGACTGCTTCAACTGCTTTGCCGCTCAGGCGGTGCATGGTTGATTTAAAAGCATCTTCTTTTGTCATATTTGTATTGCAGACCAGAGCGTCATCGAATTTCCGCCCATAGTTTTGAAAAGCCGTCTGGTATCCGCAAATGCAGTCTTTTTCAGAAGAAAAATGGGAAGCACCCGTAATTAAAGCGATGTTTCTATAACCCTTGGACAATAGTTTTTCGGTAATGAAACAGGTGGTACGGTAATTGTCAAAACCAGCAAAACTGACATCAACATTGTGGGGTCTTCGTTCAATAAAGACAGCGGGAATATTAAAATTCTTAATTCTGTTTTGAAAAAATTCCGTATTTTGGGGCTGGCAGGTTATAATTAAAAGCCCGGAAACGTTCTGGCTTACAAAATCTTCAATTTTCTCGCATTCAATATCCGGTGAGTTATTGGAAAACGCCACACTGATCGTATAGTCTTTATTCTGCAGATAGGATGAAATTCCTTTAAATATTTCTGCGTGATAGTGGTTGTCAATATCCGTAAGTACCACACCAATTCGGTTAGTGGCAGATAATTTTAAGTTTCTGGCTGAGGCGTTGGGTATATATTTCAGCTTTTCTATGGAATCCATTACTTTCATTTTTGTTTCTGGCTTTACCTGGCGTTTTCCACTTAAGCAGCAGGAAACGGTTGCAATGGATACACCGGCATCTCTAGCAACATCATTTAAAGTTGCCATGAAAGACATCCCCCCTTATTTTAAAGAGAATCTGGTACTGGAAAAGGTCGCTTCCAGTACCGGTTAATAAGAAGTTATCATGAATTTGTCAAACAGTCAAGATATCTAAACGTTTAGATTTATATTTTAGGAAACCTATTGTAAAAAATGATTAAGAATATATAATGTAAATATCAGATGAACGATAAAAAAACGAAAAACAGGTTTAAAATAGAAGTGAGATTGTGCAGTATAACGGAATTACTAGCGGCTTCTGGAGGTAGGTGTTTGAAAGCAGAGTAAAAAGATAAAAAAGTCATAAAGTAAAAAAAGTAAAAAAGCTTTTTAAACAGGCTGTTACATTTAAACAAATTGAGAAAATGGAGGTATAGAAGTATGAGAAGATACGGGCAGGTAATCAGGGTAAAAAAAGAACATTTAGAAACCTATAAAGCTTTGCATGCACAGCCGTGGCCGGAGATCAATGCGAAGATCAAAGCGTGCAATATCAGCAATTATTCCATATATTACCGGGATGGTTACTTATTCAGCTACTATGAATATACGGGAAATGACTACGAAGCGGATATGAAGAAGATGGCAGATGATCCGAAAACGCAGGAGTGGTGGGGGTTGTGTGATCCGTGCCAGGAACCTGTGGAATCAGCAGCAGAAGGTGAGTGGTGGGCTGAAATGAATGAGGTATATCATTTAGACTAAAATCTAAACGTTTAGAGAAAAGGAGATAAATATGACATCAAGAGAACGGGTATTAACATCAATCGGACATAAGCAGCCGGATTATGTTCCTCTGGATTTAGGAGGAACACCAAGCTCAGGAATATCAGCAATTGCTTATAACAAGTTAAAAAAGCATTTAAATCTGACGGGAGGACATACAAGAATCTTTGATGTCGTACAGCAGGTCGTACAGCCGGAAGAAAACATCATGGATATGTTCGGGGTAGATGTAATTGATATAGGAAGAGCATTTAACGAAAAGGACAGCGACTGGTATGACATTACTTTAGCAGATGGATCTGTTGGACAGTATCCCAAGTGGTTTCATCCACAGAAACAGGAAAACGGGGATTATCTTGTAATTGACGGTGAAGGAACTGCCATTGCAAAAATGCCGGTGGGAGCTACATTTTTTGACCAAACCTATTTCCCTTACTGTGAGGACTACCCGGATGACTATCGTGACCTGGATCATCAAATGGGAAAAGTGCTGTGGAGTGCATTGGTACATAGTCCCTGGGATCATGCCGCTGAGCCGGATTTCTACAGCCAGCTTCGGGAGCGAACACTCAAAATGAGGGAAACGACAGATCGTGCACTTATGATCACCTGCGGATGCAACCTTTTTGAGTGGGGCACCTTCTTAAGAAGAATGGATAATTTTCTCATGGATACTTATGCAGACCCGGAAAATGTAGAGATATTGGTAGGGGAACTGATGGAACGCCACCTGGCTACGCTGGAAAAGGTATGTGAGTCGGTGGGAGATATTGTAGATATTCTCAGATTTGGAGATGACCTGGGCATGGATACCGGAATGTTTATGTCTCAGGAGAAATACCAGACACTTTTTAAGCCTCATCATAAGAAATTAAATGATTATGTTCATAAACACAGCAATATGAAAACATTTTTACATTCTTGCGGTTCCATTTACCCCATAATGGGAGATCTCATCGATGCGGGATACGATGTGATTAATCCGGTTCAGACAACTGCTTACCAGATGGACCCACAGGTATTAAAAAGAGAATTTGGCAGGGACATCACCTTTTGGGGCGGCGGCTGCAATACTCGCTCAGTACTTAACCGGTCCACGCCTGAGGAAGTATATGACTACACCAGAAGGATGATTGATATCTTCTATCAGGATGGAGGATTTGTGTTCAATCAGGAACACAATATTATGCCGGATGTACCGCCGGAGAATTTACTGGCAATGTATCGGGCAGTGGCGGATGCAAGATAGGTTTTAGCGTGTGTGTAATAGATATGGATAACATGAAATGGCATGAAAGGAGTATTAAGAAATGGAAAAGGGCAATAAAGTCAATAAAAGCCAGTTGAAAAAATTGTTTGCGAGAAGTGAGGTAACGGTAATTGCGGCAGTGCTGGCTCTGGGTATTATTTTTACAGCATTTTCGGACAGCTTTTTTACCGCCTATAATTTATTCAACATGGGCAGAACGGCTGCAATCTATATATTTATTGCAATTGGGCAGGCCTTGGTTGTAATTGTAGGCGGCATGAACTTATCGCTTGGATATATCGGAGGCATGACGGTTGTGGCAGCCGGTTACAGCATGCAGGTATTGGGGCTTCCGCCGGTGGCAGCAGTACTTGCCGGCCTGGCAGTGGGCGTAGCGGCAGGCTGTATCAATGGCATAATTATTACAACATTAAAGTTAAATTCATTTGTAGTTACCTTGGCTACTTCTTTTATTTTTACCGGTTTAATCAACGGTATTTCCCAGGGTTATCCCTACAATGAGATACCGGAAAGCTTTACATTTTTGGGAAGAGAAGGTTTCCTTGGGATTCCGTTTCTTCTCTGGATGGCAGCGATCGCCTTAATAGTACTGGGATATTTCTTCAAATATACAGTGACAGGGCGCCGTATCTTGTCTACCGGAGGAAATGTGGAGGCGGCAAGGATGTCCGGTGTCAATACAAATAAAATGATCATTCTGGCGAATGTGGGTTCCGGATTATTTGCAGCAATCGCAGGGCTTTTATGGATCTCCAGAACGGGGTCTGCACAGCCGTCTACCGGTGTGGACTGGATGGTTATTTCCTTTGCGGTGGCAGTAATCGGCGGAACGGCGCTAAAGGGCGGTGTATTTAATCCCATCGGAGTATTCTTTGCGGGCTTTTTGATTGTTATGGTTAAGAACGGTTTAGTTATGTTAAATGCCAATATTTATTACGAGCAGGCGTATTTGGGATTGATTCTTTTGCTGGCGGTTTCCCTGGATAGTATTAAATCCATTATGAATAACAGGAAGCTGAAACAGGAGTTGAAAAAGAAGCAGCATGCTTAGAGCGTATTTGGAAAATCCCCCATAAACTGGAACGTATAGCTGCCGGAAAGCATGATTCAAACACGCTCTCGGGCTGCCGGTACGGGTTGTATTACATATAGAAAGCAGGAGCCATGAAAGCTCCTATGAAAAGGAGAACAATAATATGAAGAAAATGATCGCAGCTTTATTATGTGCAGCATTAGTAACGGGATTAAGTGCATGTGGAAGTCCAAAGGCACCGGCGGAAGAAACGAAATCAGGTCAGACGACGGATGCGGCTGCCCCAGATGCAGCAGGAGAAGAAAAAGCAGGTTCTGATTCCGCAACTAAGATTGCATGGTATGCACCGGCACCCCATCCCTATTTTGACGAAGTAAAAAAGGGCGTGGAAAAATTCCAGAAAGATGAGGGTGTGGAAGTCGTAATCCAGATCGGACCGGACTGGACCCAGGCGAGTGAAAATGAGAAGGTAGAGGCTTTGATTGCACAAGGGGTAAATGCACTTTCCATCTATCCCTGTGACGCCTCCGGAGCAAACGGTCTGTATGAAGAGATCACAAAAAAAATGGGTGTTAATGTAATTAACTTTGGTACGGATACCGCCAAACCTACAACTGCTTCCTTCGCAGTGGCTACCGATGTAAAACAGGCGGCGTATGATGCAACAGAAGCGGTTATCAAGATGATGGGTGAAAAAGGAAATATCTTAAACGTTCTGGAAGTACTGGAAGATCCCAATACGGCACTGCGCAAAGAAGGTGTGGAAGAAGCGGTAGCAAAATATCCGGATGTAAAAATCATTCAGGAAATAGCCGGAATTAAAACCCAGGAAGAGGCAGTCAGCAAAATTGAAAGTGCACTTTCTGCAAATGTTGGGAAAATTGATGGTATCGTATGTACCGGACTTGTGACAAGTGTAGGTATGACACAGACTTTATCCGACTATTACGAGAAACAGGGGGATGACAAGCATATCTTTACGGTTGCGATTGATACGGACTCTGGTGTAATGAAAGGTATTGAAGATGGAATCGTAGATGCGACAATTGCCCAGAATACCGCAGGACACGGTTATATCTCCTGTATGATTCTAAAATATATGGGAGAAGGATATCAGGTAAAGGATGAGCAATATTTTATTAATGCGGGTAATGTTATCGTAACGAAAGACAATCTGACTACCTATGAAACAGAACTGGATCAGGTAACCCAGGATATTTTAGGAAAACTCACAACGGAATATCTGACGAAATAGAATAATGTGCCTTCCAGAGAAAATACGCTGCTATAAAGAAGCATTTTCGAAGGGAGGCATCAGTGGAGGTTTGTATGCTGGAATTAAAAAATATAAGTAAAATTTTCCCGGGGGTTAAAGCACTGGATGATGTTTCCCTAAGCTTTTGCAAAGGTGAAATACATGCTTTAATGGGTGAAAATGGTGCCGGGAAATCAACCCTCATGAAAATTATAACGGGAATTTATCATCCGGATATGGGAGAGATGTATCTGGATGGAGAGAAAGCAGATATCAAGAATTTCAGGGATGCAGTTGCCCATGATATTAATATGGTAAGTCAGGAAATTCAGGTTATCCCGGAATCAACGGTGGCTGAAAACATTATTTTAGACCGGATTGACCAGTATAAAAAAAGAGGGATGGTGGACTGGAAGCGGATTAATGAGACAGCGGAGAAGTATCTGCGCATTGTGGGACTGGATATCAGCCCAACCCAGAAAATTGAGCATCTGACGGCAGCTCAGAAGCAGTTAATTCAGATAGCGAAAGCGTTGTCCTCAAATGCAAAATACATACTCCTGGATGAGCCTACATCCTCTTTGACCACTTACGAGAGCAATAATCTGATTAAGATTGTAAAGCGTCTAAAGGAACAGAATGTGGCAGTTATCTTTGTATCCCATAAACTGGAAGAGGTAATCGCACTTTGTGATAAAGTATCCGTACTGAGAGACGGGAAATATGTGGGGACAAAAAGCTGTGTGGGAATTACCAGACAGGACATTGTAAAAATGATGATTGGGCGGGAGGAATCAAATGAACACCTGGGATTTCTGGATGTGAAAGAAGATGTGGTGCTGGAAGCGAAAAATATCACCACATACGGGCAGTTTGACCATGTTGGATTCCAGCTAAAGCGTGGGGAAATCCTTGGATTTTATGGGTTGGTTGGCTCCGGACGGACAGAATTAGTGAGGCTTTTAATTGGTGCAGATAAAATGGATCAGGGTGAAGTTTATGTAAAAGGAAAAAAGGCATCCATTAATTCTGTCCAGGACAGCCTGGAGCGGTATGGCATCGGGTATGTATCGGAAAACAGGAAAGAAGAAGGACTGATTCTGGACTTTTCGGTTGGCACAAATACAACCATAACAATATGGTCCCGCATACGCAATAAGTTTAAGAAGATCAGCGTAAAGGAAGAAGAGAAAACGATCCGCTATATGATCGACAAAATGAAAATCAAGACGCCCACTGCGGAAACCAAAGTAGGAAGCCTCTCCGGCGGAAATCAGCAAAAGGTGAGCATCGGGAAGTGGCTGGCTGCAGACTGTGATGTGCTCATTATCGACGAGCCTACGGTTGGCGTTGATGTAGGGGCGAAAAAATATATTCATGATTTAATCTGGAGTCTTGCCAAGGATGAAGGGAAATCCATTATCCTGATTTCTTCCGATATGCCTGAAATGATTACCCTTGCCAGACGTATTCTGGTATTTAAAGACCAGAAGATTACAGGTGAAATTGATAACCTGAATGCCGGGGAACGAAGATATGAGGATGTAAGCGGTGAGATTGGAAAATTGATGGCTTAAGAAAAGGACCGGCAAAGACAGTAAAAATAACGAAATAAATGCAGGGCTGTCCCATAGGGCTGAGAGATCAGGTTTATGGGGCAGCCTTTTTGCGGGCAGCCGCATTCTACAGTTGTAACCTTTGCCGGGATATTATATGATAACAATAAAGTACAGATTTCCCAGGGAGGGGTGCCCTATGAAAAAGAAAAGATCAAAGAGTATAGCTTTTAGTATTTCTATTTATTTTATTCTACTAAATGTAGTCAGTTTTCTCCTGTTCTTTTACCTGATTAATTCCCAGTATTTTAAAATTGCAAAGTCTAATATTATGGAAAATAATCAAATAGCAGCGGACAACATTGCAAAAGGTGTGGATGATGTCCGGTTCTATTTAAACGACCTCACATTGAAAATGTACTCGGATGAAACGCTGAATGACCTTTGCAGCCAGATTTTCAGAGGGGAGTATGAGAATGAATCCCAGCGCCAGTCTTTGGCTTTCCAGGCGGAGAGCCGGTGCTATGACTATTTACTGTCCTATAATTTTATACATTCGGTGGGCTTATTTCTGGAAGATGCAGCTAAGACCGATATATATTTAATTAAGAATTACAGCAGTACCACCTACCAGGTTCACCGGGCTTACCGGGAATATGCCCAGGAACAGGTGATCAGGAATAAGGGGGCAATGAAGTGCTTTGATGTGGGCAAGGATCACAGTATTATATTTGCCAGGACGATTAAAGACTTTCGCAATGTACTCAAAGATGACCAGATTACCGGAACAGTAATGGTAATGATCCGGGGGCAATACATACGGGATATTTTAAAAAGTGCAGTTACTACGCCGGGAAGTTATGGCATGCTGGTAAATGGCAGCGGGGAGGTGACTTATGCCACCCGGGACGGACTTGCAGGGAAATTATTATCAGAAGTGGAAAAAGAGGAAGCAGACAGAGGAGCAATGCCGCAGATTCTGGAGAGGGGGATAGATTCTCTGGGGCAGAATCTGGTGATTGTAACACCTTTTCAGGATATCAGCCTGTCGATCAGCTCCTTTAAGAATACATTAATCGAGTTTCTGATTATTTTAGTTATTCTAAACCTGCTTCTGGTGCTTCTGATTTCCAAAAAATTAACCAAACCCATGCATGATTTTGTACATCAGATCCAGGATATAGGCATAACGGAGATAGCCAGGCAGGTAGATGCAAATGGCTACAGTGAGATTGAAAATATCGCCGATGACTTTAATCACATGCTGACCCGTATCCAGAATCTGGTGAATGAGAATTATGTGATCAGCCTGAATGAAAAGAATGCCCGGATTGAGGCTCTTCAATCCCAGATTAACCCGCATTTTATATTTAATACATTGGATACCATTAACTGGAAGGTGATGTTTCTGGATATGCCGGAGGTTACAAACATGATTACCTGCCTGGGTGATATGCTGCGCTACACGACTTATCAATATGGAAAAGAAGTAACGGCCAGTCAGGAAATGCTCCAGATTAAGAATTATCTTTATATTCAGGAGATTCGGTATGACCATTCCTTTCAGACCTATTATCATGTGGAGGAAGAAGCGTTAAAGCAGGTTATACCATGCCTGATTATTCAGCCTTTAGTGGAAAATGCAGTCGTTCATGGCCTAAAGGATAAGAAAGACGGCGTTCTGGTAATAAAGCTTTGCATCCGGGAGCAGATGCTTAGGATCATGGTTTTTGATAATGGAAATGGAATGGATCAGCAGAAAATCAGGGAGGTGTATGAGAAATCCAAAGGAACATTAAAAGAGAGTATTGGGTTATCCAATGTAAATCAAAGAATCTGCCTGACTTACGGGATGGAAAAAGGATTGAATATGAAAAGCCGTGTGGGACATTACACCAGAATTGAAATATCAATACCGGTTGCAAAGACTAAGTGAAGAAGCGTTTTGGACATGCAAAGATGAGCGTTGGTTGAAGGAAAATTTATAGAAAGGAAGCCACGGTGTGATTCTTTCAACGTTTTATTGTGGCTGTATTGCAGCAGATCTGCAATATGCAGTGGGTATAAAAATGATCAGGGTAATTGTCGTAGATGATGAAAAAGTCATTCGGGAAGGAATCGGGAGATTTGTAAAGGAAACAGAGGGGTTTGAATTATTGCAGATCTGTGAAAATGGATTCATGGCATTTGAGGCAATACAGGATAAAAAACCGGATCTTGTGATATGCGATATTCTCATGCCTAAATGGGATGGCATTCAACTGATCGGCGCATGCAGAGAAAAAGAAATCCAGTGTGAATTTGTTCTGCTAAGCGGTTACAGTGAATTTGAATATGCCAGAGCGGCTATACGGTATCAGGTGCTGGATTATATTAACAAGCCCATCAATCCTACCCTTTTAAAGAAAATGCTGGAAGATGCAGCCAGGGTGATCGGGAATAAGAATGAAATGAAGAAAAAATTGCAGTCCACGATTTATGATAAGGTCCTGGAAGAGGAGGGCATGTCCGGAAATGAAGAGCACATGGAACAACTGCAGATCCATATGCCTCACAGAGTATTGGCGGTTAACGTAGGAGATGTGAAAGGAAATGGAATTGAATCGGATCATATCAGGGATTACTGCGAAAAAATTTTACAAAAACAGGCATATGAGCAGTATATTGTTTATATAAAAAATGGAATTATCGTTATAATCCTGGTAGGAGTGGATACCCGGGAACATGCAATAGAAAAAATTTGGATGGAATTAAAGAAATACGGGAAGGGACAAGGCGGTAATGCTGCGCTTGGAATTGGGGATGCAGTGTCTGGAATGAAGGGAATTCCCATGTCCTACAGAAAAGCAAAAGCGGCTTTATATGAAGCACAGAGCGGACAGAAAGCACGTGCAAAAGAGGGCGGACTAAACGGACGCTGCTGCTTTTTTGAGCGTCTGCCATATCCGTATAAAAGTCCCGGCAGTATTTATGCCAGGGATATTTCGGCAGTGGAGCATGCGCTGCATCTGCACAACCGGGAACAGGTTCTGGAAGCGGTGCAGGAAACCATATGCCGCTATCAGAAATCTCAGCCGCCATATGTTATTTATTCTTTCATACAAAGATGTGCAAAAGAAATATGGAATCTGTGCGAAGAAAATGCGGCATTACCCCAGGAATATGAACAAAAGGATCTTTCTTCACAATTAACGGCGGCACCGAATGTAGAACAGCTTCTGGAACGGTTTTATTCCTTTGCTGTACCGGCATGCAAATCCTTAGAGCAGATTCGCGGAAAGCATTACGGAGGTACGATAGATGAGGTAATCAGCTATATTCATTTAAAATATACCCAGGATATCTCTATAGAAAAAATTTGCAGTGTATTCTATTTTAATCAGAGCTACTTTTCCTCTTTATTCAAGTCTAAAACGGGATGTAATTACAATGATTATGTAACCAATTTAAGAGTTGAAAAGGCAAAAGAGCTTTTAAAATCAGGAAATTATAAAATCACTGAGATTTCAGAAATGGTGGGGTATAACTCATCCAGATACTTTTCTAAAGTATTCCGTTCCCGTACCGGAGAACTGCCTCAGGAATACAAGAACCGCTTTCTGAGCAAAGGGACGGATCAATAGAAAATGCAAGAATAGTGTACCATTTCCTAGAAATTGGTACATTGTTTTTTTTATAGATAAAACTTATATTATTGGTATCAAACAAGTGAAGGAGAGGGTACTATGAAGAAGCGGTTTATCAGCATTTTATTAGCATTGACACTTGCAGCAGGTCTGGCAGCATGCGGCGGTTCCGGTAACAGCGGGTCAGAAGAAACAAAAGGCGGTGCAGGGACAGAGACGACCCAAAATCCAACAGAGAAGGCGGCAGAATCCGTGACAAGTTCACAGGACACAGAAACGGCGTCTGTACAGGAAAGTGAGGCGTCAGAGGAAGGAAGCAGCCAGCCATTTGCGGGAGAGACGGTTACGGTTTATACCAGAAATGTGGATATGGCTGGATGGCAGCCATTTGTGGATCTGGTAAAAGAGAAAACAGGTATCATCGTGGAGGGCGTAGTGGCGCCCACAAATTACCCCGATGTGGTGACAAAATTAAGCTCTATCCTGACCGCAGGAGACGATTCTTTTGATATAGTACATTTAGACGAGCTGTTAGGAGTCACCTACAGTACAGCGGGCTATCTGGAACCGATTAATGAAATCATCGAAGCTGAAAAAGAAAATTATCCTGCAGATGTTTTGGAGCGTATATGCAAGAGTGCAGATGGAAACTATTATCTGCTGCCCCAGGAATTAAATGCCATGTATTTGTTTATCAACAAGGAGGTCTTTGACAAAGCGGGGGCAAAGATTCCGACAAATACTGATGAATTCCTGGAAACGGCAAAGGCAATGACGGATGAAAATACCTATGGCTATGGTGCAGCCTGGTCCAAGGGCGGGCAGTTATACAATGATTTAATCCGATGGATGTATTGCTTTGAAGGTGATATCTATGACTGGACCAAACCGGAGTCAAAAGAAGCACTGCAGTTTATGT
This sequence comes from Clostridiales bacterium, assembly GCA_018365455.1. Classification (GTDB taxonomy): domain Bacteria; phylum Bacillota; class Clostridia; order Lachnospirales; family Lachnospiraceae; genus Robinsoniella. Next base: position 13,884 of record JAGZJZ010000034.1, read on the forward strand.
ATGACATGCTTTATAAGGACAAAGTAGTATCAGAAGCAGCTCTTGGTGACAGCTATGATGCGATGAATCAGAAAATTATCGACAACAAATATGGAATGGTGTTCCAGTGGGCTTATCTGGCAGATGTCTGCGGCGATAAATGGGGGGATGCCATACAGATTGAAGCTATGCCCATGTTCAAAACAAATCACACGATCGTAGCAGGATGGCATATGGCAATTAATAAAAACTCGAAAAAAGTTGATGCGGCAAAAGAGGTTCTGAAGGTATGGGCAAGTGAAGAAGGGCAGATGTGCAATCTCCAGATGGAAGGTTCTTCCCACACTAAGGTAATGGCAAAGCCGGAGGCTAAAGAAGTCAATCGGGCTGGACAGGCACTGGAAGAATATTCTGCAGCAGGTTCCTTGGTTCCAAGGCCAATGCCGCCAACAGTAAATGAGCTTATGGAGGCAGCGGAGACCTATGCACAGTCTTATCTGACAAATCAAATGTCTTTGGATGAATGTGTGGAAAAAGCTACGGCGGAAATACAGGCACTTGTGGAAGGCTAAACACAACTGCACGTTATCAGACAATTGCAGCATTTTACAGACCGGTATAAAAGTGAGGGGACACTGCGGGGTCCCCTTTCAAAATCTCCGGCAGACAGATAGAAGATAGGGGAAGGTTGCGGGATGAAAAAAATGTCAATGGGAAAAAGGCGGGTATTGGTAGCCTGGGCGCTGGTATTGCCGGCTCTGCTTGTGAGGGGCGCTACTATTATTTATCCGATGATTACCACAGCGTGGTATAGTCTTTTGAATTATAAAATGATAACCCAGACAAAAAAATTTGTGGGGTTCCAAAATTATGTGAAGCTTTTGAAAGATCCGGGCGTTCAGGAGTCCATTCGCTTTACACTGATCTTTACCATTATTTCCGTTATTTTAATTATGACACTGGGCATTTTACTGGCGTTAGTTTTAAACGTGAAATTCAGAGGAAAGAAATTTTTACGGTCTATTGTACTGATACCCTGGGCAATGCCTACAATTGTGATTGGCATTGCGGCACAGTGGGCATTTAATGATACTTATGGCTTTGTTAATGATCTGCTGTCCAGGCTCAGCCAGTCAGACTTTAATTTTGCATGGCTGGTAAATCCGGCAGGTGCCCAGGCGGCGGTCATTATCGTAGATGTGTGGAAAAATGTACCGTTCTTTGCAATAATGGTGCTGGCTGCACTGCAGGGGGTATCACTGGAATTGTATGAATCGGCAGCCATGGACGGAGCAGGGGCAATCAAACGTTTTTTTGCAATTACCATTCCGCATATCAAACGGGTTCTGATTACCATGGGATTGTTTTTTACGCTTTGGCGTCTTACAAGCTTTGATCTGGTCTATGCCATGACCCAGGGCGGTCCCGGTGCAAAGACATCTTTAATCAGTTATAAAATAACAACAGAAGCCTTTAAGAACCTGAACTATGGATATGCATCAGCCATTTCTATGATGCTGTTCCTGATCATGATTATTGTTGCCGGCGGCGGTATGCGTCTGCAGAAAAAAATTGACTACTAGGGGGCGGGAAAATGAAAAAATCAAAAGCTTATAAAGTCTTTATCTGGATTACGGCACTTGTTCTGGCTCTGATCATTTTATTTCCGGTATTCTGGATATTTACATCCTCAATTACGGAAAAAGAGTTATTATTTACTACGCCCGTGACCTATTTTCCGGAAAATCCAACCCTTCAGAATTACTTTACGCTGTTTCAAGAGGTGGATGTCAGCGGTCTGTCGTTCAATACATTGATTGTAGCCGTTTTTGCCATTATTGCATCAATTGTGATCAGTATACTGGCAGCATATTCCTTTGCCAGATTTACCTTCCGGGGGGCGGGAGCAGCTTATTCACTGTTGGTCTTTTCCGCAATGCTGCCGGTGATTATGACCTTGATCCCCATGTTCCAGACATATAAGACACTGCATCTTCACGATACCCATCTGGGGTTGATCATTCTGTATGTCAGCGGATTCATACCGTTTACGACCATGTCCTTTGTGACCTTTATACAGCAGATTCCCTATTCCCTGGAAGAAGCAGCGGCAGTAGACGGGGCAAATGTGTATACGAAGATATTCAAAGTGCTGTTTCCGCTTATGAAGCCGGCTATTGCTACAATGGCTATTATTAACTTTATCAATACCATGAATGAGTTTATGATTCCGCTGGTTTTTACCAACCGGAAAGCAACGCCGCTGAGCGTGGGGCTCACTTTGATTCCAAGGATAAACCAGTACAACGTTCCCTGGGAGAAGATCAGTGCCCTGGCAACAATCATGATGATACCCATTGTATTATTTGTTATATTGTTTGAAAAAAATATCATAGACGGATTGACTGCCGGAAGTGTAAAGCAATAGAGGAATTCGGGCGTTAGGAATAGGATGAGCCAGCTTGTGCTATTCCGGGGTAAAAAATGAAAGAGATGAAAAGCAGGAGGATTGCAGTATGAATGCAAGAGAGCGGGTATTGGCAGTGGTTAACAGAAGAATTCCGGATAAAATCCCGAAGGATTTAAGCTGGGGATTGTGTCCGGCATTGGAGGAAGAATTTCGAAAAAGAACAGGTTGCGTGGATTACTATGAATACTTTGGATTGGATATCAGGCTATTGGATTTTGCGCCCACGGAGTTGATAAGAGATTTTTCGGCATATTATGTGGGCAGGGATCAGGAACCGGGTTTTTCCATCAATGAATGGGGCGTGGGAAGCGGAAAGTCCAGGGATGCGAGTTTGCATTTCGAACACATCATCTCGCCTCTTAAAGCAGGGATGACAGAACAGCAGGCTGAAGAATTTCCACTGCCGGACTTTTTAGAACCCAAGAGAAGTGCACATTTTAAAGCTTATGTGGACCAGTGTCATGAAAAAGGTCTGGCTGTGTGCGGAAGTCTGACCCAGACTATTTTTGAAAAGGCCTGGGCTATCCGGGGATTTGAAGAGACCATGATGGATATGCTGACAGAGCCGGAAGCCATCACAATATTGATGGAACGCATTACCCAGCTTCGTATGGATCAGGTGGTACTTATGCTAAAGGCGGGGATTGATGTGCTTATGCTGGGGGATGATGTTGGGATGCAGACGGGGATGCTCATTGGCGTGGATACATGGAGAGAGTTCCTTAAGCCCAGGCTGGCACGAATTATTGCAAAAGCCAGGGAGATAACGCCGGATATACCGGTCTTTTACCATTCCTGCGGGAATCCCAGCCAGATCATACCGGAGTTAATCGAGATAGGGGTAAATGTTTTAAATCCGATACAGCCGGAGTGCATGGATCTGCAGAAGATAAAGGATACTTATGGTGATCAGCTGGCATTCTGGGGAGGGGTAAGTGCCCAGACGAATCTTTCCTTTGGGACGCCGGAGCAGGTAAAGCAGGAGGTAAAACAGTGTATTAAAATTCTTGGACAGGACGGCGGCTATCTGATCGGGCCTAATCATATGGTGGAACCGGAAGTGAGCTGGGAGAATCTGATGGCCTTTTTTGAAGCAGTAGAGGAATACGGGACTTATTGGACTTGAGTGAAAAGGGGATAGAAATGATCCACATTGATGATTTTGAGAAAATAAAAAATCGCTATGATGCTTATTGGGCAAAAGAAAATCATGACAGGCCGCTGATGGATATCCGGGCGCCCAAATATGATTTCCGGTCTGTATTTCCGGAAATCAGAGAAAGCCTGTACGACCAGTGGATGGATACGGAGTACGTGGTAAGAAGAGAACGGGCAATCCAGGAATCCCTATACTTTGCAGGAGAGGCATATCCCCTGGTATGTCCCAATCTGGGACCGGATGTATTTGGAGCTTACTTTGGATGCGGAATTACGTTTGGAACTGATACCAGCTGGGCCTCCAGCCATTTTGAGAGCCTGGAGGATATGGATATAAGCTGTTTAAAAGAAGACAATATCTGGTTTCGTAAAACGGTTGAATTAACGAAAGCAATGCTTGATGACAGCCGGGGGGATTATCTGGTTGGAATTACCGATATCCATCCGGGGCTGGACGGTCTGGTTTCTTTGCGGGGACCGCAGGAGTTATGTTTTGATATCCTGGAAGAACCCGAGCTGGTGCAGAAGTTAAATTTTGAACTTTGCCTGCGATTTAAGGAAGTGTATACGAAACTGGATGCCATATTAAAAGAAAAACAACAGGGAAATTCCAACTGGATGGGGATTTACCATCCTGAGGGCTGGTATGTGACATCCTGTGATTTTGGAGGGATGATTTCAGAGGAAATGTATCAGAAATTCGTAATCCCTGAGTTAAAAGAGGAAATTAAATTTCTTAAAAATACAATTTTCCACCTGGATGGACCAGGCGCATTACGGCAGTTAGACAGTCTGTTAGAGTTGGAAGGGCTGGATGGTATCCAATGGGTATACGGGGCAGGTCAGCCTACGGCTGCTCACTGGATTGAAACGCTGAAAAAAATCCAGGATGCAGGAAAAATGATTCATATTGATATTGTTAAGGAAGATCTGCCGGTGCTGTTGGAGCATTTAAAACCGGAGGGCGTATTATACCGCATGAATTGCAGTACTTTGGAGGAGGCAGACTATATGCTGAAGACAGTTGAGGATTACAGAGGCAAAAAAGTATTTTAATTGAAAAATAGTGAAATTTTCCTTGCTTTTATACGTTGCTTTGATACAATAAGATTACAAAAAGGGAAACAGGCATAGACTGTTGACCCGATATAATAAGTCTGAATAACAGATGATGACAATGGGGGATTTTACATGAGAGATCTGGAAGCAGTATTAAGCAGATGCAAGGAAGCAGGGGTACACGAGGCAGCAGTGGTACCTGTAGAGAAGATTGTATTTTCGGATGAAGTCAGAGATATGTGCGCTTCAAACCAATGCGGGCAGTATGGAAAAACCTGGGCATGTCCTCCGGGTGTAGGAACTGTGGAGGAGTGCAGGGAACGGTCTATGAAGTACAAAAATGTGGTGGTTTTCTCAACGGTTTCGAAGCTGGAAGATTCCTTTGACTGGGATGGAATGATGGATGCGAAAAAAAGGCATGAAGAAGTGAGCAAAAAGGTAAGGGAAATCTTTTTAGAAGACGGGGATGATATTCTGATGCTGTCATCGGAAGGTTGCCAGAATTGCAAATCCTGCACCTATCCTGATGCCCCGTGCCGCTTTCCCGACCAAATGTTTCCCTCAGTGGAGAGCTTTGGTATCTATGTAAATAAAGAAGCATCTGCGGCAGGGATTCATTATATAAACGGTGCAAATACGGTGACATATTTCAGCAACATCTTTTTTTAATCACGGTTATATTTCAGAAGATATCTTTTGAAATTAGAAGAATGACTGAAGAACTCAATGAATCAAGTTATATTAGAAATCCAGAGTATCAGATAATAAGATACTCTGGGTTTTTAATATTACAGATTTTATTATTATAGTTTTATGATATAGCGGTTAAATAAATCAGTTCTACTTAAGCTACAGGTTTCGGCTCCTCCATCCCTTTCTGCAGCCGTGTAAGTTCCCGCATTTCCCGAATCAGGAAGTAAATACAAACAACCGCCGCCGCCGCATCAGCAATAGGACCGGCATACATGACGCCGTCTATCCCCATGAAGATTGGGAAGATGACAAAAAGCGGGAGCAGGAAGATAATCTGCCTGGTAAGGGACATGAATACACCCAGTACGGATTTCCCAATGGAGGTGAAAAAGTTTGATGTAACCGGCTGGATTCCATTTATAAAGGTCATAAACAGGAAGATCCGGAAATACCGTTCTGCAAATTTAAAATAGGTTTCACTTCCGTTTCCAAATACAGAGATAATCTGCCTGGGGAAAAACTGGAAGCAGAGGAACGCCAAAATGGAAATGATCGTGGCACTTAAAACTGCCAGCTTGTAAGTTTCTTTGACGCGTCCGTATTTTTTTGCGCCGTAATTGAATCCTACAATGGGCTGGGTTCCCTGTGATATACCGATGACAAGTGCCATAAAAATCATATTCACTTTAATGATAATCCCTGCGCAGGCAAGTGGAATTTCACTTCCATATACAGATCTGGCACCATAATAAGAGAGCACATTGTTCATGACAATCTGTGTGACCGTCATGGCGATCTGGTTGAAACAGGCACTGGCTCCCAGGGCAAATATATTTCTGCAGAATTTAAACTTTAGCTGGAAGCATTTACGTGTCAGCTTTATATGACGGAAATGGAACGCGTATTTTACACTGATACAAAAGGATACGATCTGCCCGATGATGGTTGCAAGAGCGGCACCAGCCATACCCATATCAAATACAAAGATAAAAATCGGGTCTAGAATGGTATTGATTACGGCACCAACCAGCATGGAAGTCATGGAATATTTGGGACTGCCGTCCGCCAGGATTAATTTACTGATTGCAGTATTGATAATCAGAAATGGGAATCCGATGGAGGTAATACGGGTGTAGGTCTGGGCATATGGAAGAACATCGTCCGTTGCGCCAAAGAATTTCAACATGGGCGTCAGTAAGATTGTTACAATCAAAAAGAGTGCGATTCCGGATACCGCCATCATAGTGATGGCATTTCCTGCTGACTTTGCTGCATGATCTTCTCTGCCGGCACCCAGTTCCAGTGAAAAATTAGAGGCACCTCCGATGCCAAGCAGTAAAGCAATTGCAGTGCAGGTAGTGGATAATGGAAAAGCGATGTTCGTTGCGGCATTTCCCAGGACACCCACACCCTGTCCGATAAATATCTGATCTACAATGTTATAAAGTGCCGTAACCAGCATGGAAATAATACAGGGGACAGCGTATCCGGTCAGGAGCCTGGACACCTTGCGATATCCCAGGGGATTATTCGCTTCTTGTGATATTGACTTCATTTTTTAACCTCCTTTTTCTTTCGTATTATCGTAATGCCTCCAGACAGATGTGATTTATACAATTTCTCAATAGTATTCCCGGAATTTTGCAGTTGAATACAGCAGCCCGCTGCGCGCCCTTCATCCGGGACAAATCTCACAAAAATTGCGCACGCAAATAACCATTTGCGTGCGCAATTAGTATAGAACTAATTCTAAAAAAAGTCAAGATGATAATTGGAAGTTTCCTACAAAGGAGGTAACGAGTAATCCAGTGATCAGATCAATAACAGCCATAAGTCTTTGCGATATTTACCATGCGCCTTGCCCGGTCAAAGGAGGCATTTGCCGGGTATTCGCAGCCGGTGGCAAGCATAAAGCCGCCGCCCTTTGCCATTGCATCAATGTTGTTCTTACATTCCAGATCCCATTCCTCATCGGTACCGATAACGGCACTTGCAGGCGTGACGCAGCCAATCAGTGTAACTTTATCGCCGTATTTTGCCTTGCATTCCTGAAAATCTGCGCAATCATCCGGCGGATAGAGGAAAGAGATTGCCGTGGGGTTCATGGTTTCGATCTGGGCGTCAAAATATATTTTCTGCCCGCAGTTGTGAATCATTACCAGGCATCCTCTGTCATGAACCACATCAGCCAGTTCTTTTACCAGATCCCCTTCCATTTCCATCCACATGGTTTTACTCATAATTGCCCCGGATGAGAACAGTGTGTCGAACATAATACCATTTACTCCGGTATCCATAAGCGCGTTGCAGTAATCCTTCAGCGTTTCATTTACTTCTCTTGCTGCATCGTGTACAGCGTCCGGGTCATCATAGAGATCCATATACATATCCTGCTGGTTACGGAGCATGGACAAGGTTCCCAGGGGACCAAAGACAAAGGCAACCACCGGGTATTCCCCATTAGCAGCTTCCACCAGTTTCTTACAGGTATCAATGTGCATCATCATTCGTTTCGAGGTACGGTAATCCACTTTTTTAATCTCGGCATAGTCCTCGATTTCTTTAACGACACAGTTATTGTAGTTAGGATGCGCCGCCTCGTCTTCTGGGTAGACCAGTTCCTGGCCCCAGGCATCACACTCGATGGAGAGGTCAATCAGTGTTACGATACAATCCAGGTCAAATTCTTTCTTTGCTTTTAACAATGCTTCTGCACAGATATCAGCATCGTTGGACCAGTCCTTATAAGATGCGCCGATCAGCCGTCTGGAAGCACCGCTGATGATAGGATAAACCGGTACCCGGTCAGGTTCTTTGTGCTGCAGTGCAGTTACTACACGTTCCATAGAATTCATAAAAATACCCCGCTTTCTATTTTAATCCGGCTCAGGTGCTCTGCACCAGTTAGGCTGGTAACAGTACTTGCCGTTTCATTCTTATGAGCAAAGTATAGAATATTTTAATCTAAAGTTTTAGAAAAAAACATAGAAAATTAGTAAAAAATATGGAATTCATACTGAAACGATAATATATCAAAAAAGGTATAACTTTGGATTATCAAAAAAAATTACTAAAAATCCTGCCTATGGCATGGCCCACAATCATCTCCCCCAGAAATAAGTTATTTTCCCCAATTGCAGCCTCGGAGGTACTGCTTTCGTAAGAAGTTGTGATTTCACCCACGGCGCCCCTCTGGTAAGCCTCAGACCTTGCACCTTCCAGGGCTTCTTCAATAGCGGTTTCCTTAGCGGCATCATAGTCTTTAAAGCCTAAGCATCCGCTTCGTGTGAAAACCTGGTAGCCGGTCAGATCGGAAGAGTCGTAGAGGGGTTTGATCTCAACGGAATAAGAAGCAGATACATTACCCACTACGGCACCCAGAGCATTAGCCACGGCTGCATTTCTGGGAATGACAGCTTTAGTGCCCAGAAGCTTTGCCACGTCTTCTAAGAAGATGTGGATGGGGGCACCAACACCAATCAACGTAGCCTGGGTGCGGAACTGGGTGGAAAAGAAACTGGAAGCTCCGTGGGATACGGCATCTTCGTAGCTTTCTTCAATCAGGCTGTTCAGCATTTCGGGACTTAAGTGTTTATGCTTTGTGTCATTGTGGTCGTTGATCAGAATGCGCACCAGATTGCAGTAAAGTTTCTTTTTTACCAGATGGTATACTTTATCGGTGAGGCGTTCCGATGTTATCTCTACGGAACGGGCAATAAATTCTGCACCCAGTACGGATGCCTTCCGGTCAAAGGGGGTGTAGTCTTTTCGAATATGCATAATATCAGTCGGAGTAAGCCCGGAACGCATCACAATGCCTTCTTGTTCCAGCCGCTTCATACTGAAGTTATACGTGTCCTTTCGGATGGCGGCGGCAGCTTTGGTAAAAATAAGGGGACCATGGGCAAGAGCGGTGCAAAAGTCCAGTTCTTCCTGAGTATAGCTGCTTTTATTTTTGGGTTCTTTCATGAATACAAAGAACTCGTGCAGGAAATGGCTGTGGGGTTTACCGGTGAGGTTTAGTTCTTCCAGTTGTTCCAGCACGCCCGGAAACTGGGAAGAAAGGGTACAAAGGGGGATGACCCGTTCTGTGTCCAGATAGAGGCTGCCGTTTTTATACCGGATAGCGCTGTCGCCTCCCAGACCAAAAGTATCCACATACAGCCCCTTCACAAAGGTTTTGTAGATACCGATCTGAATGCCTTCCCGGACAGTCACCGGTGTATGGTTTTTAACAATGGCAATGTCAGATGTAGTTCCACCCATATCTACGATCAGGGCATTTTCTTCATCGGCAAGCTCCACGCCGCCCATAACACTGGCTGCTGGACCGCATAAAAGCGTTTCCACCGGCCGTGTGGAGGCAAATCCCTGAGACATAAGGGATCCGTCACTTCTTACAATTACGATAGGAAGAGACAGCCCCAGATCTTCCAGAGAGGTTTTGATTGCTTTGAAAAAATCCTGCATTACCGGCATCAGCCGGGCATTTAACAGAGCACTGGCACCCCGGCGCAGGACGTTTAAATCGTGGAACAATTCGTAGCCCGTAATGCAAGGGACATCCAGTTCTTCCGTAATGATGCGATGTGCCGTTTTTTCATAAGCAGCTCCATTATATTTCGGGTGGATCTGTACCACGGCAATGCTGTCATAATCACTAAACTGTGTACGGATATCCTGGCGGAACTTTTTCCAGTCCGGCTTATTCTCCGCAGGCAACGAGCAAAGATCACTGCCAACAGCAGGGGAATTGACTTCCGGGCGCAGTGCATCAGCAGGATCCCCATCCATAAAATAGATTTCCCGGGAGGGAGGCAGACCGTAGGATAGATAGGTCTCATCTACTGTCCTTGGATTTACCCCGATAAATATGAGTTTAGCTCTTCCGCCTTTGCCTTCCACACAGGCATTCGTTGCCAGGGTTGTGGACAGTGCCATAAAGGATGCAGACTGAAGAGCCGTCTGTGATAACTTTTCCAGTACATTGGTAATGCCTGTTTCCAGGCGGCTTTTTGTGGTCAGAGATTTTGCGCTTTCTAATATCTGTTTATTCTCCAAATCATAGATGACAGCATCTGTATAAGTGCCGCCGGTGTCAATGCCAATTCCAATCATGATAATTTCCTCCATTCATGAGCGTGTTTAAAATTCTTTCCAGCCATCTGCAAGCCCTGGTGCCGACCTGGCCGGGAGGCACTGGTACTGCATTGCACAATCTGTATCTGCTGTTTCTACATATATTATAGCGTTTCCGGCACCAGGGATTTTTTCAAAATTTTGGATTTTTAGTAAAAATTCTATGAATCTAAAAAATTTCCCAATAATCCAGGTTTTTTACTTTTCTATTCCGGGCAGTGAGTTTATAATAAATACAGAAAGGGCGATAGCAGGATGTGTGCTATATGCAAAGGGTAAAGATATGGGAAATTACAGTGAATTGGATATTTATTATGATAAAATGACAGAGAAACTGCTTACATATTATGAATCAGGTGAAAATAAAACCATCTGGGAGCTGGCGGAAGAACTGATGGATATTGAAGGGCTTCCCATGCATTGCCCGCCCCACCACTATCTTATGCCTGGAGTGCTTTTGACTGCCTGTCATAAGGAAGAGGGAGATGAGACGGCAGTTCTGGAAGAAGATCTTCGGGAAGCACTGTCCAGGGCGAAAAATGTACTGGGCGGATTTTGCGGACTCTATGGCTCCTGCGGAGCGGCAGTGGGAGTTGGAATCTTCTTAAGCATTTACACCCAGACAACACCGCTTTCAAAAGGAACCTGGGCATGGACTAACCATGCGGTAGGCAGGGCGCTGCTTGCTATTTCCGGTGTAGATGGTCCCAGATGCTGCAAGCGGAATACCTATCTCGCTTTAGAGAGTGCGGCTGAAAGTATCCGGGAGTACCTTGGGATCCAACTGGAAAAGCCGGAAAAGGTGATTTGCAAATACTACAAGAACAATAAGGAATGTAAAGGAAAAGCCTGTCCGTACTTTGAATAGGCAAATCCTTGTTATAATACGCACCAGGAGGAAAACATGTCAAGAATAGAAATTACCGTACCAAAAAAGGCAATGCCGAAAAAAGATCCGGAGCATCCCTGTCCGTGTCAGGACAGACCGGTGAACCTGACTTTTAAGACCGGCACGCTGACCTGGTTAAAAGAGATCGGGGAAGCAGTGGAAGAAGGGGAGACTGTGTGTGAGGGAGAAGTAGAAAAGAAGGCTCTGGAATTTACAGCACCCTGCAGCGGCACCCTGTGCGAAATCTGTATTGAAGATGAAGAAGAGTTTGCGTTTCAGGAGATACTGGGTTACATCGAAGACGGAAAGGAGCAGAAATGAAAAAAGAGATTGATTTATATCTGATATCAGGTTTTCTGGGGGCAGGCAAGACAACCTTTTTGCAAAAACTTCTCCAGGCACTGCCCAATAAGAAGATTGGGGTCATTATTAATGAATTTGGCAGCCTGGGAATTGACGGCATGCTGGTGGAAAAAGAAGGTATTCAACTGGTGGAAATTAATAACGGTTCCATATTTTGTGCCTGCTTAAAAGGGGGATTTGTAAAAACCCTCATTGGTTTTTCAAAGGAAGATATAGAAATCCTGCTGATTGAGAACTCAGGCATGGCGGATCCTTCCAATATGCATCTGCTTCTTCAGGAAATGGAACATATGGTAAGCCGTTCCCAGGCAGATTCAAATGCCCGCCCTTACCGGTACCGGGGCGCAGTCTGCATTACGGACAGCGTTACGTTCCTGCGTCATGTGCAGGTATTGGCACCGGTGCAGAATCAGATTGCATCCAGTAACTTTATTGTCATTAATAAAGTGGATCTGGTGAATCAGGTAACCATTGAAAAGATAAAAGGAAAAATCCGGGAATTGAATCCCAAAGCATACCTGTACGAAACGATGTTTGCACAGGTTCCCCTGGGATTACTGGATGAAAAACTAATTGATAACGGTTACGTGGGTGAAACCAGTAATCAGCCATGGAACCGCCCGGCGACTTATTCCCTGGAATGCGGGACAAAAGTAAGTAAGCCGGATCTGGAGCAGTTCGTGAAAAAAATGCAGCCTATGGCACTGCGTATAAAAGGAATCGCAGATACGCAGGAAGGATGGATCCAGGTGGATGGGGTAGGAGACTATCTGGAAATAAAGCCTTTTAAAGCGGGAAAAAGGGATGTAATTACACACACGAAGCTGGTGGTCATTGGCAATGGTCCCGAGGAATTTGAAGAGAAACTGGAGGATACCTGGAAATCAACCTGCAAGGAAGCGTGTGAGATTTATGAATAGAATTGACGGCATATTATATGTAGAAAGCCCGTTTACAGATCCCTGCAAAAATCTGGCACTGGAAGAATATTTTTTCTATCACAAGACAGCAGGGTATCCCGATGCTGACATGCTGATTTTATGGCAGAATGAAAACAGTATTATCATTGGGAAACACCAGAATACGCTGGAAGAAATAAATGAGGAAGCAGTGGAAAAGTACGGAACAAAAGTAGTGCGCAGAAATACCGGCGGCGGCACTGTTTTCCATGATCTGGGGAATCTGAACTTTTCATTTATTACTACAGAAAATGAAGATATGGATATTTCTTATGAGAGATTCCTGGAACCGGTTATAGGAGCTTTAAAGACATTGGGAGTACCAGCCGTGAAAAGCGGCAGAAATGATATTACGGCGGATGGCAAAAAAATATCCGGCAATGCCCAGGCACAGCATCAGAACCGGATACTCCATCATGGTACGCTTTTATTTTGTGCAGATCTTGCAAAGGCAACAGAGCTCTTAAAGGTCAGCCAGGATAAGTTATCCTCAAAAGGTGTGAAGTCGGTGAAGAGCAGAATCGGCAATATCATTGACTTCCTGGATGAACCTGGGATGAATGTACTGCAATTCCGGGATTATCTGCGCACTTATTTGGAAACGGAAGCCGGGGGTATCACAAAGGTGGAAATCACACCTGGGATACTGGCAGAGACAGAGGAACTGGCACTTCACAAATATGGTTCCAGGGATTGGAATTATGGACGCTCCCCCATGTTTAACCACAGGAAAGAAAAGCGGTTTGTCAATGGAAAAGTAACGGTAGAGATGTTAATTAAAAAAGGTATGATTACCGCATGTAAAATCAGTGGTGATTTTCTTTCCCTCTGTCCGGCATCTGACATAGAAGATATGCTGATTGGATTGGAATACAGGCGGGAGACAGTGGAAGGGGTATTAGAGCACGTACCCCTTGTAAAATATTTTGGCAAAATTACAAAAGACGAACTGATGGAGTGTTTTTACTAAAATTATTACCAAATAACTATGATTTTTTCAAAATAAATTTTGACTTGCTGATATAATGAGTGTATGGTTGATGCCGTTAATCCGCAGGCGGTATCAGGGCGTATAGATATGAAAAATACATAAAGGAGATTATTAGAATGAATTCAAGAGAATTAGTATTTCGTGCAATGCAGTGTAAAGAAGTAGAACGTATACCCTGGGTTCCTTTTGTAGGATGCCACGCAGCAAGTCTGATAGATGTAAATTGTGAGGATTTCTTTAAAAGTGCAGATCATATTGTAAATGGAGTATTAAAGGCAGTAGAATTGTATCAGCCGGATGGGATTCCCGCATTATTTGACCTTCAGCTGGAAGCAGAGGCTATGGGATGCAATCTGACTTATGCAAAGGATAATCCGCCTGCAGTATCCAGCCACATCTTAGAGCAGGGCAAGACGCTGGCTGATCTGAAGATCCCAACAGAGGAAGACGGACGTTTCCCCATAGCAATGGACGCTACAAGACGCATTGTGGAAGCCATTGGTGATAAATGTGCAGTTTATGGTTTAATCACAGGACCCTTTACTCTGGCACTTCATTTAAAAGGAACCGATATCTTCTATGATATGCTGGATGAACCGGAAGAAGTGGAAGAATTAATGGAATTCTGCCAGAAGGTAGCGATCAATACTGCAAAAATGTATATCGATGCCGGTGTGGATATCGTAGCAATCGTTGATCCTATGACTTCTCAGATTTCCCCTGATAACTTTGAAGAATTTGTAACACCTTATGTAACACCTGTATTTGATTACATTCGTGAAAGAGGCAAACTGGGATCCTTCTTCGTATGTGGAAATGCAAAACGTAATATTGAAGCAATGTGCCAGACCCATTGCGATAATATCTCCATCGACGAAAATATTCCGCTGGAGTATGTAGTGGAGACCTGTAAACCATACAAGGTATCTGTAGGCGGTAATATCAAACTGACTCTGACCATGCTCTTTGGAACACCTTATGACAATGTGAGAGATGCTACAAACTGTATGAATATCGGCGGAAAAACAGGATATATTCTGGCTCCCGGCTGTGATATGCCTTATGCAACCCCCGTTGCCAACGTTCAGGCTGTTACCAGCACCGTACACGGCAATATCGAAGAGATTTTTGAAGGCGAAGATGTTATGGCAGGTGTAGACTATGAATTACCGGACTATGCAAGCGAAAAACAGGTCATAATAGACTGTATTACACTGGATTCCGAATCCTGTGCAGCATGTCAGTACAATATGGAAGCCGTTTACACTGCAGCTGCACCACTGGGTGATAAAGTGAAGATCATCGAGCATAAGATCAAAGAAAAAGAAGGCGTTGCCTGCATGATGAAATTAGGTGCTAAAAATGTACCTACAATCTGTGTGGACGGCGAAGTGAAATATGAAAGTATTCTTCCGGATAATGCAGAACTGACTGCATGTTTCCAGGCAGCAGTAGATAAAAAAATCTGATAAGTGAAGGCAATGTGTGAGGGCTGTTCCCCAATTATGGGTAGCAGCTCTTATTTTTGTGGAAATATATATACGGTCATGGTAAAATAGTTGGGAAAGAGACGATGGGTAAGGCAGATAAGGTAAAAAATATAGATGACTCAGGAAGTATTATTGCAATTTTATAAATTATAAGGAGGTAAAAAGTATGGAATACAGATTGATCGGAGAGGTTATGCCGGCAGTGGAAATGCGACTCAGGCAGGGAGAAGCCATTTATACCCAGTCTGGCGGTATGTCCTGGATGAGTGAAGGAATTGATATGACTACAAATGCAAGAGGCGGGATTATGAAAGGATTGGGAAGAATGTTTTCCGGGGAGTCCTTTTTTATGACCACCTATTCAGCCATGCAGGATGGCGTTACCATCGGATTCTCCGCTACGGTTCCGGGAGAAATTCTGCCGGTGGATCTGAGTACTTATGGAAGTCTGATCTGCCAAAAGGGAGCATTTTTGTGCGCTCAGAACATGGTAGATGTAAGGGCAGTCTTTACGAAAAAGATGTCAGCCGGTTTTTTTGGGGGTGAAGGGTTCATCCTGCAGGAAATGTCCGGAAACGGCATGGCATTTTTAGAAGTAGATGGCAATAAGGTGGAAAAGGTGCTGGCTCCGGGTGAAGTCCTTAAGGTTGACACCGGAAATTTAGTAGCATTTGAAAACACGGTGCGGTATGAAGTGGAAATGATGCGCGGAGGTATGAATATTTTCCTGGGTGGTGAAGGCTTATTTATTACAAGACTCACGGGACCGGGAAGAGTTGTGCTGCAGACACAGAACTTTTCAGAATTTGTGGGCAGGATACGGACTTATATACCGAACCAGAGCAGCTAATGGTGACAGGTTAGAAATCAAGAGCCTGCAGCAAAGAATGTTATTCAGATGGAAGCCCCGGTTTTTCTGTTTGTTTCAAGGAGGTTTTGAAACAGCAGGAAATCCGGGGCTATCTTTATGAAATCAAAAATAATTATAAAAATAAAATGAACCCCACCGAAAGTTATGACGATTATATAATAGCAGGGTAAAAAGGAGGTGTGGATGTGCTTGCAGATCAGGTAGAAGTTTTGATTGAACAATATGGAACGGACATATACCGGTTTTGTTCCAGGTTATGCAGAAACCGGGCAGATGCGGAGGATTTGTATCAGAAGACATTTTTAAAAGTTCTGGAACTTTCCATGGAAGTGAAACGGGATGGAAATCCGAAAGCATTTTTATTTTCTGTTACAAATGGACTGTGGATGAATGAAGTGCGGAAAATGGCAAGGCACAGCCGGATTGCCCCAAGTGTATCCCTGGATGACGACAATGAAAATCTGGCGGCAGACCAGGTTGATCTGGAAAGTGAAGTTCTGGCACGAATCCGGGACGGGGTGCTGCGAAAGATCATGGAGGAACTGCCGGAGAAGTTTCGGATACCGGTGATTCTCTATTATACCTGTGAGGTTTCATTGGAGGAGATCGGAAAGATTATGAAAAAGCCCACGGGTACCATAAAGAGCAGGCTGCATAAAGCCCGCAGCATGATTAAGAAAAGATTGGAGGAACAGGGATATGACTATGCAGGATGATAGACAACAAAGTAATCGAAATCTAAATGATAGAGACCAGGGACAAAGAGCCCAGAATCAAAGTTACCAGGATCAAAGTTACCAGGATCAAAGTGCCCAGAATCAAAGAGCCCGGAATCCATGTGAACCCCAGTTCAATGACCGTTTGGGTAAAGAAATTAAAAATGCCATGGCTTCTTCTGAGAAGCCGGATGATAATCTCAATAAAATCCTGATGAGGCAGGTCAGGGAAAAAGAAGCGTATTTAAAATCGGCTGCCGGTACCAGAACAATATCACTGTGGTTTCTTCCAATGCTTTTAAATGGACTGCTGTTTGGAATGCTGGCATTTTTGGGGTATTTTTTAATTCCGAACATGTTACTGGCAAAGCTGGTTATGAGTGCCTGCATTTATATGGTTCTTGCAGGTGTGGCGCTTACAGCCGCTGGCATGTGGTTTTCTGATTTAAAAGAAAAGATGGTTCTGGTTCTGGAAAAAGGAGGGAACAAAGCATGAATTCTGATAAAAAGAAAAAGTATATCATCATTGGAATTGTAATTTTAATTGCAGCAATTATACTGCGGGTGGCAATATGGGGAGTGACAGAAGGGATTGGAACCATCAGTTTGCTTGCGGGCGGCCTCTTGTTTGGCGGGCTTTTATGTGCACTTCTGGTCTATGTGTGCATCTGCATCTGGATCTATCGGGATTGTATGAAAAGGGGGGAAAATGGACTGCTCTGGATGATCATCGTGTTCATTGCAACCCCGATTTTAGGCTTGATTATCTATATGGTTACCAGAGGTGAAAATAGGATTTTATGTAGAAATTGCGGATACCGGATCAGGCAGTCAGCCAGATACTGTGAAAACTGCGGCGAAGAAAATCAGGGACGTCAGGGGGAAATGGCAGTGGAGCAATCAAGTAAAGGTTTTGGATTTATCATAGCGGCGATCCTCTCAGGAATCCTGATGCTTGTATGTTTGATTTCTTTCATTGTCCTTGCGTTTACCACGGATGACTTCCTGGATAAAAACACCTGGAACACCGGCATTATCATGGCTTCCATTGAAAATAAATGGGGCGATGACTGGAATTTAAGCTTTAAATACGCATCTGAGGGATTCCGCAAGAGTGCAAAATTTCGGATTGATGACAATCAGGCAGTGCTGCATGCCCAGGTCAGCAGTGAAGAAGGTCAGCTGCTTATGCATATTATTCAGGATGAGAGAGAAGAAATCATTGATGTGAGTAATTTAAAGGAGCCTCTGGTGTATCCCCTTACCGAATACAAGGCAGGAAAGATTCAGGTTGTTCTGGAGATTAACGGGGCTAAAAATGTAAAATCAAAGATTCAAATTGAAAATCCAGGTGACAGCTGACGGTAATGGAAATCTGCCCCGGAAATAGTTCGTACAGTATGGCTTAATTATTTGAGCAAAGCTGTACTGGCTGAATCCGGGGCAGTTAATTTTTAATTTCTCTTATAACGGTACTGATGCTTAAATTCGGTGGGGCTTAACCCGGTATATTTTTTAAAGATCGAAGAAAAATAAGTGGGATCATTATAGCCGACCAGCCCGGCGACCTCATATGCCAGGGTTCCCGGATTGATCAGGTATTCCTTTGCCTTTTCGATACGGGTTTTGTTGATATATTCTGTAATCGGCTCGCTATAAGACTTGCGGAATGTTCTGCTTAAATGGGAAGGGGATATATGTAAGTTTTCCGCTATATTTTCTAAGGACAGGGATTCGGATAAGTGGCTGTGGATGTACTTGATCGTATCTTCCACAATCTTGTTTTGAGAAGCTCCGGTTCCGGTCAGGTGGCTGATGGTGGTATCCAGCATTTCCTGCAAGGAAGTTTCCAGGGTGAAAATATCGTTGGAATTATATATGCCTGTCAGGTATTCGGCTCCGCAGGGCGTAATGCCCCTTTTTAGAGACACCCTGGAGCAGATATAATAAATCTGGGAGCAGATATTTTTGGCATCTCTGGATTTCACAAGATTCCTTTTAAATTTAGTAAACAGGTTATGTATGATGTTCCGGGATTCGTCAAAGCTAAACTGATTCAGGGTGTTTTCAAGGTTGAGCAAATCCATCGAATTTTCAGCGTTAATATCGTATTCATCAGGACTTGCCGTCTGGGTGAAGCGGGCAATATTATTTTCTGTATAAAAGGTCAGTGAGAGGGCATAAATGGCTTCCGATACGGCTGCACTGAATTCCGCGGCGGTATCATGACAGCGGCTGATCCCAATGGCTGCCTGGCTGGAATCCAAAGTATGGGTGATGGCAGCGATCTCGGAACAGTTTTCCAGGATGTAGGCGGGAACCTGGTTACTGCTTTTAGCCAGATAATAGACAACGATAACCAGGTGGTTGTAGCGGTAACAATATGCTTTCTCCGATAAGATTAATTTTTTAAAAGAAGAAATATCCGGGTTCGGAGGGGTAATCTGGAAGGCAGCAATATAGTATTGCTCCAGGCATATTCCATACTGGAAGATTCGCTGTTCCAATGAGGGTGACAAAGGAGAGTCTGTCAGTTCCTGCAGCAATTGCTCCTTTAAAAAAGTCAGATCTTCTTCTGCAGCAGAATTGTTTTTTTTGGACGTGAGCATTTTTTTTTGAGCGGCCTGGACGGCCTCAAATAAATCCTTTTTGTTGGTCGGCTTTAGAATGAATGCAGAGACATTATAGTGGATGGCTCTTTGGGCATATTCAAAGTCTGCGAATCCGGTCAACAGGATGACCTGTACGTCCGGCATATTCTCGTATACAAATTTTGCCACCTCCAGCCCGTCTGAGACGGGCATCCGAATATCGGTTATAACAATATCTACGTGGTTTTTCTGAATAAAATCAATCGCTTCGATGCCATCACTGGCTGTTCCTGCAACTTCACATCCTATGGATTCCCAGTTCATAAAATTAGAAATGCCTTTTCTCATAGTGGCCTCATCATCCACAATTAATAATTGAAATATCATAACTTCGTCTCCTTTTCCCTGCCATAAAATATTGAAAAATCATTTTTCGAATCTTGTCAAAATAAACATTCCGCTACAATTTCGGCAAATCGGTATGAATCGGAATGCGAAAAGATATGGAAGTACATACATTTGGTGTGCTCAGTATATGTAATCTTGCCTCTTCCCCGTATAACAGCTCCAGGCGCTTATCCAGATTTTTCAATCCGATATGGGTGTGGGAGCCATCGTTTTTGGATGCAATCCGGCGTATATCGGGTACGGTTTCAAATCCAATACCGTTATCATTAATGGAAATTTCCATATAACGCTCTGTTTCGATAATATTGATGGATAACTTTCCATTCCCTTTCTTTGGCTCTAGTCCGTGTATAATTGCATTCTCCACTAAGGGCTGAATACAAAAGCCGGGGATCATACATTTCATCAGCGAATCAGGGACCTGTATATCAAAGGAAATTTTATCTTCAAACCGCATCTGCTGCAGATAGATATAGAATTTCACGTATTTCATCTCCTGCTCCAGCTGCGTGTATGCAGATTCTTTTGACAGGGTATTGATCCGAAGCAGTTCACCAAGGGAGATAATCATATCATAGATCTCTTCATTATCGCTCATCTGGGCTTTCCAGGCGATGGTATTTAATACATTAAACAGGAAATGAGGATCCATCTGGGACTGCAAAGCCCGGATCTCTGCATTTTTTAACAGCAATTGCTTCTGGAAATTATCGTTATACGAGATATCCAGTTTTTTCAACATTTGATTGAATGCGTTCATCCATACCTGAAACTCATAATGCATTTTAAGGGGAGGCAGGCTGTCTTGTCGTCCCTGGGAAATTTCATTGATATGATAGACCATTTTATTAATGGGTCTCGTAACGGTCCGGCTCAGAATAACGGCTGTGGTAAGCGCGATCAGGACGATTACGGACATTAAAAGGAGGTATGACTTCAGGGTCTGGTTTAGGTCCCGCATCATTAAATGCTTCGGTGCAGCAACGGCAGAGGTGATCTGCAGTCCCTGCAATTCCTGTGCAGCCACAAAATAGGGTTCGCCCGAAAGCGTTAACTCCTGGAATGAAACGGTGGAATTCTGTTTATCAATTTGTTGCAGCAGCTGTTCACTCTGTACTTCCATTTCCCCATTGGAAAGTACACTCATTTCATTATTATATAAATAGATGAACCATGAGGGATCCAGTCCTTTGGCACAGAACTGAATCCAGTTTACAGGAGCCACATCTACAATAAAAAGCCCGATATGTCTGCCGGTATTGCTGCTGAATATATTTCTGGCGAAAAAGATACTTTTATATTCGGAATAAAGCGACATGCAGATCAATCCGGGGTCTGTCGGGTCTATATTATCCAGCAGTCTCTGATTCAGGTCGAGATCCCGCTCTGAGCCGCCGGAGGTGGGGATATAAAATTCCGTACCGTCATCGCTATAGATGTGTATCCCGTTTATAAAATTTTTACTGGACAGCGAGGTGCTGTAGTAGGTGTGGGACATCTGTTTTTCAATACTGATTTTGCTGTCATTCGTTACCGAATTATAGTTGATGGATTCCAGTGTATTTGAAATCATTGAATTAGACAGAAACATGGGAATGATGGAATCCAATGCATCGATCTGTTCGCTGATCTGCTGGTTAACCTGGCTGAGCTGGGCAGTTATGGACTGCTCATATTCGTTTATCAATATATAGGACGTTTCCTTATAGAAGAAGGAAATGGACAACACCAGTATTACAGTAACAATCAGTGAAATGACAACGGTGATAAATGTACGAAGAGATAAGGTCTTGCGGGTATCAGTAACTTCTTTGGACATATGGCATCTCCTTAAAAAGTATTATGCAGATTCGATGATAATAGAGCCTGTTTGAAATTGTAACCCAAAGCTTCCAGAAAGCAATTTCAAACACGCTCTAAAGGGATTATGCCATATTTATAGGTTGGTATCAATAAATTTCAGAAGGATGACCGGATATTTAAAGAAAAGGTCAAAATTTTCATAGTTTTTGTCTGAAATTAAAACTGTGAAAAAAATTTGAGCCCAAAGGGATCTGAAAGTCCAAGCCATGAATCTTATATTTTATTCACGAATGGTCAATTTAAAGTTATAATTTAGCCATAAGATGACAAGGAGGATTTATATGAAAAGAAAATTGACAAAAAGAGCGATTGCTACAGCATTGGCAGGTATTATGGTTTTAGGACTTACTGCATGTGGAGGAAATAGTGAAACTGCCGGAAAAGCAAGTGAGAAGGCAACAGATGCCCAGGCGACAGATGCCCAGACAACAGATGGCAAAACAACGGAGGAACAGTCTTCAGAAGCGGGCGGTGCGGCAGCCGCAGAAGATGGAAAAAAAGTAGAGTTAAATGTAATCAATTATCATGTTGGTACGGATTATGCGGCAGAATACTATACATATCTGTTTGAGGAATTTAAAAAGACCGATGCCGGTAAAAATGTGGAGTTTAATTTTGAAGAAATCCCTACAACCGATGCTTATAATCAGAAAATTAAGCTGCTGATATCCAGCGGTGACCTTCCGGATATCGTATTTAACGGAGGAAATAATATCACGGAGCTGGCAGCAAAATCAGGAAAAGTTACCGATTTAACACCTTATTTTGAGGCTGATCCTGAATGGAAGGCACTGTTTGATGAAACATCCCTGAAGTTTAATACAGTAGACGGCAAAATCTACGGAGTGCCGGTTTCAAAAGAAATCTCTTACATCTATTATAATAAGGAATTATTTGAGCAGGCAGGAGTTGAGGTTCCAGAAACTTCATTTGCAAACTGGGATGAGTTCTTTAAAGCCTGTGACAAATTAAAAGAAGCTGGCATTACGCCTCTTGGCATGGATACGGCAGACAGCGGATGGCTTACGAACCTCTGGATGAGCGCTTTGATCGGCACAGACGGTGACGCAGGAAATAAGTGGATGAATACACTTTACCCCACAGATTTCAATACACCGGAAGTAGAAAAAGCGGCAGAAAACATCCAAAAAATGTTCGAAAATTACACAACAGCCGATGCGATAGGTGGAAAATATGATCCCATGGCAACTCATTTCTTCAATGGAGAAGTTGCAATGTTCCCCAATGGTCCGTGGATGATTCCTGACTTTTCCCAGACGGAAAAGGCACCGGAAGGATTCTATGACAAAGTTGGAATTATGCTGATGCCGGGAGACGGAATGGAAATGGTTCCAACACCCGGAGATATGGTGGGAGCAAAGGACAAGGATAAAATTGAAGCTGCAGTAGCATTTTTGAAGTTTGAAACAAGTCCTGAAAATCAGATTAAAGCACTGGAGATGACGGGACTTCAGCCGGTATCCAACAATCTGGACATTCCTTCTGATTTAAGCGAAAAAGATCCACTGATGGCTCAGGTTCTGGAGATTCAGAATAAAGCAAAGTTAACATATGGGCAGAACCAGGCATATTGGTATCAGAATGCAATCGATACATTTTCTACAGAACTGCCGGAACTGGCATATGGCAATATTACACCAAAAGAATTCTGTCAAAAATTGTCTGATTCTGCAGCTAAAAATCAGGAATAGAATAGAGCGTGTCTATAGACGCGTTCTGAGATAAAAATTGGATTCGCAGGCACAAACTTGCGGATCTAATTTTTTAAAGAGAGATGAAAGGGTGTTGAAATGAAAGTTAAAAATAAGAAGTTATGGATCGTAATGTTTACGCTGCCCTGTATGGCCTTGTTTGCCCTGGTGTATGCAGCGCCTATTGTTACCGTAGTTTATACCTCGCTTTGTGATTATACTACTTTTTCGGGTCCGGTTTTTACCGGCTTGAAAAATTTCCTGGCGATCTTTCAGGATGAAACTTTTTTAGCAGCGATTAAAAATACGCTGGTGTGGGTGCTCCTGCAGTCCACCTTCCATGTCTGCCTGGGATTGCTTATGGCGCTGGTTTTAAGGCGGAAACCGAAAGGATGGAAAATAGTGCGGACCGCATATATGATCCCCAATATTATACCAACGGCAGCAACAGGAGTTATGTTTACCTTATTGCTGAATCCCTCCTTTGGTGTGGTGAAGCCCATTTTCGAGGCACTTGGATTCAATGCCTCTCAGGTACCGAACCTGTTTGGAAATTCCAAATATGCATTTTGGACCGTAACACTTACCTGGATGCTCTATGCGGGTTTTAATACCATTATATTCTTAGCAGAGATGGGAGCTATTGACAAAGAAATATACGAGGCGGCAAGAGTAGACGGAGCAAAGCCCTGGCAGGTAGACCGCTTTATCACCCTGCCCCTTATGAAAAATATATTTGGCACCTGTGTTATACTGGCATCCGTTGCAATGGTATCTCAGTTTGATATCATCTATGTGACCACGAAGGGCGGCCCCGGAACCACCACTTTAAACCTGCCCATGTTCTTGTACAAAGCGGCTACCCTGGAGAATAACTACGGAAAAGCCAATGCTGTCGGGGTGGTACAGATTGTGCTGGGCCTGGTATTAGTCATTCTGATTCAACAGCTGTTCCGGGATAAAAAAGAGATAAGGGAGGGGAAATAATTGAAGAAAACATCAAAAGTATCCATAGTCTGTGCAGTCATTGCAAAATATTTATTCTTAATATTCTTTGTATTTATTGCAGTAGGTCCGATTGTATGGGCATTTATCAGTTCTTTTAAGAGCTATTCAGAGATCAATTCCTCTGCATTGTCCTGGCCGTCCACTTTTAATCTGGATAACTATAAAGCGGCTTTTAAATACGCTCCCATAGCCAAGTATTTTATGAACAGTGTCATTATCGTAGGCTGCAGCGTGTTAGTCACTCTGGCATTCGTTGCTATGTGTGCCTATATTATCTCCCGGTTTGAGTTCAAATTAAAGCCGCTGATCGTGCTGTTAATTTCGGCATCCTTAATGCTTCCGGCACAGGCTATTTCACAGCCCTTATTCTCAATCTTTCAGAAGCTGGGGATTTTCGATACAAAGATCGGGCTGGTCATTGTCTACTCCGCTATGGGGATACCCATGTCATTCTTTGTTATGACAAGCTATTATAAAACCATTTCCATGGCACTGGAGGAATCGGCTTATATTGACGGCGCCACCTTCTTGCAGACCTTTTGGCATATTATCCTGCCTCTGGCAAAGCCGGGGCTGGTAACCATAGCACTTTTACAGTTTATCAATACCTGGAATGAGTTTTACTTTGCTTTAATGCTTACAAGCGGGGACACTGCCCGGACGATACCAATTGCATTGAATTACTACATGGGGACCTTTGCCAATAATTATTCCGCTCTTTTTGCGGCGGTGGTAATGACCGTATTGCCTACAATTGCAGTATTTATCATTTTACAGAGACAGGTAATGGAAAGTTTAACCGCAGGTGCGGTGAAAGGATAATCACAGGATGGAATTACATAATAAAAAAATATACCCCATAGAACCATGGAACATCACAGAAGACAGGTTTTGTATGGAGAACAACTACAGGAATGAGACAACATTTGCATTGTCCAACGGTTATATTGGAACCAGGGGAACCTTTGAGGAAGACTATGATTTTTCCGTGGATGAGGGGCTGGAAGGAAATTTTATCAATGGATTTTATGAAAGTGAGGATATACGTTACGGAGAATGGAATTTCGGATTTCCCTTAAAGAGCCAGTCCCTTTTGAATCTGCCCAATGGTAAGCCTGTAAAAATATATGTGGACAATGAGCAGTTTGATATGAGGCAGGGGCGCCTGGACTTTTATCAGAGGACGCTGAACATGGAGAATGGAACGGTTGTACGGTCTGTGGACTGGACATCGCCCAATGGGATTAAGATACGGCTTTTATTTGAACGGATAGTGTCATTTGCGGATAAAAATGTAATGGTGCAGAGGCTCAGCCTTTTACTGTTAAACCGGGAATGTGAAGTACGAATCTGTTCCTATATTGATGGGGACGTGGAAAACCATACAAGAAAGACAAATCCGCTGGTGGATTACGGTCCGTTTGGAAAGCGGATTCATGAAACCAGATGCAGTGCTTCTGAGGAACTGCTGTATTTTGAGGGAAAGACAAAAAAGAGCGGACTGACTGCTGCATTTGGAGTGGGACACAGCTGCCACGGTTCTATGGCATGTCAATCGGTATCTGCGCTGCAGAAAGAGGCGTATGCAGAGCTTACCTGGACATTTCTGGGACAACAGAGTGAGAAACTGGTACTGGACAAATTTATTGTCTGCACCTCCTCCCTGGATATGCAGGAGGAGAGCCTGTTTGGATTTGTGGAAGAGAAATGCAGGGAGTGTACCGGACTGGGATATGGTTACTTTAAAGAAAAACAGACAGAATATATGAAGTCATTCTGGGATATAGCAGACGTGGGGATACAGGGAGACGAAGCTCTGCAGCAGGGAATACGGTTTAACCTGTTCCATATTATGCAGGCTGCAGGCAGGGATGGGCGTACTTCCCTGGGAGCAAAAGGGCTTTCCGGAGAGGGGTACGAAGGACATTATTTCTGGGACACGGAAATGTACGTGCTTCCGGTATTTGTCTATACGGCACCGGAACTGGCGAAAAAGCTGCTGGAATACCGTTATCATACACTGGATCAGGCAAGGGCGCGGGCGAGAGTGCTGGGTCATGAAAAGGGAGCTCTTTATCCCTGGCGGACCATTAATGGGGAAGAAGCATCCACCTATTTTCCACTGGGAACGGCACAGTATCATATCAATGGAGATATAGCCTATGCATTCCAGCTGTATGTAGATGTCTCCGGTGACAGAGAGTTTTTAAAGGAAATGGCGGCTGAGGTACTCTGTGAAACCGCCAGAGTATGGGCGGACGTTGGGTGCTTTGCAGAGTGCAGAGGAAATCAATACTGTATCTGTGCAGTGACCGGTCCCGATGAGTACAATGCAATTGTAGATAACAATTTTTATACCAATCTCATGGCGAGAGAGAATATCCGGTATGCACTGAAAGCGCTGGAACTGCTAAAGGAAACAGAACCGCAATTCTATCAGGAATTTATCGAAAGGCTGTCCATCACAGACCAGGAGACGGCATACTGGGAGCGTATCGTTGAGAATATGTATTTTCCATATGACGAAAAACGTCAGGTATATCCGCTGGATGACGGATTCATGATGAGAAAGCCATGGGATGATTCCAGGATTCCTGTGGAGAAACGGCATCTTTTATACGAGAATTATCATCCTCTTTTTATATACCGTCAGCGGATGTCCAAGCAGGCAGATGCTATTT
Organism: Clostridiales bacterium; assembly: GCA_018365455.1. Lineage (GTDB taxonomy): Bacteria > Bacillota > Clostridia > Lachnospirales > Lachnospiraceae > Robinsoniella. The sequence goes on from JAGZJZ010000034.1 coordinate 40,924, forward strand.
TAGGAATGTATCTGCACAGCAACCTGTTTACGAAGGAGGAACTGAAACGGAATTACGACTTTTATCAGGAGGTAACGCTGCATCACTCCTCTTTGTCCACCTGCATTTTTGGGATTCTGGCAAGTGAAATCGGGTATCAGGAAGAAGCTTATGAGTATTTTTCCCAGTCCGCCCGTATGGATCTGGATGATTACCACAACAACTTTTATGCCGGTATACACGCAGCCAATATGGCTGGTACCTGGCTGGCTATTGTAAATGGATTTGCGGGGCTTCGCACCAATGCCGGAATGCTTGCGTTTCACCCCTTTGTACCAAAAGGCTGGAAAGGATATACCTTCCGGATTCAATACCGGGGCAGCGTACTGGAAGCAGACATGACAAAGGAAGCGTGCAGATTTACGTTAATCAGCGGCTGCGAATTAGAACTGTCTGTAAATGGAAAGAAAATAAAATTAACAGAAAAGGAGGCAAGCTGCTGTGAAAAAATATAGAGCCATTTTTTTTGACTGGGATGGTACGGCGGTGCTGTCCAGGAAAGCGCCGGTAGATGAGGTGGTGGTTCCCATGAAAGAGCTGCTGGCCCGGGGCGTGAAACTGGCGGTCATAAGCGGTACTACGCTGGAAAATATTGCAGAGGGAAGGCTGCATGAATATTTTAGTACAGAGGAGCGGAAAAGTCTGTTTTTCGGACTGGGAAGAGGGGCATATAATTATGCTTTTGATGACAGTGGAAACCCTTACCTGCTCAGCCACAGAATCCCTTCCAAATCCGGTCTAATCCGGATTCATGACATCTGCTATGATATACACCGCAGTTTACTGGAGTATTATTCCATCGCTACGGATATTGTATTCAGCCGTCCAAATTACTGCAAGATTGATCTGATGGTTGAAAACAACAGAGGAGAATCCCTTTTTTTACAGGACGGGGAGAAGGAGCAGCTTCTGGCGAACCTGAGCAGCCATGGATTTACGGGAGGAATCAGGGGACTGATTGATCTGGCGGAGGAAATGGGCAGAAAGCACGGTACAACGGTATGCGCAACGACAGACGCCAAGTATCTGGAAGTGGGCATTTCCAGCAAGAGCGACAATGTGAATGATTTCATGGATTACTTTGGCAATCAGTATCAGATCCGGGAAGAGGAATGCAGCTTCTGGGGGGATGAATATATCGGTTTTGATGAATGCTTATTTGGAAGTGACAGTTATATGATAACGGATAAAACCAGACACGGGGAATTCTTCGATGTGTCAGACACAGAAGGTTTACGTCCAAATGAGGTAAAACAGGTGGGAGGAGGTGTGCAAAGCTTCTTAAGATTTCTTGGAGAACAAAATAACCAATAATGGAAGGAGAAAGTTATGTTTAAGAAAAGCAAAAGATGGATCAGCCTGGGGCTTTGTGCAATGCTGGCAATAGGAAGCCTCATTGTACCAGGGATAGAGGTTCAGGCAGAGGAGGCTGCCGGTACTACGTACTATATTGATTTTGACGGCGGGGATGACGAAAATCCGGGAACAAGTGAAGGGGATGCATGGTCATCTCTGGAGAAGGTAAACAGCACTACGTTTGAGCCGGGTGATCAGATACTTTTCCAAAAGGGAGATGTATGGACTGGTCAGTTAAGTCCGAAAGGCTCCGGGGAAAAGGGAAATCCCATCCAGATAGGAGCTTATGGGGACTCAGAAGCAAGACCGCTGATACAGGGGAATAACTGGTGCGGTGAAGATGGAGATGATCTGGAGAACAGGATCTTCAATGCGGCAGTTTACTTTTATAATCAGCAATACTGGGAAATTACTTCACTTGAGGTTACCAATCGGATTCCGGGAGAGAATCCGGATGACCATATTAAAAAATATGGCGTACTGATTATGGCAGAGGATGCGGGAACCTTAGAGCAGATGAACTGCAGGGATCTCTATGTGCATGATATTGTTTCCCATCCCATTGGACAGCAGGCTGGTATCGGCAGGGGCGGAATCATTTACAGTATCAGAGGAAACAAGGTTCCCACGAGATGGAATGATATCACCGTGGAGAACAATATTGTGGGACCTAATATCAACCACTATGGAATCAACTTCATGTCTACCTGGGGCAGCAGCCGTTTTCAGCATGAAACAGGGATTCCGGACAGCGAATATGCAGGCTCAAGATATAACAGCACGAATCTGGTAATCCGCAACAATTATTGTGAGGATATTGGAAATGCGGCTATCTGCCCTACGGCATACTCCAATGCAGTGATTGAGTACAATACCAGCGACGGCTGCAACAGCGGACCAAACGGCAATGTACCGATCTGGTGGGAGAATGGCGAGTACACAGTCACACAGTTTAATGAGGTATTCGGCTCAGGTGCTTCGGAATCCAAAGAAGATTCTCAGGCTTTTGACGCAGATGTGAATGCAACACTTAATTATATACAGTATAATTATACACATGACAATCCTTCCGGAGCTTACTTCGAATGTGCACTGGGCAGTACATATACCACTCATATACGATACAATATCAGTCAAAATGACGGTTATGGTACAAACAGCTATGGAGGAGGCGCCATTGTTACCATGGGCGGCTGGTCCACCGGCGATAATAACAGGATGTATGTATATAACAACGATTTTTATCTCAGTGAGGGGCATAACAGCTATATCACCAATAACTGGGACGGAACGCCTGTGAATAAAGAGAACTTCCGGTTTACCAACAATGTAATTTACAGCGATGCCAGCTCCAAAGGATGGCACGAGGATTTAATGGGAACGGCTGAAAACAATGCATATGGAGGAAGTGATGCCAGCATTTTAAGAAGCGATGATGAAAAGGCAGTTACGGTAACGGCGGATGATTTTGTAAATATCGGCACCGGGTCCAGGGGGCTTGACAGTGTTGGCGGTTATCAGCTGAGCGATAATTCCAACTGTATCGAAGCAGGAACTTTGATTGAAGATAATGGCGGACGTGATTACTGGGGCAATCCCGTATCGGCTGTAGGGGCACCTAATATCGGAGCTGACAACAGCAGAGCGGCAAATCAGGTTCCAGACGGAACGATTGATTTTGAAGACCGCCCGGACGAAGAAATGCCATTTGCGGAGATGTACAGAGACTGTATCTTTTCCGGAGAGTGGAGAACAGGATCCACAAATGGACTGAAATCTCTTTATCTGGCAGAGGGAGAGACCAGCGGCGTGATTACACTGCCAAAGAGCCAGAAATTAAAAAGCTTTCAGGCACAATGTGAAGGAACTGCATGGGTAACCCTGGAAGCAGAAGGGTATAAGAAATCATTTTTGATTACCTCTGCCAATAACTTTTTCAATACAGGACTTACTTCAGCGGTTGATAATCTCACCGTGACGGTGGAAGGCAGTGCCGGAAGTGTGGTATACTTTGATAACCTGCTTCTGGAAAAAGGGGAATATGAACCGGTAAACATTGCCCTGAACAAGCCTGTCACCACAAGCGGCAACGACCAGTATGAAGGATACAACGGAAACGATGGAAATGAAGGAACCATGTGGGTTCATGCAGGCGATGAGTTAAACGAATGGTGGCTTGTAGATCTTGAGCAGGAATATGATTTAAAGAACTTTGAACTGGTATTTGAAAAGGATGAAGCAGGGGGTGCCTGGGGATATCAGATTGAAGGAAAAAAAGGCCCGGATGATGACTTTGAAATGCTGTGTGACAGGTCAGATAATACAGACGGTTCCAGAGTGCAGACCGGCACGTTCGAAACAACCGGTACTTACCGTTATCTGAAAGTAATCCTGACGGGATTTCCAGGAGATGATTTCTGGCCCGGATTTGCAGAATTCAGGGTATATGAAAAAGAAGCGCCTGAAGAAATCCTGCCCACCGGTATCACCTTAAGCCAGGACGAAGCATTGCTTACAAAGGTAAATGAAACCTTACAACTGGCAGCAGAGGTTACGCCCGAGAATGCAGATCATAAAACGGTCATCTGGGAGTCCTCCAACCAGGGTGTGGCTGCGGTAAACCAGGAAGGTCTGGTGAGTGCCAAAGCCAATGGAACAGCTGTAATAACAGCAGCAGTAGAAGGAACAGAACTAACAGCAGCCTGTCTGGTAACCGTGGAAATTCCGGCTCCTGTCATACCGGTCAGCAAAGTAGAACTGGATAAAACTGCAGTAACCCTCACTAAAACCGGAGAGCAGGTACAGATAAAGGCAGTGGTATCCCCCCAGAATGCTACGGATAAAACGGTCAGCTTCCGTTCTACGAATACAGCGGTAGCTGCTGTAGATTCAAACGGCGTGATCCGTGCGGTGGGAAATGGCAAAGCAGATATAATTGCCACTACAAGGGATGGAAATAAAACTGCGGTCTGCAAAGTAAATGTTGCCATACCTGTGAAGGTAACCGGAATAACTTTAGATCAGACAGAGGTCAGACTGACAAAGAAAGGTGCATCTGTACAGTTAAATGCACAGGTACTCCCGGCAAATGCCAGTGAAAAAGCACTGACCTGGAGTTCCTCCCAGCCAAAAACCGTATCCGTATCCAACACCGGAAAAATAACGGCACTGAAAAACGGAAGGTCTGAGATTACCGTAAAGACATTAGACGGAGGATTTGTCAAAAAATGCCTTGTGACGGTAGAATATAAAGACGCAAATGTAAAAAAACCAGGAAAAATATCCAATGTAAAAGCATCAGGCATTTCGAATAAATCCTTGAAGGTATCCTGGAAAAAAGATAAAAGCGCCGATTATTACAGAGTTTACCTCTACAATAAAAAAGATAAGAAGTGGAAAGAGGTAAAACGCACCTATGACACCAGCATCAAGCTATCCGGACTGAAGGAAGGCTCCGCGTTCACCTACCGGGTTGCCGGGGTAAATGCCGGCGGAACCGGAAAGAAATCCGCAAGCCTGACTGCAGTAACAAAACCGGGCACTGTGAAGCTGAAATCGGTGAAAAAATCTACCCGGGGCAGGGCAGTACTGAGCTATACCAAAGTGAAAAACGCCAGCTATGTGATCCGTATGAAAACCGGGAAAGGTTCTTACAGAAATATTGGAGAGACGTCTAAGACAAAGTTCTATACTTCAAAGCTTAAAAAAGGTAAAACATATACCTTTAAAGTACGTACCTACATCAAGCATGGCAAAGATAAGATCTGGGGAAATTATTCTAACACCGTAAAATATCAGGCAAAATAGAAGAAAACATCAGAGCGTGCCGTATATCTTACGGCGCACGCTCTGGAAGGGAGAACGAGCTATGAGAAAAAAACATGTGATAGCAGCTTTTGCATCAACCCTATTGATTCTGGGAGGAATTTCCGCTATACCGGCAGAAAAGGTGAATGCGGCAGAGGAAGTGAATGCAGCAGAAGACGTAAATGAGACAGAAGACGTAAATACAGCAGAAGACGTAAATACGGCAGAAGACGTAAATTTGACAAAAGATGTAAATGCGACAGAAGCAGAAATCCGTCAGACGGTCATTGATTTTGAAGATCGGGGCGGCGAAGATCAGGCGCTTACCGGGATCTATGGAGGATGCGATTTTGGAACCGGTGGATTTTTTACCGGTACATCTAATGGAAATGTAAAATTATGGGCGGAAACCCTGACTAAGGATGCTCAGGTAAGTAAAATAGCAATACCCTATGGGAAAATATTCCGGGGATTCTCAGCATTTTCAAGCAGCGGGGCAACCGTGAAGGTAGTATCGGGATCGGAAAGCAATAGCTTTTCTGTGGGAACTGAGGAACAGGAGTTTCGGACAGATTTTAACAACGATGAAATGGCGGTGTATCTTGTGATGGAAAGCCAGGGAGGTCCCGCTGAGATAAAGCTGGATAACCTGATCCTGGAAGATGTGGATATGTCAAAGCTAAACGTATCACAGAACAAACCGGTAACTACATCCGGTGACAATCAGCGCCCCGCTTCAAATGGAAATGATGGAAATTACGACTCCATGTGGATCAACAACGGATCTGGTGCAGATAAATGGTGGCAGGTGGATCTGGGACAGGATTATGACCTTCTGGATTTTGAATTGACATTTGAAAAGGAGGAAAGCAATCCCTGGAAGTACAAAATTGAAGGATCCTCAGACGGAGTGAATTTTACCATGCTGTCTGATCGGACAGGGAATACCGATGGCAGTAAAACTCAGACCGGGATATTTGACGAGAATACCAAATTCCGTTATGTGAGAGTAACCATTACCGGGCTTCCGGAAGAAACTTATTGGTGCGGTTTTGCAGAGTTTAAAGTGTTTACCGACAATCAGTTAACCAATGTCGCCCTGCACAAGAATGCGGAACAGTCCGCAGGAAGCAATGCGCCGGGATTGGCGGTAGACGGAGACACCAAGACCTTCAGTGGAAATACAGGCACCTTCCCCTACTGGTGGACCGTGGATCTGGGGAGCAATTACAATGTTAAAAAACTGGAGATCGAATGGGAAGATTTAAAGGATAACAATACAGATCTGGCTGAAGACTGGAAGTACACAATTGAGTATTCCAGTGACGGTGGTGAAAACTGGATCACCGCAGTAGATTATTCACAGGAATCTCCTTACACCGACCCCGCATCTTCGGTGGTGCAGACGGCGGATGTGGATATTGAATGCAGTAAGATCAGGGTTACAATTACAGGTACGCCGACTCAGAGACCGCTTGCATGGGCAATCATTCCGGAATTCAGAGCATTTGCAGTAGATAGCAATGTGCCAACAGAAGCTGGACAGGACTTGAACTTAGACCTGGCTTTTGGACAGCCTGTAGAAGCGTCAGGTACAGCAGAAAATTACAATGAAGAAGCGGTAACGGACAACAATCCGGCTACTTCATGGAAACCGGAGGTTACAGAAGAACCGGCATATCTGCAGATTGACCTGGGCAGAGAATTCAACATTCGAAATCATAAGGTGGACTTTGCAGAAAATACAACAAAAAATAATTATCAGTTCCTGGTATCCTCGGATGAAAAGAACTGGACCATTTTGTCTGAAGTATCCGGGGAGACAGCGGAAGATGAAATTGAGATACCGGTAACAACGGCAAGATATGTAAAGTTTCTCTTCCCAAATCCATCAGCTGACATGGAAGTCACCGGTATTCATTTTGACGGTCTGGATGCAGGTGTGCCAAGCGGAAAAAATATATTAATTCTGGCACCCCACCAGGATGATGAGATGCTGATGGCAGGAGGAATCATCAAACGGGCAGTAGATGCAGGTGACAATGTAAAGGTGCTTCTTGCAACCAATGGCGACTACAACGGCCAGGGAAGCGGTCAGGGCAGAATTGTGGAAACCATCAATGCACTGAATGCGCTGGGGCTGTCCAAAGACAATATCATGTTCCTGGGATATGCAGATACAGGCGGCCTTGGAGGTACACAGACATACTGGGACAGTTTTCTGTATCAATTATATACGGGTGAAGACGATGCTGTTTTAACCAGCAGATTTGGCAATCAGTACAGCTATGGCAATCCTGATATTAAGCAGGACTATCGCTTTGAATTAACAGGTGAGCATTCCTTATACACAAGGGCAAATTTCCTGAATGATTTAAAGACTGCTATTCTTAACAGCAATGCCACGGACATCTATGTCCCATCCAGATATGATATGCATTTTGACCATGCCTACCTGGACCTGTTTGCCATAGAGGCGATCCAGAGCATTAAGAAGGAAAATCCCTCCTATAATCCGACGATGCATGAAAGTATTATCCATTCCTGTGCAGGAGATGGAAACTGGCCGGTGCTAAACAGCGATGAAGCGGGTATCCAGGCATTTAACATGCCACAGGGCCTGGAGGATCTGACAATGTTTAAATGGTCAGAGAGAGAAAATGTCAATGTGCCTTATTCTATGAGACAGACGCCGTTTTCTTTTAATTTAAAAGATCAGGCACTTCGCCTGTATACCTCACAGTATTACGGCTATATTGGATCCTTTGCAAAGGTAAATGAGATTTTCTGGACCAGGGATTTTACCAGCTTCGCAATGAATGCGGCAGTGACGGCTTCTTCAGAAATGAGCAGTAAAGACAGGAAGCTGGATCAGAGTGCCATAAAAGCAGTTGATGGCGTCCTGGACGGAGAGGCCGGAGGACTTCCCTACGGGCACATGAGATTTGCACATGCAGAATGGGTAACAAACCAGGAAACTGCAGGGGCATGGATCAATCTGGACTTCCAAAGTAAGACGGATATCAGCCGGATAAAATTATATGACAGACCAGATATGAATAACCAGATCACAGGCGGTAAACTGATATTCGATGACGGTTCCGAAATCGAAGTGGGTGAACTGCCCAACAACGGAAGACCTCTGGAGATTGCAGTGAATAAAAAATCCAGCAGTGTTAAATTTGTGATCACGTCCGTATCGGACAGCACAACCAGCACCGGTCTGGCTGAAATAGAAGTAGAATAAGTGTAATGCCGCAGGGCAGTTGATTTATGACTCTGTCTGGCTGTCCGTGCTGTGTGATGCAGTCATGTGATTTCAGATGCAGTAAATCTGCGTTTGGAGACTGCATGGCTGCATCCTGCAATGGGAACATTCGGATGTAACGAAATAATTCAAACAGGGAGAAAAGATGAAGTATATACGATGGAGTGTTGTCTGCATCCTGCTGCTTGGATTGGCAGCAGGAATTTTCTACATATGTTTAAAAGATACCGATACTTATATTATGAAGTTAGGCTCGATAGAAATAACAGACGGGCAGTTTCAGTTTTATTTGGATAAAAACAGAACAGATATAATCAGCAGTTATCAAAAACCCGGCGAAACAGTGGACGATGAATTTTGGAACCGGCAGGTAAAAGACGGAATGTCCGCAGCCACGCTGCTAAAAGCACAGGCGAAACAGGATTGCCTGAGGGAACAGATGATTTTTATTCTGGCAAAGGAAAAAGGACTTAGAAAAACAGTTACCTTTGAGGAAATAAAAGAAGAGATGGAAAAGGAAAATTCAGACAGGGAGAACTCTGTAAAAAGCGGAAAAATCGTATACGGTAATAAAAACTACAGTATGTTAACATATATGAATTACTGCATCAGTAATTTATCCAGGGAATTGATAAAGCTCATGGAAGAGGATGAATTAAAATATACAGATGAACAGATCCGATCATACTGCGAAGAAAACGGAAAGGATATAAGTGGACTAGATAGCATCGAGATCCGGGATAAATACGGGATAGTTTTAAAAAATGATCTGCTTATAAGATATGCAGATACCCGTATTGAAGAACTGGGGGTTGCAGTCAATCAGGAGAAATTTGATGAGTTTGCGGTGCAATAGATATGTAGGTATTTTCTTACAAGCAGTCTGGGAGTTGTGCGTCGCACATTGTGGTTTGGGTTACCCACACCCATCTTTCCGAGATTCAGTTTATCGTCACAAAGCTGGTTTTCTCAGCAGGTTGTAACCCCTGGTCCGTCCCCTTCTCTTTCCGTACACTACCTCTGCATACAAAGCGTCCTTAATCAGCATCCCCCCCAATTTCATCGATATTGCTTCGGCGTAAGACCAGTATATTTTTTAAATACTTTTGAGAAATAGCTCTGATCCTCAAATCCCACTGCGATGGCGATGTCGATTACAGAATAATCCGTATTCGCCAGCAGCCGTTTACTTTCTTCGATGCGCACCATATTCAGGTATTCTTTAAAAGAAGAGCCGCAGGACTGCTTGAAGACAGTGGAGAAGTATGCGGGATTGAGATGTACATCATTGGCAACTTCCTCTAATGTCAGATTTTTGGAATAATTTTTGGATATATAGGCAATTGCCTTTTTCATAAGCTCATTGTTTTTGGATGGAATATAGTTAAACATGGATTCGGTGAATACCTCCACGCTTTCCTGAAGCTTATAACACAGTTCATCCAGGTTGTTGATGTTCTGGAGGTTCTGTAAAAAGTGGTTGTTTATTTTTAAAATGCTGTCGGTGGCGGCACCGCCCTCAATAGCGGCGCGGGAAAGCAGCGAACACAGCTCTATTGCCCTGGATTTCAGGATGTCCATGCTGTTTCCGCCGGAAAATAGTACATATCCCAAAAGGTCGTTGAGGATGCCTTTTGCCTCCGGTACATTTTTCGTTTTTACTTTTGTAATCAGTTCTTTTTCCTTTTCATAAGGGTAGCTTACTTTTTCTTCATCTCCAAAGGATTTATACATCTGTATGGATTCATTGATTTTTGATTGCTGATGTAACTTACCCTGGTTGATAATCAGCTGCTGCCGGCTGTCTGAAATTAGGTTAGAGAACAGATAATAGAGCAATTTACTGATCTGGGTCACATGTGCCGGTGTAATGACCTTGATGGAGTTTGATTCTTCGTACAGCTCTAAAAGAGATTCGGTAGGAATCTCATAGCGTTTTGCAATATCCAGAATCAAAAGAGAATCCGGTGAATCCATTAAAAAAGGCCCTACGAGAATAGAACCAAAGAAAGCATTCTTATTCAGCAGAGGAAATACAATATGGTTCAGATTCGCATGGCAGGAAAATATATAGGTCTCACCAAGGGTGATGGCACGCTTACTGGCATTGATATGCAGCAGTTCGCAGCTGTCATCCTTAGGCAGATGTTTTTTAAATGTATTGCAGAAGCAGGTCTCAGCCCCGCTGGACTCCAGGATCTTACCGTTTTCATCAATTACCTGAATGGGCAGATCTACGCAGGCCTGGAATGCGCCCAGCATTTCCGTTAAATGTTCTTTTTCAACCACAGTGTAGAGATATGGTGTCATTGTTGTTACCTCCCGGACCAATAAATGGTAAAAATTTTGTGAGAGTGATATCTAAAGTAAAATATATACAAAACCCGAAGGCTCAATTTGTGTAATTTAGACAATTCGCAAATAAAACCTTTATTTTTCTCCATTATATCATACATAATGCAAAAAAAATACATTGAATCTAAAATAATTACAAAAAAAGATTTCTAAAATGAATTATACTGTGGACATACAAATTACAGATGCTTTGCGGAGAGCAGTTGTAATTATAAAATGTAATGGCAAATAAAAGGAGGATATTAGTCATGGCAATTATTGAAGAGATTTCAGCATTTTTACAAAAAGGAAGAGCAAAAAACGTAAAGGCATTGGTACAGCAGGCAATTGATGAGAACCTGGATCCAAAAGCAGTCTTAAACGAAGGTCTGTTAGCGGGAATGATGATCATTGGTGAAAAATTCAAAAATAATGAAGTTTTCGTACCGGAAGTACTGGTGGCAGCCAGAGCAATGAATGCCGGACTGGCAATTTTGGAACCAAAGCTGGTTGAAGTTGGAAATGAACCGGTTGGTAAAGCAGTTGTTGGTACCGTAAAAGGCGATTTACATGATATTGGTAAAAACCTTGTAGTAATGATGTTAAAAGGAGCAGGTCTTGAAATTCATGATATCGGCGTAGATGCAGAGCCGGCAGCATTTATTGATAAGGCAGAAGAAGTTGGAGCAGATATTATCTGTATGTCAGCACTTCTTACCACAACAATGCCGAATATGCAGACTGTTGTTGATGAGTTAAAAGAAAAAGGTCTCCGTGATAAATATATCGTAATGGTTGGTGGAGCACCCGTAAATGAAAGCTTTGCAGAACAAATTGGAGCAGACTATTATACACCGGATGCAGCTACCTGCGCCGAAGTTGCAAAAAAAGCTGTTTTAGCCAATTAAAGTTATAAAAAACGAAAAAATTTACATAGGCTGTTGCATACCGGAAGGGTTGTGTAACAGCCTTGCTTACATTTACCGGCGTATATTCAAGTGTGAAAGAAGATGGCATTCACAGTGCGAACTTTGTTCACATTTTCTACTGGCGCAGTACTACAGCCAGGTGTGCGGTATGCAGGAGGTATAAATATGCAGATAACGAGAAAGGGTGAGATTATCTGTCTGGATGGATTTGACGTCAGGATAGATAAAAAGGTGGTCCTTCAGCTACTGGACTGCAAGGAAGATAACCCTATTTATGAAGAAGTGGAAGAAGAGTATGAGGAGCTGGAAGAACTGGTATATGGAAAAATCGAGTCCCATGCCTTGATTAAATTTGATAGCGTACCGGAAGAGATTGCAAAGCAGGCAGATCTTACGGAACACCAGGCGGCATATGTTCTAACAACCGTTGGAGGGGAAGTAAGTGCTTATAGTACAGAGATGTTCCGCCAGGGAGATTATCTGAAGGGGATGCTGATTGATGCCATGGCTGACAGTTATCTGTTTCAGATGGAAGATGCCCTAAAGGATGTACTGAGAGAGGAGTGCGCCAGCCGGAAAGCGGGAATTAAGAAGCGTCTGGAAGCCCCCCATGATATTCCGATGGAAATGCAGCAGGTGATGCACCGCCAGATTAGGGCGGAAGAACTGCTGGGGATCGGCATCACCTCAGGATTCATGTTTGATCCAGTTAAAACGTCATGTCTGATCCTGATTCTGACTGATGATGAAAAGGAATTCCGGATGCAGCATGATTGCAGAAAATGCAGTGCACTGCACTGTAAATTAAGAAAGGTGGCACCTGTTATGATAGAAGTAATTGAGAAGGGAAAGAGCTACCGGATACCTTGTGCAGAAAAGCAGAGTATTCTGGACGCCCTGATTGCCCACGATGTTTATTTCAGCGCTGTATGCGGAGGGAAAGGAGTCTGTGGGAAATGTAAGATAAGGCTTTTGGAAGGCAGCCTTTTCATCACGCCTTCGGATGAGAAAAAGTTTACAAAAGAGGAACTGGACATGGGCTACCGGCTGTCCTGCAGAGCATTTCCGGATGGGGACTGTAAAATAGCATTAGACAGAAATGATGAGTCTGATTTTGAAATTGTTTCTGACTACACGGGAAAACAATACGATTCGGGAGCATTAAAGGACACGGCATTTGGCATAGCAATTGATATCGGAACCACCACCATTGCACTGAATCTGGTAGGAAAACAGAGCAGGGAGGTTGTGCATTCTTTTTCTACCATTAATAAGCAGAGAAGCTTTGGGGCAGATGTCATATCCCGCATCCAGGCGTCCAATGACGGGAAGAAAGAAGAACTAAAGGCTTCTATCCGCCAGGATCTCTTAACCGGTATCCGTGAGATTTTAAAAGAAACGGGTATTGCCTCCGGGCAGGTGGAACAGGTAGTGATCGGATGCAATACCACCATGGGGCATCTGCTCATGGGATATTCCTGTGAGACGTTAGGGGTAGTGCCATTTACACCGGTTAATATTAAGATGATAAAAGAACCTTTTGAACATATTCTGGGAGAAGGGCTGCTGGATTGTGAAGTAGTAGTGCTGCCCGGTATTTCTACCTATGTTGGCGGAGATATTGTATCCGGGATGTATTTCTGTGACTTTTTTAAAAGGGAAGAAATCTGTCTTCTGGTTGACCTTGGAACAAACGGAGAAATGGCACTTGGCAACAAGGATAAGATACTGGTGTCCTCCACGGCGGCAGGACCTGCTTTTGAGGGGGGGAATATTACCTGGGGAATGGGCAGTGTAAAAGGCGCTATCTGCGGGGTACATCTGAACAAAGAGCGTGCAGAGGTAGAGACCATTGGAAATGAACCGCCCATTGGGCTGTGCGGAACCGGAGTAATCGAAACAGCTGCTGAGCTTGTCCGGGAAGCGTTTGTGGATGAGACGGGACTTTTGGATGAAGATTATTTTGACGACGGATTCCCGATTGCAAGAACACCGGATGGAAAAGATATTGTATTTACCCAGAAGGATGTACGGGAAATCCAGCTTGCCAAGGCAGCCGTCAGAGGAGGTGTGGAAACGCTGCTTCTGCGCTATGGGGTAACTTATGACCAGGTAACAACTGTCTATCTGGCTGGCGGGTTTGGTTTTCATATTGATACGAAAAAAGCAATACAGATTGGGATGCTGCCGGAAGAATTTGAAAATAAGATCCAAACGGTAGGTAACAGCAGCCTGGGCGGTGCCATCCGTTATTTTATATCGGAAGATGGTGACAGGGAGATGGAACGAATTGTGGGACTGTCTACGGAAATCAATCTTTCCAGTGACAAAGAATTTAACGATTTTTATATGGAGCATATGTTTTTCGAATAAGGCATATATTGTTGTTAAGACTTCAATGGATTGTGGATAGTTATGGAGAAGTGGAAACAATATGTGGAAAGAGGTTTGATCCTGGCTGGAATAGTAGTTTTTGTATTATGTATGGTGAATCTGTGGCAGTCAAAGCCTGGGGCAGCCGAGAGTTTGGATGCAATGGATACAAAGATATACGGGGATTCCGGGGAGACGCCGTTAACAGAAATAAAAGAAACTGAAGCAGGACGGGGACCAGATAAAGGGAAAGAGACAGAGGACGCAGATGATGTGAAGCCAAAGATTGCTCTGACTTTTGATGATGGTCCCCATCCTGTTTTTACGCCGGAGCTGCTGGATGGTTTAAAGGAGCGGGGAGTAAAAGCCAGTTTCTTTGTTATGGGAAAAAATATTAAGGGACATGAAGATATTATAAAAAGAATGGCAGAAGAAGGCCATGTGATTGGCAACCATACATATTCCCATATTAACCTGAACCAGTTGTCGGCGGAAAAGGCATGTGGAGAACTTGCGAAAACAAGCGATCTGGTAAGGGAACTTACCGGAAAAGGAACCGAATATGTCCGGCCTCCCTTTGGCATCTGGAATGATCAGCTAGACTGCCGGATTACCATGCTCCCGGTAATGTGGAATATCGATCCTCTGGACTGGAAAACCATGAATGCATCCACAGTTACAAATAGGGTAGTGACGAAAGCCAAAGAAAATGCTATTATTTTATTACACGACTATTATCAGACTTCCGTTGATGCGGCATTACAGATTATAGATCAGCTGCAGGCGAAAGGATACCGGTTTGTAACCGTTGAGGATATATTGTTAGAATAGCAGTTACCAATACTGTACCGGTATAGCGCTCAGCAAATAGCAGAATGGTTCACAGGTCTGATTATCAGGTTATATAAGAATCATACAGGAGAAAAAAAGATGGATTTATTTGATTATATGCGAAGCAATACCATGGAAAATGAAGCTCCTCTGGCTTCCAGAATACGTCCCAAAACCTTAGAAGAGGTGGTGGGACAGCAGCACATTATCGGAAAAGACAAGCTGCTTTATCGTGCCATTAAGGCAGATAAGTTAAGCTCTATTATATTCTACGGACCGCCCGGTACCGGTAAGACGACGCTGGCAAAGGTCATTGCCAATACCACCAGTGCGGAATTTACCCAGATCAATGCAACGGTAGCGGGAAAAAAGGATATGGAAGAGGTCGTAAAAGGTGCGCAGGACAAACTTGGAATGTATGGGAAAAAAACCATTCTGTTTGTGGATGAAATTCACCGCTTTAATAAAGGCCAGCAGGATTATCTGCTGCCCTTTGTAGAAGATGGCACCCTGATCCTCATTGGGGCGACCACGGAAAATCCATACTTTGAAGTCAACAGTGCATTGATTTCCAGATCCATTATTTTCGAACTGAAACCCCTTGGTACCGGTGATATCCGTACGTTGATGGAACGCGCCGTATATGATGTGGAACGGGGAATGGGGGCTTATAACGCGGTGATAGAAGAAGATGCCCTGGAGTTTCTGGCTGACATAGCAGGAGGAGATGCCAGATCGGCACTGAATGCCATTGAGTTAGGGGTGTTAACCACCCAGAAAAGTGAGGACGGGAAGATTCATATTACGCTGGATGTGGCTTCTGAATGCATCCAGAAGAGAGTCGTAAGATATGATAAAACCGGGGATAATCACTACGATACCATATCGGCATTTATCAAAAGCATGAGAGGGTCGGATCCGGATGCGGCTGTGTATTATCTGGCGCGGATGCTCTATGCCGGAGAAAGCGTGACATTTATTGCAAGACGCATTATGATCTGTGCATCGGAAGATGTGGGAAATGCAGATCCACAGGCGCTTCAGGTAGCAGTAGCGGCGGCACAGGCAGTAGAGCGCATCGGAATGCCGGAATCCCAGCTGATCCTGGCACAGGCAGTTCTCTATGTGGCTGCGGCGCCGAAAAGTAATTCCGCTACCAATGCAATCTTCCAGGCTACGGAGGCAGTGAAGAATAAAAAGGTAACCATACCTCCTTATCTCCAGGATGCCCATTACAAAGGTGCGGCTAAGCTGGGACATGGCATAGGCTATGAATACGCCCATGATTTTCCGAAACACTTCTCAAGGCAGCAGTATCTGCCGGATGAACTGGCGGGACAAGTCTTTTATGAGCCATCCGATAATGGATATGAGAAGAAAATAAAAGAACATATGAAGTGGTTAAAAGAATAGGCACGATACAGATACTGGGGGAACTTAACGGTTCCCCCAATATCTGTATTCAAAGTCTTCGGCACTTATGGGCTTTGAAAAGTAAAATCCCTGGATACTGTCCGGATGAATGGAACGTATGGTCTCCAGTTCTTCCGGGTATTCGATGCCTTCTACGCATACCTGGATATTAACACTGTGGCAGAGCTGTATAACTGCATTGATAAAGGAATAGTTGAAAACTTCCCGGTTAATAGCAGATATAAAAATCCGGTCTATTTTTACGATGTCTGCAGGGGATTGTGCCAGCATGCCAAGAGAAGAATAGCCTGTACCAAAATCATCCATGGCAATTTTAATCTGTTCTTTCCGCAATTGGGCAAAGGTATTTTTAAGAGCTTCCATATCGGTGACAAAATAACTTTCCGTCAGTTCCAGGACGATATGGCGGGGGTCCAGCTGATATTTTATCAGAAGATCCCGGATGTATTGCAGAAAAGAGGTATCCAGCATCTGTAAATAGGATATGTTAATGTTCATGACAAAGTCAGGGGCATAAGTAATCCATTCTTTGCAGGTCTTAACTGCCTCTTCCAGTACCCATTTGCCGACGGGAACAATAAGGCCGTTTGATTCCAGTACCGGTATAAATTCCATGGGGCTTACCGGGCCATAGATTTCGCTGGTCCAGCGAAGTAAAGCCTCAGCGCCTCCCACTTCCAGGGTGTCATTACTGATTAAAGGCTGATATACCATGTGAAAATGCTCCATGTGATTCATGATGCTCAGCTGCAGCTGGTTGGTAATCTCCAGGGTGCGGAGTTTGGATTTGATTAAATCAGGGGAAAAGAAGGTGCAGGTATTTTTCCCGTTTTGCTTGGAGGCTTCCAGTGCACTGGCGGCAAATTTAATTAAATCCAGATAATTATCTCCGTCAGTTCCGATCATAGTGATGCCGGCTGACACGGTACAGAAGTAAGAAATCCCGTCTGTAATCTGCCTGCGGTTGGCATAGGCATGTATTTTCTGATAAAGCTGGTATAATTCCTGTCCGGAAGCATTTTTATATACAATTGCGAATTCATCTCCGTCATATCGGAACAGATCTGCATTAGCAGGAAGAAACTGCAATATGGTCTGGGCAAACTGGCGAAGTACCGTATTACCAAATATATGGTCATTTAAGGCATTGATTCGGGAGAAGTCATCCAGTCCCAGCAGGAGAATACCCCCTGGATTGGTTTCAGTTGCAATCAATCCGGTGATCAGCTTTTCGCATTCTTTCTGGGCAAACAGTCCGGTAATATAATCAATCTTACCTTTACTTCCCAGATTTGTTACAACACCTGCAAAAAATATGGGGTTTCCGTTCTGATCTCTTTTTAGCAGTCCCCGGCAGACAACCCACATGTATTCATTTTTACGATTCCGGATCTGGTATTCTACATTGTGTTCATCCGTTTCTCCCTCCAGCATCTTTTCGATAGAATCAAAATACCGCTGTCTGTCTTTTTCGTGTACCAATTCACCCCAAAGAGGAACAAGTCCAGGTACCTTCCTGCCGGGAAGGTCAAAATCTTGCAGCATATTTTCTGAGATAAGGGAGATATCCCGAATCATATCAACTATGTAGATATAGTCATCCGTACTGTTTTCGATTGCCTCGTAAAAAAGATAGGGGTCAATTGTAAAATCATGAAATATTTGCTCATTATCAGCCATTGGTACACCTCTTTTCGCCGGATATGTTGTATAATAAGGAAAGGAGCATTGATGTTGAAATATCTTGTTTTTGGTAATGTATAAATTCATTATACAATAAAGGGAAGGTTTTTAAAACGAAAAAATACTTTTTTTTGCAAAGCAATTTTACAATCTTTTGCAATGAAAATACTTTTGTGATAAAGTAGGACAGGAGATATCCCCACCCGGAAGCAGGGGTGAAAAAGTGAAATATAAAAAGCAGAAAGAAAAGGAGCGAATATGGCAATGAATGAAAATTGTTATGCTGTAAAAGGAAATATTATATATAGTACTACGCCGGATAATCTGGTTTTAATAGAAAATGGTTACGTTGTCTGTGAAAACGGCATCAGCGGAGGTGTTTTTGAAAAACTTCCGGAAAAATATCAAAGTATTCAGGTGAAGGATTACGGTGACCGGCTTGTGATACCCGGTCTGGTGGATCTGCACATGCATGCACCCCAATATGGACTGCGGGGATTTGGCATGGATCTGGAACTTCTGGACTGGCTGAATACCTACACATTTCCGGAAGAAGCCAGATATGCCGAAGAAGCGTATGCAAAAAGAGCATATGGCATGTTTACGGAAGAACTGAAAAAAAGCCCGACTACCAGAGCCTGCATATTTGCCACGATCCACAGGGATGCTACGAAGATTTTAATGGATCTGCTGGAGGATACAAAACTGCGGACGATGGTGGGTAAAGTAAACATGGACAGAAATGCACCCGAATACTTGTGTGAAACCACAGAGGAATCCCAGGAGGAAACGCTGCGCTGGCTGAAAGATATGGAGGGACATTATCAATATACATCGCCTATTCTGACACCCAGGTTCATACCCAGTTGTACGGACAGCCTGATGGGGAAGCTGGGCGAAATCCAGAAAGAGCACCATCTGCCGGTTCAGTCCCATTTGTCGGAAAACGAAGGGGAGATTGCCTGGGTGAAGGAATTGTGTCCGTCTGCAGGCTTTTATGGAGAAGCTTATGAACAGGCAGGTCTGTTCGGGGATGGATGCAAGACCGTTATGGCACATTGTGTATCTTCCGCAGAGGAGGAGATCGCACTGATCAGGAAAAACGGCGTATATGTAGCTCATTGCCCCCAGTCCAATATGAATCTGTCTTCGGGGATTGCTCCTGTGAGAAAGTATCTGAATGAAGGGCTGCATGTGGGACTGGGGAGTGACCTTGCAGGAGGAAGCTCCATGTCCATGTTCCGTGCCATGTCAGATGCCATACAGGTTTCAAAGCTATATTGGAGGCTGGTGGACCAGACGGCATCCCCGCTTACGTTAAAAGAAGTATTTTATCTGGCAACCCGGGGTGGCGGTGAATTTTTTGGAAAAGTAGGAAGCTTTGAAGCAGGCTTTGCATTTGATGCACTGGTGATCGATGACGAATCAATCTGGCATCCCCAGCCCCTTGGCCTTTTAGAAAGGCTGGAGCGGGTAATCTATCTGGGAGACAGCAGCAATATCGTGGAAAAGATGGTAGAAGGGGAGACCATCTAAAGAGCGTACCCGGCGAAGAAAGGATCTTCTGCCGGGTACGCTTTTTCATTTAATCAAATAATTTCAGATAATAAACCTCACTGAAGTCAAACCGCATATCACATTTTTCGGTGTATCCGTATCTGCCACCGGTCTGCAGATACATCTGGGATAACAGGGAATCTGGAACTATATAGCCCAGGGTGAAAGTCTGATCCTCCCCGGCGGGTATGGGATAATAGCCTTTTTCCGGCTGGAGGCTGGTTTCAATGCTTCTGACGGGTTGAGTGCCATCCGAAGCAAGGTGAAAACGGATTCGGCGGTACTCTGGCTGGAATTCAACGATTTTCCCGGCATCATTATTGTGGACTTTTAATGTTACCCAGACATAGGAGTGTGTTTTGACGTCGAAAGCTGATGCATGAGACTTTGTCCCGTCAGCGGAAGCAGTGCCGGAGGTCTTGGAGGTCTCCACTTTTTCAACCGTGTAAGTGACGCTTCGCTTCTGATTCTCAGTCACTGTGACAGGCGTGTTCAGGTCGATGCCGTCGGAAGCCTGTATATCTGCTTCTGTTTCTTTTTCCGGTTTTTTTACTGCTTCATCGGAATGTATAAATATGGGATTTGTTTCAATTTCGGGAGGAAGTGTACCAGCTTCCACTTCAGGAGGAAGCGTATGCGTTTCCGCTTCAGCAGACAGTGTACGAGTTTCAGGGACCGCACTTTCAGGGACCGCGCTTTCCGGGGAACTTACTGCCTGAGTCTCTGTCTGGACGCTGGGGTTCGCAGTACATCCTGCCAGCAGAAGACACATACCTGCACATATATATAGGAAGAATTTCTTTTTCATCATAACAGCGTCCTTTCGTCATGGTTTTATGTAAATTAAAAGATGGTGAATAAATTCATTCTAGCGCTGTTTCCTTTAGATTGCAACTGTTTCTGACGACTGCTGTAGCTATGCTATATAATAGTGAAATGAAAAAATATACAAAATTATGGATAATTCACATATTTTTGCATATTTTACTTTACGGAAGGATTTCCCTGTGATATGATAAAAAAGTGGTTTACATAATATTTTCATTATATATAAGAGAGGTGATGTGATTGCTCTACATTTTAGCTATCTGCAGTGCAGTATTGCTGCTATGTGTTTTTCTGGGGAAAATATCCGGCCGACTGGGGGTTCCGAGCCTATTGCTCTTCATGGTTCTGGGAATGTGTTTCGGATCCGATGGTCTTATCAAAATCCCCTTTGATAATTTCGGTATGGCAGAGTCCATATGCTCTACCGCCTTGATTTTTATTATGTTTTCCGGAGGCTTCGAGACGAACTGGGCAGCGGCAAAGGCGGCCAGCATACAGGGAATCCTGCTTTCTGTCTTCGGTGTTTTGATGACTGCCGGTATTACAGGTCTGTTTTGCCATTACGTACTTGGCATGACCTTGCTGGAAGGGATGCTGATTGGTTCTGTAGTAGGTTCTACGGATGCGGCATCTGTATTTTCTATTCTTCGTTCTAAAAAGTTAAATCTGAAAAATGGCCTTGCTTCTGTTCTGGAAATAGAAAGTGGAAGTAATGACCCGGTAGCCTATACCATGACTCTGATTATTTTATCCTTTATGTCCGGAGGTTCTTCTGTTCCGGTAATTTCTATTTTTTTCAAGCAATTGCTGTTCGGCCTTCTTGCGGGCGTAATCATTTCATTTATTGCGGTACGAATTCTGCAGAGAGTGCGGTTTGAATCTACCGGCATGCGGACGATTTTTGTTGT
The DNA here is from genome assembly GCA_018365455.1 of Clostridiales bacterium. Taxonomy (GTDB): domain Bacteria; phylum Bacillota; class Clostridia; order Lachnospirales; family Lachnospiraceae; genus Robinsoniella. The sequence continues at coordinate 62,271 of JAGZJZ010000034.1, forward strand.
CGCAGCTGCATTGACGGCTTATACACTGCCTTCTTTTATTGGCGGAAACGGATATCTCAGTGTATATGTTGCAGGAATTATCATGGGGAACAGCAAGATGGTGCAAAAGGTGGAACTGATTCAGTTCTTTGACAGCCTTTCAGGACTGATGCAGATTCTTCTGTTTTTCCTTCTGGGCCTCCTGGCATTTCCATCCCAGATACCGGGAATTTTGCTGACCGCCCTGCTGATTGCGGTATTTATGAGTTTTGTTGCACGTCCGGCTGCTGTATATCTGATCATGAAGCCATTTGGAAGATCTTTTCGTGAAATTGTTTTTACTTCCTGGGCTGGTCTTCGGGGCGCGGCATCTATAGTATTTGCAATCATGACGGTGACAAATCAGGCAGATCCGCAAAATGATATTTTCCATATCGTATTTTGTATTGCACTATTATCCGTAACTTTCCAGGGAAGTTTCCTTCCTTACGTGGCGAAAAAACTAAATCTGGTATACGATGAAGAAAATGTTATGAAGACGTTCAATGATTATCAGGATGATACGGATATCGTGTTAATTGAAACAATTATTGACCAACAAAGCCCCTGGAAAGACAAGAGGATTAACGAAGTATGCCTGCCCTCGGAATCCCTGATTGTGATGATTAAAAGGGAGGGAAATACCATTATTCCAAAAGGAAATACGATTATTTGCGAAGGTGATATTCTGATTTCCAACAGAATTGCATCCAGAAGCAGCTCCGATATACCGCTTGTGGAAGTTCCGGTTACCAGCGGGCATAAATGGGCGGATAAGCCGTTAAGCCAGATTAACCTTCCTAAGGATTCTCTGATTGTAATGATCAAGCGGAACTCTGAAATTTTAATACCGGGAGGAAATACAAAGATACTGACCGGTGATATATTAGTTATGAACATGTAACAGCCAAAAGTGGGAATAATTTTGCGACATTTGCCGAAAAATCAAATTTGAGAGTAAAAAGCCTTGTATTTATCCGCAAAAAGTCTTATGATATAACATAAAATCAGATGAAGGAGAAGATAAAATGGCATTCTATTACAACGAACCATCCCACACTTTTAGCGAGTATTTATTAGTACCAGGATATTCTTCAGCCCAGTGTATTCCGGCAAATGCATCCTTACGTACCCCCATAACGAAATTCAGGAAGGGTGAGGAACCGGCAATTTCCATGAATATTCCGCTTGTATCTGCGATCATGCAGTCGGTTTCCGATGATAACATGGCAATTGCATTAGCCAAAGAAGGTGGTATTTCCTTTATATATGGTTCCCAGACAATTGAACAGCAGGCAGAGATGGTAACCAGGGTCAAAAATTATAAGGCAGGTTTTGTATCCAGTGATTCTAATGTAAGACCGGATCAGACCCTTGCAGATATTCTGGCACTGAAAGCCGAGACCGGTCACGCAACCGTAGCAGTAACCGATGATGGTACCGCTAACGGCAAGCTGGTAGGTATTGTTACCAGCAGGGATTACCGTGTCAGCCGTATGGATCCTGCAACCAGGATTTCCGAATTTATGACTCCGATTGAAAATGTAATCTATGCAAAAGAAGGGATCAGCCTGAAAGAGGCAAATAATGTGATCTGGGATCACAAATTAAATGCCCTTCCAATCCTGGACAACAACCAGAGACTGATTGCTTTTGTATTCCGTAAAGATTACGATTCCCATAAAGAAAACCCATTGGAACTTTTAGATACTTCCAAACGTTATATCGTTGGTGCCGGTATCAATACAAAAGATTATGACAAGCGTGTTCCTGCATTAGTAGAAGCAGGTGCGGATATCCTTTGCATTGACTCCTCAGAAGGATTTTCCGAATGGCAGAAACTGACCATTGAATTCATCCGTAAGAACTACGGAGATACCGTAAAAGTAGGTGCTGGAAATGTAGTTGACCGTGAAGGATTCCGTTTTCTGGCGGAAGCAGGTGCAGATTTTGTTAAAATCGGTATCGGCGGAGGATCGATCTGTATCACCCGTGAAACAAAGGGAATTGGCCGTGGACAGGCCACTGCTGTTATCGAAGTGGCTAAAGCAAGAGATGAATATTTTGAAGAAACAGGAATCTATGTTCCGATTTGTTCTGACGGTGGAATTGTACATGATTACCATATCACCCTGGCACTTGCTATGGGCGCAGATTTCTGCATGCTGGGCAGATACTTCTCCAGATTTGATGAAAGCCCGACAAATAAAGTAATGGTAAATGGAAATTATATGAAAGAGTACTGGGGCGAAGGTTCCGCAAGAGCCAGAAACTGGCAGAGATACGATATGGGCGGAGCATCCAAGCTTTCCTTCGAAGAGGGTGTTGACTCTTATGTACCATATGCAGGCAGCCTTCATGACAACCTGAGCATAACCCTTAGTAAAGTACGGTCAACAATGTGCAACTGCGGTGCCTTAAGCATACCGGAATTCCAGCGCAATGCAAGGCTGACTCTGGTTTCCTCCGTAAGTATTGTAGAAGGCGGAGCACATGATGTGGTATTAAAAGACAATAATATTACACCTGTTAAATAAGGGATTTATTTAGTTAATCAGAATGTTGTAACTGTGAAGTTTATATAGAAAAAACAGAATGAAATAGGAATCACGAATAGTGAACCCCGGAGTATTGCTGATGATAAGTTGGCAGACTCCGGGTTTTTTGATTGGGATGGATTAATGGGAAATACGCTTTGTGTAAGATAGGTGGTGTATAAAGCATCTTTAATCAGCTACGCCCTCAATTTTCTCATACCCCGCAAACACCCGCCCAAACAAAAAGGAATTACAATAGGCAATAAAAGCAAATCCCACGATCACCATAAACAGTTTGGTCTGGTCTGCCACTATGCACAGCAATATGGCAATACCCTGGATCAGGAGAAGAGCGATGGTCTGCAGGCGGTGTTCCATGGCAATCCGGTAGGAGTTTTTAATCGTGACAGCAATCCGGTTTTGAAATCTTGCAATGAGGGGAAAGGTATATAGGAAAGAGATAATCAGCATGGCACTGAGCAGTGTCAAAACCAGCAGTACCCTGACTACGCTGCCCAATTTTATCAGCTGGGTACTTGTCTATTCTGTAGCATTCAGCCTTTTTTCCAACAGCGGAATGGTCAACACCATGCTGCAGCATATGTGGGTTATCACGGAACCATTAAAGTTTTTAGACAGTGATTCCCATACCTGGCTGTGGATGATTTTATGGAATACCTGGAAAGGACTGGGATGGGGGTCTATCATGTATCTGGCTTCAATAGCAGGCGTGGATACAGAATTGTACGAAGCAGCCAGAGTGGATGGAGCAAACCGTTTCCAGCTCATGCGGAACATTACACTTCCCGCCCTGATGCCTACATTTTTTGTATTGCTGATGCTGTCCATCGCCAATTTCCTGAACAATGGAATGGATCAGTATTTTGTATTCCAGAATTCCTTTAACAAGACACATATTCAGGTTCTGGACCTTTAATTATTCTGTACCAAAGGTGTGGAGCGCCTGGGTATACCGCCCCTTAAAATGTCCGACGGCCCCATGGGAGTGCGCAATGAATTTGAAAAGGATAAATGGATTGCGGTGGGGAATTCAGATGATTATGTGACCTATCTGCCCAGCAACAGTGCCCTTTCGTCCACCTGGAACCGTGAGCTTGCTTACCGTATGGGACAGGTGCTGGGGGAGGAAGCCAGAGGCAGGGGAAAAGACGTGATTCTGGCTCCCGGCATCAATATAAAGAGAAGCCCCCTCTGCGGCAGAAATTTTGAATATATGAGCGAAGACCCCTATCTGACAAAGGAAGAGGCGGTGCCGCTTATACAGGGGATTCAGGAGTCTGATGTGGCGGCATGCGTAAAGCATTTTGCGTTAAACAATCAGGAGACGGAAAGACTCTGGGTAGATGTGGAAATCGGGGAGCGGCCTCTGCGGGAAATCTATCTTCCGGCATTTTATGATGCGGTAAAACGAGGCGGCGCGTACTCACTGATGGGAGCATATAACAAGGTCCGGGGCGAACATTGCTGCCAGAGCCACTACCTTTTGGATGAGATCTTAAGAGAGGAATGGAAGTATGACGGAACCGTGATCTCTGACTGGGGAGCTGTTCATGATACAGCAGAAGCTGCAATGACCAGCCTTGATATAGAAATGTCAGTCACGGATAATTTCGATGAATACTGTCTTGCCAATCCTTTGTATCAAGAAATACAGGAGGGAAGGATTGCAGAATCTTTCATAGACAGTAAAGTAAGGCGGATTCTCAGGATGATGGAGCGCCTGCACATGCTGGGCGGAGAGAGAAAAAGCGGGTGCTATCATACACCCGGACACCAAAGAAGAGCCTGGAGAAGTCAACTGGCAGGAAGCCAGCCTGAATGCCGGTAATGGGACAAAAGATAACCTTGCAAAAGATTCCGCCCTGCAGGAGAAAAGAAACAAACTGCGAAAAGAGGCAGTAGAAGCAGCTTCGGAGTATGAGGAGGTTCTGTTTATCGGAGGACTGAATCACGATTATGACGTGGAAGGATATGACAGAGAAGATATGATTCTCCCCTACGGACAGGATGAGGTGATTCGACAGGTGTTAAAAGCCAATCCCAATACGGTGGTAATACTAAGCGCCGGTGCTCCTGTGGAAATGAAATCCTGGGTCAATGAGGCAAAAGCACTGGTCTGGAACTGGTATGCCGGTATGGAGGGGGGAACCGCCCTGGCTGAAGTACTTCTTGGAGAGGTAAACCCATCCGGCAGGCTTCCGGAAACTTTTCCCAAAACCCACCTGGATTGTCCGGCAACCCGCCTTGGAGAATTTCCCGGGAAGGAAAAGGTCTGTTACCGGGAAGGCATTTATGTGGGGTACCGCTATTATGATACTTATGAGATCGAACCCCAATTCTGTTTTGGCTATGGATTGTCCTACACAGAATTCACCTGCGGCAATCTGGAGATCAGTGACAATAGCAGCGCTTTTCCGGTGTCTGTCTCCCTGGACGTTAAAAACACCGGAGAAAAATCCGGAAAAGAAGTGGTGCAGTTATATGTGCGTTGCCTGGAACCAAAGGCAGAGAGACCGTACCAGGAATTAAAAGGATATGAAAAGGTATTATTAGATCCGGGTGAAGAGAAGCGGATATGCTTTTTGCTGGATGAAAGCAGTTTTCATTACTATGATGAAAAACAGGGGGATTTTTGTATCGAACCGGGCAGATATGAGATTTGTATTGGGAAATCTTCAAGAGATATTTGTCAGAAAAAAGAGATAAACATAGTAATTTGACAGATGCTATCGTCACCGAATATGGTCCCCGGAATAACATATAGTAAGAAACCAGAGAGGTAAATGCCAATGCTTACTATAGATATAATAATTGTTATTTTGATCATAGTGATACTATTTGCAGTTATAAGCTTTATCCGTATCAGACGGATCAGAGCGGAAAGAAATAAGGCGGTAAAGGTAAAAGAACAGGCGGCTTTGGAAACAACACAGCCGAACAAACCGGGACCCTCCAGGCCCAATTGTTCCGTGTGCCCAAGAAAATGTACACCTAAGTATGTAGATTTCAATTGTCCCAACCTGCCAAAATGCAAGCTCTGCCCGGGTGTCCGGGTAGACAGAAATGGTAAGGAATGTAATCCCTATTGCCCGGTGAAATATCCGGATCAACCGGAAGATGTACAGGATAAATCTGAATAAAAAATACGCGCGGCAGTGTGACACACAGCTGTCAGAGCGTTATCTTCAATCGTAGGAGAATGGAAGGAACCCGTAAAAAGGTTCCTTCTTTTGCATGTTCGCAGCTATACGCAATTTTACAGTGGAAATATGTGGCATTGAGATTGGCCGTATCTTAGCGTATACTTAAACATGAGTTTAAGAGGGAGTAGCGGATAGGGGAGCTGTGGATTTGAATACAGTGGATAGGAAGAGTGGTTTTTTAGCAAAATTTGAGAAAACCTTGAGATTTATATTTTAAAATAGAGAAAACAATGAAATACCCATTACAGCGAACGCTTTATATTTGGGTTTCGCTGATTAAATACGCTTTGTAGATGTAGGTTGTGTACGGAAAGATGAGCGTGGGAAACTGGTATGGACTCCGTCAGCTGGCCGCAGAACTGGTATTTTCTAACCTTTCCGAAGCACTTTTTGGCGGCACGCGGGCATTCACCGAGAAATCCTGATGCATTTCTCGGTTAGTGCCCGCTTAGTATCCGATGGGAGCCAGTCGA